>NZ_JBEXGS010000002.1:0-574842 GCF_040607455.1 Sphaerisporangium sp. NPDC005289
CGGCTCGTCGGATCGCCCTTGAGCATGGCGTCGAGGATGGCGTCGCTGATCTGGTCGGCGATCTTGTCCGGGTGACCCTCGGTGACCGACTCGGAGGTGAACAGGCGGCGGGACATCTTCACTCCTCGGGAATCTTGGCGCGAGATCCGAATTCTCGCGTCCTGTGCTCAAGCTCGATTAGAAACGACTGCGGACGGCCATGCCGACAAAGATCACGGGCTGGAGAGTGGCCGCCGTCGTGGCGATGGTGAGCCGATGGCGATATTCGCCTGAGAAAAGCAAGGGCCATCGTGCGAATGGCGCTCGCGCGATGGCCCTTGCCCGCGTGGGGACTTACCGCGAAGGAAACCAGCGACCAGGGACATCACCTCTTCATGCGGTTAAAAATCCTTGCAAGCTCGATTGATTCGATGCTAGACCGGAGCCCGACCCCGCTGAAACCCCAGTGCGACCCCTACCGTCCGGGCCGCCGATAGCCGCGTTATCGAGGACACCCCGGCGATGCTTTTCAAAGGGGCTCGCAGCCCGCGCGCGCGGGGATACCCCACGCGTTTCCCGCCGTTCACCCTATTACCGCCACCGGCCCCGTCGCACGCCGCGCGGGCCGTCGGCGGCGGCGGGCGCCGCGCCGTCCCGCCCCGTGCGCCGTGCTCCCCACCGACCCCTGGCCAGGATATTCTCCGGTCGATAACCGGATGCGCAGGCGGCCTTTCGGCGTCCGGAATATGCCCTAGTTGTCGTGCGCACCGAGTTGTACCATGCGAAGACAAGTGGTCAAGGTCGGCGAGGGGGCGATCGGCGCCGCGAGGCTCCGCCGCATGTCCGGGCATTCGATCCACTCAAGCCCGAAAAACCGCGTCACCTGAGCGGTGTGTCCGATACTGGGAGAGCGCGAAGACTTCGGGTGGTCCCGCGGGTTCTCTTGCAAGGAGTCACAGGTGGAGTTCCGAATCCTGGGGCCGCTGGAGGTGGTCGAGGGCACTGAGCGGCTGGACGTGGGGGGGACGCGGCAGCGCATCACTCTGGCCAACCTCCTGCTCGACCCCAACCGCGTCGTCACGGTCGACCGGCTCGCCGAGGCCATCTACGGCATCGCCCTGCCGCCCACCGCGCGCGCGCAGGTCCAGATCTGCATTTCCTCGTTGCGCCGGCTCTTCGCCGCGTACGGAGGCGCGGACCTCATCACCACCCAGTCGCGCGGTTACATGATCCGCGTCGACGAAGGCCGCCTGGACGCCCAGCGCTTCGAGGCGCTGACCCAGCGGGCCCGGCGCGCCAGGGACGCCGGCGACGCCGACCAGGCGGTGCTGGCCTACCGCGAGGCGCTGGCGCTGTGGCGCAGCGAGGAGGCCCTGGACGGCATCGAGAGCAGGCCGGTGCAGTCGGCGGCGAGCCGGCTGACCGAAGAGCGGATGACGACCAACGAGGACTGCCTGCAGCTCGAGCTCGACCTCGGACGGCACGAGCAGCTGATCGGCGAGCTCACCCAGCTCGTCGACCGCTACCCGCTCCGCGAGCGCCTGCGCGGCCAGCTCATGCTGGCCCTGTACCGCGCCGACCGCCGGGCCGAGGCCCTGCAGGTCTACCGGCTGGCCCGCCAGACCATGATCGAGGAGCTGGGCATCGAGCCCAACGAGCAGCTCCAGCGCCTGGAACACGCCATCCTCACCGCCGATTCGAGCCTGGACCCGCCGGGCAAGGCCGCCGTCATCTCCGCCGAGGCGCCGCGGGCGCCGTCCGTGACCGCGGTGCCCTTCCTGCTGCCGAGCGCGATCGCCGACTTCACCGGGCGCAGGAAGCAGATCGACGCGATCGAACGCGAACTGGCGATCGCCGAGGAGGACCCCACCCGGTTCGCCGTGCCGATCATCATCGTCGCCGGCAAGGGCGGCATCGGCAAGACCACCGTCGCGGTGCACGCCGCGCACACCGTGGCCGGCCGCTACCCCGACGGCCGGCTGTTCGCCGACCTGCACGGCGGCGGTTCCCGGCAGGTCAGCCCGATGCACGTGCTCGAACGGTTCCTGCGCGCGCTCGGCGTCCCCGGCAGCGCGATGCCCGAGAGCCTGGAGGAGCGCGCCGAGATGTACCGCGCGCTCCTCGCCGACCGCAGGACCCTGGTGGTGCTGGACGACGCGTCCGGCGAGAGCCAGGTCCTGCCGCTCCTGCCCGGCACCCGCACCTCCGCGGTGATCATCAGCAGCCGCAGCCGCCTCGCCGGGCTGGCCGGGGCGCTCCACGTCGACATCGGCGTCTTCGACACCGACCAGTCCATCGAGATGCTCGAGCGCATCGCCGGCGCCGAGCGGGTCCGGTCGGAGATCGAGTCGGCCAGGGCGCTGGCGGAGCTGTGCGGGCACCTGCCGCTGGCGCTGCGCATCGCCGGCGCCCGCCTGGCCGCCCGTCCCCACTGGCGCATCGAGCAGCTCGTGGGCCGCCTGGCGGACGAGACGCGCCGGCTCGACGAGCTCAACCACGGCGACATGGGCATCCGCGCGAGCCTCTCGCTGACCTACGAGTCGGTCGGCGAGCAGGCCAGGCGGCTGTTCCGCCGGCTGGCGATCCTCGACAGCGGGGTCTTCTCCGTCTGGACCGGCGCGGCGCTGATGGACGTGCCCTTCTTCGACGCCGAGGAACTGTTCGACGAGCTGGCCGACGCCCAGCTCATCGAGGCGACCGGCGGGCACGGCCCCTACAGCGCCTACCGCTTCCACGACCTGGTGCGCGTGTACGCCCGCGAGTGCCTGGCGGCGGAGGAGACCTCCGCCGAGCGCAAGGCCGCGCTGGGACGGGCGCTCGGCGGTCTGCTGTTCCTGGCCGAGGCCGCCCACCGCCGCGCCTACGGCGGCGACTACGTCCAGATCCACAGCGGCGCCGAGCGGTGGGCCCTGCCCGACAAGCTGACCGGCGTGCTGGTCGCCGATCCGTTCGCCTGGTACGAAGCCGAGCGCACGCTGCTGGTCTCCGGCATCCGCCAGGCCGCGCACGCGGGCTTCATCGACCTGACGTGGGACCTGGCGGTCAGCGCGGTCACCCTGTTCGAGTCGCGGATGTACCTGGACGACTGGCGCGAGACCCACGCCATCGCCCTCGCGGCCACCCGGCAGGCCGGCGACGTCCGAGGTGAGGCCGCGATGTTGTACTCCACGGGCACTCTGAAGCTCACCGAGAGGCGCCTGGCGGAGGCGTCGCTGGACTACGAGGAGGCGCTGCGCCTGTTCGCCGAGGTCGGCGACGACAAGGGCACCGCTCTGGTACTGCAGGTCATGAGCCTGCTGGACCGCGTGGGCGGCCGGTTCGAGCAGGCGATGGCGCGCGCCCGGCAGGCGCTGGAGATCTTCACCGGCACCGGCGACCAGGTGGCCGCCGCGTACGTGCTGCACAACATGGCCCAGGTGCGGCTGGAGAGCGGCGACTCCGCGGGGGGCGAGAGCGCCGGCGAGCTGCTGGCCCAGGCGCTGGACCTCAGCCGCCAGGGCGGCAGCAGGAGGGTGGAGGCCCAGGTGCTGCACCGGATGGGCCATGCCCATCTGGCATCGCACGAGCCCGACAAGGCCGTCGAGGTCTTCGAGACGGCGCTGACCATGGTGCGCGAGCTCGGCGACACCTCCGGGGAGACCTACATCTTCAACGGGCTCGGCGTCGCCCGGCTGCGGCAGGGCGAGGCCGCGGCGGCGGAGGACGCACTGCACGAGTCGGTGCGGCTGGCCGTGAGCACGGGCGACCTGCTGGCCGAGGGCCGTTCGCTGCTCGGCCTCGGCGAGGTGGCGATCGCCCGCCACGACGGCGAACGGGCCGTCGCGCTGTGTGAGCGGGCGCTGGACATCTTCAGGTCGATCAGCACACCGACCTTCGAGGAGCGGGCTGTGGCGTTGCTGGAGGAGGCGCGGGGCATGCTCGCGCCCGCGGAGCGCATGGGCGAGACGGGCGAACTGGTAGGCTGACCCGCCTGGACGCCGGAGCGGACCGGCCGACTCGCGCTCCCCGCGAGAGGCGTCCCGCGGTCAAGACCCGAAGACCGGTCGTGGCCCTAGGGGCGGTCGCGGCTTAAGGCCGATCATGACCCAAGGCCGGTCGTGGTCCAAGGGCGGTCGCGGCCGGGCCGCCGGTCGCCGCGCGGGGCCGGGAGGCGTCGCGGGTGCCGGACGGCGTCACCGGGAAACAAGTGCCGCGACGGCAATGTGCGCCCGGTGTGCAATCTCGTCCTTTCGCGCATTGGACGCCGGAATGCGCGCCGCCGCATCTCGCAAACAGCTATTGTCGGCGGCGGCGGCCGAATAAGAGCGTGCCAGGCGGTGCCCGCCGGCCGCGAATACGCGGGAAATCCCCCGTGCGAGCGTTGCCGAGCGGCCGCGACCTCCGGCCGGCGCCACGCCGGTCTTTTTCCCCGGGCGTCCCCGCGCGCACCCTTAGTACCCCGTGCCCGGCCCTAGCCCGGCGTCCGGCCGTCCCGAGAAAGATTGGCGTTGACGCCTCGTGGAACGGCGGCGTCGATACGCTTGGATCGTGATCGCCATGCGAGTGAGGTACGAAAGGTCCCCGGGGGCCGGCGTTTCCGATTTCGCCGTTTCCTTCGGGAAACGAAACGCCGCCGTCCCGCCATCCCGGCCGCGGACCGGCGGACGCTCGCGCGACGGCGTCTCGCCTTGGCCGGTCTTCCCCATACCTTTTGGCGCGAGCCCGCTCGCCCTCAGCCCCCTGCCGCACCTCGAGGGATCATGATCAAGTCAATCCTGCCCGACTTCGTCGCGGCCGTCGACGTGTTCACCGATCCACCCGACCCGATGCTCTTCCCCGAAGAGGAGCAGGTGGTCGTGCACGCCGACGACCGTCGGCGGCAGGAGTTCAGCACGGCGCGGGTGTGCGCCCATGACGCGCTGCGCAAACTCGGCGTGCGTCCGGGCCCGGTGCTGCCCGGGCTGCGCGGGGAGCCCCAGTGGCCCACGGGCGTGGTCGGCAGCATCACCCACTGCGCCGGCTACCGCGGGGCCGTCGTCGCGGCCGCCTCCAAGGTCACGGCCATCGGCATCGACGCCGAGCCCAACGAGCCGCTCGTGCCGGGCGTGCTGGAGGCCATCTCCCTGCCCGAGGAGCGTGAGAGCCTGGCCAAGCTCACCGCCCGGCATCCCCGCGTGCAGTGGGACCGCATGCTCTTCAGCGCGAAGGAGTCGGTGTTCAAGGCGTGGTTCCCGCTGGCCAAGCGGTGGCTCGACTTCCAGGACATTCTGATCAACGTCGACCCGGCCAACGGCGAGTTCACCGCATGGCTGCGGATCGGCGGGCCGCGGGTGCGCGGCCTGCGCATCACGGTCTTCTCCGGTCGCTGGGTCTCCGACGCCGGGCTCGTGCTGACCGCCGTGGTGCTGCCGGCTCCGGGCCGTGCGGGCTCCCCCCGGCCGGGCGCCGTCCACCGCGCCCCGGTCCAGGGACGACCGCCGCACGCGATGTGACCGCCGCCGCCTCTCCGGCTCCCCGGCATGATCGACTATCGAATACGTGTGCGAAAGTGTCGCATATACTGCGGGTATGGACACCGCGTTCCAGGCTTCGCTGCTCGACTGGGGTGACGAGGCCGGCCTCGGCCCGCTGGGGCCGGCGGTCCGGCGCACCCGTCTGGCCCACGGCGCGTGGGTCGACGTCCGCCCGGCCTGGGTCTCCGGCGCCGACGCGTTGTTCGAGCGGCTGGCCCGGGTCGTGCCCTGGAAGGCCGAGCGGCGCCACATGTACGACCGGGTCGTCGACGTACCCCGCCTGCTGAAGTTCTACGAGGAGGGCGAGCCGCTGCCCGACCCCCTGCTGGAGGATGCCAGGCGCGCGCTCGACGCCCACTACGGCGAGGAGCTCGGCGAGCCGTTCCGCACGGCCGGGCTGTGCTTCTACCGGGACGGCCGCGACAGCGTCGCCTGGCACGGCGACCGCATCGGGCGTGGCGGCACCGAGGACACCATGGTCGCGATCATCTCCGTGGGCGTGCCGCGCAGCCTGCTGCTGCGCCCGCACGGCGGTGGAGGGCCGACGCTGCGCCACGACCTCGGCCACGGCGACCTCATCGTGATGGGCGGCAGCTGCCAGCGCACCTGGGAGCACGCCATCCCCAAGACCAGCCGTCCCACCGGCCCGCGCATCAGCATCCAGTTCCGCCCTCGCGGCGTCCGCTGACCCGTTCCCCCGTTCACGGCTCCCCCGTCGGCCGGGTGACGCCTTGGTCAGCCGCGGGGAATGAGCAGCGAGCCCATGCCGATGAACAGCGCCCCGGTGACGATGTCGAGCTTCCTGCGCGCGCGCCGGTAACTCCTGGCGATCACCGGGGTGGCCGACAGCAGGGCCACGCACCCGAACCAGGTGAAGGCGATGACGAGCATGGTGGCCAGTGTCCCCGCCCTGACCGCCATGGAGGCGCCGTGCGGCAGCAGGCTCGCGAAAAGCGCGCCGAAGAAGGCGAGGGCCTTGGGGTTGGCCAGATTGGTCAGCAGCCCGACCCGCCACTCGCGCCACCGGCTCTGCGTCGCACCCGCCTCCACCGGCGGCGTCACGCCGTCGGCCGCGCCCGCCGACCGGTCGCCGAACGCCTCCTCCGCCGAAGCGGCCATCTCCCCTGTGGCCGTCCCGGTCCGCCCGCCCGGGTCGCCCTGGTTCGTCAGGTCGGTCCCGACGGCACGCGCGGCCGGGCGGCGGGCCGCGCGGATGGTCAGCACCCCGAGCGCGACGAGGAACAGCGCACCCGCGACGCGCGTCGCCGTGTACAGCCACTCGAATCGTTCGACGACGACCGTCAGCCCGAAGAGTGCGGCGAGCGCCCACACGGCGATGCCGGTGACCACACCCGCGGCCACCCGCAGGCCGCTCCCCCGCGACCGGCCGGCCGAGTACCGCAAAGTGATCAGGAAATCGGGCCCGGGGCTGATGACCGCGAGGGTCCAGAATCCGAGCAAGGGAAGCAACGCGAGCCAAGACATGGTGAACGATCCTCCAGGGTGCGGGTCAGCCGACCACCGGTGAGGCGATGACGACGATGATGTCGGCGGCCTGGTCTCCGGTGCGGTAGGAGTGCGGGCGGTCGCCGGCGAAGGCGAGAAGGTCGCCGGGGGTGAGCTCGCGGACGTCGTCGCCCGGACCGGCGGCGACCGCGCCGGAGGCGATCAGCAGGTGCTCGACGGTGCCGGGCGCGTGCGGCACCCCGGCGAGGCCGGTGCGCGGCGGCATGCGCAGGCGCCACAGTTCGAGACTGTGCCCGCTGCCGACTCGGCGCAGCAGTTCCCGGGTGGGCTCGTCCTGGCTGGCGACGGTGGCCGGGACGCGGACCGGGCCGGAGTCGGTGTCCCGGGCCAGCAGGTCGGTCAGCGGGATGTGCAGGGCGACGGCGACGGCGTCCAGGGTGTCGATCGTCGGGTTGCCGGTTCCCGCCTCCAGCCCCGACAGCGTCGCCTTGCTGAGCCCGGCACGGCGGGCCAGCTCGGCCGCCGACATGCCGCGCTGCGCGCGCCGCCGCCGGATCTGCTCCCCCACGGCCACCGCCGCCCCGCCGCCGTCCGGACGCCGCTCCCCGTTCATGTCGCCCGCCCGGAGAGACGCGCCGCAAGCGCGACCGACCGCGCGCCCACGTAATGAACCATACGTTCACTATACCGAACGTATTTGTCAGGCGCATCGTTCCGACGTCTCGCCGGCCTTCAGAAGCGGTAGCGCAGGATGCGGCCGACCTTCCTGAGGAAGTAGAAGCGGTTCATGACGGCCAGGGCGGCGCGGTACCCCGCGGGGAAACGGGCCACCTCCGGGACATCGGAGAAGAACAGCTCCTCGGCGAGGTGGAGGCCCGGGACGGCGGCGGTGAGTTCGGCGGGGTCGTCCAGGCCCCAGCGCAGGGTGGCGCCGGTCGCGCGGATGGCGGGCTGGAAGCGGCTGAACCTCACGGCGAGGTGGCTGAGCGCGTCGAAGACGATCTCGCCGGCGGGGAACCGGCCGGTGATCCGGCGCAGGAGGTCATGGACCTCCTCGGTGGTGAGGTACATCATCAGGCCCTCGGCCACGACCAGCACCGGGCGGTCGGCGGGCACGCGCGGCAGCCATCCCGGGTCGGTCGCGGGCAGGCCGATCATGGTGTAACCGGTCGTCGCGGTGCCCTCGCGAGGTGGGAAGAGGCGTTCGCGCAGGGCGATGATGTCGGGGTAGTCGACGTCGAACCACCGGACGGCCTCCGGCGGGTCGAGGCGGTGGACGCGGGTGTCCAGGCCGCAGGCCAGGTGGACCACCGTCGCCCGCGGATCGACGGCGAGGCGGCCGGCGGTGAGGGTGTCGAAGGTCTTGCCCCGGATGGCCACGCCCAGCGCGTCCGTGGAGCGCATCCTCAGCTTGCCGAAGTCGTAGTCGATGCGATCGAAGGCCCGCTCTGCCAGCGGATCGCGCAGGACCGGGTCCGGTGTGCGGCTGTGCACGGCGCGGCCGTACAGGGTGGCGAGGAGGGTCTCCTTCTCCTTGGTGAGGTGGACCTTCTCGGTACCCATCCCTCCAGCGTAGACCCGACCGGCAGGGAGTCCGCGCAGGTCAGCACGGGTCCGCACGACGGAGTTGCGCTAGCCCGGGGGCTTCGGGCCGGTGGACCAGCCGGCGTGGCGGGCGGTGGCGATGGCCTCCTTCAAGGCCAGCCGGCTGACATCGGCGCGCAGCCCGGCCAGGCGCAGCACGTGGCCGTCCTCGGCGACGGCGTACTCGTGGCGGTCGCCGTCGGTGCGGTACCACCCCACCTCGTCCCGGTCGCAGGAGACCCGCACGTCGGACAGGTCGGCGTCGGGCAGGTCGCCGGCGGCGGCCGGCGTGGGCGAAGCAGGGGCGGCGGCCGGCGGAGGCGAGGCGGGGGCCGGCGTGGACGAGGCGGGGGCGGGGGTGGCGGCGGACGGCCTGGGGTCGGGGTCGTCGGTGGGCGGGTCGTCGGTGTGGACGGGCCAGTGGCGGCAGATCTCGTCACTGAAGGAACCGCGGTCGACGCCGAACCACACCTGCCGGCCTTCGCCGGAGATGTAGTAGGTCTGGAAGCCCTCGTCGTTGTAGACGCTCACGGACTGCCTCGCCGGCTCGTATCCCGGCAGGTCGACCACGTACACCAGGTCGGGGGACACCCCCTGCTCCCTGAGGTCGTCGAACTGCACCCCGGCCAGCGTCACCCCGGTGCCGCAGCCCGACACCAGGACGAGCCCGGGCATGATGAGCAGGCCGGCACGTCGTATCACGCTGACACCTTCTCCTACGGCGTCCTCACCGGCCGGGTCATTGGGCGACCTGATCCCCGAACAGGCCGGACCTTTACCTTCGGGCGCCGCTCCGCTCCCCGGCTCCCCCCTCCGGCGGCGACCGCAGCAGCCACGGGGAAGCCGGGCAGGAGGTCAGCGGAGCGCACGGGCCTGGCGTGCGGACAGGCCCGTGGCACGTGGGGATCAAGGGCGCGTCCAAGATCGGGTGCCGAAAGAGCGGCATGCCCGGGAGGCGATCGCTATGGCGAAGTCGAGCGCCGCGATGAAGGCGCCGGCGTCGAGTCGCCCGGCGAAGCCCGCCGGCCCGCCGTCCGCCGGCATCGCCCGGCACAGCGCGAAGGTCAGGGCCCCGTGCAGGACGTCGCCGGCGCCGAGGGTGTCCACGACGTCGACCCGCGGAACAGGCCGCATCCCCGTCCCACCCGGCGCCGAGACCCCCGTCCCACCCGGCGCCGAGACTCCCAAGTCACCAGGCGCCGAGACCCGCGTCTCCCCCGGCATCGACGGGTCCTCGCGGCTTTTCGGAGGTGAGGCCACGTGGTCGTCCCCCAGGAAAGGCGGCGCCTCGGCGGTGGCGCGTCCCGCCGTAGGTGTTCGGGGGGACACGGTTCGCACCACGTCGGGACCGTCGTCCCGCCTCGGGCCTCGCCACAGCACCGGGGCCGGGCCGCGGGTGACCGCCGTCCACGGCACGCCGGCCGCGTGCAGGTGGGCGAGCGCCTCCTCGGGCGTCCGGGTGCCGGGCGGGTGGAACTCGGCGGACGCCACGGCGACGTCGATGTAGGGCAGCAGTTCGGCCGTGCCGGACTTCCAGCTCCCGGCGTCGAGGACGGTGAGGCGGCCCTGCTCGCGCGCGGCCCGCGCCGCGGCGAGGGCCAGGCGCGGGTGGTGGCCGTCCAGGTGCACCGCCTGGCTCGCCGCCACCAGCGAAGCGAGATCGGAGGGCGGCTCGGCGCGCTGGTGGGCGGCGTTCACCGAGACCACCGCCCGGTCCCCGCTTCCCCGGGTCACCATGATGGTGGAAACGGCCGGCGGCTCGGTCGCCGCCGGGGTGGCGTCCACGCGGCGCACGCCGTACTCGGCGAGGTCGGCGTCGATGCCGGTGACCAGCGGATGCGCGCCGACCGCGCTGAGCAGCGTCGCCTCGCCGCCGAGATGGGAGAAGGCGACGGCCGCGTTGGTCGCCGGTCCCCCCGCGGCGACGACCTGGGCCAACGCCGTGATCTTCTCGTTGGGCGAGGGCATCCGTTCGACCGACTGCACCAGGTCGAGCGTGCACAACCCGGCGAACAGCGCCCGCGACATCGTCATGCCCAAACGTAACCACACGCCCGAACCCACGCCGCGCTCTCCCCTGGCGACCGGCCGCCGTGGTCGGTGGAACGGCCGGACCGGCGCACCGTCGAATCCGACCGATCCGGCTCGCCACCGGACGCGACCGGCTCGGCCGACCGGTCCGCCTCGCCACCGGATCCGACCGGCTCGGCCGACCGGTCCGGCTCGCCACTGGAACCGACCGGCTCGGCCGAGCGGGCCGACGTACCGCCGGGAACCACTCGCCGGCTCACCAGGCGGGCGCGCGCGACGGCCCGCTACCGCGCCGGAGCCAGGGCGGCGTCCGGGCGGTCGACGTACAGCCTGTCGAACTCGGCCAGGTTGGCGAAGCCGGCGAAGTTCGCGTTCACCTCCGTGCGCTCCACGGCGCTCGGGTTGGCGTTGGTGCAGCTCACCGGGGCGCTGGAGCCGGACATCAGGTCGCTGCAGCGGCCGGTGCGGCGGTCGGGCAGGCCGAGGATGTGCCCCATCTCGTGGGTGGCGATGCGCAGCGGGTAGTACCCCTCCGCGGTCGCCTCGCGGCCCATCCAGATCGTGCCGCGGCCGAGGCCGGCCATCTGCGTGCGCGGCCAGCCGTTGTCGGCGAGCACGACGAAGTCGGCGGGGGTGCCGGCGACCAGGCGGACGTTGGTCACACTGGCGTTCCACACCTGCGCGGCCTGGTCCATGACGGTGCGGAACTCGGCGGCGCGGGTCGCGTCGTACCGCAGCACGCGGACGGCGGCGCCGACCTGTGCGGAGGCCGCCGGGGCGGGCGACACGGTGACGAGGAAGGCCAGGCCGAGCAGCAGAGCCGAGACGGTGCGAAGGATTCGTGACACGTGATCGGGTCTCCTCAAGGTGGGGACGGCCACCGCGAGGCACGCCGAAGGGATCACCGGCACGGCGGCCCGCGACCTGCGGAGTCCTCGGGTGAGGCTCCCGCCAACGTACGCGCGCCGCCCTCCACCCGGGGATACGCCAGTTCCCCCCTACCACCGCGTTATGGATCGCCGCACAGCCGCACCTCGATGCCGCCGGTGGCGTCATGGGGTGGCACGCGGAACCGTCACGACAAAGCAGTCGCGAATGTCCCCTGAACGCACCACAGGACGGGCCCCGCGCGGCGGTGCCGTCATGGGGCGTGGATCGGGGACAGGGCGTTGTGTCAGAGGGTCAGGGGGATCCATTCGCCGTGCTCGCCGCCGCGCAGCAGAGTGGTCAGCCCGGCGTCGTCGAAGGCTCGGTCGATGTCGGCGCGGCCCTCGCTGAAGTGCGCCCATCCGTCGTAGTGCGCGGGGATGACGATCGGCGCTCCCAGCACGGCCGCGGCCGCGCCGGCGCGCTCGCTGGTGAGCGTGAGAGGCCGGCCGCGTTCCTTCCGCGGCACCCGTGCCCCGCCGACGAACAGCACGGCCGCGTCGACCGGCCCCACCCGCCGGGCGATCTCGGCGACCACGCCGAGCGAGGCGTTGTCACCGCTGACGTACACGGTCGGCAGATCTTGGCCGGCCAGCAGGAAGCCGGTGACCTCGCAGTTCACGTGGCCGTCCTCGTCGCGCGCCCCGTCCTGCGGGCCGTGCACGGCGGGCAGGGCGTGGACCGAAAGGCGCCCGCCGCCGTCGGCGCGCGGCAGCTCGTAGGTGGTCCAGGGGGCGAGCCCGATGGCCGGCGGCCCGAGCCGCCGGGCGGTCGCCGGCCCGGTCAGCAGCACCGGCGCGGCCAGCGCGAACGCGCGCCCGCGGTCGTCGAGGTTGTCCGGGTGCAGGTCGTGGCTGACCAGCACCGCGTCCACGGGGCCGACCTCGTCCTCGGAGGCGGCGGGACCGGTGAGCTTGGTCAGGTACGCGTGCGGCCCCGGGTCGTCGAACGTGGGGTCGGCGACCAGTCGCAGGCCGCCGATGTCGATGACCGTCGTGGGCCCGCCCAGCACGGTGACCGCGCACTCCTGCCGCTCCACCCCGATGCGCCCCGTCATATCGGCTCCTTCCGCTCCCCTGTGGACCTGGCGTCACCCGCCTGGCCTCACCTCTTATGCCACCATGGGCGCCCGCCGGTCGCGCCGGGAGGGCGGGCGGGCAGGGCGCGCGGACGGGTCAGGCGCGGTTCCTGGCCTCGTCGTAGTGGTCGCGGGCCTCCATGATCTTGGGCATCTGGCCCCCCAGCCACTCGTACAGGCCGAGCAGACGACGGGCGGCCTCCTGGCCGAGCGGGGTGAGGCTGTACTCCACGCGGGGCGGGATGGTGTGCTGCGCCTCGCGGTGGATCAGGCCGTCGCGTTCGAGGGCCTGCAGGGTCTGCGCCAGCATCTTCTCGCTGACCCCGTCGACCCTGCGGCGCAGCGCGTTGAAGCGGTAGGGGCCCTCGCTGAGCGCGAGCATGGCCAGGATGCCCCAGCGGCCGGTGATGTGCTCCATCGTCTCGCGCGAGGGGCATCCGCGGGCGAACACGTCGAAGATGAGCCGCCCGTGCTCCTCGGCCTGGGCGGTGCCCTGCTCGTTCATGGTCGCAGCCTACGCCGTCACCTCACTGCGCGTCGCACCGTACTAACTTTTGACTAGCACTTTCTGAAAGTTAGTACTAACCTTCCCGCGAGATGTCGCCAACGAAGGAGCACAGATGATCGTCGTCACCGCCGCGACCGGGCAGCTCGGCCGCCGCGTCGTGGAAGGACTGCTGGAGCGCGTCCCCACCGGCCAGATCGTGGCGGCCGTGCGCAGCCCCGAGAAGGCCGCCGACCTCGCCGCCCGCGGCGTGCTGGTCCGCGAGGCCGACTACGACCGGCCCGAGACGCTGAAGGGGGCCTTCGGGGCCGGGGACGTCGTACTGCTCATCTCCTCGGACCTGGTGGGCGGCCGTCTGCCGCAGCACGTCGCCGTCGTGGACGCCGCCGTCGAGGCCGGGGTCGCCCGCATCGCCTACACCAGCCTGCTGCACGCCGACACCGCGACCGTCTCGATCGCGCCCGAGCACAAGGCCACCGAGGAGCACATCCGCGCCTCCGGCCTTCCCTTCACCTTCCTGCGCAACGGCTGGTACAGCGAGAACCACGCCGCGGCGATCGCGCAGGGCGCCGCGACCGGCTCCATCTTCGGCAGCGCCGGCGAGGGCCGCGTCGCGAGCGCCACCCGCGACGACTACGCCGCCGCCGCGGTGGCCGTGCTGACCGGCGTGGGGCACGAGAACACGGTCTACGAGCTGTCCGGGGACCTCGCCTGGAGCCTGCCCGAGCTCGCCGCCGAGGTCTCCGCGGTCGCCGGCAGGCCGGTCTCCTACCAGGACCTGCCGGTCGAGGCCTACGAGCGACTGCTGGCCGAGGCGGGGCTTGCGCCCGAGCTCGCCGCCGCCTACGCCGGCTTCGACGTCGCCATCGCCAAGGGAGAGATCGGCGACGCCACGGGCGAGCTGCGCCGGCTCATCGGGCGGCCCACCACGCCCCTGCGCGACACGGTTGCCGCCCTTCTCGGCGACGCCTGACGCTCTCACCGGGAGCGCGACCGTCCCGCCCGGCGGCGGCCATGCCGCGCGGAGCGGAGCGCCCCTCGGCGCCCTCAGTCGAGGGCGCCGAGGGTGATGCCCTCGATGATGTGACGCTGGGCGGCGACGGCCACCACCAGGACCGGGACGATCGTGATGAGCGACGCCGCCATGATCAGGTTGTACTGGGTGGTGAACTGGCTCTGGAACACCGACAGCCCCTGCGACAGCACGGCCATGTCGGTGGTGTTCACCACGATCAGCGGGAACAGGAAGTTGTTCCAGTTCTGCAGGAACAGGATGATGGCCAGCGCCGCGACGACCGGCCGGGCCAGCGGGGCGTACACGCTGAGGAACACGCGCAGCTCCGAGGCGCCGTCGATGCGGGCGGCCTCCCCGAGCTCGCGCGGCGTGCCGAGGAAGAACTGCCGGAACAGGAACGCGCCCAGCGCCGAGGCGATGTTCGGCACGATGAGGCCCTGGTAGGTGTTCAGCCAGCCGAGGTCGCCCAGGAGCTGCGACATCGGCACGATGATGGCGCTGAAGGGCACCATCAGCCCGCTGAGCGCGAGCAGGAACAGCGGGCGCCTGCCCGGGAAGTCCAGCATGGCGAAGGCGTAGCCGGCCAGCAGCCCGCTGGCGAGCTGGCCCGCGGTGGCGGCCACGCCGAAGATCGCGGTGTTGAGGTACCACCGGCCGAACGGGGCCTGCGACAGCGCGCGGCCGATGTTGGACCACTGCGGGTCGCGCGGCCACAGCGGCGCGGCCGGGTTGATGATCTCGGCGTCGGTCTTGAGCGCGCTCACCGCCATCCACACCAGCGGGAAGGCCACGATGAGCACGGCCAGGCCGAGCAGCGCGTACACCACCGAGCGGCGGGCGACCAGGCTAGCGGGCACGGTCGACCCGCCCGAGCAGCCAGATCTGCGTCACGGTGACCAGCAGCGAGATGAGGAACAGCGCGACCCCCATGGCGTTCGCGCGCCCGGTGTCGAACTGGACGAACCCCTCGTTGTAGACGTAGTAGAGCGCGGTCTGGGTGGCGCCGTCCGGGCCGCCCTGGGTCAGCACGTAGATCTGGGTGAAGGTCTGCAGGCCGGTGAGCGTGGTGACCACCCAGATCAGCAGGGTGTGGCGCCGCATGATCGGCCACTGGACGTGGAGGAAGCGCCGCCAGGCCCCGGCGCCGTCCACGCTGGCCGCGTCCAGCACGTCCCGGGGCACCGACTTCAGGGCCGCGACGTAGAGGATGACGTTCTGCCCGAAGAACTGCCAGGCGCCGAAGGTCAGCACGGCGGCCAGCGCGAGCCCCGGGGAGGACAGGAAGTCCGCCTGCGGCAGGCGCACCGCGCTGAGCAGCCGGTTGATCAGCCCGAACTGCGGCGCGAACATGTTCGCCCAGATCAGCGCGGTCGCGACCACCGGGACGACGAGCGGGATGACGAACGGCGCCCGCAGCCGCGCCACACCGGGCGCCCGCGAGTTGAGCAGCAGGGCCAGCACCAGCCCGGCGCCCATCGTCAGCACGACGAACCCGGCGGTGTAGAGGCCGGTGACGCCGAGCGCCCGGGCGCCGCCCTCGCCGAGCATGTCCGCGTAGTTGTCCAGGCCGACGAACCGCGGCTCGACGTCGAACACCCCGCCGCTGTACAGGCTGCGCCACAGCAGCATGGCCAGCGGCACCAGCGAGAACAGCACGGTCAGCAGCACCGTGGGCGCCACGAACGCGTACCCGAGCGCCCAGGTGCGGCGCGAGCGCCGCATCAGCCGAGTTTCTTCAGGGCCGCGTCACCCTCCCGCGCCGCCTTGGCCAGCGCCTGCGCCGGGGTCTGGCGCCCCTTGAGCGCCGCGTTGATCTCGGTCCACAGGCTCTGGGAGATCGCGTTGTAGGCCGGGGTGATCGGGCGGACCTTGCCGGTCTTCTCGGCCTCGGCGAACACCGGGTAGGTCGGGTCACCGTCGATGTGCTTCTTGAGCTCCGGCTGTTCGAGCTGGGCCGGGTCCGAGGGCAGGCCGCCGCTCTTGACCGCCAGGTAGGCGCCCCGCTCGGGGGTGGCGAGGAACTTGAGGAACGCGAGGCCGGCCTTCTCCGCCGCCGGGTCGGTCTTCAGCAGCGCCGCCACGCCGATGCCGAGGCTCGTGGCCGTGCCGGACGCGCCGGCGGGCATCGGCGCCACGCCGAAGTCGATGCCGGCCTTCTCGAACGTGGGCACCGCCCACTGGCCGTTGACGATCATGGCGACGGTGCCGCTGGCGAACGCGGGGGCGCCGTCGAAGCTGCCGGCCTGCGCGTAGCTGGTGCTGGGCGCCGCGCGTTTCTTCAGCAGGTCCACCCAGGTGGTCAGGGCCTTGACGCCGGCGGGGCTGTTGAAGGCGGTGGCGGTGCCGTCGGCGTTGAGGAAGGACCCGCCTTCGGCGTAGAGCATCGGCGCCCAGGCGAAGGAGATCCATTCGGCCTCGCCGAGCGGCACGTAGAAGCCGTACTTGTTCTTGGCGGGGTCGGAGAGCTTCTCGGCGTCGGCGGCCAGCTCGGTCCAGGTGGCGGGCGGCTTGGCGATGCCGGCGTCGGCGAAGGCCTTCTTGTTGTAGAACAGCACGATGTCGCCCACTCCGGCCAGCGCCATGCCGAGCTGGTGGCCCTTGTGGAACAGGGACTCCTTGATGCCGGGGTACAGCGCGTCGGTCTCGGCGGTGAGCTTGCCGTCCAGCGGGATCAGCTTGCCGCTCTGGTTGAGGATCGGCAGGTCGGAGGGGTTCTGCGTGAGCAGCACCGTGGGCTGGGTGCCGTTCTTCAGCGCGGCGATGACCTTGGGCAGGTACTGGTCGGAGCTGGCGATGTACTCGCCTTTGGCGTGCATGCCGGGGTGGGCCTTGTCGAAGGCCGCGTCGACCTCGGCGATCTGGGCCGGCTGCCAGCCGCTGGTCCAGTAGGTGAACGTGCCGCCCGCCGCGCCGGAGCCGCCGGCGCCGCCGGACCCCTGGTGCGCGCCGGTGCCCCCGCACGCGGCGGCGGCGAGCATGAGACCCGACGCGATGGCGCCGGCGGCGACCCTCTTGCTGATCATCATCTTCCGTCCTGTCGCTCTCGGGGCTCCATGGGACGTGCGGCGTACGGCCGGTGGATCACGGTGACCTACTTTATAAGTAGGTAAAGACGTGTTGTAGAGACTCCCACGATCACCCATGTACCCCAAGATCGCCGGCTATCACGTCCCCGGCCGCCGAGCGAAACCAGGCCGATGAGCAGATCAGTGGCCGACCACGTCGGAGTCGACGGCGGCGGCCTCGCCCTTGTCCAGGGCGCTGATCGCCGCCACCTCCTCGGCGGTCAGGGAGAAGTCGAACACGTCGATGTTCGCCCTGACCCGCTCGGGGGTCGCGGACTTCGGCACCGTGATCAGGCCGAGGTCCAGGTGCCAGCGGAGCACGATCTGGGCCGGCGTCTTGCCGTACCGCTCGGCCAGGCCGGTGACGACCTTCTCCGACAGCGGCCCGGTGCCGCTGCCGCCCAGCGGGCTCCACGACTGCGTGGCGATGCCGTGGGCGGCGTGGTAGTCGCGGGCGGCGTCCCGGGTGAGGTCCGGATTGAGCTGGATCTGGTTGACGTCGGGCACCACCCCGGTCTCGGCCACGATGCGGTCGATGTGCGCGGGCTTGAAGTTGGAGACGCCGATGGCGCGCACCCGGCCGTCCTGGAGCAGCTTGACCAGGCCCTTCCACGCCTCGACGAACCGGTCCTGCCGGGGCAGCGGCCAGTGGATCAGGTAGAGGTCGACGTAGTCCACGCCCAGCCGATCGGCGCTCGCCTGGAACGCCTCCTGCGCCGCCTGGTAGCCGTGCCACTCCCCGTTCAGCTTGGTGGTGACGAACAGCTCCTCGCGCGGCACTCCGGAGGCGCGCAGGCCCCGCCCCACCCCCACTTCGTTGCCGTAGGCGTAGGCGGTGTCGAACAGCCGGTAGCCGGCCTGGACGGCGTCGGCCACGACGACCTCGGCCTCGCTGTCGGTCATCGGGTAGGTGCCCAGCCCGATCGCGGGGATCGAGGCGCCGTTGACCAGCTTGACGGTGGGTGCGGCGGGTGCGGCGGGTACTGCCATGTGCGGGACTCCTCGGCGGCGCGTGCGCGCGTAGCGGGCCGGCTGATCGGCCGATCAGCGGTGCACCTGTCCAATCCCCCGAAGGCCGGGTGTATTCCGCCGGCCGGCGCGAGCCGATTCGCCTCCGGGGAGGTTCCCGGTCCGGGGGGCGGGTACCTGAAGCGGACGTCCCATCCCTTCGAGCGGAAAGGACCGCCCATGGCCGACCGGCAGCGCGTCGTCATCGCCGGCGCGGGGTTCGCGGGTTTCACCGCCGCACGCCGCCTCGCCCGCCTCGCCAAAGGCGCGATCGAGATCGTCCTGGTCAACCCCACCGACTACTTCCTCTACCTCCCCCTGCTGCCGGAGGTGGCGGCCGGCGTCCTGGACCCCCGCAAGGTGGCCATCCCCCTGTCGGGCAACCTGCCCGGCGTCCGGCACCTGCTGGCCGCCGTGGACCGGGTGGACGCCGACGCGCGCCGCGTCGAGTGCACCGACGCCGAGGGCAACCGGCGCGAGCTGCGCTACGACCGGCTGCTCCTCGCGGTCGGCAGCGTGAACAAGCTGCTGCCCATCCCCGGGGTGGCCGAGCACGCCCACGGCTTCCGCAGCATCGCCGAGGCGCTGTACCTGCGCGACCACCTGATCCGCCAGATCGAGCTGGCCGACGCGAGCGACGACCCCAAGGAGCGCGAAGCGCGCTGCACGTTCGTCGTGGTGGGCGCCGGCTACACCGGCACCGAGGTCGCGGCGCAGGGCCAGTTGCTCACCCGGGACGCCAAGCGCCGCCGGCCGGGGCTGCGCGACCAGCCCGACCGCTGGCTGCTGGTCGACAAGGCCCCCCGCATCCTCCCCGAGCTCGACGAGCGACTGTCGCGCACGGCGCACCGCACTCTCGTCGGGCGCGGCCTCGACATCCGGCCCGGCATCACCGTGTCGGAGGCCACCGCCGACGGCGTCAAACTGTCCGACGGGGAGTTCGTGCCCACCCGTTCGCTCATCTGGTGCGTCGGCGTCCGCCCCGACCCGCTGGTCGAGTCGCTCGGCCTGCCGACCGAGCGCGGCCGGCTGCTCGTGGACGAGTATCTGTCGGTCCCGGGGCGTCCGGAGATCTTCGCCTGCGGCGACGCGGCGGCGGTGCCCGACCTCACCCGTCCGGGCGAGTACACGGCGATGACCGCCCAGCACGCCACCCGCCAGGGGACGCGCGCCGCCGACAACATCGCCGCCTCCTACGGCCGCAAGGAGCGCCGTCCCTACCGGCACAGCGACCTGGGGTTCGTGGTGGACCTGGGCGGGGCCAAGGCGGCCGCCAATCCGCTCGGCGTGCCGCTGTCCGGCCTGGCCGCCAAGGCGGTGACGCGGGGATACCACCTGCTGGCCGTGCCCGGCGGGCGCACCCGCATCGCCGGGAACTGGCTGCTGGACGCGGTGCTGCCCCGGCAGACCGTCCAGCTCGACCTGGTGCGCGGCTCGGCGGTCCCGCTCGACTCGACCACCCCTGAGCGCCCGCACGCCCAGGACGGCTGACCGCGCCCGCCGGGCACCGCCCCACCTGGGCGGTGTTTGGCGCGGGCGGTGGTGGTAGAGAGGCGGGATGCCCGATGACGATCTACGTCCCGGCGTCCTGGTGGGCACGGCCTCGTGGACCGACCGGAGCCTGCTCACCTCCGGCTGGTACCCCAAGGACGCCACCACCCCCGCGGCGCGGCTGGCCTACTACGCCTCACGGTTCCCGCTGGTCGAGGTGGACGCCACCTACTACAACCCCCCGTCCCTGCGCACCGCCGAGGCCTGGCGCGACCGCACCCCACCCGGCTTCACCTTCGACGTCAAGGCCTTCTCCCTGCTGACCGGCCACCCGACCCGGACGCGGTCGCTGTACAAGGACCTGCGCGAACGGCTCGGCACCGCCAAGGACACCGTCTACCTGCGCGACGTGGGCCCCGACATCGCCGAGGAGGTCTGGAGCCGTTTCCTCGGCGCGCTGACGCCGCTGCACGAGGCCGGCAAGCTCGGGGCCATCCTGCTGCAGTTCCCGCCGTGGCTGGTCCCCGGCGAGCGCGGCCTGCGCTACGTGCTGCACTGCGTGGAACGCTGCCGGCCCATGCGCGCCAGCGTGGAGTTCCGCAACGCCGGCTGGATGGCCCCCGAGCGCCGTGACGAGACCATCGGCTTCCTGGCCGAGCACGGCATCCCCTACGTGGCGGTCGACATGCCGCAGGGGCACCCCTCCTCGGTCCCGCCCGTGCTCACGGCGACCGCCGACCTGGCCGTCGTCCGCTTCCACGGCCACTCCGACAAGTGGACCAGCAAGGTCATCGAGGAGCGGTTCGGCTACCTGTACTCGGAGCAGGAGCTGGA
The DNA here is from genome assembly GCF_040607455.1 of Sphaerisporangium sp. NPDC005289. Taxonomy (NCBI): domain Bacteria; kingdom Bacillati; phylum Actinomycetota; class Actinomycetes; order Streptosporangiales; family Streptosporangiaceae; genus Sphaerisporangium; species Sphaerisporangium sp. NPDC005289. The sequence continues at coordinate 20,477 of NZ_JBEXGS010000002.1, forward strand.
GAAGTGGGCCGTCGACATCGCCGGCCTGGCCTCCCGCGCCCGCACCGTCCACGTGCTGATGAACAACTGCTGCGCCGACAACGCCCAGCGCAACGCCGCCCACCTGGCGTCTCTGCTCGCCGCCGGGGCGCCCGCCGCAGGATGATCCGGCCCCGGGCCGCGGTTGCTCTTGACGGTGGAGCGACGGGGACCATACATTCCCCGGCAACTGAGGCAGGTGGGGAAATATGGCCGGCACGCAGGACGAACCCATAGATCAGCCGTACGGCCGCGCGGGCGGCGGCGGGCTCAAGGTGGAGGTCCACGGGCTCGACGTCATCGGTGACGCCGAGCGCAAGGGACGCCCCCGGCAGCTGTTCTGGCCCTGGTTCGGGGCCAACGTGTCCATCCTCGGGCTCAGTTACGGCTCCTTCGCGCTGGGCTTCGGCGTCTCCTTCTGGCAGGCGGTCGCGGCCGGGCTGGCCGGCATCCTGTTCTCGTTCCTGCTGTGCGGATTCGTGGCGCTGGCGGGCAAGCGGGGCTCGGCGCCCACGATGGTGCTGAGCAGGGCCGCCTTCGGCGTGCGGGGCAACCGGCTGCCCTCGGCGATCTCGTGGCTGCTGACCGTCGGCTGGGAGACGGTGCTCACCGCGCTGGCGACCCTGGCCACCGCGACGGTGTTCGACCGGCTCGGCTGGGGAGGCGGCACCCCGACCAAGCTCGCCGCGCTCGTCGTCGTGACCCTGCTGATCATCGCGGGCGGCGTCATGGGCTTCGACGTGATCATGCGCATGCAGACGGTCATCACCGTGGTCACCGGCGCGCTGACCGTGGTCTACATCTTCCTGGTCGCCGGCCACATCCACTGGGACGCGGTCGCCGCCATCCCCGCCGGGCCTCCGCAGGCGTTCATCGGGGCGCTGGTCTTCATGATGACCGGCTTCGGGCTCGGCTGGGTCAACGCGGCGGCCGACTACTCCCGCTACCTGCCCCGCCGGTCCTCCGGCGTGGGCGTGGTGGGCTGGACGACCTTCGGAGCGTCGCTGGCCCCGGTGGTGTTGCTGATCTTCGGCCTGCTGCTGGCGGGGTCGTCCAAGGGGCTCAACGAGGCGATCGCCGCCGACCCGATCGGCGCGCTGACGACCGTGCTGCCCACCTGGTTCCTCATCCCCTTCGCCGCGGTGGCCGTCCTCGGCCTGGTCGGCGGCGCGGTGCTGGACATCTACTCCTCGGGGCTCGCGCTGCTCGCCGCCGGCCTGCGCGCGCCGCGCTACGTCGCCGCCCTGATCGACGGCGTGCTGATGGTCGCGGGCACCGTGTACATCGTGTTCTTCGGCGGCACGTTCCTCGGGCAGTTCATCGGGTTCCTGACGACGCTCGGCGTGCCGATCGCGGCCTGGTGCGGGGTCATGCTGGCCGACGTGGCGCTGCGCCGCCGCGACTACGACGAGGCCGACCTGTACCGCCCGGCGGGCCGCTACGGGGACGTGCCCCTGACGCCGGTGGCGGTGGTCGTCGTCGCCACGGCCATCGGGTGGGGCCTGGTCACCAACACCTCGGCGAGCTGGCTCGGCTGGCAGGGCTACCTGCTCGGCCCGCTCGGGCTCGGCGGGACCTCCGGCTCCTGGGCCTTCGCCAACCTCGGCGTGCTGGTGGCGCTGGTGCTCGGTTTCGCGGCGACGCTGCTCGCCCGCCGCGTCCACGTCCGCACGCAGGAGGACCTGCCGTCCACCGGCCCGGACGCCGAGCCCGCCGGCGCCCGCCCCTGAACGGCTTCCGACGCCGGGGCGGCCGCCCCTGAACGGCTCCCGAGGCCGGGGCGGCCGGCCCGTCCCCGCGGGCGAGCCGGGCGTCAGACGTCCACGATGCCGCCGGTGCGCCAGTACACGTTGTTCTCCCTGCCGAGCAGGCCTTCGTCGATGAGGTAGCGCCGCAGGGCGGCGTAGTCGTCGTGGAAGGCGCGCAGCACCACGTTCACGTCCTTCTCGGCGTAGCGGACGCCGGGCTCGAACGCGCGGGCGATGTAGTTGAGCACCGCCAGGCGCTTCTCGCGCCGCGTCGGGATCGCCCGCAGGCGCCCTTCGACCAGGAAGGTGCGCACGACGCGCTCCTCGGCCGAGACCGGCGCGGCGGGCGGCCTGGCGCCGGCGTGCAGCAGTTCACGGAACCGCTCGCGCCGCACCCGCCAGCCCGCGCCCTCGCGCACGGCCAGCCCGCCGCGCTCCAGCCGCTCCAGCGCCCGGCGCGCGACGTCCGGGGCGAGGCCGCAGCCGTCCGCCGACCCGTGCAGGACCAGGGCGGACAGCACGCGCAGGGTGTCCTCCTGGTACAGCAGGCCGAGGACGCGCCTGACCGCTTCGTCGATTTCGCCGGTCTCGCCGGTTCCGCCCATCGCCCCGATGCCCTCGATGTCGTGCTCGCTCATGGTCTCCAGCCGATCGACGCCGCGCGGGCCTGGTCCCTTCGCCCTGGTACGGCCCGCCAGGTCGATCCTCGCACTGGTCGAGGAGTCGATCGGTCACACGGCCCGGTCGTACTGGTGCGGCCAGCGCGGTCCGGCGCCGAGCTCGCGGGCGGCGCGGTTCGGCCAGTACGGGTCGCGCAGCAGCTCGCGGCCGAGCAGGACGGCGTCGGCCTGACCCGAGGCGACGATCTCCTCGGCCTGCCGTGGCTCGGTGATCAGGCCGACCGCGGCGGCGGGGAGGTCGGTCTCGGCCTTCACCCGGGCGGCGAGCGGCACCTGGTAGCCGGGGCCGAGCGGGATACGGGCGTCCGCCGCGTTGCCGCCGGAGGAGGTGTCCAGCAGGTCGACGCCGTGGACCAGCAGCTCCTTGGCCAGCAGCACGGTGTCTTCGGCGGTCCAGCCCTGACGAGGGTCCTCGGCGTTCTCGGTGAGCCAGTCGGTCGCCGAGACGCGGAACAGGACGGGCAGGTCGTCGGGCCAGACGGCGCGCACGGCGTCGACGACCTCCAGGGCGAAGCGGACGCGGTTGCCGTGGGAGCCGCCGTAGGCGTCGGTGCGGTGGTTGCTGTGCGGCGAGAGGAACTCGTTGATCAGGTATCCGTGGGCGCCGTGCACCTCGACCACCTGGAACCCGGCGGCGAGCGCCCGGCGCGCGGCCTGCGCGAAGGCCTCGACGACGCGCCCGATCTCCGCGGCGCTCAGCTCGGCGGGCTCGGGGTGCCCGCCGGCGAACGGGATCGGGCTGGGCGCGACCGGCCGCCAGCCCCCGTCCTGCGGCCCGACCGGGCGGCCCCCGCGCCAGGGCCGGTCAGTGGACGCCTTGCGTCCCGCGTGGGCGAGCTGGATGCCGGGCACGGCGCCGTGCTCGCGCAGGAAGCTCGTGATGCGGGTGAACTCGTGCTGCTGCCGGTCGTTCCACAGGCCGAGGTCGTAGGGGCTGATGCGGCCCTCCGGCGTCACGGCGGTGGCCTCGGTGATGATCAGACCCGCCCCGCCGACGGCCCTGGCCGCCTGGTGGGCGAGGTGCCAGTCGGTGGGCGCCCCCTGGCCGGGACCATCGGAGGCCGCGCTGTACTGGCACATCGGGGACATCCAGACCCGGTTGGGGATGGTGAGGTTCCGCAGGGTCAGCGGCTCGAACAACGCGCTCACGTCTTCGCTCCTTGAGGTCAGGGCCGGAGTTCCGTCCCGTGTGCCGGGCGGCAGATTGTACGATACATGGCGTACTACGGTAAGTGTCAAACTACGGCGACCGTCGTACAATGGGTGACTGATCGAGGGAGGAACACCGTGACGTCGACGTCCGCCAGAGAGCTGGAGCATCCTCAGTGCGGGGAGATCCGGCTGGAGGCGGTGCTGCACGCCCTCTCCGACCCCATGCGCCTGCAGATCGTGCGCTACCTGGCCACGCTCGGCCGCGACGGCGAGGCGCCGTGCTCGGCCATCGACCTGGTGGTCACCAAGTCCACCTCCACCCACCACTTCCGCGTCCTGCGCGAGGCCGGGGTGATCTGTCAGATCTACCAGGGCACGGCGAAGATGAACCGGCTCCGCCGCGAGGACCTCGACGAGCTGTTCCCCGGCCTGCTCGGCACCATCCTGGACGCCGACGCCGCCCAGTGCCGCCGCCTCGGCGACGGCCACTGACGGAACGGGCACGCGCCAGGGTGTGCGCGACGGCCCGGCCGCACGGGCGACGGCGCGGACGTGGACGCCGCCACGGGCGCGGCGCCGGCGGTGACGAGCGGCCGACCTGGAGATGAATTCTCGGCCGTCCCGCCCGCCGGAGGATTAGACGCCGCCCGTGGCGTCATATCAGCCGCATGGATGCGAACACGGTGCTCCTGGCACTCGTCGTCGTCACGGCCCTGTCCTTCGACTTCACCAACGGCTTCCACGACACCGCCAACGCCATGGCGACCTCCATCGCCACCGGGGCGCTGCGCCCCAAGGTCGCGGTCGCCCTGTCCGCGGCGCTCAACTTCGCGGGCGCGTTCCTGTCCCTCCAGGTCGCGGCCACCATCGCGACCGGCATCGTGGACAGCGGCGCCATCACCCTCACCGTCGTGTTCGCCGGGCTGGTCGGCGGCCTGGCCTGGAACCTGGTGACGTGGTACTTCGGCATCCCGTCGAGCTCGTCGCACGCGCTGATCGGCGGCGTGGTCGGGGCCACGCTCATCGCGGCCGGCGCCTCGGCGGTCAAGGGCGCGGCGGTGGTGTCCAAGGTGCTGGTCCCGGCGCTGCCGGCCCCGGTCGCGGCGATCCTGGTCGCCACCCTCGGCACCTACCTGGTCTACACCCTGACCAGGAACGTCCCCGACGGCACCCGGTCCCGCGGGTTCCGGTACGGGCAGATCGGGTCGGCCTCACTGGTGTCGCTCGCGCACGGCACCAACGACGCCCAGAAGACCATGGGCATCATCACGCTGGCGCTGATCGCCGGGGGCGTGGTATCCAAGGAGGCCGGTCCCCCGCTGTGGGTGATCGTCTGCAGCGCGAGCGCGATCGCCCTGGGCACCTACCTGGGCGGGTGGCGGGTCATCCGCACCCTGGGCAAGGGCCTGACCGAGATCGAGACCCCGCAGGGCTTCGCCGCCGAGACCTCCTCGGCCGCGGTGATCTTCGCCTCGTCGCACTTCGGCTTCCCGCTGTCGACCACGCACGTCTGCACCGGCTCGGTGATCGGGTCGGGCCTCGGCAAGCGCCTGTCGGAGGTGCGCTGGAGGGTGGCGGCCAGGATGCTGCTGGCGTGGCTGGTCACGCTGTCCGCGGCGGCGGCCGTGGGCGCGCTCGCCTGGGCCGGCGCCACCCGCATCGGCGGCACGCTCGGGGTGGCCGCCGTCCTGGCCGTCGCCCTGGTGCTGTCCGGGGCGCTGTACCTGGCCTCGCGCCGCACCGCGGTGCACGCCGGCAACGTCAACGCCGACTGGACCGGGCGGCTCGCCCCCGCCCCGGCGACGGAGGGAGGGGCCGCGTGAACGACTACATCGACCTGGACGCCCTCTGGAAGGTCATGGTCGCCTCGCTGGTCGCGGGTGCCGGCCTGGCCGCGGTCTTCTCCCTGGCCCTGGCCGGGCTGTCCACCGGCCGCCCCGCGGGCCGCGCCGCCGCGGGCCTGTGCCTGCTCGTCGTCGCCGCCGCCATCGCCCTCGGCCTGTACGTGATGCTCGCCGCGTAGCCCCTTCCGGCTCGCCCCTGGAACCCCCGCGCGGGCGGGGTGCAAGAGGGGCGAGCCGAACTTGTGATGAAACCGTCCTTGCTAATCACGCCCGTCGTGGGCAATTATTTTCATCCGATCACTCATCGGTGAAAGGAACGCCCGTGACCGGAGGTGCGCTGGGCCGGATCCAGACGGAACTGCCTGGACTGCCCGAGGCCCTCCGGCGTGTCGGTGAGGCGATCATGGAGGATCCTGCCCTGGCGGCGCGCTCGACGATCACCGCGCTGGCCGGCCGCAGCGGCAGCTCCCCGGCGACCGTGACCCGGTTCTGCCGCCTGTTCGGCTTCGCCGGGTACGCCGGGCTGCGGGTGGCGCTCGCGACCGAGACCGGCCGCGCCGCCCAGGCGCACTGGGGCGCGGGGGTCGGCCGTGAGATCGGGCCCGCCGACGCCCTTGAGTCGGTGGTGGAGGTGGTGGCCGCGGCCGACACCCGCCTCATCCAGGAGACCGCGGCCCAGCTCGACCTGGCCGTGGTCGGCAAGGTCGCCGACGCCGTGCTGGCCGCCGGCCGGGTGCTGCTGTTCGGCGTGTCGGCCAGCGGCGCCGTGGCCGGCATGCTGGAGGGCCGCCTGCGCCGCATCCGGGTGCCCTGCTGGAGCTTCACCGACCCGCACGACGCGCTCGCCGACGCGGCGCTGCTCGGCCGGGGCGACGTCGCCATCGGCATCTCCCACCGGGGCCGCACCCGCGAGGTGCTGGAGGCCCTCGCCGAGGCCGCCAAGCACGGTGCGACCACAGTGGCGGTGACCTCCTTCGCCCGCTCGCCGCTGGCCGAGGCCGCCGACCTGGTGCTGACCACCGCCAGCCGCGCGACGACGTTCCGCCCTGGCGGCCTGGCCGCCGTCCACTCGCAGCTGCTCGTCCTCGACGTGGTGTACGTCGCGGTCGCCCAGCGCACCTTCGAACGCGCCGACCAGGCGTTCGAGCTGACGATCAGGGCCGTCGAAGGCCACCGCGTGGAGAGGAGCTGAGAGAATTGGACATCAGTGCCGCCGCCTACGTCCAGAAGGTCGAGACGCTGGTGCGCGAGGTCGCCGCCGGCCAAGAGCGGGCCGTGCGCGACGCCGCGACGCTGCTGTGCGCCTGCCTGCGCGGCGACGGGGTGATCCAGGCATTCGGCTCAGGCCACTCCGAGGCGATCGCGATGGAGATCGCCGGGCGGGCCGGCGGGCTCGTGCCCACCAACCGGCTGGCCCTGCGCGACCTGGTGCTGTACGGCGGGGAGCCGCCCGGCCTGCTCGGCTCGCCGGAGCTCGAACGCGACCCCTCGATCGCCCGGCGCATCTACGAGCTGGCGCCGGTGCGGCCGCAGGACGCCTTCGTCATGATCTCCAGCTCGGGGGTGAACGGCTCGGTGGTGGAACTGGCCTCGATCGTCAAGGAGCGCGGGCACAAGCTCGTCGCCCTGACCTCGGTGCGGCACAGCTCCGAGATGAAGTCCCGCCACCCCACCGGGCTCAAACTGCTCGACCTCGCCGACGTGGTGCTGGACAACGGCGCCCCGTACGGAGACGCCGTCATCCCGCTCCCGGGCGGCGGCACCTTCGGAGCGGTGTCGACGATCACCTCGGCCCTGCTCGCGCAGATGGTCGTCGCCGAGGTGGTCAGGGAACTGCTGGAGGCCGGCGAGGCGCCGCCGATCTACCGCTCGGCCAACGTCCTCGGCGGCGACGAGCACAACCGGGCGCTGGAAGCCCGCTACGCCGGACGCATCCGCCGCGGCGGATGACCGCGCCCGGGCCGCGCGGTCCGCGCGGTCCGCGCAGCCCAGGCGACCTTCCACCCGCACACGACCCGACCAGGTTCGACCAGAGAACCGCCCGGCGTGCCGGGGCCCGCCTCACGGGCCCCGGGACGGCGGTCCGGGACTCCCGCCCCCCAGGAGGACTGATGGCGCAAAACCCTGTCACCCGGCGCGAGCTGCTGCGCAGCGCCGCCCTCGCGGGACTGCTGATCCCGGCCGCCGGCACGCTGTCGGCGTGCGCGACCCCGGCGGGCGGCGGCGGCCCCTCCGGCCCGGCACCCCAGGCCACCGGGCCCACCAGCGCGGCCAACCCGCTCGGACTCGCCGAGGACAAGCCCTTCGAGGTGGTGATCTTCGACGGCGGGTACGGCGACGCCTACGCCAGGACCATCCACGAGCCGCTGTTCAAGACCAAGCACCCCAAGGTCGAGATCAAGCACACCGCGACCAAGGAGATCGCCAAGACCCTGCAGCCGAGGTTCGCCGGCGGCAACCCGCCGGAGTTCGTCAACAACTCCGGCGACAACTCGATGGACTTCGGCGCCCTGGCCCAGGACGGGCAGTTGCAGGACCTCTCCCCCCTGCTCGACGCCCCGAGCTGGGACGATCCGAACGTCAAGGTACGCGACACCATTCTGCCCTCGGCCATCGAGCTCGGCACCTACGACGGCAAGTACTGCGTGCTCGAGTACGCCAACACGGTGTGGGGCATCTGGTACTCCAAGAAGCTGTTCGACGACAACGGCTGGCAGGTGCCCAAGACCTGGGAGGAGTTCACCGCGCTCTGCGAGCAGATCAAGAAGTCCGGCAAGTGCGCGCCGTTCACCTACGCCGGCAAGCACCCGTTCTACATCTACGAGACCATCCTCACCCTCGCCGCCAAGATCGGCGGCGTCGAGGTGCTGAAGAACATCGACAACCTGGCCGACGGGGCGTGGAAGGCCGAGCCGGTCGCCAAGGCCGCGGGCGCCTTCGCCGAGATCGGCGCCAAGTACCTGCTGCAGGGCACCGAGGGCCTGGACCACATCCAGACCCAGACCGCGCACAACAAGTACCAGGTGGCCATGCTGCCCTGCGGGTCGTGGCTGGAGAACGAGCAGAAGGACTCCACACCGGCGGACTTCCACTACGCGATGTTCCCGCTCCCGTCCTTCTCCGGCTCCGACGCCCTGCCCTACGGCACGGTGCACTCCCGGCCGGGCGAGGAGTACTTCGTGGCCGCCAGGTCGGCCAACCCCCGCGCCGGCATGGAGTACATGCGTGCCATGCTGTCCAAAGAGGGGGCCGGCAAGTTCAGCGAGCTGCTCAGCACGCTGACCGTGGTCAAGGGCGCCTCACAGGGCCGCAAGCTGACGCCGGGTCTGGAAGCCGCGGCGACGGCGCTGCAGAACGCCGGCGCCAACACCACCTACTTCCGCTTCCGCCAGTGGTACCAGCCGCTGCACGACGAGGTGGCCGCCGCCACCGGCCAGCTCATGGCGGGCCGGCTGAAGGTCGGCGAGTGGGCCGACCGGTGCCAGAAGAAGTCCGACGAGATCAAGGGCGACTCCTCGGTGAAGAAGTTCACCCGCTGAGATCATGGGCGGGAGGGGCCGCGGCCCCTCCCCCGTCCCGCGCGTCCGCCGGGCACGCCAGGCCGCCCCGCGGGCGGGGCCGCCGCCCGCCGTCAACGACAGAAAGCAGATGTCCCATGTCCAGCTCGGCCTCCAACCGGCGCCCGGACGGTTCGCCGTGATCCGCAGGGCCGGCCTCCTCCGGGCGCGGTTCATCGCGGGCTTCCTGGTGCTCCCGGTGGCGCTGTACGTGACCTACGTGATCGCGCCCTACGCGCAGGCGTTCTACATCGCGATGACCGACTGGCGCGGGGTGAGCGCCAGCCCGCGGTTCATCGGGCTGGAGAACTTCCGCCGGCTGTTCGCCGACTCGGTGTTCTGGACCGCCGTCGGCCACAACGCGCTGCTGCTGGTGCTGCTGCCGCTGCTGACCATCGTCATCGCCCTGTTCTTCGCCTTCCTGCTCAACGCGGGCGGGGAGTCCGGCGGCGGGCACGGCGGAGTGTTCGGCGCCCGCTTCTACCGCGTCGTGTTCTTCTTCCCCCAGGTGCTGGCGGTCGCGATCGTCGCGGTGCTGTTCCAGCAGGTGTTCCGGCCGGACAGGAGCGGCATGCTGAACGCCCCCCTGATGGCGCTCGGGCTGGACCCGGTCGGCTTCCTGTCCAACCCGGACGTGGCGTTCTGGTCGATACTCGGCGTGCTGGTCTGGCAGGCGGTCGGGTTCTACGTGGTGCTGTTCTCCGCGGGCATGGCCTCCATCCCCCGTGAGATGTACGAGGCCGCGCGCATCGACGGCGCCGGCCGCGCCCAGCTGTTCTTCCAGGTCACCTTGCCGCTGCTGTGGGACACCGTCCAGGTGGGGCTGGTCTACCTCGGCATCGCCGCGCTGGACGTCTTCGCCATCGTGTGGGTGATGACCGCCGAGCACGGCGGCCCCGACCACTCCACGACCGTGATGGCCGCCGAGATCTACCGCAACGCCTTCCAGTACTTCAGGTTCGGCTACGCCTCGGCCCTGGGCGTGGTGCTGTTCTTCTTCACGGTCGCCTTCGCGGCACTGACCCTGCGCCTGTCGCGACGCGAGCGCATCGAGTTCTAGAGGGAGGCCTGGCGACATGGTTTCGCAGGCAGGCAAGGTGACGCTCGGCCGGAGCGCGTCGCGGGAGCGGCGCAGGGCCCGCCTCGGGCCGCTGTCAGGGCTGTCCCACCTGGCGCTGATCGTGTGGACGGTCCTGGTGGCGGTGCCGATCCTGTGGACGTTCCTGGCCTCGGTCAAGAGCGAGGACGAGATCTTCGGCAGCGCATGGTCGCTGCCCGCGGCGCTGCGCTGGGACAACTGGGCCCGCGCGTGGGACACCGCCCACATCGGCCGTTACATGATCAACAGCGTCATCGTCGTCGGGTTCGGCACGTTCGGCACCATGCTGCTGGGGTCGATGGCGGCCTACGTGCTGGCGCGCTACCGGTTCCGCGGCAACCGGGCGATCTACCTGCTGTTCGTCTCGGGGCTGGCCTTCCCCGTCTACCTGGCTCTGACCCCGCTGTTCTTCGTGGTGCAGAACATGGGCGCCGTGCCGGTGATCGGCCGGTTCATCGGCCTGGACACCCACGGCGGGCTGGTGCTGGTGTACATCGCCTACTCGCTGCCCTTCACCGTCTTCTTCCTGTCGGCGTTCTTCCGCACGCTGCCCGAGGCGGTCGCCGAGGCGGCGTTCGTGGACGGCGCCTCCCACAGCAGGGTGTTCTTCCAGATCATGCTGCCCATGGCCCGGCCGGGCATCGTCAGCATCACGATCTTCAACGTCCTCGGGCAGTGGAACCAGTACCAGATCCCCCTGGTGCTGCTCAGCGGCCAGGCCAAGGACAAGTGGGTGCTCACTCAGGGCATCGCCGACATCTCCACCTCGGCGGGGTACGACGCCGACTGGTCGGCGCTGTTCGCCGCGCTCAGCATGGCGATCCTGCCGATGTTGATCGTCTACACGGTCTTCCAGCGCCAGATCCAGGCCGGCCTCACCGCGGGCGCGCTGAAATGACCTCGCCCCGCGGGTGCGGCCGCACCCGCGGCCGGCCCCGGCATGACGCGACGGCCGGGCCCGGCCCGACCGTCCGGGCACGGCGCTAACCGGTGCGCACGAAACTGTCGCGGCTCCTGGCGAGGCTGGCCCGGCGCTCGTCGGGGTCGGTCCCTCCCCAGATGCCGTGTTCCTGGCCGGTCCGCACCGCGTAGTCCAGGCACGCGTTCCGCACCGGGCAGCGGCGGCACACGGCCTTCGCCCGTTCGTGCTGGGCGTAACCGGGACCCTTCGCCGAGATCGGGAAGAACAGCTCGGGGTCCTCACCGCGGCAGGCGGCACGGCGCAGCCACGAAACGGCCGGTATGAGGGTGTCCTGGATGACCATAGCTATCCCATGAGAGTGAGTGGCGTTATGCGGTCTCTGCCGAGGGTTCGCGTGCCCGCTCTGGTGGGGTTGACACATCTTTGTGGAATTAATTTAAGGAGTCCGTTTTTCCGGATTCGGTCCGTTTACCTCGGCCGGAACCGCTGAGCCCCACTCCTCCTCGTCCTCCTCGTCGGCGTACAGGGCCTCCTGGGCGGACCCGGGGGGCACATGGCGGCGGGGGGTGAAGCCGAGCAGCTCCTCCACCAGCTCGTCGTTGCCGGCGTATCCCGCGTCGGCGTCGAACACCTGGGCGCCGTCCCACAGCGCGAGGATCGTCGAGACCGTGCGCAGCTCGCTGTCGTGCATCAGGTCGTAGTGGGCGATCATCGGGACGGTCGGGTAGGTGCACCACAGGTCGTGGCCGGTCATGAGCAGGTCCAGGCCGAAGCGCACGGTCAGGCCGAGCAGCTCGGGCTTGTAGTTGTCGTCGATGCCGGCGAACGCCTCGTCCAGCGCGATCACCCGCGGGCACGAGGCCCGCCCCGAGGAGTACAGCGCGTTGGCGGCGGCGAACAGGGGCAGGTGGATCGAGGCGGACTTCTCCCCGCCGGACATCTGCGAGTGCCTGGCCCGGGTCAGCCGCACCTCCGGCTCGCCGCGCCGGGCCATCAGCAGCTCGAAGGTGTACCAGGAGCGGTAGTCCAGCGCCGCGGCGAGCGCCTCCTTGTAGGTGGCCCGCGAGTGGCGGCCCCGGTGGTCCCTGATCATCCGCCGCAGGTGCCCGCGCAGCGTCGCCAGCCCCTGTCGTCCCAGGGCGTCGGCGTCGCGCACCAGCAGCCCCGCCACCGCGCGCTGCGCGTCGTCGATGCGGTCGGACTGCACCCAGCGGATGCCGATCGTCGTGCCCGAGGACATCGGCTTGGACCGGGTGTCGGCGTTCATGCCGCGCACCAGTTCCCTGGCTGCGGCGACGCGGGCGTGGATCTGCCGGGCCAGCCCCGCGAGCAGCTCGTCCTCCAGGACGGTGCGCTCGCGGTCCTCCAGCAGGACGCCCTGCTCGGCGGCGCGCTCGGCGACCCCGCGGGCGAAGGCCGCCACCGGAACCCGCCCGTCGGCGTCGATCACGTGGACGGTCAGCACCGCGCCGGGCTCCCAGTCGAGCCGGTAGTCCTCCTGGCACCGCTCCAGTGCCGCCTGGAAGTCGCGAAGCCCGTTGGAGACGCGGTCGAGGGTGTTCTTCAGGGTGGCCTCGGTGACGGCGCGCCCTCCCCCGGTCGCCGCCTCGAAGGCGTCGATGATCGTCAGGGCGTCGGGGGGCAGGGTGGCGCGGACGCTCTCCAGCGGGCCGGGCGCGGGATCTTCGAGCATGAGGTCGGCGACGGACTTGGCGGCCTGCTCGGGCCCCCGGGGGTCGTTCTCCCTCGGCCACGGGGTGGTGTCGGCGACGCCGGCGAGCGGGCGCAGGTCGGCCTGGGTGTAGGGGACCAGCTCGGCGACCTGCCCGGCCAGCGCCTCGAAGGCGCCGGTCAGCGACTCGCGGGCGTGTTCCAGCTCGGCCCCCGCCAGGACCTCGGCCTCGCGCTCCCTGGTGGCGGTGCGGTCGCGTTCGTCGCGGGCCGCGCGCGCCCGTTCGATCAGCCCTTCGGTCTCGGCGATGCGGCCGAGCACGTCGCGCAGATCGGCGTCGAAGGTGCGCTCGAGCGTCTCCAGCCGCTCGGCCAGCACCGCGTGGGCCGCCTCGCGGGCGGCGAGCGCCGCGGCGGCCTCGGCGTGCTCGCCGCCCAGCCGCTCGGCCGTCCGCTCGCGCTCGGCGAGGTCTCCCTGCGCGGTGGCGGCCTTGTCGCGCTCGGCGCGCAGCCCCTCGGCCGCGCGGGTGAGGTCGTCCAGGGCCTGCGCGACGGCGTCCACCTCGCGCGGGTCGCGCGGCATCGACAGCTCGGCGGCGGCCTGGCGGAGCCTGCGGCCGGCCGCGCCGACCTCGGCGACCATCCCGTCGAGCTCCCCGCCGGCCTGCTCCAGCCGCGCGCGGGCCACGGCCAGGCGGGTGGCCCGGTCGGCGAGGCCGCGCGCCGCCGCGACGACCGGCGCGGTGCCGGGCAGCTCCTTCCTGGCACGGCCGAAGCCGGCCACGAGCGCGGCGAGGCGCTCGGACTCCTTCTCAAGGCCCGCCAGGGCGGCGGCACCCTCGGCGATGAGCCCGTCGTAGCCGGCCAGGCGGGACGCGCGGCGCGCCGCGCGGGCCGTGGCCCCGATGTACTCGGCCGCCGCCTTCGGCCGGCCGCCGAGGTGCGGCCCGAGGCCGTACCGGGCGTCGGTGCTGACCACCGGGAAGGCGCCGGCCAGGTCGTCGCCGAGGGCGATCGAGCGCAGGACGGTCTCGACGACCTCGGGGGGCACCATGTCCTGGTCTTCGGCGATCAGGACGGCGGCGAGCGTGCGGCCGCCGGGGCGGCGCTCCTCGGGGAGGGCCACCAGATAGCGGCCCGACGCGCCGGCGGCCAGCTCGGCCATGGTCAGAGCGGGGTCGGGGTGGATCCACGCGGTGAGCAGCCCGGCGCCCTCCAGCGCGCCCTCGACGCCGGCGGCGGCCCCCTCGTCCACCCCGTCGGCGAACCGCACCAGCCGCCACAACGGCGCCCCCGCCCGCTCCTCCCCGGCGGTCGCCGACCCATCTACGGCGGCCCGCGGCTCGTCCCCAGCGGCCTGTGACTCGTCTACGGCGGCCCGTGGCTTGTCTCCAGCGACCTGTGGCTCGTCTCCAGCGATCGCCCGCCGCTCACCGGCGGTCGCCCATTCCTCCCCGGCGGTCGCCTGCCGATCTCCAGATCGGCCCGGGCCGGCGGGACGTCCCTGGCCCTCTCCGCCTCCGCGGTCGCCGGAGTGCCCCGCCTCGCCGGGCGGGGCGTCGTCGCGTTCGGCCGCGACGGCGTCGCGTTCGGCGCGCAGGTCGCCCAGCAGGGCGCTCACGCGGGCGTGCTCGGCCCGCACCCGCGCCCTGGCCTCGATCACCTCGGCGCGGCGCTCCTCGGTCAGCTCGCCGAACGCCTCGGGCAGCCGGGGCGCGCCCGGCTCGCCGGCCGCGGCCAGCGTCTGTTCCAGCACGGCGAGGTCCGCCGGGGTCGCCACGGCCCACCCTCCAGGCAACGCGGACGCCCCGAACGCGGCGAAGCCGCCAAGGTCAGGCGCCGCGGAGACGGCGGGCGCGGCACCGGCAGACGTGGCAGAGGCGGCGGAGGCAGACGCGGCGGGCGTGGCACCAGCAGGCGTGGCGGAGGTGGCAGAGGCAGAAGCGGCGGGCGCGGCACCGTCAAGCGTGGCGGAGGCGGCGGGGGCGGTTGCGGGGGCGCTGGAGGCCGGGGAGGCGGCCGGGTCGGTGGTGATCCACTGTGCCGCCCAGTGGGACAGGGCGGCGGAGGCCGTCGTGCGGGCCTCCTCCAGCGTCTCCTGAGCCGACGCCAGAGCCCGCTGCTCAACGGTCACGGCCTGGTCGGCGTCCTGGACCGACCGCTCGGCGCGACCGCGCCGGGCCTCGGCGGCCTCCAGGGCGGCCAGGTGGCCGCGCACGGTCTCCACGTCGCCGCGCCGTGCGGCGGCGCGGGCCCTGGCCATGGCCAGGCCCTCCTCGGGCGCCGCCTCGGCGATCTCGGCGCCGCCCGCCACCCCGGCCCGTCCGGCGGCCTCGACCAGCTCGTTCAGGTGGCGGTCGGCCTCGGCCCGCGCGCCGGCGAGCCGCCCGGCGACCTTCGCGGCCTCGGCGCCGAGCCTGGCGACGTGCTCGCGGGCCTGGTCCAGGCGCCGCCGCTCGGCGTCGATGCCCGCGCTCTCGCCCGCGACCTGCCGGCGCAGCCCGTCGAGCTCTCCCCTGGCCTGGTAGGCATCGTGCTGCTTGAGCGCCGACAGCCGGCCGTCGTAGCGGTCGAGCTCGGCCTGCGCGGCCTCGCGACCGGCGGCGGCCTCCTGCCGTGCGGCGCGGGCGCGGCGCAGCTCGGCCGCGGCCTGGGCGACCCGGGCGGCGACGCCGGCCGCGCCCTCGACGCGCTCACCGACGCGGTCGAGCTGGTGGCGGATGTGGGCGCGCAGGTAGGCGGTGTAGTGGTCCAGGAACTCCTTGACCGCCCCGTCGGCGAGGGTCAGGTCGTCGAACAGGCGCTGCACGGCGGCGAGGTTCTCGAAGTCGCGGGCCGCCTGGTCGACCAGCGCCGGGTCGATGGGGCTGAGGCCGGCGCTGAGGGTGTCGGAGACCTTCACCGGGTCGAGGTCTTTCGCCAGCAGCGGGCGGCGCAGCGCCAGCAGCAGGTCCAGCAGCTGGGCGTAGCGTTCTCTGCCGAGCCCGAACAGGCGGGCGTCCACGGCCGCGCGGTACTCGGTGGCCGTCCGGTAGCGCGCCCCCGGCTCCAGGGACGCCCTGAGCTGCTTCTCGGTGAGCGGCCGGGAGTCGGCCGACAGCAGCCCGAAGTCGACGCCGACCCGCCTGCCGGTCACGAAGAACGAGGAGGCGACGCCGTCGCGGTGGCGGTGGGCGCGCAGGCCGATGACCAGCGTCACGGCCTGCGCGCCCCCGTCCCCCGCGCCGTCGTCGCGGGTGAACTCCATCCACACGTAGCCGTACTCGGCCTCCTGGCCGCGGTAGAGCAGGTTGGACTTCATCGTGCGGTTCTCGCCGCTGAACGGGTCAAGGCGCCGGGCGTCGCTCACCCCGTCCAGGATGAAGGGGAACAGCACCTCAAGGGCCTTGGTCTTGCCCGACCCGTTGTGCCCGCGCAGCACCAGACGCCCGTCGGCGAAGACGAACTCCTCGTCGATGTAGTCCCAGATGTTGATCACACCGGCGCGGGACGGTTTGAATCGGCCGAGAGCGGGTGTCATGAAGAGGGTTCCTCCGCAGGAGACGTCGGCGGTTCCAGGGCGAGCCGGCCCTGCTCGGCGCGCTTGTCGGGCAGCGCCAGTGTGATGTTGCGGTAACGGGCGAACGCCGGGAGCAGCAGCACCCCGCCGGGATGGCGCCGCACCAGGCGCAGTTCGGCCAGCAGCGTCACCGCGGCCTCCAGCAGCCCTTCGGGGTCGTGCTGCCAGGCTGCCGAGAACGACGCCGCGCCCAGCTCGTCGTACAGCTCGTGGATCATGCCCGCCAGCCTGGCCCGCTCGACCAGCGCCACCGGGGCCGGTGGTGCGCCGGTCGCCGCGGGCGCGCGGGCGGCGGCGGGCGGCGTCCAGGCCAGCGCGTCCACCACCCCGGCGCGTGGCAGCGCGGCGTCGACGCGCGCGAGCAGCTCGCGCTGGTCGGCGGCCCGCGCTGGCGGCTCGGCGAAGTGCAGCGCCGCCCGCTCGGCGGGATCCTCCAGCAGGTCGGCCATCTTTGCCAGCAGCAGCCCGGCCGCCCTGTTCACCGCCCCTCCCCTGCCCGGGAAGGGCTTGTCGGTGAAGCGGCCGCCGGGGTCGGCCAGCATGACGCCCTCGGCGCGGCGCTCCACGACCAGCCCGGTGAGCCGCGCGAGATCGGCGGCCAGGGCGGGGCGGCGCAGTTCCTCGGCGACCTCCGGCTCCAGCTCGCCGAAGTAGACGACCGGGTGCTCGACCAGGGCGCGGCGGGCCCGGCGGGCCGCCTCGCCGGGACGCGCGCCGCCGTCCGCGCCCTCCAGCAGGCCGGCGGCGCTGGTGAGGTGCTGCACCGGGCGAGCGGGCTTGAACAGCACCGCGCAGACGTCGTGGTCGATGTCGAACAGCGCGTCGCCCCGTTCGGTGTCGTGCGCCCAGGAGTCCAGCGAGCCGTCCGATATGCGCAGGGCGCCCCGCTCGACCAGCCAGTCGAGGCAGTCGACCACCGCGGCCTTGTGCGCGCCGAGCGTCGGGTCGAAGCCGAGCCCCTCGATGGCGCCGGCGGCCGGGGCGAAGGCCCGCACCAGGTCGGCCAGGCTGATCTCGACGCGCGACCGCTGGAACAGGGCGAGCACCAGGCACAGGTAGGCCAGGCGGCGGCGGTCGAACGGCTTGCCCTTCTTGGCGAACAGGTGACGCTGGGTGTCGTCCAGGGCGTCCAGGCGGCGCACCACGCGCACCTGGCGGGTGGTCGCGACCACGGTGTAGCCGAGCAGCTCGCGCAGGTCGCGGGTGAGCTGGTCGGCCCACGGCAGGACCTGCTCCAGCGCGCCGGGGCGCGGACGGGAGGCGGTGATCAGGTCGTTGGTGAGGGCGAGCCGCACGGCGTGCTGGTAGGACCCGAGGTCGCCGGGTGCGACGCCGGCCGCGGCGCCGCGGGCGCTCATCGCAGCGCTCCCCTCGCGTGCGCGGCGGGGGCCAGTTCGAGCCGCAGGCCCGGGAGGTGCAGGACGCCGTGCGGGGTGCGCACCGAGCTGCCCCGCGCCGCGGGGACCAGGCGGACGGTGAGCACCTCGTTGCCGCCGGAGGCGTCGCTCAGCCGGCCGGCGACGATGGTGCGGGCCTCCAGCGCGCGGGTGAGCAGGCGCAGGACGACCCGCGTCTCGGCCTCGTCCAGGACGCGGTCGTGCACGCCCGCCTCGATGAGCCCGCCGGCGGCCTCGCGCTCGGCGGCGCGGTGGGAGGCCTGGCGGCGGCGCAGCTCGCCGCGGATGCCGGCCCTTCCGCGCGCCGGCTGCGGCACGCCCGGCGCGGGAGCCTTGCCCTTGCGGAACAGCGGCACCGAGATCTCGACCCCGGGCGCGTCCCACCAGGTGGAGCGGACCGAGATGTCGTCGGCGTCCTCGTGGACGCCGCCCAGGTGGCGGGCCGTGCGCGTGTTGAAGGCGGCGGCCATCAGGGCGTGGGCGGCGCCCTCGTCGGGGGCGTTGAACACCCATTCGGCCAGGTGGCGTAGCTGGGTCGACCGGTTGACCCCGCCGCGCTGTGCCTCGGCGATCTGGCGCAGCAGGGCGATGACGCCGGACACGCCCGTCCTGGTGGCGGCGCGCAGCTCGGCGGCGCGGGAGGCCTCGCCGCCGTCGGCGGCGAACCAGGCGCGCAGGACCGCCCAGCGCCGGCGCCAGTCCGAAAGGCGCTCGTCCTGGTGCAGGAAGGGACGCTCGTCGGCCGCGGCGGCCCGGGCCAGCATGGCGGCCACGCCCGTGCGCTCGACGTCGCGTACGGCCCGGTCGAGCCGGGGCAGGTAGCGGTCGAGCTCGGCCATGAAGTCGGTCATGTGCGTGAGCAGGGTGTTCTTGTGGCGCAGGAAGGTCTCGGGAGAGGCGTCGGTGGAGCGGGTGATCTCGCCGAGGGTGAGGTGGAAGCGCGCGGAGCGGCGTGCCATGTCCTCCATGACGCCGTCCAGGCGCGACAGCCGGCGCCAGATCTGCTCGCCGTGGCCGGCGCGGTTGGCCGCGGCCAGCGCCCGCAGGTCGTCCAGGATGTCGGAGAACACCAGGCGGGAGAGGTTGGCGTCCTGCGGCCGGGCCGCGAGCACCTCCTCGACGGCGGCGAATGCCTGGTAGCCGAGCTCGCTGAACTGGTACACCGACTGGCGGTTGCGATAACGGACCAGACTGCCCGCCCGTGAGGCGTCCTCCAGGCGGTGGACGACGCCGTCGTCGGCCAGGGCGTCCAGGCGGGCGCGGAGGTTCTCCTCGGCGGCCGGCACCTGGTCGTGCACGCGGCCCAGCTCGGCGAGCACGCGGGCGACGTCGTCGGGGTGGGCCTGCATCTGGTGGACGGCCCTCAGGCCGTCCATCGCGCGCAGCACCCACAGGTAGACCAGGTGGTCGTCGCGCCGGGTGAAGTTGAACAGGCGGAAGCGGTCGCTCACGGCGGCGGCGCTCAGCTCGGGCGCGCGCGGCCCGCCCGTGACGGCTCTGTCGGTCATCCCACTCCCCCGGCCGGACCGCGGGGCTCTCCGGCCGGAGGCCCGCGGCGGCGATCGCGTCGATCGCGGGGAAGCGGATCGTCCCTCCCCCGGCTGTCTCACCCACCTGCCTGGCGACCCCGTGTGCGAACAAAGGATCGATACATGGATACACGAAGATCGGCTCTCGTGTGGCGGCCACGCGCCTCGACACCCGTCGCACGGCCCTGGCACAAGCCGTCCCGCGCGCGTTCTGGAGAACTTGCACACGCCGCTATTCGCCGTGTGCTTGGTACAATGCGCGCGTCGTCCCGTGCCGCCGGGCGGCGCGCCTGAGGAGGGACCGGTCATGGGAATCGCCGACGACGCCGTGGAGGTCCGCGCGCAGGGCTGGCGCACGCTCGCGGCGCTGCACGGCCTGATCGAGGCCGCCCTCGAACGTGAGCTGCAGGCAGGCCACGGGCTGTCGGTGGTCGAGTACACCGTGCTCGACGCCCTGTCGCGGCAGGACGGCTGGCACATGCGCATGCAGCAGCTCGCCCGGGCGGCGGCGCTGTCCAGCAGCGCAACCACACGGCTGGTCAACCGGCTGGAGGACCGCGGACTGCTGACGCGCGTGCTGTGCCAGGACGACCGCCGCGGCATCTACACCGAGCTGACTTCGGCGGGAGTGGCGCTGCTGGGCGAGGCGCGCCCGGCGCACGACGCCGTCCTCGCCAGGGCCCTCGCGGAGGCCGGCGCCCTTCCCGAGCTGGCCCCCTTGGTCCGAGCGCTGCACCACCTGCCGCCCGTTCCCGCCGCCCCGCCCGCCTCCGCGCCCGCCTCCGGCGTTTCCCCGGCCCGCTGACCGCCGGCCGTCCCCACCGGACTCACGTAGGCGTCAGGTGAGGGCCCTGACGATGAGATCGGCCACCATGTCGGGATCGATGTGGTGGCCGGTCAGCAGGCAGAGGTTCTCCTGGTAGAGCAGTACGGCGGCGAACGTCGCCGCCGCGGCCTCCAGCCGGGCGGCGTCGCCGCGGCCGCCCGGCAGGGTCAGCTCCAGCGCGAAGCCGGCGCGGCGGATGATCTCGGCGTTGAGGTGCCTGAGCCGCTCGCGTACCGAGGTGTGGGTGTCGGCCTCGCGGAACAGGATGCGCCGCATCGCCGGCGAGGCGCGCAGCGGCACCCGGCGGGCCAGCCCGGCCAGCGCACGGGCCGGGTCGCCGGGAACGTCCTCGGCGGGCCGGTCGCCGAGCTCTTCGATGCCGGTGCGCTCGTCGACCAGCGCCACCAGCACGTCGATCTTGCGCGGGAAGTAGTGGAAGACCAGGCCCTTGGGCACGGCGGCCCGCTTGGCGATCTCGGCGGTGGCGGTGGCCTCGTAGCCGCCGGCGGCGAACAGCCCCTCGGCCGCGTCGAGGATGCGCGTGCGCGCGTCGGGCTCCCCTCCGGGGGCCCCGGACCGCCGGCGGGCGGTGCGGGACCACACGGAGGGTATGATCACGCGTTCACCCGGGCGCGGCCGCGGATCTGGCTGGCCGTCCACAGTGTGACGATAACCGTCGCGGCGCCCGCGATCCATGCCGTCCAGGCCGCGGCGGCCGAGCCGTCGAAGTCGAACGCCCACGGGGACACCACGAGCAGGGCGCCGAACGCGGCGGTCACCCAGGAGCTCGCGCCGCCGGCTCCGAGCAGCGCCCACAGCGCCGAGACCAGCAGCAGCGCGCCGAGCACGAGCAGGGGCTGGGCGGCGTTGGAGGCGCCGCCCGCCCAGAAGAAGGGCGCCAGGACCGCGGCCGCGCCCGCGAGGAACGCCACGAGGTCCGGCCATGCTCTGGACAGATCCATCTCGGTGCCTTTCGTCCTCAAAGGTGTCGTGGACCTCGACCATCGTCCTGATTGACCGCCCGGTCAATCGACGCCGCCGTTACCTTATGCTCACCGTCCGTCGCGGCACGTGGTGAGCATTTCGCCGGCGCGGCACGCCGGGACACGCGACGAACGCCCCGCGGCGTCGCGGGGACGCGGCAGGTGCGGGGACGCGGCGGGTGCGGGGACGCGGCGGGTGCGCTCAGCCGAACGAGCGCACGCCGGCCATGGCGACCTCGATGCCGCGCCGTAGCGCGTCCAGCACCTCCGCCTGCGAACGGCCGATCGCGGCGCCCGCGAGGCC
This sequence comes from Sphaerisporangium sp. NPDC005289, assembly GCF_040607455.1. Lineage (NCBI taxonomy): Bacteria > Bacillati > Actinomycetota > Actinomycetes > Streptosporangiales > Streptosporangiaceae > Sphaerisporangium > Sphaerisporangium sp. NPDC005289. Next base: position 41,766 of record NZ_JBEXGS010000002.1, read on the forward strand.
GGCGCCCTGGACGGCGCCCATCATGGCGCCGACCGCCGCCCCCGCGCTCACCGGGTCGAGCTCGCCCGGGAATGCCTTCAGCAGCTCCTCGGCGATGCGGCGCTGCAGGTCGAGCATCAGATGCAGCGCCTTGGCCTGGAGTGCGGGCACCGTCATGATCATGTGGGCGTACGCCTGCGACAGCTCGCGCTCGCGCTCCATCGGGGGGTCCTCGGCCACGTACCGGGCGATGGTCTCCTCGTAGACGCGCGCCAGCAGGTCGGGGATGCTCTCGCCCTCCCGCCGGGCCGCCAGGGTGTCGAGCAGGACGCGGGAGTGCCGCTCGGTGTGGGCGAACAGCACGTCCTCCTTGCTCGGGAAGTAGTTGAAGAACGTCTTGGTGGCCACGTCCGCCGCGGAGGTGATCTGCGCGACGGTGGTCTGCTCGTAGCCCTGTTCGGCGAAGAGCCTGAGCGCCGTCTCGGCGATCAGCTGCCGGGTCATGCGCTTCTTGCGCTCGCGCCGCGTCTCCTCCATGCGGATCAGCCTACACGCGGCTCTTACATCTCTACTATTTTTACATCAGTTGTATCTTTATATTTGATGGTGTTACATGGAAACCGGCAGGAGGTCCGGCCTCCGTCCCGAAGGCCGGCAAGCGCCCGCGAAAGGATCGCGATGTCCCCGACCCCTCCCCCGGCCCCGCTCCCGATGGCCCGGCGCGCCGGTCGCCCGTTCGACCCGCCCGAAGAGCTCGCCCGGCTGCGCGCCGAGCACCCCATCAGCCCGATGGCCTATCCCGACGGCCACGTCGGCTGGCTGGTGACCGGCCACGCCCTGGTGCGCGCCGTCCTGGCCGACCCGCGCTTCAGCCATCGCTCCGAGTTGACGCACATCCCGCTGCCGGGGGCCGGTGTCGGCCAAAGGCCCCCGTCGGCGCCCCCGGGACAGTTCACCGCGATGGACCCGCCCGAGCACACCCGCTACCGCCACCTGCTCACCGGCCAGTTCACCGTGCGGCGGATGCGCGGCCTCACCGGGCGCATCGAGGCGATCACCGCCGAGCACCTGGAGGCGATGGAACGCCACGGCCCCCCGGTCGACCTGGTGGAGGCGTTCGCGCTGCCCATCCCCGGCCTGGTCATCTGCGAGCTGCTCGGCGTCCCGGTCGCCGAGCGAGGCCGCTTCCAGCGCGACATGACCCTGCTGCTCAGCCTGGACGCCACGCCCGAGCGAAAGATGGCCGCCTATACGGCGATTCAGGAGTTCATGGGCGACCTGGTGCGGGCCAAGCGCGCCGATCCGACCGACGACCTGCTCGGCGGCCTGGCCGCGAGCGGCGACCTGACCGACGAGGAGCTGGCGAACATCGGCGGCACCCTGATGGGCGCCGGGTTCGAGACGACCGCCAACATGATCGCGCTCGGCGCCTGGGCGCTGATGAGCCACCCCGACCGGCTCGCGGCCCTGCGCGCCGACCCGGGCCTGGGCGCCCAGGCCGTGGAGGAGCTGCTGCGCTACCTGAGCATCATCCCGGTCACGGTGCGGACCGCGCTGGAGGACGTCGAGCTGGGGGGACGGCTGGTCAAGGCCGGCCAGTCGGTGACCGTCTCGGTGCCGGCGGCCAACCGCGACCCCGCACACTTCCCCGACCCGGACACCCTGGACCTGCACCGGGTGACGGCGGGGCACGTGGCGTTCGGCCACGGCGTCCACCAGTGCCTCGGACAGCAGCTCGCCCGCGTGGAGATGCGGGTCGGCCTGCGCGCGCTGTTCGACCGGTTCCCCGGGCTGCGCCTGGCCGTCCCTCCCGAGGAGCTGCCGCTGCGCACCGACATGCTCATCTACGGCGTGCACCGCCTGCCGGTCACCTGGGATACCGCCTGACCCCACGCCGGCGCCCTGCGGCGTCACGCCGCCGCGGCGGCCGCTGTCCTCACGTCACAGGTGGCACGCCCGGCGTCACGCCGCCGCGGCGGCCGCGGTCCTCAGGTCACAGGTGGCACGCCCGATGTCACGTCCGACCCAACCCCAGGCCATGCCACGCACCCGTTCACCGGAGCGGGCCGTGCCGCGCGCCCTCGGGCGCCTCGCGGCACGGCCCTACCCGGTTCGCGGCACGCCGTCAGCCGCTGTTCGAACTGCTGCTACTGCTGCTGGAGCTGCTGCTGGACCCGCCGCCACCCCAGCGGCCGCCGTCGTCCCAGCCGCCGCCGGAACCGCTGGAGCTGCTCGAGCTCGAACTGCTCGAACTGCTGGAACCGGACCCGCCGCCTCTGCCGCCGCCCGAGCCGCCGCTGGAGCTCGAGCTGCTGGAACTGGAGCTGCTGGACCCGCTCGAACCGCCGCCCCTGCCACCGCTGGAACCGCTGGAACTGGAGCTGGAGCTGCTTGAACTGCTGGAGCTGGAGCCGCGCCTGTGCGAGTCGCCGCGGCACCACCGGCGCCGGCAGTCGTCGGTTAAGCCGGACGCCGCTCCCGGCGTGACGGTGGCCTGACGGACCTGCGTGGTGGTGGCCGCGCTCGCCTGCTGGACGGGCATCGCGGCCGGGCCGATGAGGGTGGTGGCCACCACGGCGCCGGCGGCCAGAGCATGCTTGAGCATGAGATCACTCCGTGTCCTGCGTTGCGCCCGGCGGGTTGCTCGGGCTGACGGAGCGCCGTGTCGGTTCCCGGGAAGATGTCGAGACGACGTCTTACCTGAGACCCACGCTAGATGAAGCGAATCTGGGCGGTCATCCCGTATAGCCCAAAGCCTCGGTCCGGGCTCAGCAAGCCGGCGCGGTGCGCGGGGGCGGTCGCGCCGTCCTGCGAACATGGACGAAATAGATCATTTTGGGCTACTTTGCCGGGCATGATGCTTCGATCCGTGCTCGGGATGATCACAGCCGTGTCGGCGGTCGTCATGGCGATGCCCGCCTCCGCGCAGGCGGTGTCCGGCGCCCCTTCGGGCGACGGCGCCGTGCCCTCGGCCTCCGCGGCCTCCGCCGCTCCCGCGGCCGGCGGAGCGGTGTCCGCCTCGCGCGCGCCCGTCACCGCTGGGATCCCCGGGACGGGCGACGCGGCGGCGGGACGGGTGAGCCTCGCCTGGGACCCGCGGCCCACCGGAACCCAGGGGCGCCTGCGCGGGTTGTCGCCGGTCAGCGGCCGCGTCGCGTGGGTGTCCGGCAGCCTCGGCACCGTGCTGCGCACCACCGACGGCGGGCGCGACTGGAGCCCGGTCGCCCCGCCCGGCACCGCCGACCTGCAGTTCCGCGACGTCGAAGCGTTCGACGCGCGCACCGCCGTGGTGCTGTCGATCGGCGAGGGCGACGCCTCGCGCGTCTACCGCACCGAGGACGGTGGGCGCACCTGGGCCGAGACCTTCCGCAACGACGAGCCGCGCGCCTTCTACGACTGCATGGCCTTCTTCGACCACAGGCACGGCCTGGCGATGAGCGACCCGGTCGACGGCAGGTTCCGCATCCTGTCCACCGACGATGGCGGCCGCAGCTGGCGCGTCCTGCCCTCCGCCGGCATGCCCGAGGCGCTGCCCGGCGAGGCCGGCTTCGCGGCGAGCGGGCAGTGCCTGGTGACCGCCGGAGGCCGCGACGTGTGGCTCGCCACCGGCGGAGGCGCGCGCTCGCGCGTGTTCCACTCCCCCGACCGCGGCCTCACCTGGACGGTGGCCGACACCCCCATCCCTGCGGGCGACCCGGCGCGCGGAGTGTTCGCGCTCGCCTTCCGCGACCCCCGGCACGGCATCGCGGTCGGCGGCGACTTCCAGCCGGGACTGCCCTCCCCCGACGCCGCCGCCGTGACCGGCGACGGAGGAGCGACGTGGCGCGAGGCGTCCGCTCCGCCGCAGGGCTACCGCTCGGGCGTCGCCTGGCTGCCGCACCTTCCCTGGGCCGCCATCGCGGTCGGGCCCACCGGCAGCGACGTCACCTTCTCCGCCGGCGACCGCTGGCAGAATTTAGACGGCGGCTCCTACGACACCGTGGCCTGCGCCCCCGACCTGGCCTGCTGGGCGTCCGGCGAGCAGGGCCGCGTCGCCCGCCTCACCCTTCGAGGTGTCCCCTCCGGAACCGCCCGCCGGTAGCGGCCGGTCCACCGGACGTGCGCCGGTCGGACCTCGCGACGGTGCAGGTGGGTGTCGTTGAGGCGGGGCGCCGGGATCAGCAGGCGGTGTCGGCGGCCGGCAGCTCACCGGTGACGAGGTAACGGGCGACCGTGGCGTTGAGGCACTGGTCGCCGTAATGGGGGAACGGGGCGTGGGTCTGGGCGTCGATCGTGACCAGGCGTGATCCGCGGATGCGCGCGGCGACGGCCCTGCTCACGGACGCCGGCACCGCCACGTCCCGCAGGGCCGCCACGACCAGGGCGGCCGGCGCGCGGTCGCGGTCGAGTCGCACCGGCTCGTCCTTGGCGGGCGGCCAGAACGCGCAGGGGTTGATATTGGCGTTGCCCGGCCCGAACAGCGGGTGACGCACCCGATAAGCGGCGATGTCGCGCAGGTAGACGCGCGGGTCGCGCGGCCAGGGGGCGTCGGCGCAGCGGTAGGCGGTGTTGGTGGCGGTGTGGTGGTCGGCGGGCACACCGGGCACGCCCTCCGGCGGCGCGGGACGGATGGGGAACGGGACGAACGGCTCCCGTCCGGCGGCGACGGCGGCGACGGCCGCGGCGACCATGCCGAAGGCCCGCTCGTCGTAGATCCCGGCCACCAGGAGGGCGCCCAGCTCGCCGCCGGTCCAGGCGTGGCCGGCGATGACGATGGGTGCCCGGGTGGCCCGGTCGAGGATGCCGGTGAGCGTGGCGTGCGCCTTCGCGGTGGTCTCCCCCAGGCCGTATTCGGCGTGCCGCGCGGCGACCCAGGCGGCGAAGGCCACCGTGCCCTCCTCGAACGCCGGGGTGCGGCTCAGCTCGAACGGCCGCCAGATCGTGTCGGCGTTCACCGGGCTGTCCAGGACGAACCGGTCAACGCGGTGCGGGAACAGCGTGCCGTAGACGGCGCCGAGCAGCCCCGCGTAGGAGCCGCCCAGGTAGGAGATCTTCTCCTCGCCGAGGGCCGCACGGATGAGGTCCATGTCGCGGGCGGCGTTCGCGGTGGTGGCGTGCGGCAGGGCCCAGCCGGAGACGCGCACGCAGTCCTCGGCGTACCGCCGGGCCTCGGCCGCCTCGGCGAGGAAGCGTCCGGGTGTCGCGGGCCGCACCCAGAACCCGCCCGGCTCCTCCTCGGGCCGCCCGCAGCCGATGGGTGTGCTGCGCTCGACGAACCTCATGTCGAATCCGACCAGGTCGTAGCGGGCGCGGACGTCGGCGGGCAATGCGGGGGCGAGGCTCGCGGGCAGCGGAACGCCCGCCCCTCCCGGCCCGCCGCCGGTGGTGAGCAGCACCCCCCGCCGCCGCTCCGGGTCGGTGGCGGGCAGCCGGGAGATCACGATGGAGATTTTGGGGCCGGACGGGCGGCGGTGGTCGAGGGGGACGGTGACCCGGGCGCACCGCAGGTCCGGCGCGCTCACTCCGGCGCACGCCTCCCACCGCAGCCCCGGGCCTCTGACGGCTGCGGCGGTGCCAGGGGCGGCGACGGCGGAGACCGCGAGGGCCGCCGCGACGACCGGTGCGAGCGCGGTGACCGGCACTGCACGGGCCAGACGCCCGAACCCGCCCCGCCCGCGCGCCGCACGGGCCGGGGCCACGCTCGCACCGTCCCGCTCTTCCTCGACCGGCACGGCCGCGGCCTCACCTCCGGTGCCCTGCCTGTGGGCTTGCGCCGCGGAGGCCCGGGGCGGGTGCCGCGGTGCGCGCGCCGGGCCAGGCAGGTGCGCGCCGTCCGGGGAGTTGCCCGTGATGTCCGTCAAGTCGCCGGTCTCCGTTCCTGTGACATATCCGCCGATTCACCGGGATGGTCGCGTTCTCCGCGGCCGGGGTGAACTCCACGTCCTGGGAGCCGGTCGCCCAGGTGCCGCCGGTGCGCGCGGTGGTGGCCTGACCGGGCCGCCGGCGGGCCGGCGGCCCGGATTTCAGTGTGCCGTTCGTGCCTGGACCACCTTGCTCTCGGGCGGGCCGAGGTAGCTGGACAGGACGCCGCCGGTGTTCACCACCAGCCGCTGCACCACCACGGTCGGGTCGACCATCCAGAACTTCAGGACATGCACTCCTGGCGTGCTGATCGTGTGGGTGGTCGTGGTCACGTTGGCGTTGTCGGAGGTGTTGCGCTCCCACTGCCGGTTCATCGTCGTGTCGTTCGCGCCGGTCGCCTTGGTGACGTTCACGGTCTGCGGCGCCTGGTCGTCGAACGACACGGCGTACTTCAGCCCGTCGGTCGGCAGGACGTTGTTCCTCGGCGACAGGTACGCCGAGACCGTGACCGGGCCGGTGGTGAACACGGTCATCGTGTACTCCAGACGCGGGCCGTCCCCTCCTGGCGTACGGCTCGCCGCGGTGACCGGCCAGGGCGTCACGCCGTCGCCGGTCTTGCCGATGCCCGGGATGCGCTTCCAGGTGACGCCGGGCGCGCCGACCGCCCTGGTGTGGTCGGCCGCCTCGGCCGCGACGTACCCGCCGGCCTCGACGAAGCCCTTGACCCGCGAGGGCGGCGTCGCGGGGTTGTCCACGACCGCCGTGACCACCACGCTCTCGCCCGCGCCCGTGACGGTGATGGGCACCTCGATCCTGCCCTTCGGCGCCCGTGACCAGTCGACGCGCACGGTCACGCGCACCTGCTCGCCGACCTCTCCCGACCTCGGCGTGACGCTCACCCACGGCACCGACGGCTTGACGGTGTAGCCGAAGGGGGTCGTGCCGCGGTTGAACACCTCGATGTACTGCTGCGGCGAGGACTGGTACGGGCTGAACGCCGGCAGGACGGCCGGGGTCCGCTCGGCCGGCCACCACTTGTCCGAGCCGTCGACCGCGACGCCGAGGTCGGCCGCCGCCGGCACCTCGATGCGCTGCAGGTGCGGGTAGAAGGCGTCCGGCAGGGCGACGTTGTCCTTCTCGGGCTGCTGCCAGGGAGCGTTCGGTCCGTACCTCTCGATGTCGCCGTAGCCGATCTTCGGCTGGAGCTGGAAGCCGTCCCACTTCCCACCGGCCAGGGTCTTGTTGTAGTACTGCGACATCGCCTGGTCCTCGTCGAACCTGGCCTGGGCCAGGTCGGCGAGGTCGTTGGTGGCGGCGCGCCCCTGCCTGGCGTACAGGATGCCGGTGAACTGCGCCCTGCGCAGCGCGTACAGATTGGCCGTCGCCTTCACCTGGTAGTAGACGAGCTGGTAGTAGGCGTCGTCGTACCCGGCGGGCAGGGCCTCGCGTATCTTCTCCGCCTTGGCGGCCAGGGCCTGCCACTCGGCGGTGACCCGGTCCATCTCCTGGTAGGCCGTCAGGCTGAAGGGGGTGTCCTTGTCGTCGTAGACGATGGCCGAGGAGTCGGTGGCCGGGTCCTTGGCGGGGTCGAGGCCGATGCGGCGGTTCAGCAGCTCGGGCTTGCGCCGTGACTGCAGGCGGCCGTACGCGCTCAGCACCTCGGCGATGGCCCGCGCCTGCTCGGACCCGAAGTTCTGCGCGGCGTACCCCCGCTCCCAGTCGTCCAGCCGGTCCAGCGTCAGGCCGGAGGGGTCCCAGGCGTAGTCGAGGAAGAGCTGCAGCGGCTGCTCCTCGTTCTTCATGTCGCCGACGTTGACCACCCACAGCCGGTCCACGCCGTAGGTGTAGGCGAGGTTGAGCTGCTCCCAGGTGTTGGCAAGGTTGACGGTGTCGGCCCACTTGTAGTTGCGGCCGCCGCCGACGTAGTCGAAGTGGTAGTACATGCCGTAGCCGCCGCTGCGCCTGGGGAGCGCCTGGTCGGGCAGCTTGCGCATGTTGCCCCAGTTGTCGTCGCAGAAGACGACGGTGACGTCGTCCGGAGGGCGAAGCCCCTGGTCCCAGTAGCGCTGGACCTCCTTGTAGAGGGTCTGCACCTGCGGGATGGACGTCACGGGCTCGCCGCTCTCCTTGGCCAGGATCTCGCGCTGGGCGGCCAGAATGCTCTGCATCAGCTCGATGCCGTCGCCGTCGGGCAGGCCGACGTCGCCGTTGCCGCGCATGCCGAGGGTGACGACGCCCTCGAAGTCCTGCTCCTTCATGCGGCGGATGCCGTCGGCCCAGTACTTCTTGATGGCTTCGCCGTTGCGGCGGAAGCTCCACTCGCCGGTGCCGCCGTAGGGGTCGTGGCCGGGCACGGTGATGTTGCCCGCGCTGTCGCGCTGGGCGGCGACGGCGTGCCGGTTCCACTCCTCGATGCCGCGCATCATCGGCGCCTCGTGCGAGGTTCCCATCACGACGCCGTAGGCGGTGGCCGTCTTGTGGTTGTCCGGGTCGTCCTCGGCGAAGGCGCGCCCCCAGACCGCCGGCCACAGGTAGTTGGCCTTCAGCCGCAGCATGACCTCGAAGACCTTGGCGAAGAACTTGCTGTTGAAGCCGCCCGGGTAGCCCGCGGCCAGGCCGGGGCCGAAGTGGCGGGGCGCCCAGGTGCCGAGCGCCGGGTTCTCGTCGTTGATGAAGAAGCCGCGGTACTTGACCTTCGGCGTGCCCTGGCTGTGCCGGCCGGGCAGGACGTACAGCGCGTCGTGGTGGCGGGCCGGCACGTCGTCCCACCAGTACCACGGGGAGACGCCGATGCGCCTGGAGACGTCGTAGGCGCCGTAGATGGTGCCGCGCTGGTCGCTGCCGGCGATGACGAACGCGCGGCGCACGCCCGGCAGCGGGTCGGCGACGACCTGCTCCAGGGAGGTCTCCCACTTGCCGGCGATGCCGCTCACGTCGAGCTTGCCCTTGGAGACCAGCCCGTCGATGAGCGGACTCCTGCCGATGGTGCCGACGAGCACCACGTCGCCCCGGGGCGCCTGGTCCGTGGAGACGGCGGGCCTCACGCCGGTGACCCGCTCGATGTCGGCCCGCAGGTCGTCGACGACGCGGGTCACGCCGGCGTGGTCGCTCCCGCTGACGACGATGGGCGCCGCCTTGCCCGACGCGACGAGGGGGAAGCGCCCGGCTCCGCCGGTGAAGGCGATGTAGGAGCCGGGGTCGGCGGGCTCGTGCCGGGCCGTCGCGGCCGTCGCCGTCGCGGCCGCGGGCGACGACACGGCGGCCCCGGTGGCGATGACGGCCAGCGACAGCAGAATGCGGAGCGGCCTCCATGGTCCGCGCCTTTTCGTATGAGGGGGAGCTGCGGCGTGCCTTCTCATTTGGGATCTCCCTGAGGGGGCGGAACGGCGCGGATGACGGAAATTTGCTCCCGTATTACGAAAGTTTCGGTAATCCCCAAAAACAACCGGATGTTAACGAGCCCCATACAGGTGGTCAACCGTTCCGATAGTGCAGGCCGACAAGCCGGACCGCACACGAAGCGGCCGGTGAAACTTTCACCATGAATGTGCTCTCATCACCGCACACGACTGATGCCGACGCCGCTGGACGCCTGTCGCCGCCCCGGCCGGTGCACGAGGGCGCCGTCCTGGCCCGCGACCAGGGGTGGCGTGCGGGCGCGGGCCGACGCCGATCTCGCCCGCGAGTCCGCTCCGGCCCGCCGAGGGAAGACCGCTATTGTGAGTTAGAGCCGTACGAATCGGTTCACTCGGCTTCAATCATCGCGTAATCGGGTCGAACCACCTTCTCTGGCACGATCTCCGCAACGACCGTCGGCGGCACGAAGGAAAGAGACCGATGGGCATCATCTCGCGCGGCTTCCGCGGCCGGCCCAGGGACGAGGGCGTCAAGCTCCCGCCCGGCCAGTACCTCACGCACGACTTCCCGGTGCTGTCGGCCGGGCCCACCCCGCGCATCCCACTGGACCGCTGGGAGTTCACGATCGACACCGAGGCGGGGCACACCCACCGCTGGAGCTGGGAGCAACTGCTCGGCCTGCCGGCCGAGACGCCCACCGTCGACCTGCACTGCGTCACCAAGTGGTCCAAGCTCGGCACCGCGTGGAAGGGCGTGTCGCTCGACGTGCTGATGGAGGACGTCGAGACCACCGCCGACTACGCGCTGGTCCACTCCTACGGCGGCTACACCACCAACCTGCCGGTGGAGGACCTGCTCGACGGCCAGGCATGGATCACCTACCAATACGACGGGGAGGAGCTCGCGCCCGCGCACGGCGGCCCCGCCCGGCTGCTGGTCCCGCACCTGTACCTGTGGAAGTCGGCCAAGTGGGTGCGCGGCATCCGGCTGCTCAACGACGACTGGCCCGGCTTCTGGGAGACCGCGGGCTACCACAACTACGGCGACCCGTGGCGCGAGCAGCGCTACCAGGGCGATTGAACACCCGCCGGCTGACGTGGCGGGCCGCGCGGCTGGTCGGCTCCCGCGCCGAGAACGACGCCGCGCGCACGCTGGTCTTCAAGATCCCCGGCTGGCCCGGCCATCTGCCCGGCCAGCACGTGGACGTGCGGCTGACCGCCGAGGACGGCTACAGCACCCAGCGCAGCTACTCGGTGGCCTCCGCCTCCGACGGCGACCTCGTCGAGCTGACCGTGCAGAACGTCCCCGGCGGTGAGGTCTCGCCCTACCTCGCCGAGGTCCTGGAGGTGGGCGACGAGGTGGAGATGCGCGGACCGGTGGGCGGCTGGTTCGTGTGGCGCCCCACCGGCGTGGAGCCGGTGCTGCTGGTCGCGGGCGGGTCGGGCATCGTGCCGCTGATGGCGATGATCCGCGCGCGCCGGCAGGCGGGGAGCCGGACGCCCTTCCGCCTGGTCTACTCGGTGCGGGAGCCGCGCCAGCGCTTCTACGCCGAGGAACTGCGCCACGCCGGCCCAGGCGATGCCGGGCTCGACGTCGCCTACCTGTACACGCGGTCCGCCCCGGACGGCTGGCCCCGCGCGGCGGGGCGGCTCATGGCGGCCGACCTCGGCGCCCACGGCTGGCCGGCCGGGCTCGCGCCCGACTGCTACGTCTGCGGGCCCACGGGGTTCGTCGAGACGGCCGCCGACATCCTGCTCGCCCTCGGCCACGATCCCCGCAAGATCAGGACCGAACGCTTCGGCCCCACCGGAGGCTGACATGACCCGACCGATCGAAGACGCCTACCAGGACGGCAACGCCCTGGCCGGCCCGCTGCGCGAGATCTTCGCCGTCGACGTGACCGCCGCCGACGGCCGGTGCGCGGGCTGCGGGCTCGCCGGCCCGCTCGCGTCCCTGCGGGTGTACGGGCCCGCCCCGGGCTGGGTGGCCCGCTGCCCCGGGTGCGAAGAGGTCGTCATACGCCTGGTGCGCGGCCCCGATGCCGCCTGGCTGGACATGCGCGGCACCGTGAGCCTGCGCATCCCGCTGCCCGCCGATCCGCAGGGGACCGCGGGCCCCTGATCCGCGCGAAGCGAGGGCTCACGACGCGCCCGATCAAACACCTGTTCTAGAAACCTGGCGTCCAGGTCTTCCGGAACCGGTGCCGTGGACGGAATACTGACCGTCGGTAACCATTCCGTCCACACCGAAAGGCATCGCGATGACCGTCCTTCTGGCCCTTGGAACCGCGAAGGGGCTGTTCCTGGCCCGCAGTGACGACGACCGCGCGTCGTGGGACATCACCGGCCCCCACTTCCCCATGACCGGTGTTTACGGTGTGTGCGTGGACAAGCGGGGGCCGGTCCCGCGCCTGCTGGCGGGGGTCAGCAGCTCCCATTACGGGCCGAGCGTCGCCTACAGCGACGACCTGGGCGCCACATGGCACGAGCCCGACCGCCCGCCGGTGGCCTTCCCGCAGGACACCGGCGCGGCGCTCGAACGCGTCTGGCAGCTGGTCCCCGACCCCTTCCGCCCCGGGCGCGTCTACGCCGGCACGCAGCCCTCGGCCCTTTTCGTCTCCGACGACGGCGGGGTGACGTTCGAGCTCGTGCGCTCCCTGTGGGATCACCCGCACCGTCCGCAGTGGCAGGCAGGCTTCGGCGGGCAGGCCATCCACACGATCCTCCCCCACCCCGGCGACCCGTCCTCGCTGCTGGTCGCGATGTCCACCGGCGGCGTCTACCGCAGCGCCGACGGCGGTGACTCCTGGGTGCCGGCCAACTCCGGCATCCAGGCCACCTTCCAGCCCGATCGTTTCCCCGAGTTCGGCCAGTGCGTGCACAAGGTCAGCAGGGACGCCGGCGACCCCGACCGCCTGTACGCGCAGAACCACCACGGGGTCTACCGCTCCGACGACGGCGGGGCGCACTGGGAGTCCATCGCCGAGGGCCTGCCGAGCGACTTCGGCTTCACCATCGTCACCCACCCGCACCGGCCCGATGTCGTCTACAACTTCCCGCTCGTCGCCGACGCGATGCGCTTCCCGCCCGAGGAGCGCTGCCGCGTCTACCGCTCGCAGGACGCCGGCAAGAGCTGGGAGGCGCTGTCCGACGGCCTGCCGTCCGAGCCGTTCTACCCGGCCGTGCTGCGCGACGCCATGTGCACCGACGACGCCGACCCCGCGGGCGTCTACTTCGGCACCCGGTCAGGCGAGGTCTACGCCAGCCCCGACGAGGGCGACTCATGGGCGCTGGTCGCCTCCCACCTTCCCGATGTGCTCTGCGTCCGGGCAGCGGTGGTCTGACCGATGGCGGTAACCGTTCTGGTGCCCTCCACGCTGCGCGGCGAGGTCGACGGCGTCAAGGCGCTCAGCGTGGAAGCCACGGGCACACTGCGCGCTGTGCTGGACGAGGTGGGCCGGCGCTGGCCCCGCCTCGAACGGCGGGTGCGCGACGAGCAGGGCGCCCTGCGGCGTTACATGAACGTCTACATCGACGGGGTCGACTGCCGCTCCATCGGCGGCTCGGATGCCCCCGTGCCCGGTGAGGCGGAAGTCCACCTCCTCCCCAGCGTCGCAGGCGGCTGACCTCACACAGGCTGGCACCTGCACGGTCGTCGCCCATGCCAGTCCCGGACGGCTGCTCTCTTGCAGTCGAAGACGGCCGACCTCGAGCCGGCGCGGACGGCTGACGTCTGGCGGTGGCGGCTGAGGTCCGGCGGCGGCAGAGGGGTGCCCTGGCAATGGCGGGATGCCGATGTCCGGAAACGGCGATGCGGCCGGAGCCGTGTGGGCTCCGGCCGCATCAAAATCACGGCTTTGGTGGGGCTCAGCCCCAGGGAGTGTTGCCAAACTTGTCGGGGGTCAGGCTCAACTGCGCCGCCGAAGTCAGAGTGTCGATGAGGGTTTGAGGTGAGGCGGTGGTCCCGACGTACTCGCTCATTGCGCTGACCCCTCGTCCATGGCGGTTCTGGCGTTGTGCCGTCCCGCCGTCGCACTAGCGAAGCTATTCGCGCCCGCTATTCACTCCCTATCGGTACGCTTCTCATGCAGGAAAACAGGCTCATGCAGCAGGTTGTCCCCCCCTATTCGAAGTATTCCGATATTTCAGGATGGTTTCCCCTGACTCATATCGGTAACGCCATCACTGCCATTTCGGTCAACCCGATATCGCCACGAAACATTGTTCCGGTGACGGTGGAAAATCCATGGGTCAAGTGACCCCTGGACCACCCTCGGGACAACATCGCCCCGGCTCCCAACCGCACCTGGGGGAAGACCCCGCCGCGTCGACCGCACTTGGGGGAAGAACCGGCCACCGGAAAGTGAAAGGCCGACGAGCCGGTACCCGCCGACCGCACCTGCGGCAGGCACCGGCTCGCCGGGCGACACGCCGGTCCGGATCCGGCGCCACGGGCCCGGCCCCGAAGGGCCGGGCCACCGGGCGGCGGCTCCTGAACCGGCAGCTCAGGATGGTCGCGATCACTCAGTCGGGCATATACGTCCCCGCTCCTCGTCCTCGGACCGCCCATGGCGATGCGGGGCGGTTCGTCCGACGGCCCTCACTGCTGATCACGGCGCCGGGTGCACCAGCATGTGGACGCGGAGGAGGAATCTCCGTCGGCCGCGGAAGGTCCAGGGCATCCGACGCAGCCCATGCCGCGCAGGCAGACGCCGGGACGGCGCGGCACGGCGCGTGCCGCGGAAGCGGTGCGATCCCCGCGTGCGGCGGCCTCCCGTCGCGCCTCGGCGATCTCCTCTTCCCAGAGGGCCACGTGCTGCTCCCACAGGTAGGTGTGATCGCCGAGGGAGACATGCCGGGACGCCGCCGGCCGAGGCGTCTCCCCGTCACCCGGTTCCGCCGGGGCGGACCGATCCCGGTGTGAGGTCACGTCCTCTCCGCGCCACGACCGTCGCCGGTCATCGGAATACGCCTCCCCCGCCGCCGGACGGTCTTCGTGGCCGGGAGCGCCATTGCCCGGCCACGAAGAACCACCCTGCCCCGGGAGCACGTTCTGCGGCGCCGGACGGTCCGAAGAACCCGGCACGTCATGCCCTGCCCACGGACGACTCTCGCCCGGGAACACATCCCTCGGCCTCGACCGCTCTCCGAGACCGGGGGCGCCATCGCCCGGCCACGGACGACGACTCTCGCCCGGGAACCCGTCCTTGGACCCCGCCTGCTCCCCAAAACCGAATGCGCCACCACCCGGCCCTGGACGACCGCTCTCGCCCGGGAACCCGTCCTTGGGCACCGGCTGCTCTCCGAGGCCGAATGCGCCGTTACTCGGCCGCGGCCGACCGTCCTCACCTGGGAACGCGTTCCTCGGGGTCGAGGGCCGCCTCGGCGAGGGGCCGTCCTGACCGCGGCGGGAAGGCCGGCTCGGGTCCGGGAACACCTCGCCGGGCGCGGAGAAGGTCCCGGGCCGGAACGCGTCCTGGTCGGGACGTGGCAGCCGGCGCCGGTCGGCGGCGGCCTCGTCGTTCCCGCCCGGTGGGAGATGGTCGTCATCCGGGGTGGGGTGATGTGTCCACTCGGTCGGGTCCTGCTCCCACCAAGGCGGTTCCTCTTCCCAGCGCTCGTGGTGGTCGTCGCGTGGAGACATGGTCATCCTCATCGGTTGCGCGGAAGATTCGGACCGCCGGCTCGCCCGCCGCGCGGCGCCGGCCCGCCGTCCCGGACGGGGACGGGGGGCCGGGCCCGCGCGGCGGGCCGGGCGGTCTAGGGCCACCAGGCGAGTCCCAGGAGGAAGGACCTGCCGGAGCCGGGGGGCTCCTGGCGATGGTCGTCCTCGCCGGCCGGCCGATCGGCGTGCGCGTCGTTGCCGGCGGACGGCTCAGGCCGCCGCCTGTCTTCTTCTTCGCCCCTGCCGCGATCCGGCCCCGGAGAACCCGCGGCCGGACCATCCGGGTCCGCCGTACGTTCTTCCTCACCGAAGCCACTCGGATCCCGCGGGGAGAGCCCCTCGCCCGGAACCGGCTCCGTACGGCGAGTGCCGGGGGCCGCAGGACGTCCTGCCCCGTTGGGGGTGGGGTGGTCCCGATCGGCGGGGTTGGACGGGGGACGTTGGAAGGGCCCGCCGCCGGGCGGCTCCGGGGGGCGTGGGAGCACGCCGCGGGCCGCCCCTGGAGAGTCCTGGTGGAACGGTTCCTCTCCGGGCTCGCCCGGGTCCCGGTGCAGGACCACCTCGTCCTGGTCCCGCGGGCCGCCGCCGTTCCCCGGAGGGGGGACGGGGGCGGAAGGGTGACCCAGGCGGTCGCGCGGCTCGCCCGCCTGGGGTTCGCCCTCAGCGCCGCCGTTCCCCGGACGGGGGACGGAGGCGGAAGAGTGACCCAGGCGGTCGCGCGGCTCGCCCGCCTGGGGGTCATCGTCGGCGCGACCGCGGTCGTCGCCGTATCGGGGATTCGTGCTCTCGTCCATGCCCATGGTGACCTTCGGTGCCGGCGTCCTGTCGTCTGATGCTGCGCTGGTGGGGCCGCCGCTCTCACGTGCGGCGGGAAGGGCCGTCAGGCGAAGAGCTTGTCCAGCCAGTCCTGCCAGGCCTGCTCGACCTTCCTCGGGTCGATCTTGTCGGTGAAGATGTGGTGCGCCACCACGACCGTGTCTTGCTGGCCCCGGATGAACCGGTACAACCCATCACCGGTCCGCACGCCCAGGAAGTCCGGCGCCACATAATCGGCCACCCCCTCGATCGGCGCGAAGCCCTCCGGCGTCAACCGCAACCGATCGCCCTGAACCACCTTCCCCGACAACCCCAGACCCCGCTCCAGCACCGACCACACCGGCTCCACCCCGCCGCCACCCGGCCGCGCCGCGAACACCACCAGCGCGAACTGACCGGGAAAATGCGTCAGATACTGATCCAGCGTGTGCAGATACATGTCCCAGCCGCGCTCCAACGCCTCCACCTCCGCCTGCCATCCATCACCCAGAACACCGCTCTGCACGAGCCGCAGCACCGTTCCGCCCTGTTCGCGCCCCTCGATCAGGAACTCGAAGGCCATGAACGTGCCGTCCTCGCCCTCGGCTCCCCGGAACTCGAACCGCCTCCCCGGCTCCCACGCCGTCACCGTCGCCTCCACCGGGAAGTCACCGAAGAACTGCACCGCCTTGCCGCCCACCCACGGCTCGACCTCATTGCGGCCCAGAAACCAGGAGTTCAACCCCGGCCCGCTGGCCACCGCCTCCCACACCTGCTCGGCGCTCGCCCGCAGTTCGATCTTCTTGCGCACTTCGAACGGATGCGTCATCACGGGGTCCCTTCAGGCTCGAGGTCTGTCTCACTTGGCACGTAGGGGTGCATCGCCACGATCAGGCGGTGTACGCGGCCGCCATCGGCCGACTCGTCGTGGTATTCGCCGGCCAGGGCCGTGACCGCCTCGGCCAGCCGGGTGGCGAACGCGGCGCGGTCGGCGGCCGAGGCGAAACGCACCTCGCCGTCGATGGTGAAGGTCGGCACCCGCCTACGGGCCTTGGCCGCGGCGACGACGAGTCTTCCCACGTCGCGCACGAGCCGCGAGGCGACGGCGAGCAGCCAGCGCGCCGAGAGCGCGTCCGGCGAGCGCGCCGGATCGGGCGCCACCGCCGCCAGTGCCACCGGCGAGATGACGTACGAGGCCGCCGTGGCCCGCATCACCCGTTCGGTCGCATTGCCCTTGCGCCGCTCCTCCACCAACTCGACCAGGCCGTGCCGCTCCAGCGCCTTGAGGTGGTAGTTCACCTTCTGGCGCGGCAGTCCGACCCGCCCGGCCAGTGTCGCGGCCGAAGCGGGTTCGGCCAGCGCGGCCAGCAGCCGGGCCCGCACCGGGTCCAGCGAGACCTGGGCCGCCGCCGCATCTTCGATCACCGCAACTTCGAACATGACACAACGGTCTCACCGACAAACGAAGTTGTCAAGACTGTCTAAGTTGTCGGATCGCGGGGGCGATGGTGAAACGGACTCGAGCGTCCCGCATTGGGTAGAGGTGGGTGATGTTCATCTTGTTCGGGCTCCGCACGACCATCCACCCGCTCGGCACGCTCCGCTCCGCCTGCCGGGTCTGCGGCACCGTGGCGGCCCAGATGCTGTCAGAACGGGTGACCCGCTTCAGCCTGTTCTTCGTCCCGCTGTTCCGGCTGCGCACCAGGTACGCGGCACAGTGCACGGCGTGCGGCGCGACGTACGGCCTGTCGCGGCAGGAGGCGACCCGCTCGGCCATCCTGTGAGGCGGCGCGACGCGCGGCCGGTTTCCCGCGGCGGCGGTCGCGGAATGCTCACGCCATGACCGTCGAGCACACCACCCCGGCCGCGATGCTGGCCGTGGCGCTGGAAGAGGCCAGGAAGGGGTTCGCCGAGGGCGGGGTCCCCGTCGGCGCGGCGCTGTTCGGACCGGACGGGCGGCTGCTCGGCCGGGGCCGCAACCGCCGGGTGCAGGACGGCGACCCGTCGGTCCACGGCGAGACCGCCGCCTTCCGCGACGCCGGCCGGCAGCGCACCTACCACGGGACCACCATGGTGACGACGCTGTCACCCTGCTGGTACTGCAGCGGCCTGATCCGGCAGTTCGGCATCACCGGTCTGGTCGTCGGCGAGAGCCGCACGTTCACCGGTCAGCACGAGTGGCTGGCCCGCCACGGCGTCCACGTGGTCGTGCTCGACTCCGCCGAATGCGCCGAGCTGATGACGGCGTTCATCGGCGAGCACCCGGAGCTGTGGTACGAGGACATCGGCCAGGACACCTGACCCCTCCGCCGGCGGCGGAAGGATCACGCCGGCGAGCACGGCCCGGCGTCGCGGCGTCCCGGCTCCGAGACCGCGTCGCGGCCGTACGGTGCCGGCAGGCGACGGGGAGGCCGGGACTCAGGCGTCGCGGGAGGCGGTGGCCTGCCTGGCGGGGACCGCGGACGCGGCCGGGGCGGCGACGACCGGTGCGCCCACGGGCGCGGCCGGCCCGTCGGTGACGGGCAGGTGGATGATGAAGCGGCTCCCGCCGGTGTAGGCGAGGTCCAGCTCGATGCGCCCGCCGTGGTAGGCGGCGATCTTGCGGCAGATCGCGAGCCCGATGCCGGTGCCCTCGTAGGCGTCGCGGGTGTGCAGCCGCTGGAAGATCAGGAAGATCTTGTCGGCGTACTTGGGCTCGATGCCGATGCCGTTGTCGGTCACCGTGATGCGCCACTCGTCGCCGCCCTGCTCGCCGTCGACCCGCTCGGCGTCGACCCGCACGACGGGGGCACGATCGGGATGGCGGAACTTCAGCGCGTTGCCGATGAGGTTCTGCCAGAGCATCACCAGTTGGGTGCGGTCGCCGGTGATCTCCGGCAGCTCGCCCACCTCGACGGTGCCGCCGGTGTCCTCGACGCGGACCGCGAGGTTGCGCACGGCCAGCTCCACGGTCTCGCTGAGCTTCAGCCGTGCGGACTCGACGTTCAGCCTGCCGATGCGGGAGAAGGTCAGCAGCTCGTTGATGAGCGTCTGCATGCGCTTGGCGCCGTCGACGGCGAAGCCGATGTACTGCTTGGCCCGCTCGTCCAGCCGGTCGCCGTAGCGCTGCTCCAGCATCTGGGTGAAGCTCGCGATCTTGCGCAGCGGCTCCTGCAGGTCGTGGCTGGCGACGTAGGCGAACTGCTCGAGCTCGCCGTTGGAGCGCCGCAGCTCCTCGGTCTGCCGCTCGAGCATCTCGCGCGACTGGCGGGTCTCCTCCAGCTCCGTCACGATGCGCACCCGCATCGCCTCGATGTCCAGGGCCAGTTCGGCGACGTCGGAGGGGCCGCCGGTGTCGACGTGGTGGCCGAAGTCGCCCGCCGTGACCCGCCGCGAGGCGGCGCGCAGGCGCTCCAGCGGCCGGAAGACCACCAGCCGGAGCAGCACCGCGAGCGCGATGATGGTGAGCAGGAAGAAGACGATGATGCCGCTGAAGCTGACGTTCCTGACCGTGCGCGCGGAGCTCAGCTCGGCGCGGGCGGCCTCACGGGTCCGTGCCCACGCGGCGTCCTGCGCGTCGAGCGCGGCCCGCAGGGTGTCGAACGCGCGGCGGCCGGCCTCGGTGCGCTCAGCCTGCACGTTGTCGAACCCGTCGCGCCGGACGGTGGCGATCAGCGGCTCGGCGTAGCGGGCGCGCCACTCGGCGCTCAGCCGCTCGACCTCGTCCAGCTCGCGCAGCGGCGGCGCGCCGGGCGCGAGCCCGCGCACGGCCGCGGCGGTCCGCCGCTCGGCGGCCTGCCCGGCGATGTAGGGGTCGAGGAAGTCCTCCTTGCCGGTGAGCAGGTAGCCACGGACGCCGGTCTCCTGGTCGACGAGCGCGGTCCTGATGCGCTCGGACTCGATGCGCGCCGGGGAGATCACGTCGGTCAGGCGGTTGGAGACCTCCGTCGTGTGACGCAGGACGACCGAGCCCGCCAATGCGGACAGCGCCAGCAGGACGACCATGACGACCAGCACCAAGGCGAACCACGCCTGGGCGCTCCAGCGAGCTCTCATAGGGTGCCCGAAACGACCCTGACGATGGCGGACATGCAAGGCATCGTAGCTTTCCCCCAGCGTGCTCCGGACCGTACGTCCCCGTGCCGCGCGTCTGTCGTCACAGCGGGTATGGAGACCGGCCCGGCCGAGCCGCGCGGCCGTGGGGCCCGGTGGAATAACCGGTACGGTGACGACGCTTAGGTCGTTGAAACTTCAACAATACGAAGGATGATGAGGGCGATGCAGTTCGGGATCTTCAGCGTGGGCGACGTCACCACCGACCCGACCACCGGCACGACGCCGAGCGAGCACGAGCGCATCAAGGCGATGGTCGCCATCGCCCTGAAGGCGGAGGAGGTCGGCCTGGACGTATTCGCCACCGGCGAGCACCACAACCCGCCCTTCGTCCCCTCCTCCCCGACCACGATGCTCGGCTACATCGCGGCGCGCACCGAGCGGATCATCCTGTCCACCGCCACGACCCTGATCACCACCAACGACCCGGTGAAGATCGCCGAGGACTTCGCCATGCTCCAGCACCTGGCCGGCGGGCGCGTCGATCTGATGATGGGCCGCGGCAACACCGGCCCGGTCTACCCGTGGTTCGGGCAGGACATCCGCCAGGGCATCCCGCTCGCGATCGAGAACTACGCGCTGCTGCACCGCCTCTGGCGCGAGGACGTCGTCGACTGGCAGGGCCGGTTCCGCACGCCGCTGCAGGGATTCACCGCGACACCGCGCCCGCTGGACGGCGTCCCGCCGTTCGTCTGGCACGGCTCGATCCGCAGCCCCGAGATCGCCGAGCAGGCGGCCTACTACGGCGACGGGTTCTTCGCCAACAACATCTTCTGGCCCAAGGAGCACTTCATCCGGCTGATCGGCCTCTACCGCGAGCGCTTCGCCCACTACGGGCACGGCGCTCCCGAGCAGGCCATCGTCGGTCTCGGCGGGCAGGTGTTCATGCGCAGGAACTCCCAGGACGCGGTGCGCGAGTTCCGGCCGTACTTCGACAACGCCCCGGTGTACGGCCACGGCCCCTCGCTGGAGGAGTTCACCGAGCAGACCCCGCTCACGGTGGGCAGCCCGCAGGAGGTCATCGACAAGACGCTGACCTTCCGCGAGTCGTTCGGCGATTACCAGCGCCAGCTGTTCCTGATGGACCACGCCGGCCTGCCGCTGAAGACCGTCCTGGAACAGCTCGACATCCTCGGCGAGGAGGTCGTCCCGGTGCTGCGCAAGGAGTTCGCCTCCGGCCGGCCGGCCCAGGTGCCGGACGGGCCCACCCACGCCGCCCGCGTCGCCCACCGCGACGCCGAGGCGGCGGCCCAGGAGCCCCAGGTCACCACCGGACCCTCCTCCTGAACCTCCGCACGCCCACGAGGCACGGGTCCCCGGCCCTCGGGCGCCATTCCCCGCCGGAGTAGCGCCCCTCGAACCCCGCCTCAGAACCGGTCACTCGAGCCCGTAGTCAGGCCCGGCCACTCGAACCCGGCCCTCAGAACCGGCCATTCCAGCCCGGGCTCTGGAACCGTCCACGCGGGCCCCGTCCGAGAACCGGACTTGGGCCCCGTCCCGCCTCCTGACCGGCGTCGATCCGCCCGGACGCCGGTCCCTTCCCCGCCATCCCCCGACCTCCGGGAGCACCCCATGAAGCCGTTGAAGCTCGTCGCCGTGTCCGCGGGCCTCAGTTTGCCGTCCTCGACGCGCCTGCTCGCCGACCGTTTGACCGAGGCCGCCCGCGCCCGACTGACGGAGGACCGGGAGCTGGAGGTGCGCGTCGTGGAACTGCGCGAACTGGCCGGCGACATCGCCGCCAACCTGGTGACCGGCTTCCCCTCCCCCGCGCTGGACGAGGCACAGCGAGCGGTGGGCGAGGCCGACGGCCTGATCGCCGTCACCCCGATCTTCACCGCCTCCTACAGCGGGCTGTTCAAGTCGTTCGTCGACGTGCTGCCGAACACCGCGCTGGCCGGCAAGCCGGTGCTGATCGCGGCGACCGGCGGCACGGCCCGGCACTCGCTGGCGCTGGAGCACGCCATGCGCCCGCTGTTCGCCTACCTGCGCGCGGTGGTCGTGCCGACCGCGGTGTACGCCGCCTCCGAGGACTGGGGCTCGGCCGGGGACGAGCGCACCGAGGGCCTGGCGGCCCGCGTCGCCCGCGCGGCCGGCGAGCTGGCCGACCTGATGCTGCGCCGGCCTCCGGCCGCCGAGCCGGCCGAGGAGTTCATCCCCTTCGAACAGCAGCTGGCGGCGCTGCGCCCCTGATCCGGCTCCGTCCGCCGGCCCGCGCCGTCCAGCGACAGGCGCCCGTGCCTGCCGGGGACGGCGCCGGCGACCACCGCCCGTCCACTGACAGGCGCCCGTCCGATGACGGGTGCCCGCCGGAGACCGGCGTCCGCCCGAAGGTCACCACCCGCCCGTGACCGGCGTCGGTCCGGTGACCACCCGTCCAATGACCACCGCCCACCCGGGTGACCGATGTCCGTCCGCGAAGCCGCGCCGCCGTGCGCGCCGTCCTGCCATGATGGACCGATGCGAAAGCGGACCACGCAGGCCACGCAGGCCACCCCGGCAACGGCGGCCGCCCGGGCCACGCGGAAGGAGCCGCCCGCCGAGCCTCGTGCCGCCGGCTACCTGATCGAGCAGGAGCTGCGCGCCGGAGGGGCTCGCGTCATCGCCGGGGTGGACGAGGTCGGCCGCGGCGCGTGGGCCGGTCCGGTCGTGGTGTGCGCCGCGGTCACCGACCTCGGCCCGCCGCCCGAGCTGCCCGGCCGCGGCGGGACGACGGTGCGGCTCACCGACTCCAAGCTGCTGGCGCGCACCCACCGCGAAGCGTTCGCCGAGGCGCTGCCCGGCTGGCTGACCTGCCACGCGATCGGCGCGTCGAGCGCCGAGGAGATCGACGAGGTGGGCATGACCGAGGCGTTGCGCCGGGCCGCGTCCCGGGCGCTCTCGGCCCTGCCCGTGCGTCCGGACGCGGTCATCCTGGACGGCAAGCACGACTTCCTGCGGGCACCGTGGCGGGTGCGCTGCGAGGTCAAGGCCGACCTGCGGTCGGTCAGCGTGGCGGCGGCGTCGGTGCTGGCCAAGGTGCACCGCGACCGGCTGATGGCCGATCTGTCCCCCGGGCATCCGGCCTACGACTTCGCGGGCAACGCCGGCTACCCCTCCCCCGTCCACCAGGCGGCGCTGGCCGAGCACGGCCCGACGCCGCACCACCGCCTGAGCTGGTCCTACCTGGACGACCTGCCCAAGTGGCGGCACCTGCGCAGGCACCGCGACCCGCTCGCCGCCTCCGGCCAGCTCACTCTGCTCTAGCCGGCGGTTCCCGACCGGCCGCGCACCGCAGGAAGCCGACCACCGTGCGGGCGGCGGGCAGCGGCGCGGGCGGGAGCACCGCCGACACGGTCCGGCACGGCGCCGGCTCACCGAGCGGGCGCAGCGCGAGCCCGTCCGGCACGGCCCACGCGGCGATGGAGGGAACCAGCGTGACGCCGAGCCCGGCCGCGATGAACCCGAACTTCCCCGTCCACTCGGCGATCTTGAGCGTGCGCGGGGTGAAGCCGGCGCGGGCGCAGGCGTCCGCGAGCATGGTGCGCTGCCCGGGAGGCGGCGCCTCCAGCCAGGTCTCTCCGCGCAGGTCGCGCAGGTCGACGCGGCCGGCCGCCGCGAGCGGATGGTCGCCGGGCAGCGCGACGAGCAGCTCGTCCCGCACCAGCTCGACGAACTCCAGGTCCTCGTCGTAGGGGAGCCCTGAGGGGTAGTCGCTGACCACCGCGACGTCCAGGCTGCCCTCACGCATGCGGCGCAGCAGCGCGCCACTCTGTCCCTCGGCGGGGACCATCTCGACGTGCGGGAACTCCCGGCGGAAGGCGCTCAGCGCGGCCGGGACCAGCGCGACGTTGGCGGTGGCGAACGCCCCGAGGCGGACGCGCCCCCGGTAGCCGCCGTGGATGCCCGCCAGGTCGTCCGCGGCCCTGGCCAGGCGGTTGAGCACGGCCCGCGCGTGCTGCCACAGAAGCTCCCCGGCCGGGGTCGGCCGCACGCCCCGGGGGAGCCTTTCGAACAGCGGCCCGCCCGCCTGTCGTTCCAGGGACGCGATGCGGCGCGAGACCGCGGACTGGGTGTAGGCGAGCTCCCCGGCCGCGGCCGTGAACGAGCCTCTGCGGGCGACGGCGTCGAGCAGGCGCAGTGCGTCGATGTCGAACACATTCCTCCAGCGCATGGGATACATGCAATCTAGTCGCTGGTGGAATGCGTGGCGCTTCTCTACGGTCGAGCCCGTGATTGCCTTTCTCGGACTGGGACGCATGGGCGTCCCCATGGCCCGGCGACTCGTGGAGGCCGGGCACGACGTGACGACGTGGAACCGCACCTCGCGGACGGTGCCGGGCGCGCGAACCGCCGCCTCGCCGGCCGAGGCCGTGGCGGAGGCGGAACTGGTCATCACGATGCTCAGCGACCCGCCCGCGGTGACGCACGTGCTCGGCCTGGCGGCTCCCGGGCTGCGGGAGGGGACGCTCGTGGTCGAGATGTCCACCATCGGCCCCGGCGCGGTGGCCGCCCTGCGCGACCTGCTCCCCGCGAGCGTCGGCCTGGTGGACGCACCGGTGCTGGGCAGCGTGGACCCTGCGCGCGAGGGCACGCTCACCGTCCTGGCCGGCGGGTCCCCTGGCGACCTGGCGCGGTGCCGCAAGGTGCTGGAGGTCTTCGGGCACGTGCGGGAGATCGGCGGCCCCGGCGCCGGGGCGGCGATGAAGCTGGCCGTGATGAGCGCGGTGGTGCCCGCCCAGGTGCTGCTGGCCGAGACGGTCGCCTACGCCCGCGCGGCGGGGGTGGACACCGGGGCGCTGCTGGACGTGCTCGGCGCCAGCCCCCTCGCCGCCCTGGCCGAACGGGTGCGCCCCGCGGTGGAGGGCACGCGCGCCGAACGCCGCTACGGGCTCGGCCTCGCGGCCAAGGACCTCGCGCTCGCCGCGCACCCCGTCCAGACGCTCGCGGGGGCGGCGGGGAGCCGGCTGGACGCGGCGGTCGCCGCCGGCCTCGGCGGCGAGGACCTGACCGCCGTGTTCCCCCACATCGCCGGCGGCCCGGCGCCGCGCGCGCGTGCCGGGGTGGACAAGCTCAACCCCGCCTCGGTGCCCGCCACCAACGGGCGCTACTCCCACGCCACGCGGGCCGGCGACCTGCTGTTCGTCTCCGGCCAGGTGGCGCTGGACGCCGAGGGCAACGTGATCGGCGAGGACGACATGACCGCGCAGTCGGAGCAGGTGATGGAGTACCTGTCCCGCATCCTCGCCGACCAGGGCTGCACGTTCGACGACGTGACCCATATCAGGACATTCCTCACCGACATGTCCCGCCTGCAGGAGCACGCCGCCGTGCGCGCACGCCACATCACCGGCGAGCCCCCCGCCAGCACGACCGTGGAGGTCTCCCGCCTGTTCCGCCCAGGCCTGCTGGTAGAGGTGGAACTCACCGCCGTCATCCCCCCGCCCGCCGCCGGCTGAGAAACCTCGACGGGACATCGGAAAGGAGCAAACGCCGAAGGCGGGTCGCACGACAGTGAAGTGTGACGCTGCTGACTTCCCCCAAGCACGACAGATGGGCGGCGCTGACCGCCCTGACCGCCGGCGCCTCGTCCTGGCAGTCGACCGCACTCATGGCCGGTGCGCTGGCGGCCTGGACCGCGATGCGCCTGCTCACCGAGTGGCAGATGCGACGCACCCTGGTCGCCCTCGCCCGCACGGCCCGATCGGGGCTGATCACCATCCCCGGGAACGCCCCGCCCGGGCATGCCTTACGGCTGTCCTGGGGAGCCGACCACGACTCCGATCGGCGCCCACGGCGGACGGGGAGATGACGTGGATCCCTCCGACCGCCGGCCGAAGCTCACCAAGAGGCAACTCGAACAGGCCGAGGAGATCTATCGGCAGAGCGCCCCGGGTCTGTTCCAGTACGCCTGCCGGCTGCGTTCACAGGGCTATGGCGCAGATCCCCATGACCTGGTGCAGACGACCTTCCAAGCGGCGATCGAGCAGTGGGCGAAGGTGGGTCTGTTCAGCCCCGACGAGCGCGAAAGATGGCTGCGCCGGGTACTGAAGAACAAGGCGATCGACCACATGAGAAGACAAGGCGTGATCGACCTCTCCGCCGAGATCCCGTCGCCGCGCCCACCGTCCGACGACACCTGTGAGCGCGCCAGGATGAGGATCGCCCTCGACGCCTGCCGGAAGGTGATAGCGGCGATGCCTCGGATGCGGCGGGCGGTCGCGTTCCTCACCTGGCATGAGGACTGGGGCGACGAGCGCATCGCCGAGCATCTCCGGATAACACCGAGCACCGTCCGAGGACACCGGCGCAAGGCGCGCAAGCAGTTGAAGGACGAACTCGGCCCCTTGGTGTCCTTCAGCGACGAAGACGAAGACGAACCCGAAGGAGAGGAGGAGTCCGCCCAATGAACCACAAGGAGGAGCCGATTCCGGTCACGTTCGCCGAACTCTACCGGCGCGCCCACGCTTCTGAGGCGTTTGCGCCCTTCGACCTGGCGCGCGGTCTGGAAGAACTCAGAACGTGGATCGACCGGGAGGTCGACATCGTCGAGGAGGACTCGGGCATCGACGAAGCGGAGGGGGTACCGGCCGCGGTACGGAGTCCCCGAGTAGAGCTTCGCGGGCGCCATGACGTGCTGGAGGAACTGGCCGCACTGGCACGCCGACCCGAGGACGGCCCCGCCGTGCTCATCGGGGCGGGCGGCGCGGGGAAGTCCACACTGGCCGCGGCCCTGGCCGAGCAGGCACGGAACCGGGGACGGCAGGTGTGGTGGATCTCCGCCGCCGACCTGACCGGATTCTCCGCGAGCTTGGCCGAGGTCGCCCGGGAGCTGGGCGGGTCCCCCAACGACGTGGAGTACATCGCCAAGGGAGGAGCCGACGCTCCAGGACGGCTCTGGCGCCTCCTGGACGACGCGCCCCGCGAATGGCTGCTCGTCCTCGACAACGCCGACGACCCGTGGGTGCTGGCCACGGCGGACTCGTCCGCGGGCGTGCAGGACGGTTCGGGCTGGGCGCGCGCATCGCGGCGTGGCCTGGTCGTGGTGACCAGCCGGGAGACCGACCCCCGTATGTGGGGAGCCGCCCGGCTCTTCCAGGTCGGTGACCTGAGCACGACCGACGCCGCCCAGGTCCTGCGTGATCTGGCGCCGGAGGCGGGGGACGAGAACGAGGCCCGCGCTCTGGCGCGCCGCCTTGGCGGGCTTCCACTCACCCTCCATCTGGCCGGGACCTACCTGCGCTCCGAGGCCGCGCAGCGGCGAACCTTCTCCGCGTACGCCCGCGCCATCGGTCGCGCGGAGGGAACCATGGTGGCCCGCACCGCGGAGATCTCCCTGGACGGGCTGGAACGCCATGGCATCCCTCAGGCCCGCACGCTGCTGCGGCTGGCCAGTTGCTTCGCGCCCACGTCGATCCCGACACGCATCCTGGCCATGAAGGGCCTGAAGGAGGCGCTGGACGGGCTCGGAGGCGTGGGTCTGATCCAGGAGCACTCCGCCACGGTCACGCTCCACCCGGTCGTCACCGACACCAACCGTGCCCACCTGAAGGGACCGGAAATCCGGCACACCGCGGTCGAGCGACTGGTCGAGGCGCTGGAGGAACTCGATTGGTACCGGCCAGACCACTGGCTCCAATACCGGCAGCTCGGACAGCATCTGCTGGCGCTGCTCGACAACGCGGCCGAACATGTGGACCGCGAGCACCTCGCCCTGCTCGTGCACGCTGCGGACATCACGGCCAGAGCCTTCGTCAACAGCGGCGCGGGCAGGGCCGCCGGCGTCATGTGCCGGGCCGCCCTGGCACGTTGTGCCGCGCTGGGCGAGGAGCACCCTGCTGTGCTGCGCGTGCGGCACATGCTCGCCTGGACGGTCGCCGACGGGGGGAACCCCCATGAAGCGGAGGCCATCTACCGGGACGTTCTCGGCATACGGCTGCGCGTGCTCGGCGACTCCCATCCCGACACCCTCGCCAGTCGTCACGAGTTCGCCTGGATCGCCACCTGCCTGGGCAGGTGGGCGGAGGCGGAGCGGCGCTACCAGGACACCCTGCGCGACAGCCTGCGCTATCTGGGCGCCGGCGCAGGAGAAACCCTCACCACCCGCCACGAACTGGCCTACGCGATCGCCCGGCAGGGCCGTCTCGACGAGGCGCTCGCCGCCTTTCAGGGCGTCCTTCGAGACCGGCGGCGCGTCCTCGGCGGCGGTCATCCCCAGACGCTGCAGACCCAGCACGAGCTCGCCTGGATCACCGCCAAGCAGGGCAGATGGGAAGAGGCCGAGGCCATGTACCGTCACCTGCTCAACCTGCGTCAGGTGTTCGAGACCGACCATCCCCATGTTCTGCTCACCTTGCACGAACTCGCCTGGACGGTCGCACGCCAGGGGCGCCGGGCCGAGGCGGAATCCCTTTACCGGAAGGTCCTGCAGCGTCGCAGGCAGACCCTCGGCGACGACCACCCCGAGACCGAGATCACCCGGCGGGCACTGAGCGAGCTCCTCCAGGGCCGCATCTCCGACGCCGATCACCTGGCCTGACCACGTGGAGGTCCACATGATCCTCGCCGAACACCTCGACATCGCCATCGACGACCTGCGCCTCGCCGACCGCCCGGTCATGCTGCACACCTCGTTGCGGTCCTTCGGAACCGCCATCGCCGGTGGCCCCGACACCCTGCTGGACGCGTTGCTGAAGCGCGGATGCACCGTGGTGGTGCCCGCTTTCACCGAGCCTCAGTTCGGCCTGCCGGCGCCCGCCGACATGCGCCCTGCGCGCAATGGTCTCGACTACACCACCCTGCCCTCCGGAACCGACCTGCCGGCAGGACCTGCCTACAGCGTCGACTGCGGGCTGATCAACTCCCATCTGGGCAAGCTCCCCGCGGTGCTCATCGACCGCCCCGCCGCCGTACGCGGCAGGCATCCGCTCAATTCCTTCGCGGCCATCGGCCCATGGGCCGCCGAGCTCATCGACGTCCAGAGCCCCGACGACGTGTACGGGCCCATCCGCGAGCTGGCCGATCGCGACGGCGCGATCCTGCTCATCGGCGTGGAGCTCAATCGCATGACGGCGCTGCACCTGGCCGAGCAGCGGTCGGGCCGCCGCCTGTTCCGCCGCTGCGCCCGCGACGAGGACGGCGAGGTCCGCATGGTGGAGGTCGGCTCCTGCTCCGAGGGATTCCCGCGGTTGGAACCGGTCCTCGGCCCCCTCGCCCGGACCACCGTCGTAGGCGGCTCGCGCTGGCGCGCCTACCCGGCCCGGCAGGTTCTCGACGTCGCCACAGCCGCCATCGCCGCCGACCAGGACATCACTCGCTGTCCCGACCCCGGCTGCCTGCTCTGCCGCGACTCGATCGCCGGAGGCCCGACGGGTCACTGACGCACCCGAGCCGCGCCGGGGTGAGTGATCACCCCGGCGCCGCCCGCTCGCCGGAACGGGGCTCCACCTTCACGATGTGCCATCCGCACCGCGGAGCGCCGGCCCTCGTCAGAGGCCGGCGGTGGGGTCCAGGAGGTCGGCGGTGGGGTCCAGGAGGTCGGCGGTGTGGGTGAGGGTGGGGCCGAGGGGGGCGTCGACGGTGAGGTCGGCGTAGTCGTCGCCGCGGGTGGGGCCCTGGTTGACGATGGCGACCGGGACGCCCAGCTTGGCGGCCCTCAGCACGAACCGGCGTCCGGACATGACGCTGAGGGACGAGCCGAGGACCAGCAGCAGCCGGGCGCGCTCGACGAGCGCGAAGCACGCGTCGACGCGGTCCCGCGGAACGGTCTCGCCGAAGAAGACCACGTCGGGCTTGAGCGTCCCGCCGCCGCACGCCCGGCAGGCGGCGGGGACGAACGCCTCGACGGCCTCGCCGGGCAGTTCGACGTCACCGTCGGGGTTGACGGCGGTGACCAGGGCGCCGAACCGGGGGTTCGCCTCCCGCAGGCGGCGGTCCAGCTCCTCGCGCGGGGTCGTGTCACGGCAGTCGAGGCAGATGACGCGGTGCAGACTGCCGTGCAGCTCGATCACGCTCCGAGCGCCGCCGGCCTGGTGCAGGCCGTCGACGTTCTGGGTCACCAGGCCGGACACCAGGCCGCGCCGCTGGAGGCGGGCGACCGCGTGGTGCCCGGCGTTCGGCCTGGCCCGCGCCATGGACCGCCACCCGGCGTGGCTGCGCGCCCAGTAGCGGCGCCGGGCGGCCGGGTCGCCGGTGAAGGCCTGGTAGGTCATCGGGGTGTGCCGGCGCAGGGCGCCGCTCGGCCCCCGGTAGTCGGGAATGCCCGACTCGGTGGAGATGCCGGCCCCGGTCAGGACCACCACGTCGCCCTCGGCCAGGAACTTCGCCAACATGCCCGCGCCCTCGTTCACCCCTCCATGGTGCCCCACGCCCGCGTCCGGGCGGAAATCCTGCGGGTGAACGGCATTCCGCCTGTTCGCCACGCTGAGGGGGGTCAGGACGGGCGCGACCGCCACGCTTCAGGCGATCTTGCGGCGGTAGGTGGCCATGGCGGCGATGTAGGCGACGACGAGGATGCCGGCACACCAGGCCAGGGCGATCCAGATGTCGGTGCCCACCGGCCGCTGGGTGAACAGGTCGCGGATGGCGTTGACGATGGAGGTCACCGGCTGGTGCTCGGCGAAGGCGCGCACCGGGCCGGGCATGGTGGCGGTGGGCACGAAGGCCGAGCTGAGGAACGGCAGGAAGATCAGCGGGTAGGAGAACGCGCTCGCGCCGTCCACGGACTTCGCCGACAGGCCGGGGATGACGGCGATCCACGTCAGCGCCAGGGTGAACAGGACCAGGATGCCGGCGACCGCGAGCCACGCCGGCACTCCCGCCGCCGAGCGGAACCCCATGAGCAGGGCGACGAGCACGACGACCACGAGCGAGATCAGATTGGCGACCAGCGAGGTCAGCACATGCGCCCACAGGACGGACGACCGGGCGATCGGCATGGAATGGAAGCGCTCGAAGATGCCGCTCTTCATGTCCATGAACAGCCGGAACGCGGTGTAGGCGATGCCTGAGGCGACCGTGATGAGCAGAATGCCGGGCAGCAGGTAATTCACATACGATTCCGCCCCTGTCTTGATCGCGCCGCCGAACACGTAGACGAACATCAGCATCATGGCGATCGGCATGATCGTGGTCGTGATGATGGTGTCCACGCTACGCGTGATGTGACGCAGCGATCGTCCCAGCAGGGCCGCGGTGTCACCGAGAAAATGCCTGGTCATCGTTGCTCCTCACTCGTCCGTGCTGAGATGGCGTCCAGGCCGCTCCCGCCGTGCTCACCGTTCTTGCCGCCGCCGCCGACGAGGGTGAGGAAGACATCCTCCAGGGTCGGCTGCTTCTCCACGTATTCCACCTTGGCCGGCGGGAGCAGTCGCTTCAGTTCGGCCAGGGTGCCGTTCACGATGATCCGGCCCTCGTGCAGGATCGCGATCCGGTCGGCGAGCTGCTCGGCCTCGTCCAGATACTGCGTCGTGAGCAGCACCGTCGTACCTCGCGCGGCGAGTTCCTTGACGGCCCGCCACGCCTCGATGCGCGCCTGGGGGTCGAGCCCGGTCGTCGGCTCGTCGAGGAAGACGACCGGCGGATCGCCGACGAGGCTCATCGCGATGTCCAGGCGGCGGCGCATGCCACCCGAATACGTCGACACCTTCCGCGCGCCCGCGTCGGTCAGCGAGAACCGTTCCAGCAGGTCATCGGCGATCTGGCCCGGATCCTTCAGGTGCCGTAACCGGGCGACCAGCACGAGGTTCTCCCGCCCGCTGAGGATCTCGTCCACGGCCGCGAACTGCCCGGTGAGGCTGATGGACTCCCGCACGTCCGCGGCCTGCGTGGCGACGTCGAAGCCGTTGACGCGCGCCTTTCCCGCATCGGCCTTCAGCAGCGTGGACAGGATTCTCACGACCGTGGTCTTCCCCGCCCCGTTCGAGCCGAGCAGGGCGAAAATGCCGCCCCGCGCCACGTCGAAATCGACGCCGCGCAGCACCCGCAGTTGTTTGTACGACTTCTCCAGGCCCTGCACCCGGATCGCGGGGCCCTGAATCCGATCGGCTGTCATTCCGATATCCGTTCTCTGTTTCGTCATGACTTGTCACCCGCGGCCAGATCGGCGGCGCGGTCGATGGCGTCGGTGAGCCGTTGCCGCTCGCGGCTGATCCACTGACCCTCCGGGTAGTTGCGGAGGAACGCCTCGGCGAACTCGACCGGGTCCTCCCCGACGACCTCGCGGACCGGGATCCCGTTCGCCGCGCTCTGCTCGAACAGGTCGGCGAGATCGTCCAGCATCGCCAGCAGGCTGTCCGCCTTTCCCGGCCCGAAGTACAACATGTACCGCTGCAGTGCGTCGATCGCCGTGTGGTAGTCCGCGGGAAGCCGCTCCGTGCGCGCCTTGTACCGCCGGTAGCGCTTTTTATGCTCGAACGGCCCGGTGACCAGTTCCAGGTACCGCAGGTAGCGATTCTTCTGCTCGATCGGATCCGTGGTCATTCTCCATTACCTCCGTCGCGGAGCTGTTCGAGCCGTTCGGCGAGAAAACTCCAGGTCTTCCAGAACTCTTCGAGGTACCCCCGTCCCTGAGCGTTCAGGGAATACACCTTGCGCGGCGGCCCTTTCTCGGACGGAACCTTCTGCACGTCGACGAGACCGCGCTGTTCGATCCTGATGAGCAGCGCGTAGACGGTGCCTTCGGCGATGTCGGAGAAGCCCTGGTCGCGCAGCCACGCCGTGATCTCGTAGCCGTACGCGGACCGGCCGGACAGGATCGCGAGGACGATGCCCTCCAGCGTCCCCTTGAGCATCTCCGTCACCAGCTTGCCCATGAGGCATCCCTCCTCCAGCTACTTGGTGACACTAGCTACTGGTACATAGTAACGCTGAATAGCGACGGCGCAAGCCCGCGTGGCTCCCTCGCCCCACGGACGACCGGTCCGGCTCTCCACTGGCACGGGATGCCGCGGATCAGGGAGTAAGTGGGATGCAAGGGAGCTTTCAGGGGGTTCGCCCAGACTCTGCGGAGGAGATGCCTGAGGGGGTGGAGCCATGCGAACGCGCTTGCGGATGGCGGCGGCGGGGCTGAGCTTGGCGGGAATGGCCGTGGTGCCGGGGGTCACCGGGGCCGCCCCGGCGGAGGCGGAGCGCGGGGTGGCGGTCGGCACGCGGCTGGCGGCCCGCACCGATCCGGCGGTGCAGCTGATCGAGACCGACTACGCCGCGACCGTCACCGTGCCGTCGCCCAAGGCCAAGAAGGCGTTCTCCGCGCTGTTCGACGCGGCCGCCCGGCACGCCAAGGCGGGGCGCATCCCCGCCGACCACCAGAGCCAGGCCAAGTGGGTGCTGCGCACCGCCGCCGGGCACGTCGAGCGCTACCTGGCCCCGGCCGGGCCCGCGCGCACGGCCAAGCTGGTCCGTCCTGGCCTGTGCACCGGCTGGTGGGTGACGCCGGACGGGTACATGGTGACCGGCGCGCACTGCGTGAGCGCGACCCGGGCGGCCCTGCGGCGGTTCTACGGCGCCAAGGTGCTCCCCACGGTGACCGGGGCGGACGCGAAGTCGTTCCTCACGGCGATCCGCAGGAGCGCCCAGCCGGACGACGAGCTGGTGCGGCTGGCCAAGGAGATGTTCGGGCGGTTCAACGCGCGGCAGATGCGGGTGACCGGGATCCACCGGAGCATCGCCGTCATCACTCCGCTGCCCGGCGGCGGCAGGGACAAGACGGCCAAGGTGACGCCGATCCGGTTGATCGCCAAGGGCCGCGACTACCCCGGTGAGGACTTCGCCGTGCTCAAGATGCCCGGCGCCCATGACCTGCCCACGGTGCCGCTCGGCCGCGACTCCGACGTCCGCGTCGGCGACCCGCTGTACATCAACGGGTTCCCCGGGCTCATCACCACCAACACCGCCGTGTTCGACCTGCGCTCGCGGCTGTACCCGGCGCTGACCGAAGGCGCCTACAACGCCCGGCGCACCACCGTGCTCGGCGTGCCGTACATCCAGGCCCAGGCGCCTTCCTACCACGGCAACTCCGGCGGACCGGTCTTCGACGAGGACGGCAAGGTCATCGGGACGCTGATCGCCGGCTCGGTCGACCCGGCCACCGGCGAGACCGCCGAGAACCACAGCTTCATCCTGCCGGTGAGCATCGTGCGCAAGCGGCTGGCCGCAGCCGGGGTCGCGCCGTCCGCCTCACGGACGACGGTGCTGTACGACGCCGCCTTGCAGGACTTCTTCTCCGGCCGCTACCGGGCGGCGCTCCCCCGGTTCCAGCGGGTGCGCGCGATCTTCCCCGCCCACCCCTACGTCGCCTCGTACATCACCGAGTCGCGGCACGCCATCGCCGCCGGCAAGGACAGGACTCCCCGCCGCTGACCCCGCCCTGTCCCGCCGGCCGCCGGAGATCAATCGAGAGGCGGAGGGAACCCCGACTCCCCGCGACCCACCAAGGACCCGCCGCGTCGGCGCCCGAGGAGGCTCGCGAGTCTCGGAACACGGGTACGCCGGCCCCCGCGGCCGTGGCCCGGCTCGCCGTTCGCGGCGGCCGAGTCGCCATTCACGAGGGCCGAAGCGCCGTTGGCCAGGGCCGGGTCGCCGTTCGCGCGGGTGGGGTCGCCGTTCGCGCGGGTCGGTCGACCGGTGGCCAAGGCCGGGTCGTCGTCCACGCGGGCCGGGTCACCGGGTCTGTGGTCCTGGTCGCCGTGCGGGGGCCGCGTGGACGGGGGCCCCGCGAGGGCGTCGGGGGTGGTGGGGACCTGGCCCCAGCGGGCCCTGACCATCCATTCCACGTAGGACTGCATGCCGGAGTTCATCGCACACCTCGTTTCACGTCGCCGGGTCACGGTCGTCGTCGGGGGCGGGCTGGAAGAGGCCGAGAAGGGCGCCGAGCTCGGTGCGGTCGCCGATGCCGAGCTTGCGGTAGGCGCGCTGCAGGTGGTTCTCGACGGTGCGCACCGACAGCACGAAGTGGGCGCTGATCTCCTTGCTGGACATGCCCTTGGCGGCCAGCTCGGCGATCTGGTGCTCCCTGCGGGTGAGCCGCGGCCGTTCCAGCGCGGACAGGGCGGGAGTGCGGGCGCCGCTCGACTTGGCCAGGCGCAGCGCCCTGGCCGCCGCGGCCGAGGCGGCGGCGAGGTCGCCGGCCGCGCGGTGGCAGTTGGCCTGCTCGGCCGCCGCCTCGGCGGCCAGCAGGGGGCTGCCGAGCCGCTCGAGACCGGCCGAGGAGGCGGCGAGCCCGTCGCCGTCGCCGGCGGCGGCCGCCGCGACGTGCGCCGCGTACAGCGGCACCGCGCCGCCGCCGGCCTGCCCGGCCAGCTCGCGGAGCCGGCCGAGGACGTGCTGGGGGGCGCCCATCCTGGCCACGTCGTGCAGAGCGAGGGCCTCCATGCCGACGGCGCCGAACTCGCGGGCGAGCGCCGCGCCCTTCTGGGCGATGGCGGGGGCGTCGGGAGAGTTGCCGGCCGCGGCGACCCATGAGCGGGCCAGCTCGATCCACGGCTGGAGCAGCCACAGGGACCGCTGGTCCAGGCCGTCGGCCTCCGCCAGGGCCCTGCGGGCCGCCTTGACGTCTCCCGCGAGCGCGAGGCCCTGGGCGAGCTGGGCGAGCAGGACGGCGAGCAGGCCGCGGTTGCCGTGGTCGCGGGCGATGGCGACGCCCTCGCGGCAGCGGTGCAGCTCCTCGCGGACCTCGCCGCGCGCCCGGGCGACCAGGCCGCGCAGCAGGCAGAACCAGGCGATCGCGAAGGGGAACTGCCGCGCCACCGCCCGGTCGTACCCCTCGGTGGCGCACTCCTGGGCCTCCAGGAAGCGGCCGGTGAGCAGGCAGGCGTGCACCCGTCCCAGCTCGATGAAGATCTCCAGCCAGGGCAGCTCGCCCTGCCAGCGCATGCTGTGCTCGCGGGCCTCGGCGAGGGCGGCGAGGCTCTCCTCGGGCCGCCGCAGGAAGGCCAGCGCCACGCCGCGGGCGACCTCGGCGACGCAGCGGGCGCGTACGCCGGCGGGCGTCTCGGCCATGACCTGCTCGGCGAGCACCACGGCCGTCTGGCAGCGTCCGGCGAAGACGTGCAGCAGGGACTGCAGGGCGCGCAGCTCGGCGCGGGGTTCGCCGCCGTGCAGGTCGTGCAGCTCGGCGCGGAGCAGCAGCCACGCCTCGGACACGCTGTCGAGGCCGAAGGCGAGGTTGAAGGCGCGGACGCCGGTCAGCAGCGCGCGCTCGCGCTCGCGGGTGGGGCGGCCGAGACGGGCGAGCTGCGCCTCGGCGTCGCCGGGCCGGCCGGCGAACATCAGCCCGTAGCCGAGCGGCTCGGCGATCTCCACGCCCTTGCCCGCGGCGACGGCGCAGGCGGCGAGCTGCCGGCTCAGCGGCAGGTCCATGTGCGACCAGGCGCTCCTCATGGCGGCGGCGACGGCGCCGGCGGGCGGCTGCACGCCGTTCTCCAGGCGCCAGGCCGCGACCCTGAGCAGGTCGTCCGCGCCGGGTTCCGCGGCCTCGACGGCGTCGGCGAGCTCTTCCCTGCATCGGCGTGCCCGCAGGCGCGGGGCGCGGGCGCGCAGGACGTCCCCGTACAGGGGGTAGGCGAGCCGCGCACGGTCGCGGCCGCCGAGCCGCTCGACCTTGACGATGCCGCGCGCCTCGACGGTCTCGACGGCGGCGCGGGAGACCAGGGCGGCCAGGACGTCCGGGCTGACCGAGTCGCCGAAGGCGAGCAGCTCCAGGGCGCTGCGGCATTCGGGGGTGAGGCCGGCGAGGCGCTTGTCGACCAGCCCGGCCAGCCGGGAGGTGACCGGGAGCGGATCGCCGCCGCGCCAGACGCCCTCGGCGAGGGTGAGCGCGCCGGTCTCGAGCATGGCGGTGATCAGCTCGCGCAGCAGGAAGGCGTTGCCGCGGGTGGCGTCCCAGCACCGCTGGACCAGCACGCCCTCGGCCGGGCCGCCCAGCGTGGTCGAGAGGATCTCCCTGACCTCGTCGCGGGTGAAGGGGCGCACCTCGATCCACTCGGCCAGGCCGCTGGTGCACAGGTCGGCGACGGGGTCGGGGACGCCCTCGCCGCTGCGCGAGGCGGTCAGGACGAACGCCTCGCGGTGGCGGGCCATCTGGAAGGCCAGGGCCACCGAGGCCTCGTCGAGCTGGTGGGCGTCGTCGATGACCAGGAGCAGGTCACGGCCGCCCGACTGGCCGATCAGGGCGTCGGCGGCCATGCGCAGGGCGTTGCCGTTGAAGGCGGTGTCCATGAGAGCGGCGGGGAGGTACTGCGCGAAGGCTCCGAAGGGCACCGCCGAGGTGGCCTGGCAGGCGCAGGCGCGGACGACGTGGAACCGTTCCTCGTCCGCCCGCCGGACCACCTCGGCGAGCAGCCGGCTCTTGCCGGCGCCGCCGTCGCCGATGAGCGCGGCCCCGGACAGGCCGGGGTGACGCATGGCGGCGGCGATGCGGTCCAGCTCGTCGCGCCGGCCGACGAAGACGTGCCCGAGCTCGGCCATCGCGACCCATGACCGCGGAACGTAGAGCGGGGAGCGCCCGTCGCCTGTGATCAGGCCGACCTGGTCCGGCGCGACAGGGACTTCGAGCGTCATATCGCCTCTCCCGTGTCATCGTTGCGCGTTTCCCGATCATTGTCATTTAGCGCCCATCTCCGACACCAGTGCGCCGGTCATTCGGCCGATGTGAATCCGTCATGTGCGTTCCCTTACACGCTCACAATGGGCCCCCACCTGCGCCGTTACCGGCGGCAAAGCGGGTGAGTAACGACCCGGCGCCCATTGAGTAGCGCCGTGCGGCCAACAGAGCAGCGCGAGGTATTACCTCGCGATAAACCGTTGCCTACCTTGGTCGCAGGCAAGGCTGAAAGTTCCGATCGGACCGGCACTCCGCGCACAGAACAGGGAAACCCGACACGAGAAAGCGGCCCAATGCGTATAACGAAAACGTCCGCCCCATGGCCCGCCGAGGTCGTCGAGAAAGGGTGGAGCCACGGCAGGCTCCCCATTACGGCGACCAGCGAATGGAACGAGTTCGCCAAGTACTGGGAAGACCTTCCGGCCGACGAGTACGTCAGGGAAAGTCACGGCACCACCCGGCTCCGCCGCATCGGGCACCTGCTGGCCCGCGGCGGCGAGGGCGCGGGCGTGACCATGGAGAGGGCGCCGCACGGGGCCTTCTACCAGAGCACTGAGATCAATTCGGTGTACGGCGGGCAGGTGCGCACCTTCGCCCCGATCACCGCCGAGACCTACGAGAACCTCTGCTTCCGTGCGGCCCTCGAACATGACCTCGCCCTGGTCAGGCGCCTGGAAGGCGACCATCAGACCTGGCTGGTCACCGTGCACCTGATCCGCATCGTGGCCACCGGCGACGCCGCGTCGGCGCCGGCCCCCGAGGGGCGGCACAGCGACGGCCACGACTACGTGATCATGCACCTGGTCAACCGGGAGCGCTGTTCCGGCGGCCTCAGCCGCGTGTTCCGCAAGGGCGGCGACCGTCCCGCGCTGGAGCACACGCTGCTGGAGCCGATGGAGACCGTCGTGATCGACGACCGCACGATGGAGCACGAGGTCACCCCGATCAGGCCGGCCGACGCCACCAGCGCCGTCCGGGACATGATGATCATCGATTTCGACCGCGTGCAGCCCGGCGGCTGAACCGACCGCCGCCCCGGGCGGCGCCCGCACGCCATCGGCGCCCTGCACCTCGAGGGCGCCGCATGCGAGGCGCGCGCGAACGCGCCGGCCCCGGGCGAACCGGCCGGGCCGGACGTCCCGTCACCCGAAACGCCAAACCACGCCGAGGAGTTGTCATGGCAAACATCACGGCCGCCCCCGCCTGCCTGCAGTGCGAGACGGACATCGCCGTGCCGTCCGACGTCGAACTGGGCGACATCCTGGCCTGCCGCGGCTGCGGCCAGGAGCACGAAGTGCTGGACACCGCGCCGGTCGTCCGTCTGGACCTGGCGCCGGAGGTCGAGGAGGACTGGGGTGAGTGACGCCCCTGCGGACGTGCTGGTCTCCGTCACGATCATGCGCCCGGAGGAACGGCTTCTCCTCTCGGCGTTCCGCGCGGCCGGTCTGACCGCGCGGTCCGTGACGCCCCGCCACACCACCGCGTTTCTCAACGACCCGGCGCTCGCGCCGCGGCTGGTCATCCTGCGCAACGTCTCCCACCGCGAACTGGCGGGGATGTCCGACCGCTTCGAGCATGCCGGCATCCCCACCCTGAACTCGCCCGCCGCCGTGCGCCTGTGCCTGTCCAAGGACCTGCAGGCGCTCGCCTTCGCCCGCGCCGGGCTCCCCCACCCGACCACCCGCATCGCCTTCTCGGCCGAGCAGGTGGGCGAGCAGATCGAGGCCC
Organism: Sphaerisporangium sp. NPDC005289; assembly: GCF_040607455.1. Classification (NCBI taxonomy): domain Bacteria; kingdom Bacillati; phylum Actinomycetota; class Actinomycetes; order Streptosporangiales; family Streptosporangiaceae; genus Sphaerisporangium; species Sphaerisporangium sp. NPDC005289. Next base: position 80,797 of record NZ_JBEXGS010000002.1, read on the forward strand.
TCGGCGGCCACGCCGTCGTCAAGCCGGTCAGCGGCTCCTGGGGCCGGGGCATCGTGCACATCACCACCCCCGCGGAGCTGGCCGCCTGGAGCGGCGGCTGGGAAGGACTGGACCCCGGAGGGCGCTCCTTCCCGGTGGTCGTGCAGCAGTACATCCCCAAGCCCGGCTTCAACGAGCGGGTGATCATCGTCGGGCACACGCCGGTCGTGGCCTACAAGCAGGTGAGCCCCGACCTGCGGACCAACACCCACCTCGGCGGGACGGTCGAGCCGATCCCGCTGTCGCCGAGGTCGGCGGAGCTGGCCAGGCGCGTCGTGGACCTGTTCGGCCCCGGCTTCTACGGCGTCGACCTGGCCGAGTCGGCCGAGACCGGCGAGCTGTACGTGCTGGAGGTCAACACCAATCCCGAGTTCGCCAAGTCGGTGAGCGTCCACGGCGTCGACATCCCCGCCCACCTGGCCCGCTTCGCCCGCTCGGTCATCGACGCCCAGGACCGGGCCGGCAGGTTCGCCGAGCGGAAGGAGAGGGCGGCATGACCGAGCGGATGAGAGTCGCCGTGCTCGGGGCGAGCGGCTTCATCGGCGCCGAGCTGATCCGGCTGCTGAGCGACCACCCGCAGGCCGAGGTGTCGTTCATGTCGTCCCAGCAGCACGCGGGCAAGCCGCTCGGGCAGGTGGTGTCCGGGCTGCGCAACTCGCGGCTCGCCGGACGGCGGCTGCGCGCCGCCGACGAGCTGTCCAAGGTGGACGTGGCCTTCTCCTGCCTGCCCAACGGAGTGCTCCCGCGCATCCTCGACGAGGTGAGCGGCCAGGCCGACCTGGTGCTGAACGTCGCCGGCGACTACCGGCTGCGCGACCCGGGCGAGATCGCCGAGCACTACCCCGAGTCGGCGGAGGGCTGGCGCGAGCCGATCCCCTACTACGTGCCGGAGTTCACCGCCAAGCCGAGCGAGCCGGTGGTCAACCTGCCGGGCTGCATGGCCTCGGCCGGGCTGTACGCGCTGTACCCGCTGTTCCGCGACGGGCTGGTGGAGCCCAGGGCGGTGGTCGACGCCAAGACCGGCTCCAGCGGCGGCGGCAACCACAGCGCCGAGCATCCGGCGCTGCGCGACGGCAACGTGCGGGTGCACAAGCTGCACGGGCACCGGCACGCGCCGGAGATCCGCCAGGCCCTGTCCACCTGGACGGGCGCCGCGCCGGAGCTGCAGTTCTCCGCCTTCAGCCTGCCGGTGACCCGCGGGGTGTTCGCCACCGCCTACACCTGGCTGCGCGAGGGCGTGGACGCCGGCCAGGTGCGCCGCGCCTACGCCAGGGCCTACGCGGACGCCCCGTTCGTGCGCATGAGCAACGGGCGCTCGCCGATGGCGTTCCCCATGCTCAAGACCGTGGTCGGCTCCAACACCGCCGAGGTCGGGGTGTCGGTGGAGGGCTCCCGCTGCGTTGCGGTGTCCGCCCTGGACAACCTGATCAAGGGCGGGGCCGGCCAGGCCGTCCAGGCCATGAACCGCATCTTCGGCCTGGAGGAGACCCTCGGACTGCCGGAGGTGGGACCATGGCCGTGAGCCGGGCCGCCGGGTACGGCGCCCCCGCGTTGAAGGCCGTCAACGGCCACCGGGCGCTGTACGTGGTCAAACTGGGCAGCTCGACGCTGCGCCACGACGGCGTGTACGACGAGCTGGCCGAGCTGAGCGGGCGCGGCGTCCGGCTGCTGGTGATCACCGGCGGCGCGGCCGACATCAAGTTGCACTACGCCCTCATCGGCCGGCCGGTCAGGACGCTGACCCTGCGCGGCGGCGACGAGGTGCGCTACTGCCCTCCGGAGGAGATGGCGCACATCATCGACGCCTACGAGCAGATCACCCTGCCCCGGGTGCGCGAGGAGCTGGGCCGGCGCGGGCTGTCGGTGTTCGCCACCACCGGCCGGGCCGAGAGCCTGGTCACCGCGACGCCGAACGGCCCCATCCGGGCGCTGGACGGCGACCGGCAGCGCTTCGTGCGCGACCACCGCGCCGGCACCGTCGCCCAGGTGGACGGCGCCCGCCTGGCGCGGCTGCTGGAAGCCTTCGACGTGGTGTGCCTGTCGCCGCCGGTGGCCGCCACCGACGGTGGCTCGGCGCTCAACGTCGACGCCGACGTGCTGGCCGCCGAGGCGGCGCTGGCCCTGGACGCCGACCACCTGCGGCTGGTGACCGGGACGGCGGGGCTGCTCACCGACCCGGCCGACCCCGGCAGCACGCTTCCGGAGGCCGCCGCGGGCGAGGGCATGGGCTACGCCGGGGGCCGGATGCGGCAGAAGGTGCGCGCGGCCGAGCTGGCGCTGGCGGGCACGCCCGACATCGCCATCACCGGCCCGCACACCCTGGACGCGCGGGGCGGCACCCGCTTCTGGCGGGCCCCCGCCCCCGCGCCCGACCTGGGGCTGCTGACCCGGATGGTCGAGCTGTCCTCGGTGTCGGGCGACGAGCGGGAGCTGGCCGACTACCTGGTCGACTGGTGCGCCGCGAACGGCGTGGACGCACGCGTCGACGCTGCCGGCAACCTGGTGGCCACCCGCGGCACCGGGCCGCGGCGGCTGCTGATGCTCGGCCACCTGGACACGGTGCCCCACCGGTGGCCGGTCCGCTGGGACGGCGAGGCGATCACCGGGCGCGGCAGCGTCGACGCCAAGGGCAGCCTGGCCGCCTTCCTGGCCACGCTGGCCGCCCTGGAGGTGCCCGAGGACGCCACCGTGCGCGTCGTCGGCACCGTCGAGGAGGAGCGCACCGCCGAAGGCGCGTTCTACGCCCGCGACCACTACCCGGCCGACGCGGTGATCATCGGCGAGCCGAGCGGGGCCGCGGCCCTGACCGTCGGCTACCACGGGGTGTGCAAGGCGCGCCTGAGCGTGTCCCAGACGACCGCGCACACCGCGGGCAAGGCGGCGCGGACCGCGGCCAGCCGGATCGCCGACGCCGTCACCGCGGCGGAGGCGGAGGTCGCCCGCCTGGGCGCCGACACGCTGTTCGCCGTGCTCAGCCTGCGCGCGGGCAGCCAGGGCGAGGCTCAGACGGCCGAGGCCGTCGTGGACGTGCGGGTCCCGCCCGGCACCACGACGAGCGAGGTCATCGACGCCCTGCGCAGGGCGGCCCCCGACCCGGTGCGCGTGGAGACCCTGCTGGCGACCCCCGCCGTGGCCACCCCGCGGACCAGCGCGCTGGTCAAGTCGTTCACCCGCGCCCTGCGGGCCACGACAGGCGCCTCGCCCCGGCTGCTGGCCAAGAAGGGCAGCAGCGACATGAACACCCTCGCCACCACCTGGCGGGAGGTCCCGATGGTGGCCTACGGGCCGGGCGACGCCTCGCTGGACCACACCCCGCACGAGCGCCTGGAGGCGGCCGAGTACCGGCTGGCCGTCCAGGTGCTCGGCGAGGCGGTGCGGCGCTGGCTGAGCGACGGCACCCCCGCCGCGTCCCCGGCGTCCCCGACGCCCGCGGTCACCGCCGTACCCGCAGTGTCCCCGCTGTCCCCAGTGTCCCCAGTGTCCCCTGTGCCCGTCGTCGCGGGCGCCGTCACGACGGGAGAGAGGAGATGAACGACATCGACCTGGCTCGTGAGCGCGCCCTGCGCGCTCGCGGGTCGGTGGTGGACATGGCGGCGAGCCCGGCAGGCTGCCACCTCGGCGGCAGCCTGTCGGTGCTGGACATCCTGATCGCCGCGCACACCGTCGCGGAGTCCAGGCCCGGCGTCGAGGTCGTCCTGAGCAAGGGCCACGCCGCCGCCGCGCTGTACGCGGTGCTGCACCAGACCGGCGACATCGAGGAGGACCCCGCGCCGCGCTACGGCAGGGCCGGCGGCCCCTACACCGGTCACCCCTCCCCCAAGGTGCCCGGCGTGCGGTTCCCCACCGGCAGCCTCGGCCACGGGCTCGCCTACGCGGCCGGCTGGGCGCTGTCGCGGCGGCTGCTCGGCGAGCCCGGCGGCGCCATCGCCGTGGTCGGCGACGGCGAACTGCAGGAGGGCCTGGTGTGGGAGACCCTCCAGATCGTCCAGGCCAAGCGCATCGGCGGCCTGACCGTCGTGGTCGACGTCAACGGCGGCCAGAACGACGGGTACGTGGCCGACATCTCGCCGATGACCGACCTGCCGGCGCGGCTGGCCGCGTTCGGGTTCGAGGTGGCCGAGGTGGACGGGCACGACATCGAGAAGCTCGCCGCCGTGCTGGTCCCCGAGGACCGGCCCAAGGCGGTGCTCGCCGCGACCGTCAAGGGCAAGGGCGTGCCCGCCACCGAGGGCAAGGCCGCCTCCCACTACGTCAAGATCAGCCCGGCCCGCGCCCGGCAGTGGAAGGCGGTGCTCCGATGACGCTCCCCGGACGCGAGGCCTACAAGGACGAGCTGACCGCGCTCGCAGCCCTCGACCCGCGCATCGTCTGCCTGGAGGCCGACCTCGGCGGCCCATCGCATCCGTTCGCCGAGCGCTTCCCCGAGCGGTTCCTCAACCTGGGGATCGCCGAGGCCGCCGCGGTGGACATCGCGGTCGGGCTGGCCTCGGCCGGCCTGCGGCCCTTCCTCAGCACCTTCGCCGCGTTCGGCACCTGGCGGGCGGCCGAGAGCGTCAAGCTCGGGCTCGGCTACCAGCAGGCGCCGGTCGTGCTGGTCTGCCCGTACGGCGGGGTGTCCGGCGGCTGGTTCGGGCCCACCCACCACAGCCTGGAGGACCTGGCCGTGGTGCAGAGCCTGCCCGGGGTGCGCATCGCCGTGCCGTGCGGCGAGGCCGAGACCCGGGCGGTCATCCAGGCCGCCGCCGACGAGGACCGGCCCTGCTACGTGCGGCTGGCGCGCAACGAGCCCTACGAGGCGCCGTTCGAGCCGGCCGGGCGCGGCGAGGTCGGCTGGGTCAGCGGCACGGGCGGGCCCACCCTCCTGGTGTCGGTCGGCGAGAAGCCCGCGCAGCTCTGCGTGGCCGCCACCGAGCGGCGCCCGGACCTCTCACACGCCCACCTGTGCTGGGTGGACTTCGAGAGCCTGTCGCAGGCCGCCGCCGAGCTCGCCGACCACGCCCGGCGGATCGTCGTGGTCGAGGAGCACCGGGCCGCCGGCAGCGTCGCCTCGACGCTGGCGCTGCTGCTGCCCCGGCACGAGGTGCACAGCGTCAACGCCGGGCCCTCCTGGCCCTCGGAGGGCGGGTCCCACGACGAGACCCTGGCCGCGCTCGGCCTCACCGTGCCCGCCGTGCTGGCCGCGGCGGGCGCCGGCGAGACCCCAGCGGGCGCATCGGTCCTCGGCGCGTCCCGCCCGGCGCGGCCCCACGACCCCCTCACCCGTCCGGCGGGCGCCCCCGCCGGCCGTCCCACCCCCAGCATGGCGAACCCCGGCGCCACGCTCTCCCCCACGACCTGAGCCAGGGAGCGACATGACAACGACAACCCACAGCAGCGCCACCGCCCTCGAGGTGACCCGCCAGACCCTCGCCGACCCGGCGCTGACCAGGCGCAGTCCCGGCGAGGAGTTCGCCTGGACCGTCTCGCGCGGCCGGGAGGACGGCGACACCGTCGTCCCGATCCACGGCTACCTGCCGGCGGCGTTCCCGCTGTTCGCCACCCGCCCGCGCTACACCGTCCGCCACCTGCTGAAGGTGGCCAGCGTGAGCGACCGGCCCTCCGCCTACGTCCGCGAGGCCCCCCAGGCGGGCCGGGACGTGCCCGGCAACACCTACGCCAGCACGCCGGAGTCGGCGTTCGGGCCGAGCGTCCAGCACGCCGAGCTGACCGACCTGGTGATCGACGTCCCGCTGCCGAAGGGCCTGCTGGACGAGCCCGCACTGCTGGCCGCGTTCGTCGACTACCGCGTGCTGGTCCGCTTGGGCGTGGTGGAGAACGAGTCGCTGCTGCACGGCACCGCCGACGGAAGGATCAGCGGCCTGCTGACCCTGCCCGAGGTGCGCACCGGCGAACTCGGCGACGACGTCTGCGCGGACCTGACCGCCGCCGCCGCACGCGTGGAGGACACCGGCGGCTCCTGCGACGGCATCGTCGCCCACCCGTCCCTGTATTGGCGGCTGGTGCAGGACGGCACCCTGAGCAAGCTCACCGAGGTGGGCATCAAGGTGGCCCGCACCCGCATGATGCCGCGCGGCAAGGCGCTGCTCGGCGACTTCCGCGCCGCGGTCACGCTGCTCGACCCGGGCGTGTCGTCCCTGTCACTGCGCAGGAACGCCGGGCCCGAGGGCGAGGACGTGGTCAGGGCGCACGCCCGGGTCGGCCTGGCCGTGCACCTGCCCCAGCACTTCCTGCTGCTGTCCCGCCCCTGATGCGACCGGAGGTTCACCCACGATGACAGACCGACCCAGAGTCCTGTACATCACCGGCTGGCTGCGCAGCGGCAGCACCCTCCTGGGGAACGTGCTCAACGAGCTTCCGGGGGTGCTTCACGCGGGCGAGCTGCACTATCTGTGGCAGAACGGGGTGCTGCGGGCGGGTACGAACTCGGTCTGCGGCTGCGGGGAGCAGGTTCGGGCCTGCTCCCTGTGGTCGGCGGTCCTCGCCTCCACCGGCGAGCAGGACCTCGCGGCCGCGGCGCGCGGCATGACGGCCGCCCAGCGGCGGCTGCTGCGCACCCGGCACACGCGGGCCCGGCTGGCCGAGACGCGGTCGGGCCGGCCCGCCCCGGCCCGGGTGGCGGCCGTGCTCGACCGGATGGCCGGGCTCTACCGCGAGCTGGCCGCCCGGGGCGGCGAGCGGCTGGTGGTCGACGGCTCCAAGTACCCGGCCGAGGCTGCGGCGCTGCTGGGGCGCGACGACCTGGACGTGCGGGTGCTGCACGTCGTGCGCGACCCGCGCGCCACCGCCCTTTCGTACCACAAGAGCAAGCAGTACATCTCCCCCATGAGCCCGGCGGCCAGCACCGCCTACTGGACGGGGTTCAACGTGGCCTCCGAGCTGGTCGGCTCCGCCGCCGGCGACCGCTACCTGCGGGTGCGCCACGAGGACCTGTGCGCGGCCCCGGCCGAGGTGGTCGAGCGGGTCATCCGGTTCGCAGGGCTGGACGACGCGACGCCGGTCGACGCCGGCGGGACCGTCCACCTGGGCGGCAACCACACCGTCACCGGCAACCCCGACCGGCTGCGTCAGGGCGCGGTGGCGATCCGCCCGGACGAGCGGTGGCGCACCGACCTGCCGGCCCGCCACACGGTGACGGCGACCGCTCTGGCCCTGCCGCTGCTGCCCCGTTACGGCTACCCGGTGCAGGTGCCGGGCCGCCGCACCCCGATCGGAAAGGAGAGCCTGAGATGGACCTCGGACTGACCGGGCGGGTCGCCCTGGTCGCGGCGGCGAGCAGCGGGCTCGGCCTCGGCGTGGCGCGCGCGCTCGCCGCCGAGGGCGCGCACGTGTCCATCGCCGCCCGCGACCCCGAGCGCCTGGCCGCCGCGCACGCCGAGGTCGACGCCGCCGGTCCCGGGCGGGTGCTGAGCACCGCGGTGGACCTGCGCCACGACGGCGCGGTGGCCGGCTGGGTGGAGCGCACCGTCGCCGCGTTCGGCGCGCTGCACGTGGTGGTGACCAACTCCGGCGGGGTGCCGCACGGCCGGGCCGACGCCTTCACCCCTGACCAGTACCGGGAGGCGATGGACTCCTCCATGCTCCCGCACGTGGCGCTGGCGCTGGCCGCGCTGCCGCACCTGAAGACCGCCGGCTGGGGCCGCGTCCTGCTGATCACCTCCGAGGCGGTGCGCCAGCCGCTGCCGGGCACCGCCCTGTCGGCGACCGCCCGCCTCGGCCTGCTGGGCTTCGCCAAGGGCCTGGTGCACACCCTGGGCGCGAGCGGCGTCACGGTGAACGTGCTGGCGCCCGGGTGCCACCGCACGCCCGCGTTCGAGACCTTCCTGGATGCTCGCCTGGCCCACGACAAGGAGACCGCGCTCAAGGAGATCACCGCGGAGATCCCGCTCGGCACGGTCGGCGATCCGGACGATTTCGGGGCTCTGGCGGCGTTCCTCGCCAGTGAGCAGGCGCGGTTCGTCACCGGCACGGTGCTGGTCGCCGACGGCGGCAACACGCGGGGGCTGGGATGAGGGCGGCGGTGATGGACTACCAGCTCGGGCAGCTCGACGCGCTGGAGTCGGAGGCGATCCACGTCTTCCGCGAGGTCGCCGCCGAGTTCGAGCGCCCCGCCCTGCTGTTCTCCGGCGGCAAGGACTCCATCGTCCTGCTGCGCCTGGCGGAGAAGGCGTTCTGGCCGGCGCCGATCCCCTTCCCCGCGGTGCACGTCGACACCGGACACAACTTCCCCGAGGTGCTGGACTTCCGCGACCGGCGGGTGGACGAGCTCGGCATGCGGCTGGTGGTGGGCTCGGTGCAGGCCTCCATCGACGCCGGCCGGGTGGCCGAGCCGGGCGGGCGGTGGCCCAGCCGCAACCGGCTGCAGACCACGACGCTGCTGGACACCATCGCCGAGCACCGGTTCGACGCGGTGTTCGGCGGCGCCCGCAGGGACGAGGACAAGGCGCGGGCCAAGGAACGCGTCTTCTCCTTCCGCGACGAGTTCGGCCAATGGGACCCCAAGAACCAGCGGCCCGAGCTGTGGAACCTGTTCAACACCCGCATCCGCAAGGGCGAGCACATCCGGGTGTTCCCGCTGTCCAACTGGACCGAGCTGGACGTGTGGCAGTACATCGAGCGCGAACGGCTGGAGGTGCCCTCCATCTACTTCGCCCACGCCCGGCGGGTCTTCGAGCGCGACGGCATGCTGCTCGCCGAGAACCCGTACCTGTCGCCCGGCCCGGACGAGCCGGTGTACCGGACGACGGTGCGCTTCCGCACGGTGGGCGACATGACGTGCACGGGGGCGGTCTCCTCCGCCGCCTCCGACGTGGACTCGATCATCAAGGAGATCGCGGTCGCCAGGACCACCGAGCGCGGGGCCACCCGGGCCGACGACCGCGCGAGCGAGGCGGCGATGGAGGACCGCAAACGCGAGGGCTACTTCTGACCCTCAGGCGCCGGCGGGGAGCCCGCGCCGTCGACCGCCTCCGGGCCCCCGTCCCGCTTCCGCCCAGCCCTCCGCAATCACCCCCGCAATGACACGGGCCACTTCCGACTCGGCGAAACGAGCAGCCATGACCATGGACATCCTCCGGTTCGCGACGGCCGGCTCGGTCGACGACGGCAAGAGCACGCTCGTCGGCCGCCTGCTGTACGACTCCAAATCGATCTTCGAGGACCAGCTCGACGCGGTCGAACGCGTCAGCCTGGCCCGCGGGAACGACCGCATCGACCTGGCGCTGCTCACCGACGGCCTGCGGGCCGAGCGGGAGCAGGGCATCACCATCGACGTGGCCTACCGCTACTTCGCCACGCCCAAGCGCAAGTTCATCATCGCCGACACCCCCGGCCACGTGCAGTACACCCGCAACATGGTGACCGGGGCCTCCACCGCCGACCTGGCCATCGTCCTGGTCGACGCGACCAAGGGCGTGCTGGAGCAGAGCCGCAGGCACGCCGTCCTGCTCAGCCTGCTCGGCGTGCCGCACATCGTGGTGTGCGTCAACAAGATGGACCTGGTCGGCTACAGCCAGGAGGTCTTCGAGCGCATCAAGGACGAGTTCACGGCGTTCGCCGCCAAGCTCACCGCCTCCGACGTGACCTTCGTGCCCATCTCGGCGCTGAACGGCGACAACGTGGTCGCCCGATCGCCGGAGATGCCCTGGCACGAGGGCGGCTCGCTGCTGCACCTGCTGGAGACCGTGCACATCGCCTCCGACCGCAACCTGGTCGACCTGCGCTTCCCCGTGCAGTACGTGATCAGGCCGCAGACCGGCGACCACCGCGACTACCGGGGCTACGCGGGCCAGCTCGCGGGCGGCACGCTGCGGCCCGGCGACGAGGTGCTGCACCTGCCGTCCGGGCTGACCACCCGGGTCACCGCCATCGACACCCTCGACGGGCCGGTGGCGGAGGCGTTCCCGCCGATGTCGGTGACGCTGCGGCTGGCCGACGACATCGACATCTCCCGCGGCGACATGCTCTGCCGTCCCCGCAACGCGCCGTCGGTCACCCAGGACGTCGACCTGATGGTGTGCTGGATGGGCGACCAGCCGATGCGGCCGCAGTCCACGCTGACCGTCAAGCACACCACCCGCACCGCGCGGGCGCAGGTCCGCGACCTGCACTACCGGCTCGACGTGCACACGCTGCACCGCGACCAGGACGCCGGCGTCCTGCGCCGCAACGAGATCGGCAGGGTGAGCCTGCGGGTCACCCGCCCGCTGTTCTGCGACCCCTACTCGCGCAACCGGCTCACCGGCGGGGTCATCCTCATCGACGAGGCGACCAACGCCACGGTGGGCGCCGGAATGATCACCGGGTCGGGCGGCCTCGACTGAGGTCCCGCCGACCGTCACGCGGACGCGGCGCCACCCCCGGGACGGACCCGCCCGGGGGTTCCGGGCGGCCGGTCCGCGAATTGAGTAACGCCGGGCGCCAATGGAGTAGCGCCGGCCATTAACCCGGCACCGCCGCCTTTCGTACCTTCGTCTTGGCAAACGGCGCCGCCCCCGTATGTCCCCCTTAACCGGAAGGAGCTCCGATGCCCACCTTGCGACCGTCGGATCTCGATACTCTCGCCACCGCCGTCGTGGACTCCATCGCGGTTGCCCTCGACCCGGACGCGCCCCAGTCGGGCCTTTACTACTGGGAGTGCGCGCGCCCGTTCACCGGAGCGGTGGTGGAGGCCGTGCGCGACGCCGAGGACCCCGCCGTCCGGGAGCTCGGACGCGCCCTGATCGCCGACCCGTCCGACGCCGGCCGGTACGCCGCCCTGCGCGAGGCCCTGAAGGCGCCCGAGGCGCAGGGTCCGGGACTGGACCGCATCTTCGACCTGGCGTGGCAGTCGGAGTGCAACAACCGCCTGGGCCACCATGTGGGCGCCGCCTACACGGCCAAGGAGAGCGTGGTCACCGTCGAAGAGCTGCGCACCCTGCCGCCGGGGCCCGGGCTGCCGGCCGGCGCCGACCCCGAGGTGCTCATCGTCGTGCCCTTCCGCGACCGCGACACCGGCGGCGCCCGCCTGCGCAACCTGCTGGCCTGCCTGCAGTCGCTGCGCGACCAGTCCTTCCCCCGTGAGCGCTACCAGGTCACGGTGGTGGAGTCCGACTCCTTCCCGCGCTGGCGCGACGTCATCGAGCCCTACGCCGACAACTACCTGTTCGCCCCCAAGGCGAGCACCTTCAACAAGTCGTGGGTGGTCAACGTCGGCGTGGTGCACTCCCCCGGCCACTCGGAGGTCATCTCCATCCTGGACGCCGACGTGCTCGCCGACCGCGAGTTCGTCGAGCGCAACGCGACCCGGTTCGAGCGGCCCGGCACGATGGGCCACCTCACCTACCGCAACATGCTGTGCCTGGACACCCCCTCCAGCCAGAGGGCGATCAAGGAGCGGCTGTGGGATTGCGCCGGCCAGCCTGATCTGGACCGGCTGCGCGGCTACACGCTGCGCCGCGGGCCGGGCTGCTCGCTGTGGGTGCGCACCAGCGCCTTCCACCGCATCGACGGCATGGACGAGCGGTACGAGGGCTGGGGCGGCGAGGACATCGACTTCAACTACCGCTTCGACTTCGCCAACGCCTACGACAGCTACGACGACCCGCTGCTGCACCTGCGCCACCCCCCGGCGTCGGCGCTGCGCGAGGACGGCGAGCTGACCAACGCGCACATCCCGCCGCTGAGCTGGAAGCCCGAGGAGCCCATCGGGCGCATCGACCGCTTCGCCCACGAGTTCACCGAGCGCGCCGAGCGCGGCGACTCGGCGGAGCGCGCCGCGGCGGTGGAGGCGGCATGACCCTCATCCACGACCTGTCGGCCGCCGGCAGGTCCGAGCGGACCCTGGGCACCGACCGGATCGACCGCAACCTCGACCTGGCCGGCAAGCTGTACCAGCGGTCGGTGTACCCGAGCGCCGCGGAGGTCGCGCACGGGCGCAGGCTCGGCTCCCCCCTGGTGGTCGACCTGGACCCGACCACCCTGTGCGACCTGGCCTGCCCCGAGTGCATCAGCGCCGGGGTGCTGCACAAGGGCCAGCTCTCGCGCGACCGCATCGTCGAGCTGGCGCACGAACTGGCCGCCTCCAGCGTCAAGGCGGTGATCCTCATCGGCGGCGGCGAGCCGCTGATGCACCGGTCGATCGGGACGATCATCACCATCCTGTACGAGGCCGGCATCCAGGTCGGTCTGGTCACCAACGGCACGCTCATCGCCCGCTACATCGACCAGCTCGCCGAGATGGTGTCCTGGGTGCGGGTGTCGATGGACGCCGGCACGATGGAGACCTACGACAAGTTCCGGCCGAGCCGCCGCAAGACCAGCGTCTTCCCGCTCATCGTGGACAACCTGCGGGCGCTGGCCGAGCGCAAGCGCGGCGCGCTCGGGTACTCCTTCCTGCTGATGCAGCGCCGCGACGCCGCGGGCGCCGTGGTCGACACCAACTACCACGAGGTGTACACGGCCGGGAAGCTCGCCAAGGACCTCGGCTGCGACTACTTCGAGCTGAAGGCGATGCTCGACGACGACCACTTCACCGTCAACCAGACGCCCGCCGACGTCGCCCTGGTCGAGGAGCAGATCGCCCGGCTGCGCGAGCTGGAGGACGGCTCGTTCCACCTGCTCGGCTCCTCCAACTGGGAGACGGTGCGCCACGACCTGGACCCGGTGCAGCCCAAGGACTACCGCACCTGCCACGTGGCCGAGCTGCGCACGACCGTGACGCCGAACGGCGTGTTCGTCTGCCCCTACCACCGGGGCAACGACAAGGCCAGGCTCGGCGACATCAACGAGTCGTCCTTCGCCGAGCTGTGGGCCAAGGCCGACACCACCGTCGTCGACCCGAGCACCGACTGCCGGTTCCACTGCGCGCGGCACCAGACCAACCTGGAGATCGCCGCGATGCCGGGCCGTGGCCGGCCGGTGGAGCTCCTCGACGACTTCGACCCCTTCATCTAGGCGGCGGGAATGCGCATCGCGGTGATCGGAGCGGGGCCCGCGGGCCTCACCAGCGCCAAGCAGGCGCTGGAGGCGGGACATGACGTCGTGGTGTTCGAGAAGCACGACGACGTGGGAGGCATCTGGAATCCGGCGTCGCTCGGCGCCTACGAGGGCGTCAGGATGCAGACCTCGCGGTCCGGCTTCCCGTTCTCCGACTTCGCCCCGCGGCAGGGCGGCGACTTCCTGACCGTCCCCGAGGTGCACGCGTACCTGCGCGGATACGCCGAGCGGTTCGGGGTGTGGCCGGTCATCCGGTTCGGGCACGAGGTGACCCGGGTGGCCGGCGGCGAGGGCGACTGGCACGTCACGGCCGAGTGCCGTGGCGTGCCGGTCACCGCCCGGTTCGACGCGGTCATGGTCGCCAACGGCGAGCTGTGGCGGCCCAGGGTGCCGCCCGCCGCCGGCGAGGCGCCGCACGGCGTCCGCGTGCTGACCGCCAAGGACTACCGCCGCCCGGACGCCTTCCGCGGCCTTCGCGTGCTGGTGGCCGGCGGCGGGGTGAGCGGCGCCGACATCGCCTCGGAGCTGGTCGGAGAGGCGGCGGCGGTCGACTGGGCGGTGCGCCGCAAGGCGCTGTTCCTGCCCCGCGACTGCGGCGGCCTGGCCAACGACATGCTGTTCTCCTACATCGGCCGGGTCGCCCTGGAGGAGATGCCCTACGACGGCTACCTGGCGTGGCTGTCGCGGCTGATGCCGGAGTACATGGCCATGTACCGGGACACGGGTCTGCTGCCGGAGACCGGATTCCACGGCGCCGTGCACGTCAACGAGAAGATCGTGCCGCACGTGCACCGCGGCGAGGTGGGGGCCCGCGCGGCGTTCGACCGCTTCGCCGCCGACGGCCGCGTCGTCTTCGCGGACGGGACGTGGGGCCGGTACGACGCGGTGATCCTGTGCCTGGGGTACCAGATGCCCGACTACGGGTTCGTCGAGGGCTTCGACCGCCGGGAGCTGTACGAGCACTTCTTCTGGTACCGGGACCCGTCCCTGGTGGTGGTCAACACCCCGGTGGACACCGACGCGTTCGGCACGGCCTGCCCGTACTTCGAGGCCATCGCCGGATGGGCGCTCGCCGTGCTGTCGGGCAAGGCCGAGCTGCCGGGCCGGGAGGAGATGGCCGCCTGGTGCGAGCGCCACATGGGCGCGCTGCACGAGCGCCGCTACTACGACTGCTGGCTGGAGACCGTCCGCATCGGCCTGGACAGCGGCGCGCTGCCCGACCCCGCCACCCAGTTCGCCGACTACTGGCGGCTGGTGTCGGGGGTCGTCGACCCGGCGAACCTGCGGCCGGGCGCGCAGACCGACCGTCCGGCGCCCTGCGACGAGCTGTTCGACCTTCCCGGCCTCAAACTGCGGCTCCTCGCCTGGCTGCCCCGGCCGGCGCTGGACGCTCTGCTGGCGTCCGGCCAGATCGGCGCGGCCGAGCACGCCGGGGCGCTGGAGGTGCCGCCGGCGCGCCGCGTCGCCCCGTGGCTGCCCTACCGCCAGCGGCTGCAGGGCGATCCCCAACCGCCCGCCGCGGGGACGGCGTCCCTGCGGGCGCGTCCCGGGCCGGACGCCGGCTAGTCCCGCCCTCACCCCCCAAGGAGACGATGTGTATTCGACGAAGAGCAGCGGCCTGCGCATCTTCAGGGACGGCGCGGTCACCCGCCTCGCGGCCGCCACCGCCGCCATCGGGGTGGGGGGCGCGATGGTGGTCCCCACCGTCAGCCTCTTCCTGGCCGACGCCGTGCGCGCCACGCCGCTGATGATCGGGGCGTTCGTCGCCGGGCGGGCGATCGCCGAGATCGCCACCGACCTGTCGGTCGGGGTTCTGTCGGACCGCATCGGCAACCGCAGGATCGTGCTGGGCGTCTGCGCCATGTTCGCGGCCGGGGGCGCGCTGTGCTACCTGTTCCTGCGCGAGTACTGGCTGCTGCTGGCCTCCTCCGCGGTGATGTTCGGGCTCGGCGGCGCCACCTTCCCGCAGATGTTCGCCTACACCCGCGAGCTGGCCGAGACCCGCGGCCACGGCGTGACGTTCTTCAACTCGGCGCTGCGGGCGGTGACCTCGCTGGCCTGGATCGCCGGCCCGCCGCTGGCGTTCGCGCTGATCGCCACCCGCGGGTTCGAGACGCTGTACGGGGTCGCCGCCGTGCTCTACGCCATCGGCGGGGTGATCTGCTTCGTGGGGCTGCCCAACACCGACCGGCGGCCGGCCCCGGACGCGGACAGCACCGCCTCCCTCATCGCCGACGCCGACGCCGGGACCGGCGGCTCCGGCGGCGCGGCCGTGACCGCGGAACCGGAGCGCAGGACGCGCAACCCGTTCGCGGGGCTGACCCCGAAGGTGAAGGCGCTGCTGGTCACGATCGTGCTGCTGCTGGCCGTCAACGCCATGTACCAGTTCGACATCGCGCTCTACATCACCAAGGACCTCGGCATGGACGAGGGGTTCACCGGGCTGGTCCTCGGGCTCGGCTCGGCGCTGGAGGTTCCCGCGATCATGTACATCGGCGCGAAGGCGGACCGCATCGGCCACTGGCGGGTGGTCATGGGAGCCGCCATCTGCGCCACCCTGTTCTTCGCCGCCATGCCGTTCGCGACCTCCAAGCCGGCGCTGCTGCTGCTGCAGGTGCCCAACGCCATCTGGACGGCCATCGCGCTCAGCATCCCGGTGACCATCCTGCAGGACTCGATGCCCGACCGTCCCGGCGTCGCCTCCTCCCTGTACTCCAGCGCGTTCAAGGCGGGCATCTTCCTCGGCGGGGTCGTCGCCGGGATCGTCGCCCAGTACGTGGGCTTCACCAACGTCTTCTGGGCCTGCGCCGTCCTGTCCGCCGGAGCGCTCCTCTCCGTCATCCTTAGGAGAAAAGCATGAAAAGCACGCCCACGTGCAGTGTGATCATCCCGACGTACAACCGGGCCGAGCTGCTCGCCCACACCCTCAACTCCCTCGTACGGCAGACCCTCTCCTCCGCGGACTTCGAGGTGCTGGTGGTCGACGACGGGTCGAGCGACGACACCGCGGCCGTGGTGGAGTCGTTCAAGGACCGTCTCGACGTGCGCTACTTCTACCAGGAGGACCGCGGCTACCGGGTGGCCAAGGCCCGCAACGTGGGCATCGCGAACGCCCGGGGCGAGGTCTGCGTCTTCGTCGACTCCGGCGTCCTGCTCGCCTCCGGCTGCCTTGTGGCCCACCTGGCCAGCCACGCGGCCTGGCCGGGCCCGGTGGCCGTGGTCGGCTACGTCTACTGCTTCAACGAGGGCAACGAGGACGGCGCGCAGATGCTGGGCGTCATCGACGTCGACGACCCCGACGCCACCATCGCCATGCTGCGCGACAAGGGGCAGTGGCTGGACATCCGCGAGGACTTCTACTCAATCTACGGCGACGACTTCGCCGACGAGCCGGTCCCCTGGGTCGTCTACTGGACCTGCGACGTCTCGGCGTCCACCGATCTGCTGCGCGAGATCGGCGGGTTCGACGAGTGGTTCAGCCGCTGGGGCGGGGAGGACGTCGAGATCGGCTACCGGCTGCACCGCGGCGGCGCCAGGTTCGTGCTCAACCGCGAGGCCGCGGCCATCCACCACCCGCACGAGAAGGACTACGACGCCAACGTCGGCGGCGCGCTCGGCAACTACGAGTACATCGCCCAGAAGCACGACACCCCGATCACGCGCCTGGTCGTCGGCAACCACTTCTTCCTGATCAACGACCTGGTCCGTGAACGCGGCCTGCCCTCCTGCGAGGAGTACCTGGCCGGCGCGGCGGCGCCGGAGCCGGCGGGGATCGTCCACCCGAAGCTGCCCCTGCTGGAGCAGGCGGAGATCGTCAGCGCGCGGGCGCGGGCCGCGCGCGAGCGGGCGCTGGCCAAGGTGGTGGAGCATGCGCGCTGAGCCGGCGGCGGGCGAGACGGTCATCGTCTTCGCCCCGCACCCCGACGACGAGGTCATCGCCTGCGGCGGCGTCATCGCGGCCAGGGCCGCCGCGGGCGCCCGCGTCCTCATCGTGTTCTCCACCGACGGGTCGCGCTCGCACAGCGCCGTCCTCGGCATCGACTCCGATCCCACGCCCGCCGAACTGGCGGTCATCCGGCGCAAGGAGGCCGAGTCGGCCGCCAAGGCGCTCGGCGTGCCGGCCGAGAACGTGGTCTGGCTGGGCCACACCGACACCCGGCTCGCCGCGTCGATGGACGCCTTCCGCGCCCAGGTGACGCGCCTGCTGGCCGGGCACAGGGACGTGGCCGAGGTGTACCTGCCGCACGACGTGCGCGAACTGAACGCCGACCACCGGCTGACCGGCGAGGGCGTGACCGGCTGCCTGGCCGGGCTCGGCCTGTCGCCGCGGCTGCGCAAGTACGTGGTGTGGGACGAGGACACCGAGGCCGCGTTCGCGTTCGCCAACCGCGCCGAGCCAGAGCGCGAGCCGTCCCCCACCGAGCGGCTGGTGAGCGTGGACATCGCGCCGTGGGTGGCCCGCAAGCTGGACGCGCTGGAGGAGCACCGCACCCAGGTGACGCTGTTCTCCCCGGCGCAGACCCGCACCGTGGTGCCCGAGCCGTTCCTCGCGCGCCTGCGCGCCAAGCGCACCGAGGACTTCTGGATCGACGAGCCCGAGGAGGACGCGTGACCGGCCAGGCGGAGAACCGGACCACCGAGGACGCCGCCGCCGCCGCCGGCGGGACGGGGCGGGACGGCGCCGGGGCGCCCGCGGCCGGGCTGCCCTACTTCCCCGAGTGGCCGCGCGTGGCCTCGGCGTTCGCGGCCGACCCGCGGGTCGAGGAGCGCGTCGAGGGCATCCTGGCGCAGATGACGCTGGAGGAGAAGCTCGGCCAGATGATCCAGCCCGAGCTGGCCGAGCTGACCCTGGAGGACGCCCGCGAGTACAAGATCGGCTCGGCGCTGAACGGCGCCGGCATCTGGCCGGGCGGGAACCGGCACGCCGACGTCAAGGAATGGGTCGAGACCGTCGACGCGTTCTGGGAGGCCGTCGAGGAGGGGTACGCCGACCGTCCCTTCCGCGTCCCGTTCATGTGGGCCACCGACGCGGTGCACGGCCACAACAACGTGTACGGGGCGACGATCTTCCCGCACAACATCGGCCTGGGCGCCGCGCGCGACCCCGGCCTGGTGCGCAGGATCGGCGAGGCCACCGCCCGCGAGATCGCCGCGACCGGGATGGACTGGACCTTCGCCCCGACCGTCGCCACTCCCAGGGACCGCCGCTGGGGGCGCTACTACGAGGGCTACTCCGAGGACCCCGAGGTCGTGTACGCCTACGCGCGCGAGATGGTGAGCGGGTTGCAGGGCGGCACGGACGGGCTGGCCACCGACGCGCACGTCATCTCCACCATCAAGCACTGGGTCGCCGACGGCGCCACTTTCGAGGGCGTCGACCGGGGCACGGCCCGCTGCGAGGAGGACGTGCTGCGCAACATCCACGCGATGGGGTTCATCTCCGCCATCGAGGCCGGCGCGCAGGCGGTCATGGCGTCCTTCAGCGGCTGGTCGGGACCGGCCAACTACGATCACACCCCCGGGCGCCCGGTCGCCTACAACCACAAGATCTGCGGCAGCCGGTACCTGCTGACCGACGTCCTCAAGGGCGCGATGGGCTTCGACGGCATCGTGATCAGCGACTGGGACGCGCACGCCGAGGTGGCCGGCTGCACCGTCGGCGACGCCGGGTACGCGATCAACGCCGGGCTGGACGTGCTCATGGTGGCCGGGCGGGAGGCCTGGCGGTCGGTGTGGCGCAACGCCCGCGAGCAGGTCCTGTCCGGCGTCATCCCCATGGAGCGCGTCGACGACGCGGTGCGGCGGGTGCTGCGCGTCAAGATGCGGGCCGGACTGTGGGACAAGCCGCGCCCGCGCGAGCGGTCGCTGGCCGGCGAGGCGTCGGTGCTCGGCCACCACGACCACCGCGCGCTCGCCCGCGAGGCGGTGCGCAAGTCGCTGGTGCTGCTGAAGAACGCGGGCGGCACGCTGCCGCTGTCCCCGGCGTCGCGGGTGCTGGTCGCCGGCAGCGCAGCCGACGACATCAGGAAGCAGGCCGGCGGCTGGACCCTGAGCTGGCAGGGCAACGAGGTGACCCTGTCGGACCTGCCCGGCGCGACGACGCTCGCCGCGGCCGTGGCCTCGGTCACCGGCGAGGACCGCTGCCAGGTGGACCCCTACCTGGAGCACGCCGACCCGGCCGCGTTCGACGTGGCCGTGGTGGCGATCGGCGAGGACGCCTACGCCGAGATGCGCGGCACGATCAAGCCGTGGGGGACGCTGGAGTACGCCAGGCTCAAGCAGTCCTACGCCCGCGACCTCGCGACGCTGCGCCGGCTCCGCGAGGCAGGGGTGCGCGTGGTGACGGTCATGTTCACCGGGCGCCCGCTGTACGTCACCGAGGAGATCAACCTGTCCGACGCGTTCGTGGTGGCCTGGCTGCCCGGCACCGAGGGAGTGGGGATCACCGATGTGCTGTTCGCCGGGCCCGACGGCGCGCCGGCCCACGACTTCCAGGGGCGGCTCACCTTCAGCTGGCCGCGCAGGAAGCGGTCGATGAGCGTCAACCGCGTCCCGCCGCACA
The DNA here is from genome assembly GCF_040607455.1 of Sphaerisporangium sp. NPDC005289. Classification (NCBI taxonomy): domain Bacteria; kingdom Bacillati; phylum Actinomycetota; class Actinomycetes; order Streptosporangiales; family Streptosporangiaceae; genus Sphaerisporangium; species Sphaerisporangium sp. NPDC005289. The sequence goes on from NZ_JBEXGS010000002.1 coordinate 100,370, forward strand.
TCCCCGGCTACCGGGTGCCGGCGGAGGAGCTGTCCCCCGAGGGCGAGCACGAGCCGCTGTTCCCCTACGGCTTCGGACTGTCCCTGCGCGACACGGGCACGGCCGCCGACCCCGGCGAGCTGCCGCTGGACCAGGAGCCCCCGCCGCCGCCCGCTCCCCCGGTCGCCGGGCCGCTGGAGGTGGCCGGAGCCCGCGCGGGCGGGGCGTACCGGCTGCGCATCGGCGGGCACAACACCTGGTCGCGGGAGGACATCTCCTCCGACCGGCCCACCGAGACGCTGGTGGTGCGGGCCGAGCCCGTCCCCGGGCCGGGCGGCACGTCCGCGGTGTCGCTGCGGTTCATGGGGTACGTGGCCTTCGTCTACGCGCAGGACCCCGAGCAGCGGCCGCGGGACCTGCGCGGCTACCGCGAGGCCGGCGGGCGCATCGCCTTCGACGTGCGGGTCGTCGAGGCCCCGGACCTGCCGGTGTACCTCGGCTGTCACGACGACTACCCGGCCCAGCCCGGGCTGGACCTCGCCCCGTCCCTGCGCGCGCTGCCGGCGGGGACCTGGACCACCCTGGAGGTGCCGCTGGCCGACCTCGAACGCGCCGGCGTGGACCTGCGCCACGTGGACGTGCCCTTCATGCTCTACACCGAGGGCCGGACGGTCCTTTCGATCGGCGAGGTGCGCTGGCTGACCGATTGACCGATTTCCAGTCGCTCGACCGCTTTGACCAGCCGCTTGACCTGAACGGCGGGAGTGCCCGAACTCCCGCCGTTCACCTTTGTGCGAAGGTGAAGTCAAACAGGACCGTCGCTTACGTTTCCGGGGCCGGGCACATAGGGTTGTCCGGGAGATCAACGAAGGGAAGCGGCGGGTGCCTACGGAAAGCGGGAGCTGTTAGTGCGCACCCTGAAGATCCTCCTGGCGGAGGACGTCCACATGGTGCGTGGAGCGCTCGTGGCCCTGCTCGAACTCGAGCCCGATCTGACCGTCGTGGCACAGCTCGACCGGGGTGACGCGATCGTGTCGGCCGCCATGGAGCATCGGCCCGACGTGGCGATCATCGACATCGACCTGCCGGCCGTCGACGGCCTGACCGCGGCCGAACTGCTGCGGCAGCAGCTGCCGTCGTGCCGCACGCTCATCCTCACCAGCCTCGGCCGGCCGGGCACCGTGCGCCGCGCGCTCGCCGCCCAGGTGTCGGGGTTCCTGCTCAAGGACGCCCCCGCCGACCAGCTCGCGGAGGCGGTGCGCAACGTGGCCGCCGGCAAGCGCGTCATCGACCCCCAGCTCGCCCTGAGCGCCTGGGACGTGGGCGACAACCCGCTGTCGGAACGCGAGCTGCAGGTGCTGCGCATGGCCGCCAAGGGCGCCGAGGCCCCCGAGATCGCCGCCGGCCTCCACCTGTCCGCCGGCACGGTGCGCAACTACCTGACGACCATCGTCATGAAGCTCAACGCCCGCAACCGCGTCGACGCCATCCGCATCGCCACCGAGGCCGGCTGGGTCCCCTAGACCCGCCGCCCGCCGCCGGCCGCGGGAGCGGCCGACGGAGGCCGGCCGCCACACCCGGCCGGGCGGAGCGAGGCGGCCGGCGGGCGGTCAGGCGAAGGGGTCGAAGGGGATGCCGGCCGGCTTGGAGCGCGACAGGAGGTCCTGGAACCGCCCGTCGTTGATCTTGATGGTCGCCGCCCCGAAGTCGGCGTTCATCAGCCTGTCGCGCAGCGCGGTGCTGGGCCAGCCGTTCCAGTCCACCAGCGGGGGGTAGCGCCAGTTGTGGTAGTGGTTCTCCGGCGGCTCGTCGTTGCCGTTGGCGAGCCGGAAGAAGTGGGTGGACAGCCCGTCCTTGTGGTAGACGATCTTGGGGTGGGAGCCGTCGAAGCGCACCTGTGAGCGCGCGTAGGTGACCACGCCGCTGTGCTGCGTGGTCGACACGTACTCCACCCGGTTGGACGCCTGGTCGATCCAGGAGATGACGTGCTCCCAGTCGTGGCGGTGCCCGCCGAGGCTGCTGCCGGGCAGCGCCTGGTCCTTTTCGAAGTACCCGGCGTAGACGACGGCGCACCAGCCGTTGTTGCAGGTGGAACGGGCGTAGGTCTGCGAGTTGTCCAGGTCCGACTGGTCGCGGCAGTTGCCGTTGACCGCGCCGGTCGGGTTCAGCCCCGGAGCGAGGGTGCCGTCCGGTCCGATCGCGGGGGTGGCGTAGCAGCCGTCGCCGTCGTAGTCGAAGGCCGGCGAGAACGACTGCTCGTATCCGCCGGCGTTCTGCGGCAGGTTGTGCGGCGGGTCGGCGAAGGCCGCCGACGCGGGAACCACGACCGCCATGGCGGTGAGGCCGAGCACGACCCCGAGCCGGGAACGCCCGCGCTTGGCGCGCCTGGCGGGGGACGTGCTCCTGTCCGACACGGTCGCTGACTTCGATGCCCTGGGGGACGACGTGAATGACGGCAGTTTTCGCATTCTTCCGCTCTCTCGACGCACGGGCCATGCCGCGACATCGCGCCGGCATGGTGGGGGGTGGCAGGGGCACCGGCGGCGTTGCGGCGCCGATGTGGAACATGCCTCGCAGTGTCACGACACCACGTGGCAGGCACATGATCAAGGTCCCCGCGCCGGATGACATCGGCATGGAGCGGCGAGGGCGGAAAGATGGATCACGAGCGAACGCTCGGCTCCCCCGGGGGCCGTCGTCGCCACCCCCGCGCCCGGGCCGCAGGGACGATCCCGTTCGGGCCCTCGTACCGGGTTGACCTCAACCTAGGTTCAACTCGCATGCTGGGCCCTGCGAGACGAAGCGGCCACCCCGGCGACCGGCGTGCCGATCGTCCGGGACGCGCCGGCGACGGCGCTTCGACGAAGGTCCGGGAAGGGACGGCAGGCGTGCGCGCTGTGGTGATGGAGCGGTTCGGCGGGCCGGAGGTCCTGCGCATCAGGCAGGTCGAGGATCCGGTCCCCGGACCGGGGCAGGTGCTGGTGGAGGTGGCGTACGCGGGCATCACCTTCGTGGAGACGCAGGTGCGGAGCGGAAACGCCCCGCCGGTCTTCGCGACTCCCACCCTGCCGCGCGTCCCGGGCAACGGTGTCGGCGGCCGGGTGCGTTCCGTGGGTGCGGACGTCGATCCCGGGCTGGCCGGGCGGACCGTGGTCACGACGACCGGCGGCGAGGGGGGTTACGCGGAGCTGGCCCTCGGCCGGGCGGAGGACGCGATCCCGGTCCCGCCGGGCGTGAGTCTGCCCGACGCGGTGGCGCTGCTGGCCGGCGGGCGGACGGCGGTCATGTTGCACCGGCAGGCGGAGATCGAGCCGGGCGAGTGGGTGCTGGTCGAGGCGGCCGGAGGCGGCGTCGGCACCCTGCTGGTGCAACTGGCGGCGGCGTCGGGCGCCAAGGTGGTGGGCGCGGCCGGTCCCGGCAAGGCGGAGCTGGTCAGGTCTCTGGGCGCGGTCGCCTGCCTGGACTACACCCGTCCCGGATGGGAGCGCGAGGTGGTCGAGCTGACCGGCGGCGCCGGCGTCGACGTGGTCTTCGACGGGGTGGGCGGGCCGGTGGGCACGCAGGGCATGTCGGCCGTGCGGCCCGGCGGCCGCGCGCGCATCTACGGCATGGCCGGCGGCTCGTGGCCGCAGGCCGGCGAGCACGTGACGGTGATCTCCGCGCCTCCGCCCGACGCCGCGCGGACGCGCGCCCTCACCGAGGAGGCCCTCGCCCTGGCCGCGTCCGGCCGCCTGCGCCCCGTCATCGGCCAGACCTTCCCCTTGGCCGAGGCGTCCGGCGCCCACCAGGCGATCGAATCGAGGATGACGACCGGCCGGACCCTGCTGGTTCCCTAGTGCTTCCCTTAGTGCGCCGTCCACGGCCGTTCACCGGGCCGCGCGCCGCAGGGCGGCGCCGGCCTCGCCGTACCACGACCGGCCGCCCCGGCGCCGATCGCACATCCGCGTGCATCGGGTGGAGGGCCGCGACAGGTGCAGGTGGGCGGTCACCGCCCCAGGCGGCCACCACCGGCCCGCGTCGCCGGGTCTACGCGTGCAGGCTCTCGTAGGCGGCCGTGACGAGCAGGAGGCCGCGGTCGTCGCCCAGGCTGCCGCTCAGCATGCGGTTCATCGCGTAGGCGACGGTCATGCGGGCGTCGAGGTCGTTGACGACCAGCGAACCGCCCCACCCGCCCCAGTAACAGATGCGCCGGCCGGGGAACATGCCGCCCCCCAGCCCGTACCCGATGCCGTAGCGCATCGGCACGCCGAGGACGCGGTCCGGGCCGTGGTACTGCTCCTCCAGGGCGCGCTCGCAGCCGGCCGGTGACAGCAGCCGCACCCCGCGCGCCGTCCCGCCGTTGGACAGCACGGACTGGACGGCGCCGACCGCCCGGGCGTTGCCGTGCCCGTTCCCGGCCGGGATCTCGGCGCGCCGCCAGGCGACGGTGTTGGCGTCCTCGGCCCGGAGCGGGGGGTTGCCGGGCTCGCCGGAGTCCCCCGGCGACGGCGGGGGCGCGATGACGGGGGCGACGCGGTGGTCGTGCTCGGCCGGCGTCCCGATGTGGAAGTCGGCGCCGAGCGGCCCGGCCACCTCCTCGGCGAAGAAGGCGCCCAGGGTGCGGCCGGTGACCCGGCGGACGACCTCGCCGACCAGGTGCCCCTGGGTGACGGCGTGGTAGCCGGCCTGGGTGCCCGGCTCCCAGCGCGGGAACTGCCCGGCGAGCCGCCGCGTGGACTCCTCCCAATCGCAGACCTGCTCGACGGTGATGGGCTCGTCGAAGGCGGGCAGGCCCGCGGTGTGGGAGAGCAGGTGCCGCACCTCCACGCGTTCCTTGCCCGCGGCGGCGAACTCGGGCCAGTACTTGGCCACCGGGGCCGTCAGGTCGAGTTCGCCGCGGTCGGCGAGGATCAGCGCGCACAGCGCGGTCATGGTCTTGGTGGTGGACCAGACGTTGACGATGGTGTCGCGCTCCCAGGGGACGGTGCGCTCCGCGTCCGCGTACCCGCCCCAGAGGTCCACCACCGGCTCGCCCTCGAGATACACCGCCACCGAGGCGCCGACGTCCCGGTCGTCCAGGGACGCCGCCAGCGTCTCGCGCACCGCGCCGAACCGTTCGTCACACATGCCGTGGGTATCCGCCATGAACGGCAACCTAACCCGGCCGCGCCCGCACGGCCACCGCTTGCGCGGCGAACACCCGCCCGGTGGGCGACGCGGCCTGCTCCGGCCGCTTCCCCACCGGCGTCGACGTCCACGGCCAGGCCGAGCGTCGTCGCAGGACCGCCGTGACGGCGGGCGGCCCCGCGACGGGAGCCGCGCCCGGCCTCAGCGACCGGGCGGTCGGGCGCCGCGCAGGGTCTCAAGGCGGGCGTGGTACTCCTCCGCGTCGATCTCTCCCCGGGCGTAACGCTGCGCCAGCACGTCCTCCGCCACGGGCACCGCGGGGCCTGAGCCGCCCCGGGCGCCCGGCCTGCGGGCCAGGTAGCGGAAGAGCAGCACGACCACGGCGATCACCAGGCCCCAGAAGAGCACCATGTTCAGGATCATCAGGCCGTAGCCCCAGCTCATGCCGGGCCCGTTCCAGTACATCATCCTCATCTCCTCGCTCATCGGCTCATTCGCCGAGATCGGAGCCATGGTGCTCAGGATGCGGCCTCGCGCCCCGCGCCGGAAGGGCCGAAGGACCATTCCCGCCCGGCCGTCGTTCCCTCGGTGGCCGTGCCCGCCTGGCTCGGCCCCCGCGGTGGTGACCGGTCGCGGCGCCGGTGGTGGGGGCCGCTCCTGCGGCCCGCGCTTCAGCGGGCGGACGACAGGGCGGCGGCCACCTGGCGTTCGGGGGCGGGGATCGTCGGCGGGTCCTCCTCGGTCTCCACGTGGCCGTAGGCGGCGGCCAGGACCGCCCGTACGGCTCGCGCGAGTACCCGCGCCAGCAGCGGCTCGACCACGCGGTCGTACATCGGCACGCCGAGGTCGAACCGGGCCTCGAAGACCACCTCGCAGGAGGCGTCACCGGGGCCGGGGAGGAGGTTCCAGGCGCCGGACAGGGCGGCGAAGTCGCCGTCCACCTGCTCGAAGGCGATGCCCGGCGCCGCGGAGGAGACGTCCGCCGGTGCGGCGGGCGTCCACTCGCGCTGGCGCCAGCGCACCGTGCCGCCGCGGAAGGGCAGGGCCCATTCGCTGAGGCGGTCGTCGTCGCTTCCCACTCCGGCCGGTCCTGCCGGGCTCACCGGGCGGCCGGGGACCGCCTCGATGCCGGGGGGCGACTCGATGTCGAGGAGGGTCGCAGGCTCGGCCGGCGCCACGGAGGTGGGAGGTCGCTTCCCTGTGGTCACCGTCAGGGCGTCGCCGTCCAGGCGGCCGTGCCAGGCGCTCGTGGTCAGGCGGGCCAGCGCGGTGCGGGCGTCGAGGGCGACGCGGGCACGCACCCTTACCTCTCGCATGTCATGGTCCCCTTTCACATCCCGCCGGCCGCGGCCGGTCTCGCGGGGGTCAGGGCGACGCCCTGGAGGTGGGTGGTGCGGATCATCATGTAGCTGGCCTCGCCGAAGACGCCGCCGGTGAAGCCGGTGCCGCCGTGGGAGGGCATGTAGGGATAGAAGCCGCAGTGCGAGTCGTCGTTGACCTTGAGCACGCCGCCGTTGCGCACCTCGTCGGCGAACCGCCCGGCGATCCGCTCGTCGGCGGTCCACAGCGAGTTGCGCAGGCCGTAGGCGTTGCCGTCGACGAACGCCAGCACCTCGTCCAGCAGGCGCTCGTCGGAGCCGCCGGCCTCGGGGACGACCACGGGCAGCAACGGGAAGAAGGTCTCGCTGCGCACGGCCTCGACCTCCCGCGCCCCGGCCAGGCCGTTCACGCGGATCACCGTGGGCTCGATGAAGAACCCCGTGTCGGACGGCGTGCCGTCCACCTCCAGGCGCCGCCCGCCGCACACCAGCTCGGCCCCCTTGCCGAGCGCGTCGGCGAGGAAGGCGAAGAACCCGTCGGCGGCCAGCACCGGGGTGAGGACGACGCCCTCCTGCTCGGGGTAGCCGGGCCTGATCCGCGCGGCGGCGTCCGCCAGGCGGGCGATCAGCTCCTCGGCTATGGCCGGGTGGGCGATCACCTGGTTGGGGATGTTGCAGATCTGGCCGGAGGCGTGGAACGCCTCGACCAGCGCGCCGGCGGCGAGGTCGAGGTCGGCGTCGCGCCAGACGACCGCGCAGTCGTTGCCCGCCAGTTCGAGGATGGGCTTCTTGCCGGCGGCGACGCAGTCGTTCTGGAAGACCAGCCCCTTCTCGGTGCCGCCGAAGTAGATGATGTCGTCGACGTGCTCGCTGGCGAGCCACTCCTGCATCATGGGCGGGCCGCACACCACGTTGAGGGTGCCGGGCGGGGCGCCGGCCTCCTCCAGGGCGGGGGCGACGATCTCCCGCAGGGCGTACATGACGCCGAACGGGATGCTGCGCGGCGCGCGCACGACGACCGCGTTGCCCGACAGCACGGCGGCGGCGCCGTAGATGGCGTTGGAGTGGGGGGCGTTCTGCGGCGGGGCGACGCAGACCACCCCGTCGGGCTTGCGCCGCATCGAGATGCGCTTGCCGCCGTAGTGGAAGTCACGCCGCAGCAGCTCGGCGCACCAGCTCAGCGTCTCGGGGCTGACGATGTGCAGCAGCCCGTCGACCTCCCACTCCGCCAGCGTCCGCGTCCGCCCTTCGGCGACCATGATCTCGACGAAGGCGGACCGGGTCTCGGCCAGGCGTTTGCGGATCAGCTCACCGGCCCGCAGCCGTACGTCCAGGGGGCTCCTGGACCACTCGCGGGCCGCGGTGGCGGCCGCCTCCAGGGCCGCGCGGGCGGTGGCGGCGTCGGCCAGCGCGCACCGGCCTATCACCTCGGGGCCGGCCGAGGCGGGGTCGATCTCGCCGCGCTCCAGCATGCGCTTCAGGCGCAGGGCGCGCGGGGCGTCCTCCAGGATCGCGCGGGACGAGACGGCGTAGATGTGCTCGGCCGCGTCGATGTCGCGTCCTCCAACGTAGGAGGCGTAGGTCGGCAGGGGTGCGTGGGGTTCGCGCATCAGGCGGTCTCCGCTCGTCGGGTGGACGGTCAGGGGGCGTGCTCGCGGCCGAGGAACTCGCGGGCGATGACCAGCTTGGTCGCGGCGGCGGTGCCGTCGGCGAGCTGCGTGCCGATCACGTCGCGCAGGCGCCGCGCCACCGGGCCGTCCTCCGACCAGCCGAAGTGCCCGAGGGTGAGCAGCGCCTGGTGGGCGGCCTCGGCCGAGGTCTTGGGCGCCCACCACTTGGCCATGTTCGCCTCGACCCGGTGGTTGAGGCCGGCGTCGTTGCGCCACAGCGCCTCGTAGGCCAGCAGCCGGGCGGCGTGCAGGTAGGTGGCGTGCTCGACCAGGGGGAACGTCAGCCCCTGGAAGCGGCTGAGCGGCTGGCCGAACGCCTCGCGCTCGCTGGCGTGCTCGAATGCCGCCTCCAGCGTGACGCTGGCAGCGCTCACGGCCATGAGCGCGATGAGCGCGCGGGAGTAGTCGAAGCCGCGCATGCCCTGCACGAACCCGAGCCCGGTGCCGCCGACCACGTTCTCCTGGCCGACGTGCAGCCCGTCGAAGACCATGGTCGCCCGCCCGCCGGTCCGGCTGCCGAGGCTGGGCAGCGTCGTGCGGGTCACGTGGGCGTCGTCGAGCCGGGTGTAGAAGGCGGTCACGCCGCGCGAGCGCTCGCGCTTCTCTCCGGTGCGGGCGAACACCAGTCCATGAGTGGCGTACGCGCCGAGCATGATGGAGGTCTTCTCGCCCGACAGCCGCCAGCCGTCGCCGTCCGGCTCCGCGCGCAGCTCCAGCGCCGCGGCGTCGGTGCCGTGGGCCGGCTCGGTCATGCACACCGCGACGACGGCGTCGCCGTGGGCGATGGACGGCAGCCAGCGCGCCTTGAGCTCCTCGCCGCCGTGCAGGTTGAGCACCCCGCCGACCAGGGCGGCGTTGAGCACCGGGTAGCAGGCGGTGATGTCGCCGCGCGCCAGTTCCTCGATGGCGACGCCGGTGCTGACCGCGTCCAGGCCCATGCCGCCGTACTCGACGGGGATGCGCAGCCCGAACAGGCCTTCGGCGGCCAGCTCGGCGAACAGGCCCGGCGCGAACCGGCCCTCGCGGTCGCTCTCGGCGGCGGCCGGGGCGAGCCGGTCCGCGACGTAGGCGCGGACCTTCTCGGCCAGCGCGTTCTGCTCAGGGGTCAGGAGAAAGTCCATGGGATGCCCTCACTCAGCCGTTCAGCCGGTCGCGTAGCACGAACTTCTGCACCTTGCCCGAGGGAGTCCTGGGCAGCGCGTCCACGATCTCGACGCGCTCGGGCCAGTACTGCTTGGCCATCTCCAGCTCCGCCAGGTGGGCGCGCAGGTCCGAAATGGTGGGCGGGGTCCCGTCCGGGACGATGACCGCGCAGGCGCGCTCCCCCATCCGCTCGTCGGGCAGGCCCACGACGGCGATGTCGCGGATGGCCGGGTGGCGCAGCAGCGCCGCCTCCACCTCCACCGCCGGGATCTTCACCCCGCCGCGGGAGATGACGTCCTTGACCCGGCCGGCGATGCGGATGCCGCCGTGCCCGTCGTCCCTGGCGAGGTCGCCGGTGTCGAACCACCCGTCGGGGGTGAGCGACTCGGCGTAGAGCTCCTCGCGGCGGTAGTAGCCGAGACACTGGCTCGCGCCGCGCACCTGGAGCAGGCCGGTCGCGCCGGGCGCCACGGGCCGGCCGGTCCGCTCATCGACGATGCGGACCTCCATGCCCGGCACCGGCGTCCCGTCGCTCTCGGCGGCCCGCATCGGCGGGTCCTCGGGACGGGTGACGGTGACCGCGCCGTTCTCGGTCATCCCCCACAGCGCGTACAGCCGGCAGCCCAGCACGTCGCGGGCCTGCTCGACGAGCACCGGCGGGATGGGGGCGCTGCCGGTGGCGAAGGAGCGCAGCGCCGACAGGTCGCGGGGATCCTCCTGCTGGGCCCGGATGAGGTCCATCAGGAACGGCGGCGGGCCGTAGAAGAAGGTGACCCCCTCCTGCTCCATGACGCGCAGCATCAGGCCGGGGTCCCAGGCGTCGATCTGGACGGCCGTGGCGCCGAGGATCAGCGGCATCAGGAAGTTCCAGGTGTAGCCGGCCTGCAGGGTGGTGGGCGAGCCCATGGCGGTGACCTCGTCGGAGGTCAGGCCCAGCACCTCGATCTGTGCGCGGTTCAGCGCGCCGAGGGTGTTGTGGCTGTGCATGACGCCCTTGGGCTCGCCGGTCGTGCCGGAGGTGAACATCACCTGCGCCAGGTCGTCCGGCCGTGCCTCGTGGGCGTCCAGCACGCCCGGCTCGACCTCCCGTTCCCACTCCCGTCCGAGCAGGTCGCGGTCGAGGTCCAGCGTGCCGCCGGCCCCGCCGCCGCCGAGCAGCACCCGGTGCCGCAGCGTGGGCACCGCGGCGGCGACCTCCGCGCTCATGTCGGCGAAGGAGAACCCGCGCACCTCGGCGGCGGCCACGTAGAGCGGGCTGCGGGTGAGCCGGGTCATGAACTCCACCTCGCGGCGGCGCATGATGGTCGCGACGGGGCCGGCGATCGCGCCGACGCGGGCGCAGGCCAGGCTCAGGGCGACGAGTTGCCAGGAGTTCGGCAACTGGAGGGTCACCACGTCGCCCCGGCGCACGCCGAGCCCGTGCAGGGCGGCGGCCAGCCGTTCGACGCGCGCGGCCAGTTCCGCATAGGTGAGCCGGTCGGGCTCGCGGCCGTCCGCGTGCCAGACGACCACCGCCGTGCGGCCGGGGAAGCGCTCGACCGCGCCGCGCAGGTCGTCCATGGCGGTGCGGTCGCGCCACACCCCCTCGGCCCTGAAACGGTCGCCGGTGATTTCCAGCACCGGAGCCATGTTTCCGCTCCCTTCCTGGAGGCAGATTTTCGGCTGTCTGGTATTTCGCCGCCGGCATGTCCGGTCATCGAAAATGCGGCGGCCGATCGCTTGAGGAGAACTCGCTAGTAGGACATCGGGCGACCGGCGGGAGTTCGCAGGTCCAAATGGTCCGTGAGCCGTTTTCCCGCTGATTTCGGGGTGGCGGGTCTTGTGCACCGGATGCGACGCATGACCGGCTCCCTCCGATCGGTCCGACGTTCGACAAGTGTGCTCGGGAATGGGGCGAAAGGGCCACTGACCGGCTCATCGGTGCGATGTGAAGGATTCATGCCGCGAAGGTGAGCGGCGAACTGGCCCCGTGGCGGGGCGGCGGTGCAAGATGCGGTGCGCGGGGTCGCTCCACCGGGGCGGCGGTTGCGCCCCGCGCCCGCGGGTAATGCGCCGACCGAGGCGGCGAGGTCCGCCTGCATCCCCCTGTGCCCCCCGACGGCCCGGAAGAGGCTCTCATGGTGGAAACGGAAACCGGCACCGGCGTCACCGTCGCCCATCGCCGCCCCGGCACGACGACTCCCGGCGCCCGCGTCGCCGGCACGCCCCTCCCGGCGCCCGCGCCCGCGTCGGCGCCCGTGGCCGACCCGGCCACGACCGGCGCCGCCACGGCCCCGCGCATCGGTTTCAAGAGCCACCTGCGCCCCGAGATCATCCCCGGCGAGGCGGTGTACCTGGTCTCCGCGCGCGGCACGACCGCGCTGTCCGGCCGCCCCGCCGAGGTGCTCGCCCCGCTGCTGGACGGCACCCGCACCCTCGCCGAGATCCACGAGCAGGCCTCCCGGGAGCTGCCCGCCGCACAGGTCGGCCAGGTGCTCGGCCGCATGGCCAAGGCCAACCTCGTCGGGCACCGCGCCTCCACCTGCCCGGCCGACCCGGCCGCCGAGGCCTACTGGGACCTGGCCGGGCTGGAGGGCTCCCGCGCCCCGGCCGCGCTCGCCGGCGCGGTCGTCGGCGTCCTCGCGCTCGGCCACGTCGAGACCGGCGCCGTCCTGGCCGCCTGCCGGGCGGCGGGCCTGGCCGCCGTGCCCGACACCGGCGGGGGCGAGCCGTGCGGCGAGCTTTCGCTGGTGGTCTGCGACGACTACCTCGACCCGGCGCTGGCGGAGGTCAACGCCCGCCGGCTGGCCGACGGGCGGCCCTGGCTGCTGGCCAAGCCGAACGGCGCCGACGTGTGGGTCGGCCCGGTGTTCCGCCCCGGCTCGGGCCCGTGCTGGGCGTGCCTGGAGCGGCGGCTGCGCGGCCACCGCCGCGCCGAGAGCTGCCTGCTGACGGCCTCCGGGGCCCCCGCGCTCCCGCCCGAGGCGTCGACCGCGCTGACCCGCGGCATGGGGCTGCTGGCGGTGGCGCTGGAGGCGGCCAAGTGGCTGGCCGGGCACCGCCACGACGGCCAGGACGCGGTGTGGACGCTGGACACCCTCACCATGGCCGGGCGGCACCACCGGCTGACCCGCCGCCCGCAGTGCCCGTCGTGCGGAGACCCCGGCCTGGTCGCCCGCCGCGTGCGCCGGGCCGTCGTCCCGGTCTCCCGGCCCAAGGAGGCGCTCGGCGGCACCGGCGAGCGGGCCGCGTCCGCCCGCCAGGTCTGGGAGCGGTTCGGCGGCCTGGTCGACCCGGTCACCGGGATCATCGGCGGGGTCCGGCGCGACCCGCGCAGCCCCTCGTTCCTGCACTGCCACCTCGCGGGCCCGAACCTGGCGCTGCCGGTGAGCAGCCTGTCGACGGCGCGGGCGGGCCTGCGCGCGCAGGCCGGCGGCAAGGGCGTCACCGACCTCGATTCCAGGGTCAGCGCGCTGTGCGAGGCCGTGGAACGCTACTGCGGCTCCCGCTTCGGCGACGAGCCGACGATCACCGACACCTACCGGGGGCTCGGCGAGGCCGCCGTCCACCCCGACGCCTGCCAGCTGTTCCACCCGCGCCAGTTCCGCGACCGCGACCGGTGGAACGCCGCGCAGCCCCCGTTCCAGCACGTCCCCGCCCCATTCGACGAGCGGGCGCCGCTGGAGTGGACCCCGGTGTGGTCGCTCACCGGTGAGCGGCACCGCTACCTGCCGTCCGACCTGCTGTACTACCGGCCGTTCACCCCGCGCGGCTCCTCGCCGGTGCGCGCGGACTCCAACGGCGCCGCGGCCGGCGCCAGCGTTGAGGACGCGATCCTGCAGGGGTTCCTCGAACTGGTGGAACGGGACGCGGTGGCGCTGTGGTGGTACAACCGCACCCGCCAGCCCGGGGTCGCGCTGGACTCCTTCGACGACCCGTGGATCGCCACCGTGCGGCGCGGCCTGGCCTCGATGGGCCGCGAGGTCTGGGTGCTGGACCTCACCTCCGACCTGGGCATCCCGGTGATGGCGGCGATCTCGCGGCGCACCGGCGGCCGGGCCGAGGACATCATGTTCGGCTTCGGCGCGCACTTCGACCCCAAGGTGGCGCTGCGCCGCGCGCTGGCCGAGCTCGGCCAGTTGCTCCCCATCACGCCGGCCGGGGACGGCGCGGGGTACGCGACCACCGACCCTGGGCTGCTGACCTGGTGGACGCGCGAGACGGTGGCCCGGAACCCGTACCTGCTGCCCGACCCCGGCCTGGCGCGGACGACGGCGGCCTGCCGCCCGTACACCCCGTTCGCGGACCTGCGCGACGACGTCGCCCACATCACCGAGCTGGCCCGCGCCAAGGGCCTGGAGGTGCTCGTGCTCGACCAGACCCGGCCCGACATCGGGCTGCCCGTGGTCAAGGTCGTGGTCCCGGGTCTGCGCCACTTCTGGGCGAGGTTCGCGCCCGGCCGTCTGTACGACGTCCCGGTGGCGCTCGGCCGCCTTGACGCGCCGACGGCCTACCAGGACCTCAACCCGATCCCGTTCTTCTTGTGATCCGCGCCGCGCCGTAACACGAACCAGGAGAAGCCACGTGTCCCCACCTCTGGACGAGGAAGCCGCCTCAGGCGGCTTCCTGCTCTGGTCGCTGCGCGAGGACGTGCACGTGGAGCCCGACGCGCGCGAGGACGTGGTCACGCTGCACAGCCGCTGGGGCGACGAGAGCGTGCCGCATCCCGCGCCCCGGGTGGTGGAGGCGCTGCGCCGGATGAGCCTTGGCCCGGTCTCGCTGGAGAACGCGATCAGCGACCCCGCCGAGCGGGCCGAGCTGGACCGGTTGCTGGTCCGGCTGCAGCACCTGGTGGTCCGTTCGCTCGGCCTGGACCAGGAGCGGGCCCTGCTGTCGGTCGTGCCGCTGAGCAGGCAGGCGCGCTTCCGGCCGGCGCGGCTGTCGCCGGTGCGGGCGGTGCGCATGTCCCGGTTCGCGGTGCTCCGGGCCGAGGAGGGCGCGTACTGGCTGGAGTCGCCGCTGTCGCTGCACCGCGTGGTGTTCCACCGGGCGGAGGCGATGTGGCTCGTCGGCGCGCTGAGCCGGGGCATGACCCCGGACGCCGCGCTGGCGGGGCTGCCCGCGTCCGTGCCGGGCGCGGCGGCCCTGGCCTACCTGGTGGCCGCCGGCATGGTGGTCCAGGCCGAGCCGGGTGAGTCGCCGGGCCCGCCCACCTTCGCCGAGGACACCGATCCCGCGCTGGTCACCTGGCTGCCGCAGGACCTGATGTTCCACACCCGCTCGACGCTCGGCCGGCACGACCGCGACTTCGGCGCCACCTACCCGATGGGCGAACGCTGGGCCGTCGAGCCGGTCACCAAACCCGCCACCGAGGGCGGGTACGTCCCGCTGCCCCGGCCGTGCTGGGACCGGCTCATCGAGGGCGACCCGCCGCTGACCGCCGCCATCGAGGGCCACCACCCCGCGTTCCGCTTCGGCGATGAACCGCTGAGCGACCGGCAGCTCGGCGAGGTGCTGTACCGGACGGCCCGGGTGCGCTCGCTCACCTCGGCCGCCCACGGCGGGGCGGGCAGCGGCCTGGCCAGCGACCGCCCGTACGCGAGCGCGGGGTCGGCCTACGAGCTGGAGCTGTACACGGCCGTCAGCGGGTGCGCCGGCATCCGCGATGGGATGTACCACTACGACCCGCTGGGGCACCGGCTGGAGCCGATCGACGTGGACGCGGTGGACCTGCGGGAACTGCTCGACCGGGGGCGGCTGTCGGCGGGCCTGGCGTCCGTCCCGCCGGTGCTGATCCTGGTCACCGCCCGGTTCAGGCGCGTCTCCTGGAAGTACACCGGCCCCGGGTACGCGCTCATCCTGAAGAACGCCGGCGCGCTCACCCAGACGCTCTACCTGGTCAGCACGGCCATGGGGCTGGCCGGGTGCGCGCTCGGCGCCGCCGACATCGAGGCCACGGCCCGGGCCCTCGGCACCGACTGGCGCACCGAGTCGTGCGTGAGCGGGTTCGCGCTCGGCAACCGGGACGAGGAGCCGCAGGCCCTGCCGCCCGGCCGCCGCCCGGCCAACGACCCCGCCTGGGGAGACCTCGCCGCGGAGCTGCTGCACAAGAGCGCCGGCTGACCCCGCCGCCGCGCTCCCTGCCCGTCCCGCGGCGCCTTCGGGCGGCTTCCTCCCGCCTCGCGCCGCCCTCCGGTCGCCTCCCGACGCCCGCCGCGCCATATCAAGCGCTGATTTCGGTCCGATATAAAATGCTCGGTCAAACCATGGGGAATACCGGCCATGAGGAATTCACGACCGGTTCGTGAAGTGCGGCCTTCCTCTTACCCGGCTTCTCATCGCACAATTAGGACAGCTGGGAACGCCACCGCGAAAAGAAGGGGAAGGCCATGCCGACCTGCACCATCGACACCGACCGGCACTTCACCGAGTTCGTCGCCCAGGCCTGGCAGGACCCGAAGTCCACGGAACAGGGGGAAACCCACCTTCTCGGCGCATTCGGCATTCGCCCCGCCGACGCCGGATACGAGTTCGAGTCACATTTCGACCTGGGGCAGGATCTGATCATCGAGCAGCTGGACGGCTCCACCCCGGCGTTCGCGGTGCCCACCTACTGCGGGTGAACCACCGGCGGCGCCGCCCGCCCTCCGCCTGCGCTTCCGCGCCCTGTGCCCCCACGCCCGGGGCCCCCGCGCCGGCGCACGACCGAAACCCTTCGCACGCCAAGCCCGCGCTCGACCGCGATGAGCGTCAACCCCTGTTCTTCCGTAGAATCCCCTGAGACCCTGATCACGGCGCGCACCATCCATGGACATCCGTAGAGAGCGGCGGACACATGGGAGCGCTCCCAGTCCTCGCGCTTCGGAGCGGGAGTCAATGGACAGCGAAGTGACAAGCGGGCTTTCACCGTTGCATACCAGGGGCGCGCGAGCGGCGCCCCTGCAGCCCTCCGGCGAGGCGGAGGGCCCGCCGTGGACCCCCCGGGTGGTGCTGCCCATCACCGTGGTGATGCTGGCCGGGTTCGCGCTGACCACGATCATGAACGTGCTCATGACCGGCCCGGACGCGGCCCGTCTCGCCGGCTTCGCGGTCTGCCTGACGCTCGTGTTCACCCTGCAGCTCGCCCACTCCCTCGCCGGGCCGCGGCACTGGCGGGCCGGCACCAGGGCCACCACCCTGACGCTCCAGGCGCTGGCCACCTACCTGCCGTTCTGGTGGCTCGGCAGCGCGTGGGGCGGCATGATCGGCTTCCTCGCCGGGTCGGCGCTGCTGTCGGTGACCGGGCCCGCGCGCTGGCCGCTGTACGTGGCCGGCGGCGCGGGCATCCTGCCGGTGCTCGCCTCCGAGGGCGTGCCCCCTGTGGGCCTGGCGTACGGCACCGGCTTCGCCCTGCTCACCGGCCTGGTGGTCTACGGGATGAGCTCGTTGTCGACGCTGGTGGCCGAACTGTACGCCGCACGCGGCAAACTCGCCCGCATGGCCGTCACCCGCGAACGCCTGCGCGTCGCCCGCGACCTGCACGACCTACTCGGCTACAGCCTCTCCGCCATCACCCTCAAAAGCGAACTCACCCACCGCCTGCTCCCCGCACACCCCCACCGCGCCCGCGACGAGATCACCGACATCCTCACCGTCGCCCGCCAAGCCCTCTCCGACGTCCGCACCGTCGCCAACGGCTACCGCACCATGTCCCTCACCACCGAAGCCGACTCCGCCACCAGCGTCCTCACCGCCGCCGACATCGACGTCACCACCACCATCACCACCCCCGACCTCCCCCCCCACATCGAAACCGTCCTGGCCACCGTCCTACGCGAAGCCGTCACCAACATCCTGCGCCACAGCAAAGCCCAGCACGCCACCATCCACGCCACCCTCCACACCAACGGCCACAACGACACCATCCGCCTGCACATCGCCAACGACGGCGTCGACCCCACCGACACCACCCCCACCGTCAACGGCGGCAACGGCCTCGGAAACCTCACCACCCGCCTACGAACCATCAACGGCCACCTCACCGCCGGCATCGACACCGACGGCTGGTTCCACCTCACCGCCCAAGCCCCCACCACCACCACCGGGCACCGGCCCGTCCCGGAACGGGCGCTGCCGCCGGACGCGATCGTCCCCCGGCTGGTCCCCCGGCTCGCGCAGCGGGCGCTCTCCCGGGGCCCGGCCCCGCGCCCTGATCCCGCCGACGGTGCCGCGCCGCGCGTCTCACCGCTGTGGCGGCTCAGGTCGGCGCGACACCGGCTGAAACAGATGCTGCCGTTCCCCCGCGCGAGCATGGTGCCCGACGACGTCGACACCGACCTGTGGGGGCCGCGCCAGCCGATCCCGGTGACCTTGGTGGTGCTGGCGGGATACGCGGCGATCATGCTGATCAACGTGATCGACGCCGCGCCCGGCACCGCCGGCCTGCTCGGTTTCGCGGCGTGCCTGGCCGCCGACCTCGGCCTGCAACTCGTCCACTCGTTCCGCGGTCCCCGAACCTGGTCGCGAAGGGCCCGCGTGCTCTCTCTGGGCGCCCAGGCGCTCGCCTGCTACCTGCCCCTGCTGTGGGTCGGCCGTCCGTGGGGCTCCATGGTGGGCTTCCTGGCCGGGTCGGTGCTGCTGGTGGTGCCCGGCGGCGCCGGGTGGGCGCTGTACGCGGCCGTGGTGGGCAGCGTGGTGCCGCTGGCGATGGCCCTCGGCGCCGAGCCGCGCTACCTGGTGTACCTCCCGGTGTCCAGCCTGCTGACCGGCATGATCGTGTACGGGATGAGCTCGTTGTCGACGCTGGTGGCCGAACTGTACGCAGCACGCGGCAAACTCGCCCGCATGGCCGTCACCCGCGAACGCCTGCGCGTCGCCCGCGACCTGCACGACCTACTCGGCTACAGCCTCTCCGCCATCACCCTCAAAAGCGAACTCACCCACCGCCTGCTCCCCGCACACCCCCACCGCGCCCGCGACGAGATCACCGACATCCTCACCGTCGCCCGCCAAGCCCTCTCCGACGTCCGCACCGTCGCCAACGGCTACCGCACCATGTCCCTCACCACCGAAGCCGACTCCGCCACCAGCGTCCTCACCGCCGCCGACATCGACGTCACCACCACCATCACCACCCCCGACCTCCCCCCCCACATCGAAACCGTCCTGGCCACCGTCCTACGCGAAGCCGTCACCAACATCCTGCGCCACAGCAAAGCCCAGCACGCCACCATCCACGCCACCCTCCACACCAACGGCCACAACGACACCATCCGCCTGCACATCGCCAACGACGGCGTCGACCCCACCGACACCACCCCCACCGTCAACGGCGGCAACGGCCTCGGAAACCTCACCACCCGCCTACGAACCATCAACGGCCACCTCACCGCCGGCATCGACACCGACGGCTGGTTCCACCTCACCGCCCAAGCCCCCACCACCACCGGGCTCGGCGAGGACTACCCCGGGGAGCACGCGGCGATGGGCGCGGCCGGGCCGCCGGTCCCCTGAGGCCCGGGCGAGGAAGGGTCAGCGCAGCGCGGGCAGGCCGACGGCGGCGGCCATCACGATGCGCTTGAGCGCCGGCAGGAACGCGGGGCAGGCGGCCGCCATGACGGGGTCCTCGGCGTAGATCTCGCGCAGCACCGCGGGAGGGTTGGAGACGGGGTAGAGCATTCCGGCGCCCGCGGTCGCCAGCCCGACCAGCTCGTAGGCCTCGCTCTCGGTCAGGCCGGAGGGCGCCGCGGCGACGCGGGCGGCCAGGTCGCCGATGACGTCCAGCACGGCGCGCTTGCACGCGCGCGCCGCCTCCACCGAGACGTTGTGCTCGAGGCTGGTGGCCGTGTTGCCGAGCAGGTCGCACATGAGCGGCCGCGCCTCGAGCGTCTCGGTGAGCGCGGCGACGACGGCCGCGAGGCCGGTGGCCCGGCCGAGCCGTTCGGCGACCTCGCTCCCCCACTCTCGCCACTCCTCGGCGGCCAGGACGAGGTAGATCTCCTCGCGGGTGCCGAAGTAGCGTCCGACGTTGGACTTGGCCAGGCCCGCGGCGGCGGCGACCCCGCCGAGGCTGACCGCGCGCACGCCGGATCGCAGGGCCAGTTCGCGGGCGGCCTCCAGAATGGCCTCGCGCCGCTGCAGCTTGTGCTCGGGCCGTCTGGCCCGGAGGAATCCCTGCGTCATGTCGCAGCAAGCATACGGCGACGATAAAAGAACGCCGTTCTCTTGTTAAGATGACATCGTTCTGTTAACGTCGGCGCACATCTGGACGCATCACGTCCACCGGCGGGAGGCAGCGCGTGGTCGAGGTACAACTAAGGATCAACGGGACCGTCCACACCTGCGAAATCCCGCCACAGGTCAGCCTGCTGGACGTCCTGCGCGAGCATCTCGGGCTCACCGGCACCAAGAAGGGCTGCGACCAGGGGGCGTGCGGCGCGTGCACGGTGCTCGTCGACGGCGAGCGCATCAACTCCTGCCTGACGCTCGCCGTGCAGTACGCCGGCCGCGAGGTCACCACCATCGAGGGCGTCGCGGGCGAGCAGGGCCCGCACCCGCTTCAGGCGGCGTTCATCCGCAACGACGGCTTCCAGTGCGGCTACTGCACCTCCGGGCAGATCTGCTCGGCGATCGGCATGCTCGCCGAGCACGCCTCCGGCGCGCCGAGCCTGGTCACCGAGCACCTGGCCGCGACCGGCGCCGAGCTGACGGACGCCGAGATCAGAGAGCGCATGAGCGGCAACCTGTGCCGCTGCGGCGCCTACAACGGCATCGTCGACGCCATCCGCGAGGTCGCCACCGCGAAGGCCCGGCGGGAACTCGCCGAAGACGGGGACGGGCGGGCGGACCGCGAGCACACCGCCGCGCGCGCCGGACGGCCGGCCGCCGCGGCGGAGGCCGTCCGATGAGGCCGCTCGCCTACGTGCGCCCCGGCGACGTCCCTGCAGCCCTGCGCGCCATCACCGCCGAGCCGGGCGCGAGGTTCCTCGGCGGCGGCACCAACCTGGTCGACCTGATGCGGCAGGACGTCGAACGCCCCGCCACGGTCGTCGACATCACCGGCCTCCCCTTGGACCGGGTGGAGCAGGCCCCGGACGGCGGGGTGCGCGTCGGCGCGCTGGTGCGCAACAGCCACCTGGCCGCCCACCCGGTCATCCGCGGCCGGTACCCGGTGCTGGCGCAGGCCGTCCTCAGCGGCGCCTCGGCGCAGCTGCGCAACATGGCGACGGTCGGCGGCAACCTGCTCCAGCGCACCCGCTGCCCCTACTTCTACGACGGCGCCGCCGCCTGCAACAAGCGCGAGCCCGGCAGCGGGTGCGACGCGATCGGCGGGCTCAACCGCGACCACGCCGTGCTCGGCGCCAGCGAGGCGTGCGTCGCCACCCATCCCTCCGACATGTGCGTCGCCCTGGCCGCGCTGGACGCCGTGGTCGTCGTCGAGAGCCTGCGCGGCGAACGGCGCGTCCCGATGGAGGACTTCCACCGGCTGCCCGGCGGCACCCCGCACATCGAGAGCGCGATCGAGGCCGACGAGCTGGTCACGGCGGTGGAGCTGCCCTCCTGCCCGGTCGCGGCGACCTCCCGCTACCGCAAGGTCCGCGACCGGGCGTCCTACGCCTTCGCGCTGGTCTCGGTCGCCGCGGCGATGGAGGTCCGCGACGGCGCGGTGGCGGAGGTGCGCCTGGCCCTCGGCGGCGTCGCGGCCAAGCCGTGGCGGGCCCGGGAGGCAGAGCGGGTCCTGCTCGGCGCGCCGGCCGTCGAGGAGTCCTTCCGGCGGGCCGCCGAGGCCGAGCTCGCCGCCGCCACCGCCCTGTCCCACAACACCTTCAAGATCGAGCTGGCCCGGCGCACCGTCACCGCGACGCTGCTGCGGCTGCTCACCGACGGGAGCGCGGCATGACCCGCACCGATGCGCACGGCACGACCCCGGCGGAGGGCTCGCCGGTGACGTCGCCGGCCGGGGAGCGCGGCCCGGCGCGCGTGGAGGGCTCCGGGCGTCTGGTCGGCAGGCCGATCGACCGGGTGGACGGGGTGCCGAAGACCACCGGCGCGGCCCGGTACTCGGCCGAGCACCCCTACCCCGGCCTCGCCCACGCCGTCCTGGTGCACGCGACCATCACGCGCGGCCATCTCACCGCCATCGACACCGCCGAGGCGTCGGCGGTGCCGGGCGTGCTCACCGTCATCACCCACCACAACGCGCCCGCGCTGAAGCCTCCGCCGCCGGTCAGCGTCATGAACCTCAGCACGATGGCCTCCGGCACGTCGGTCGCCTACCTCAACACCGACGAGGTCCACTGGAACGGCCAGCCGGTCGCGGTCGTCGTCGCCGAGACCCTGCACGCCGCCCAGCACGCCGCCCGGCTGGTGAGGGTCGCCTACCGCGAGTCGCCCGCGGCCGTCGACTTCGCCGCCGAGGAGCCGAACGCCACGCCGCAGAAGAACGACATGGTCTCCGAGGGCTCGGCGAAGAAGGGCGACGCCGAGGCCGCGCTCGCGGCGGCGCCGGTGTCGGTGGACCTGCGGTACACCACGCCGGCGCACGCCCACAACGCGATCGAGCCGCACGCCACCACGGCCGTCTGGGACGGCGACCGGCTGACCGTCCACGACGGCGCGCAGAACGTGGCCTGGATGCGCGACCATCTCGCCCTGCGCTTCGGCGTGCCCGCCGCCGGGGTACGCGTCGTCGCGCCGTACGTCGGCGGCGCGTTCGGCGGCAAGACCGTGGTGTGGGCCGGGACGATCCTCACCGTGATGGCGGCACGGGTGACCGGCCGGCCGGTGCGGATGACGCTCACCCGCGAGGGCGTCTACCGCACGGTCGGCGGGCGCACCCCCTCGGCGCAGCGCGTCGCGCTCGGCGCCCGGCCCGACGGGCGGCTCACCGCGCTGGTCCACACCGGCGTCACCCAGATCGGCCGGGTCGGGGGCGGGCCCGAGCAGGTCACCTCCCAGTCGCGGCACCTCTACGACGCCGGGAACATCCTGCTCCAGCAGAGCCAGGTCGCGCTGGACACGGTCTCCAACACCTACATGCGCGCGCCCGGGGAGTCGATCGGCACCTTCGCGCTGGAGGCGGCGATCGACGAGCTGGCCTGCGAGCTCGGCATGGACCCGATCGAGCTGCGCATGCGCAACGAGCCCGAGCGCAATCCCATCGACGGCAAGCGCTTCTCCCACCGGATGCTGCGCGAGGCGTACGCGATGGGCGCGCGGCGGTTCGGCTGGGCGGAGCGCACGCCGGAGCCCGGCTCGATGCGCGACGGCAGGTGGCTGGTCGGCATGGGCGTCGCCTCCGCCTACCACCCGGCGTGGCAGTTCGCCGCCAACCTCACGGTGCGCCTGTCGGCCGACGGCACGGTGCTGGTGCGCTGCGGGTTCCACGAGATGGGCATGGGCGGGGCGACCGCCCAGGGGCAGATCGCCGCCGACGCCCTCGGCGTGCCGTTCGAGGCCGTGCGGGTCGAGTACGGCGACTCCGACCTGCCCACCGGCCCCGGGGCGGGAGGCTCGGGCCAGACCGCCAGCGTGGCGGCGAGCCTCGGCACCGCCTGCGCGAGGCTGCGCGACACGATGCTGGCGCTGGCCCGGCGGTCGAAGGACTCCCCGCTCCGGGGAAGCCGCCGGGCCGAGGTCCGCGCCCGCGACGGGGGGCTGTGGACCTCCACCGCCGGGACCGTCGCAGGCGAGACGTACGCGGCGATCCTCGCCCGGGCGGGCCGCCCGCACGTCGAGGTGGCCGTCGGATCCGACACGCGCGTCGGGACGGCGGTCGGACAGGCCCGGTTCATGGCCAAGTTCCTGCTCGACCGGCGGCGCTGGACGAAGGCGGCGTGCGGGGCGCAGTTCTGCGAGGTGCGCGTCGACCCCGACACCGGCGAGGTGCGGGTGTCGCGGTGGGTGGGGGCGTTCGACGTCGGGACGGTCATCAACGCCAAGACCGCCGCCGCCCAACTGCGGGGCGGCATCGTCATGGGCATCGGCATGGCCCTGTCGGAGGAGACGCTGACCGACCCGCGCACCGGGCGCATCATGAACCCCGGCCTCGGCGGGTACCACGTCCCGGTGCACGCCGACATCCCGCCGATCGACGTCTGCTACCTGGACGAGCCCGACCCGACCATGCCCCTCGGCCTGATCGGCGTCGGCGAGGTCGGCATCACCGGCGTCGCCGCCGCCGTCGCCAACGCCGTCCACCACGCCACCGGCCGCCGCGTCCGCGACCTGCCCATCACCCCCGACAAACTCCTCTGACCACCCCTCCGGCTCCCCCGCCGGCGCCTCACCCGCGGCGGGCGCGGGGGCGGCAGGGGGTTCGGTAAGTTGTGTCGGGTGTCTGTCGTGCCCGGTACGCCGTCCGTGTCCGCGGTGAGCCCCTCCTCCCGCCTGGCGTGGCTGGACGCCTTGCGGGGCATCGGCGCCGTCGCGGTGGTGGCCGAGCACCTGCTGCCCTGGGTGGTCCCGTGGCTGCGCCCGTACTGGTTCAACATCGGCATCTACGGCATCCTGGTGTTCTTCCTGGTCAGCGGCTACATCATCCCCGCCTCGCTGGAACGGCACGGGGACGTGCGGGCGTTCTGGATCAGCCGCGCCTTCCGGCTGTACCCGCTGTACCTGCTGGTCATCGGGCTGGTGCTGGCGATGGCGTGGCGCCTGCCGGTGCGCGAGGCGGTGCCACGCGACCCCGCCGCGGCGGTCGCGCACGCCACCATGCTGCTGGACGTGGTCGGCGTCGGCGGCGTCGCCGACACCATGTGGACCCTGTCCTACGAGATGGTCTTCTACCTGCTGGTCACCGCGCTGTTCGTCACCGGCGCGCACCGGCGCAGCGCCGTGCCCGCGGTGGTGCTCGGCCTGGCGGCGGTCGCCGTGGCCGCGCTCGTCCCGGCCGCCGCGCTGCGCGGCGCCTGGGTCGTATGGGCGTCCGGCGCGGTCCTCGCCATCGGGCTCGCGTGCGTGGTGTCGGGCCGCCTGCGCAGGACCGGCGCCTGCCTGCTCGGCGTGATGGCGCTGGTCCTGCTGTTCCTGGGCAGCCGGGTGCCCTGGCTGGGCGTGCTCATCCTGGCGGTGATGTTCGCCGGCACCGCCGTGTACCGCTGGGAGAGCGGCACCGGCCCGTTCTGGCCGGTCGCGCTGACCATGGCCCTGGTGGCCCTCACCCCGCTGCCCGCCCTCCAGGCCGGCTGGTGGTGGTCGGCGCCGGATGTGTGGATCACCACCGTCGCGCTGGCCAGCGCGACCTTCGCGGGCGCCTTCGCCCTGCGCCGCCGCCGCGTCCCGCGGGTGCTCACCTGGCTCGGGCTGGTCAGCTACTCGCTCTACCTGCTGCACCATCCGCTGCTGCGGCTGTACGCCTCGGTGACCGGCGACCTGCGCTGGTCGGCCTGGCACGTCCAGGTGCTGATGGCCGCGCTGTTCCTGGCGCTGGTCCTGCCCGCGTCCTGGGTGACCTACCGCCTGGTCGAGCGCCCCGCCCAGCGCCTGGGCCACCGCCTCGCCCGCCGGGCCCCGCACGGCGACCGGCGCCGCAGCGCCTCCCCCGCCGCGTAGGCGCCCGGCTTCGGCCATTCGATCCCGCGAGATGTCCTGGGAGTGGTTCGGGAGATACCGGGGGTGCCTCGTCGTGAAAGTCATAGTTGACATCAACTAGTCGATGATTGATATTCAGTATCAACTAACAAGATGGGGACTCGTGGAGAAGCGACGCAAGGTGTCCAATCCGCTGGCTCTGGCCGTGCTCGTCTACCTGATGGCCGAGCCGATGCACGCCTACGAGCTCGGACGACGACTCCAGGAGCACGGCAAGGACCGCAGCATCAAGTACAACCGCGGGTCGCTGTACATGGTCGTCGAGCAGCTGCGCAAGGCGGGGTTCGTCGCCGAACGGGAGACCGTGCGCGACACCCAGCGTCCAGAACGCACCATCTACGGCATCACCGAGGCGGGACGGGCCGAGCTCTACGACTGGATGCGCGAACTGGTCGCCGTCCCCCGCGAGGAGTACCCCTCCTTCGGGGTCGCCCTGTCGCTGCTGGCCGTGCTCGCCCCTGCGGAGGGGGCCGGCCTGCTCGGCCGCCGCCTCGCGGCCCTGACCGAGCAGGCCGAGGAGGTGCGGGGGGTGCTGCGGCAGGCCGGCGAGGACCAGGTGCACTGGGTGTTCCTGGCCGAGGAGCGCTACCGGCTCGCCCTGGTGGAGGCCGAGATGCGCTTCGCCGCCGATCTCGCCGAGTCCCTGAAGGACCCCGCCTACGAGCGGGCCTGGCAACGGATGCGGGAGGACATGACATGAGCAAGGTGAGGACGGCACTGGTCATCGGCGGCGGCGTCGCGGGCCCGGTGGCGGGAACGGCGCTGCGCAGGGCCGGGGTGGAGGTCACCCTCTACGAGGCCTACCCGACCACGGCCGACGGCGCCGGCGGCTCGCTCGGCCTGGCGCCCAACGGCCTGGCGGCGCTGGAGATCGTCGGCGCCGCCGACGCGGTGCGGGCGCTCGCCCGTCCGATGCCCCGCTCGGTCATGGCCGTCGGGCGCAGACGGCTCGACACCCTGCCCACGCTGCCCGGCCTCGCGCCGTTGCAGCTCATCTGGCGCGCCGACCTGCACCGCGCGCTGTACGACCGCGCGGTCGCGCTCGGCGTCCGGGTCGAGCACGGCAAGCGCCTGGTGGGAGCCGAGGAGACCGGCTCGGGGGTCACGGCGCGGTTCGCCGACGGGACCACCGCCACGGCCGACATCCTGGTCGGCGCCGACGGCATCCGCTCCACGGTCCGCACGCTGATCGACCCGGACGCGCCGGGCCCGACCCCCACCGGGCTGCTCGGCTTCGAGGCCATCGCCGACTTCGACCTGCGGCAGCACGAGGGGACGATCACCTACGCGTTCGGCAGGCGCGGCTTCTACCTGTTCCGCCCGCATCCCGGCGGCGGGGCCGAGTGGGGCGCCAACCTGCCCCACCCGCCCATGACCCTGACCGAGGCCCGGCGGATCCCGAACGAGGAATGGCTGCGCAGGCTGCTGGAGCACCACGCCGAGGACCACCCCGGCGCCGAGCTGATCCGGCACACCGACCCCGGGCGGCTCCAGGTGCTGGGGTCGATGTACATGATGCCGCGCGTGCCGCGCTGGCACAGCGACCGCATGGTCCTGGTCGGCGACGCCGTGCACGCCCCGTCCAACAGCTCCGGCCAGGGCGCGTCACTGGCCGTCGAGAGCGCCGTCGAGCTCGCCCGTTGCGTGCGCGACCTGCCCGACGCGCCCTCCGCCTTCGCCGCCTACGAGCGCCTGCGCCGGCCGAGGGTGGAGCGGGTCGCCGCGCGCGCGGCCAGGATCAACGGCGGCAAGGCGGCCGGGCCGCTGGCCAGGGCCCTGATGCCGCTGCTGATGCCGATCATGCTGAAGACGGTCATGCACCCCGAGCGGGCCTTCGGCGTCGAACAGCGCCACGTCATCGCCTGGGACGAACCGGCCGCCACCCTCGGCTAGACGTTCACTCGTGCGCGCGCACCGGACGAGGAGGCGCCCCTTGAGAAAATGTCGGTGAGGTCTGGTAGAGGTTGGTCATGGGCGTGAGCATTGAGGAGTTCCTGCTGATGCTGACCCGTCTGCCCGAGGTGAAGCAGGCGGACGGCGGCGACTGGACGGCGCTGAAGGTGCGCGGGCGGGGCTTCGGCTACCTGTGGGAACGCACCCGCACCGTCGGGCTGAAGGCGACGATCGAGGAGCAGATCGCCCTGGTGGCCGAGCGGCCCGAGGTGTTCGAGGTCCAGTTCACCGCCGGCCGGTTCGGCTGGGTCGTGGTGCACCTCGACAAGATCGACGCCGACGAGCTGTTCGAGCTGGTCACCGAAGCCTGGTGCCTGACCGCCCCCCAGCCCCTCCTTTCGGCACACGCCGCCACAGGAGCCCTGCCCTTCACCCCCTGACCCCCGCCCGCCGCGGCCCGCCCCGGTCGCGGCCGGCGACGGCCTCCACCGGCGTCGTGGCACTCCGGCGGCCCCGCAGCCGCCCTAGGGTCCTCGACCTCAACCTCCTCGATACCTGGCACGCCGAACGCCCCGACACCGCCAAGAACGCGGACACTGGTGCGTAGCCGTACGGTCCGCACGGAGGGACGGCGCCGTCGGCGGGGCCGGGCGTAATGCCCCATATGCCGTTTAGCGGGCGAAGCACTAATAGGGTATCGATCTGATCGAACACCGCAAATGCCGCCAAAATCCCGGGTTCATATATCGATCAGATAACCGACCTTGGCGATCTAGCCCATGACCTAACCCGCTCGCGGGGTGGAAATCTAGACTCTGAGCACAGTGCATCGCGTCCTGGGGGCGTATGTGATGAGGCGTCGTGTTCTCTGGGGTACGGGTGTCGTGCTCGTTGTGCTGATCTTGGCGGCGGGAACGGCTTGTTTTCTGGTGAGGCCCACCGACTCCGTCCGGCTGAATATCGTGGCCGACAGTGGGGTGGTGCCGCTCACGTTGCCGGGGGAAGCGTCGGAGTCGTGCGGTGAGCGGGTGTGCCGGTCCGTGCTGCGGGTCGACAAGAGTGACCAGGTCAGGTCGGTCAGCGCGACCCCGGACGACGCGCTGCCGCAGGGTGTGCGGCTCGCCTACTGGGGTTGCGGGGAGGGTCCGGGGTCCGCCGCCTGCACGGTGCGCCCGGACCGGGACACCACGATCTGCGTGACGACCACCGGCCCGGCCGATGTCGAGCGGAACGCCTGCGGCACCAGGCCCGGCACGCCGGTCGCCGAGGCGCCGGGCACGTTGTCCGTCATTTTCAACACGAAATGGAAGATCAAGCTATTCGGGAACTTCGACGGGTCCTGCGCGAGCGGCGGCGCCCTCGGAAAGAGGTGCGAGATCAGCATCAAACCCGGCAAGATCTATTACCTGCGTGCCCAGTTCGAGAAGGCGGCCGACCCCTATCCACGGTCCGGCCGTTCGTGGGATTTCCACTATGTGACCTATGAGGGCTGCAACAGCGGCATGGGGCACGCCGACGCGATCACCTGTGTCGTCTTCGGCGGGTCCAAGCCCGCCATGGTCTGCGTGGCCTCCGGCGATCCGGCGGAGCAGAAGCCGGCCCGCGAGTGCCTCGCCTATCGCAGGGCGGGGACGTCGTGATCGGCCAGGTGGCCGTCGCCGTGGGATGCCTCCTCGCCGTCACCGCCTGCGGTGCGAAGGCGGGGAACGACGGCGCCGCCGCCCCCTCACCATCGAAAGCCTCGCCCACGGGCGTGCCGTTGGTGGTGCTCATGCCGACCGCGTGGAGTTCCGGGATCGGCTCCGACATCCCGGGCCAGAAGTTCTGCCCCGACATCCGCAAGCGCGGCGGGACGATGCCGCAGAACACGGTGTCCTGCAGGTTCGTGGCTCCCCGCGGCATGGTCGTCCACCTCACCGCCAAGGTGCGCAAGCAGCATCCCGTTCTGGTGGGTGAGAACGAGTCCATCCGGCTCAGCCTCTGCCGCAACGGGTCGTGGTCCGAGGCGACCCGCACGGTGACCTGCACGGTCACGGCGTCCACCGGCACCGTACTGTGCCTGGACGAGAACCAGTTCGGCTCCATGATCGAATGCCCGTGGGTCGAGCAGGGGTACGCGCGCCTACCGGCGACCGTGCCGCCCGGCTTCACTCCGGGGCCGCATGTGGCGGCGCGCCAGGACGAGCCGCTGAGCTGACCCGGTGAGCGAGGAGACAGAGCCGGAGCCCGCGGAGCCGAACCGCGACGAACAGCGGAACGGCGATAACGAGCAGGCCGACGGCGATGGCCAGGCAGTCGGCGCGCCGAGCGGCCAGTCCCGGTCGGCCGACGACGCACCCATGGGCGACAGCGGGCTGGCGGAGCGGAAGCGGCGCATGGGGGCCGGCATGCGCAGCAGGCTGCGGCGTTGGGCGCGGGCGACCGGGGCCGGGGTGCGCCGGGCAACGCCGGTCACGATCATGGGGGTGCTGGCGGTCGGCTCGTTCGCCACGCTGCTCGGTCCACAGGTGGGCTGGGAGGTGCTGGCCGCGGTCGGCGGCAACGTGCTGACCGACGTGGTGAAGGGGGCCGTCGAACGCATCCGGCCCGGCGCCTCCCGCGAGCAGACGCTCGATGCGGTGCAGCAGCGGATCGTGGCGACGCTGGCCGAGGGCGGTGAGCGGGCCGCCGCGTTGCGCGCCGACATTGCGCGACTGCTGAAAGAGGTGGGCGGTATCGACGAGCTGCTCCGCGAGGTGCTGGCGGAGCAGGAGGACCTGCGCTGGGAGCTGATCGAGGGCCTGACCTCGCTGAGCGAGGAGTTCGACGAGTTCCGGTTCCTGCTGTGGGAGATCCTGCGGGCCGTCCAGGACAGCGACGACCGGGACACCGCGCGGCACGAGCAGCTCCTGGATCGGTTGCACCGGCTGGAGCTCCAGGGGTACCAGGTGCAGCTGGCGGTCGAGGCGGGGCCGCAGCGAGCACCGAGCGAGCGGCCGCCGTCTCCGTACCCGCCGTGGCGGGGCGAACGCCCGTACCGGGGGCTGGCGGCGTTCCAGCAGGGCGATGCCGGGCTGTTCCACGGGCGGGCCCAGGCCACGGCGGAGCTACTCGGCATCGTGGCCAGGGCCGTCGAGCCCGGCGCGCTGGGCATGGTGATGGTGACGGGCGCGTCGGGGGTCGGGAAGTCCTCGCTGCTGCGCGCCGGGCTGTTACCGGCGCTGGCGGCGGGAACGCCCGTGGCGGCGGCGCGCTGGCCGCGGATCGTGCTGACCCCCGAGCAGTACGGTTCGCCGCTGCGCGGGCTCGCGGTGGAGCTGGCGGCGCTGGCCGAGAAGTCCAATCAGCGTGCGCTGCTGGAGCAGCTCACCGCCGAACCGGGCGGCGCCGGGTTCCTCGTCGCGGAGGCGGTGCTGGCCGAGGCGCGGCGGAGCCCGGCGGGCCACCTGGTGGGCGAGGATCGGCGGCTCGTCCTGGTGGTGGACCAGTTCGAGCAGCTGTTCGGCACGGACGGCCCGGGCGAGGCGGAGGCGTTCGTCGCGGCGCTGCACGCCGCCGCCGTGCCGCTGCCAGATGGCGGGGTCGCGCCGGCGCTGGTGGTGCTCGGGATGCGCGGCGATCAGCTCGACCACTGCGCCCAGTACGCCGTGCTCCGGCGGGTCCAGCAGGAGAACCAGTTCGTGCTCGGCCCGATGGAGGAGGCGGATCTGCGGCGGGCGATCGTGGGCCAGGCGACGGCCGCCGGGCTGCGGGTCGAGGACGGGCTCGTGCCGATGGTGCTGGACGAGCTGCGTTCGCGAGAGCTGGCCGACCTCGGCGCGGGGACGCTGCCGCTGGTGGCCCAGGCCATGCTGCTCACCTGGGAGAAGCGGGAGGAGGGCTGGCTGACCTGCCGGGGGTACGAGCTGTCGGGGGGCGTGCGGCGGGCGGTCGAGAACAGCGCCGAGGGGGTCTTCGGGGAGCTGGAGCCCGAAGAGCGGGACGTCGCCACGCAGGCGCTGCGCCAGATGATGTTCGTGGGCGGGGACGGGCAGCCGGTCAGCCGCAGGGTCGCCCTGGAGAGCCTGCCCGCGTCGGCGCTGCCGATCCTGCGGCGGTTCGAGGAGAAGCGGCTGCTCGTGATCGGTGACGGCGCGGTGGAGCCCGCTCACCATGTGCTGCTGAAGGCGTGGTCCCGGCTGCGGCGCTGGTTCGAGGCCGACAGCGAGGAGTGGAAGCTGTACGGGCGGCTGGTCGACGACGCGGCCCGGTGGGCGCGGAGCACGGCGTCATCCGGCTCGGGTTTCCTGTACACCGGGCGGCGGCTGGAGACGGTCAGGTCGGCGGAGCGGCGGTGGGCGGCCGACCCCGGGCGGTTTCCCGTGCTGGAAGCGCAGCAGCGGGAGTTCCTGGAGGCCTCGGCCGCCGCCGACCGCCGGCGGCGCGTCGTCCTGTCGTCGATCGCGGCGCTGGTGGTGATGGCGCTGGTCGCCATCGTCGGGGCGGCGGTGGTGAGCGGCAGGTCGAGGGCCGAGCTCACCGGTGAGCTGTCCCGCAGGCTGACGGCGAGCAGTGCGCGGGAGGAGGATCCGGTCGTCGCCGCGCTGCTGGCGGCCGCGGCCTGGCGGGTCTCCCCCACCGACGAGGCCCGCTACGGTCTGCGCGCCGTCCTGGCGGGCCGCCACCGCGGCACGCTGACGGTGCCCCTCGGATCCGTCGAGGCGGTCGCCGTCAGCCGGGACGGCCGGATGCTGGCGACCGCGAGCAGAGACAGCCTGATCAGGCTGTGGGACCTGTCCACGCATCGCCCGATCGGCCGGCCGCTCGCCCTGCACGCCGGCCCCGTGACGGCGGTGGCGTTCGGCGCGGACGGCCGTACCTTGGTCAGCGCGGGTGAGGACCGCACCGTTCAGGTCTGGGACCTCGAGAGAGGGCGGCGGGCCGCCCCGATCACCGTTCCTGGCACCGGGCCGATCGTGCTCGGCCCGGATGGGGCGAGGTTCTTCACCGGGACGCAGTTGTGGGACCTTGGCCTGCGGCGGCCGCTCGGCCCTCCGCTGGAGGTCGAGGCGAGCGGCGCGGTCTTCGGCCCCGACGGGCGGATGATGGCCACCTCCGATTCGGAGGGAGGCGTCCGGATCTGGGATACCTACCTCAACCACCAGCTCGGCCCCGTTCTCACCGGTGCGGTACGGCCGCTGGCCTTCAGTCGCGACGGGAAGCTCCTGCTCACCACGACCGGTACGGAGCGGCTGCGGCTGTGGGACGTGGCCGGCGGCGAGGCGCTGGGCGACCGGCGGGGCTGCGCGGCGGGCGGTGCGGCGCGGGTCGCGGCGTTCCGGGCGGACTACGTGATCGCCGTCGGCTGTGCGGGCGGAGCGGTGAAGTTGTGGACCGTGAGCGGCCGCGCCCTGTTCGAGGTGGACGGTCATGACGGGCCGGTCGCCGCGGTCGCGTTCAGTCCGGACGGAACGACGCTGGTCGGCGCCGCGGGCGGTCACGTCCGGCTGTGGGATGTGCGTGATCCGCTGCTGACCTTCGTCGGCGACCGGAACACCCCGGTCGCCGTCGACCGGAGCGGGAGACGGCTGGCGACCGCAGCGGGCCGCGACGGGAACGAGGGCGTGCTGCTCTGGGATCTGGTCACCGGGCGGACCGTCGCCCTCGGCGGGCATGGCGCCTGGCCGGGTGAACTGGTCTTCAGCCCCGACGGCCGCAGTCTGGCCGCCGGAGGTGACGGCAGGGTGCAGCTCTGGGACGTGGCGAGCGGCGAGGCGCGCGGCGTCCTCGGCGACGCCGGGCCGGTGCACTCGCTCGCCTACTCCGCCGACGGGCGGTCGCTGGTGACCGCGTCGGGCGGGGCGGGGTTCACGGTGCGCTGGTGGGAGATGCCCGGCGGACGCGTGCTGCGGACGCTCACTCCGAAGGTCCCGCCGAGCGAGAACCTGCCGGCGTTCGGCCATCTGACGCTCAGCCCCGACCTGCGCGTGCTCGCATCGGTCCAGGACGGGCAGTCCTTACGGCTGTGGGACCTCGCCGACGGGCGTCCCTTGGGCGAGCCGATGGGCGGGCACGCCGGCACCATCCGCGCCATCGCGTTCAGCCGCGATGGCCGGCTGGTGGCCACGGCCGATTCGGACGGCGTCCTGCGGCTGTGGGACACCAGGACCCGCAGGCCCGTCGGCGAGCCATGGACCGGGCACACCGCCGAAGTGGTGGCCGTCGCCTTCAGCGAGGATGGCCGTACCCTCGCCTCCGGCGGACGGGACGGGACGGTCCGGCTGTGGGACGTCGCCACCCGCCGGCAGCTCGGTGCGCCGCTCACCGGGCCGTTCGAATACGCGGCGGGGCTGACGTTCCTGCCCGGACGGGGGACGCTGGCCGCCGCCGAGGACACCGGGACGCTCGACCTGTGGCGGGTCGGGGAACCGCCCGACCCGCTCGCCGCGGTCTGCGCGACCGCGGGGCGGGCCATGACCCGGGAGGAGTGGAGACGGTACGCGCCAGGCGCCGACTTCCAGACGGTGTGCGGCGACCAGGCCCCCGCCGTGTTCCCCTCGGCGAAGGACGTGCACCGGCCGCTCCCCGTCATCACCCCGAAGCCAACCGGCTCCGCGACCGTCCCGGCGACGGCCGCCCAGTTCGCCGGGCGCTACACCCTGGTACTCGACAACGACGAGACCAGGGCCGCCTTCCGCCGGGAAGCTCCGGCGCAGACCTACCCCCTCCAGCAGGACCTCGAGAACACGGCCGCCCGCCACCGCGGCGACCATCCGATCGCACTCGAAGCGACCTGCCCCGATCGGTCCTGCGCCCTACGCCTCACCGGCTTCGCGTACACCCCTTCCCTTACCCTCTCCCCCACCCGAAACGGAACCTTCCGCGCCTCAGTCGGCCCCCGCACCTGGACCCTGCACGCCACCACCCTCACCGCCGACCGAGTGACCACCTTCACCCTCACCTACAAGATCACCGACCCCACCCACACCTACACCGGCGCCCTAGGCTTCCGCGGCGCCCGCCCCTGACCGGCGTCGCGGACCTTCCGAGCGTAGAGATCATGCTGTGCACGGGTTCAATGCGACCCAGGGCCGCCCGACGGCGGCTAGGGCGACGGCGGGCCGCCACTCGCTTGCTCGCGGGCGCTGAGGTAGGCGTCCAGGGCGGCGGCGCCCCTGAGCATGGCCCGGCCCCGGGCGGACAGGCGGGCACGCCAGTCGCGCAGCGCCGACTCCAGCGGGGCGACCCCTCCCGCCGCACGCACCTGGCCGATCAGCGGGGCGATCTGCTCCAGCAGGTGGCCGCCCCGCCTGAGCTGGTGGGCCAGCCGCGCGTCCCGCACGTCGGCCGCACTGTAGACGCGGTAGCCCGTGCGCGGGTCGCGGCGCGGCCGCACCAGCCCGGCTTGCTCCCATTTGCGCAGCGTGGCGGGCCGGACGCCGAGCCTGCGGGCCAAGGGGCCGATGAAGGTGTCGCCGCGCTCCTGCGGCACGGGCGCCAGGTCGCCGAGCGCGGCCTCGACGGCCTGCAGGGTGCGGCGGTCGTCCAGGAGCAGGCGGTGGCCCTCGTCGACCAGCCGCAGCGCCTCCTCGGTGGCGCCCCGGCCGACCGCCTGCATGATCGCGGTGGCCGCCTGGTGGCCGTGCCCCGGCACCAGGGCGAGGAACGCGCGCAGGGCGTGGGCGTGCAGCGCCGTGTAGGCGCGGTGGCCGTGGACGGTGCGCCCGGCGGCGGGCAGGATGCCGGCCTGCTCGTAGTTCCTGACCGCCTGGGTGGACAGGCCGTGCTCGCGTGCCAGGTCCACCGGCCTCATGGGTGCATCACCGTTTGAAGGTCCGTCGCGACGGTACAGCACTTTCGACGGGAAAGTTTACACTGAGGGTTCAACGATACCGTTGAAGGAATGGACATCATGGACACGGCCCGGCCGCTCGACGGCGCGGCCGTCTCGGCGTTCCTGCGGTCGCTCCCGGCCGAGCCGCTGCTGCTCGGCCTGGGCGAGGCGAGGCACTTCGTGGAAGAGCTCGGCCGGTCGCGCAACGAGATCTTCCGGCACCTGGTCGAGCACGAGGGCTACCGGTCGTTCGCCATCGAGAGCGACTGCCTCAAAGGCCTGGTGGTGGACGACCACCTCGCGACGGGCGCGGGCGCGCTCGACGAGGTCATGGAACGCGGCTTCAGCCACGACTTCGGTGCCTCCCCCGCCAACCGCGAACTCGTGCGCTGGATGCGGGCCTACAACGAGGAGCATGACGAGAAGCTGCGGTTCTTCGGGATCGACGGCCCCCTTGAGTACTGGGCGGCCAGCCCGCGCGAGGCCCTCACCGCCCTCCACGCCCTCCTGGAGGGCCCGCTCCCCTGCACCAGGGAGACCCTCGACGCGCTGCTCGGCCCGGACGAGCCGTGGACCGACGAGGCCACGGTCATGGACCCGTCCCGGTCGATCGGCCGGTCCGCCGACGCGCAGCGGCTGCGGCTGCTCGCCGACGACCTGGTGACCCTGCTGGACACGCAGGCGCCGCGGCTGAGCCCGAAGGACAGGGAACGGGCGGAGCTGTACGGGCGCACCGCCGTCGGCCTGCTCCGCTACCACCACTGGATGGCCGACACCTCCCCGGCGCGGATATCGCGGCTGTCGGCCCTGCGGGACGCGATGATGGCCGACAACCTGCGCGCCGTCGCCGAGCAGGGACCGGCGCTGGTCTTCGCCCACAACCTCCACCTGCAGCGCGACGGCAGCGTCATGACCTTCGGCGACCGGCCGCTGGAGTGGTGGGGCGCCGGGGCGATCACCGCGACGCGCCTGGGCGACCGGTACGCCTTCCTGGCCTCGGCCCTCGGCACGGTCGGCGACGACGCCCCGCCCCCCGACACCGTCGAGGGGATGCTGTCCGCGCTTCCCTGGGACCGGGGTCTCATCGACGCCCGCCGCCTGGCCGGGGCCGTCGCCGACCCCGTCCCCCGTGTCTCTCACGATTTCGCTTATTTCCCGCTGGACCCCGCCCGGCTCGGCCGGATCGACGGCGTCGTCTTCGTCAAGCGGGTCGTCACGCCGGATCGGCCGGCCTGACGATCGCCTCCCGCGCCCGCCGCCGGCGCCGCGCGCCCATGGCGGCGCCGTGGGCCAGGCAGCACAGCAGGGCGGCCACGGCGTACCAGGCCAGGTCGGGAGGGTTGAAGGTCGTGCCGAGCACCAGACGGGCGACGGCGCTGTGGGCGGCCAGCTCGGCGGGGACGCCTGTGAGCTGGGCGAACTCCACCAGCCAGCTCACCCCGAGCGCCACGGCGGCCACCGTGAGCGGGCGCGGCCGCGGGGCCGCCGCGAGCACGAGGGTGTAGAGCAGCACCGTGTACAGCATGTCTCCGGCGTACTTGGCCGCGTCGCCCGCGAACACGCCCCGCACCGCCAGCCCCGCCGCCACCGTCACCGCGGCGGCGGCGCAGGCGACGACCCTCCGGCGAACCATGCCGCACACCCTATCGGCGGCCTCACCGGCGGGTGGTGCGGAACGGGCCCGCCATGACCGCGCTCGGGCCCGCCATGACCCGGACTCGAAGATCACGGCTTAAAGTGTCCTGGACGTCCCCGCCGGGGCCGCGTCGCCTCCGGGCGGCGCGACCTGGCGCGAGGCGGCCGTCGCTCCGTTCGCCCGTGGTTCGGCCGAGCGCGGGCGGCAGGGGCTTTTGGTCGTCTCCCACAACTGGAGCGGCACAGCCTTCGTCGTCAGCGACATGGCGCCGCGGGCCGCCAGGGGGAAGGGTGAAGACTACAGGGGGGCCGCCGTCGTGACGGCGCGCACATCGTTGTCTACAGGAGGGCTCGGTCGGGTGTTCAGACGTGTCGCCATCGTCAACCGTGGTGAGGCCGCCATGCGCCTCATCCACGCCGTACGGGAGATCGCCGCGGAGACCGGTGCACCGATCGAGACCGTCGCCCTGCACACCGACGTCGACCGCGACGCCACGTTCGTGCGCGAGGCCGACGTCGCCTACGATCTGGGCCCCGCGTCCGCGCGCCCGTACCTCGACCTGAAGGCGCTGGAGCGCGCCCTGGTGAAGACCGGAGCCGACGCCGCGTGGGTCGGCTGGGGCTTCGTCGCGGAGGACCCGGCGTTCGCGGAGCTGTGCGAGCAGATCGGGGTCACCTTCGTCGGGCCGGGCCCGGAGGCGATGCGCAGGCTCGGCGACAAGATCGGCGCGAAGCTGATCGCCGAGGAGGTCGGCGTGCCGGTCGCCCCGTGGAGCCGCGGCGCGGTCGAGAGCCTGGACGCCGCTCTGGCGGCGGCGGCCGAGATCGGCTACCCGCTGATGCTGAAGGCCACGGCGGGCGGCGGCGGGCGGGGCATCCGCGTGATCGCGAACGAGGCCGAGCTCGCCGACGCCTACGAGCGCACCAGCCAGGAGGCCGCGCGGGCGTTCGGCAGCGGCGTGGTGTTCCTGGAGCGCCTGGTGACCGGCGCCCGGCACGTCGAGGTGCAGGTGATCGCCGACGGCGAGGGCACCGCGTGGGCGCTCGGCGTCCGCGACTGCTCGGTGCAGCGCCGCAACCAGAAGATCATCGAGGAGTCCGCGTCGCCGGTGCTCGCCCCCGAGCAGGCCGCCGAGCTCAAGGCGTCGGCCGAGCGGCTGGCCCTCGCGGTCGGCTACCGGGGCGCGGCGACCGTCGAGTTCCTCTACCACCCCGGCGACCGGCGCTTCGCCTTCCTGGAGGTGAACACCCGCCTGCAGGTCGAGCACCCGATCACCGAGTCCACCACCGGGTTCGACCTGGTCAAGGCACAGCTCCACGTGGCGGCCGGCGGCCGGCTCGAAGGCGCGCCGCCGGCGGAGCGCGGGCACGCCGTCGAGGCCCGGCTGAACGCCGAGGACCCCGACCGCGACTTCGCGCCCTCCCCCGGCCGCATCGCGCGGCTGGACCTGCCCGCCGGGCCGGGCATCCGCGTGGACACCGGGGTGAGCGAGGGTGACACCATCCCCGCCGACTTCGACTCGATGATCGCCAAGATCATCGCCTACGGCCGCGACCGCGACGAGGCGCTCGGCCGGTTGCGCCGGGCGATGGCGCAGACCACGGTGATCATCGAGGGGGGCGCGACGAACAAGAGCTTCGTGCTCGACCTGCTCGACCGGCCCGAGGTGATCGAGGCCACCGCGGACACCGGCTGGATCGACCGCGTCCGCGCCGAGGGCGGGCTGGTCTCGCACCGGCACTCCGCCGTCGCTCTGGCCGCCGCCGCCATCGAGGCCTACGAGGAGGAGGAGCGCGCCGAGCGGCAACGGCTGCTGTCGACGGCCTTCGGCGGACGCCCGCAGGTGCAGCACATGAGCGGACGGCCACTGGACCTCAAGCTGCGCGGCGCGGGCTACCGCGTGCGCGTCGCGCGGGTCGGCCCGCATCGCTTCCGCGTCGGCGTGGAGGCCGGTGAGGACGTGCGCACCGCCGACGTCGAACTCGACCGCTTCGACCGGCACACCGCGCAGATCATCGTCAACGGCGCCCGCTACCGCCTGCTCGCCGGCACGCACGGGCCGATC
The DNA here is from genome assembly GCF_040607455.1 of Sphaerisporangium sp. NPDC005289. Lineage (NCBI taxonomy): Bacteria > Bacillati > Actinomycetota > Actinomycetes > Streptosporangiales > Streptosporangiaceae > Sphaerisporangium > Sphaerisporangium sp. NPDC005289. Next base: position 138,522 of record NZ_JBEXGS010000002.1, read on the forward strand.
CACCTGGTCGAGGTGGACGGGGTGGCACACCGCGTCAGCCGGGACGAGGGCGGCGTCGTCCGCTCGCCCGCGCCCGCTCTGGTCGTGGCCACGCCGCTCGCGGTCGGCGCCGAGGTCGAGGCGGGCGCGCCGGTGCTGGTGCTGGAGAGCATGAAGATGGAGACGGTGCTGCGGGCGCCGTTCAGGGCACGGCTGAAGGAATGCGCCGTCTCGGTGGGCAGCCAGGTGGAGACCGGGGCGCCGCTGCTGCGGCTGGAGCCGCTCGCCGACGGCGGCGCCGTGGCCGAGGCCGGCTCGGCCGCCGGGTCCGTCGAGCTGGACCTGCCCGCCGCTTCCGGGGAGATCCCGGCGCGCTCACGCGCCGGGCGGGGCCTTGAGGACCTGCGCAGCCTGCTGCTGGGCTTCGACGTCGACCCGCACGACGAGGGCCGGGTGCTGGAGGAGTACCTCGCCGCGCGCCGCGCGGCCATCGATGACGACCACCGGCCGCTGGCCGGGGAATTCGAACTGCTCGGGGTGTTCGCCGACCTGGCCGAGCTGAGCCGCAACCGGCCGGCGGGCGAGGACGTCGGCGGCGAGGGCCACGTGCACAGTGCCCGCGAGTACTTCCACACCTACCTGCAGAGCCTGGACGTCGAGCGCGCCGGGCTGCCGGAGGCCTTCCAGGCCAAGCTCGCCAAGGCCCTCGGGCACTACGGCGTCAGCGGGCTCGACCGCTCCCCCGAACTCGAGTCCGCGGTGTTCCGCATCTTCCTCGCCCAGCAGCGCGCCTCCGCCGACGTCGCGGCGGTGACGGCGTTGCTGCGCGCCTGGTTGCGCGAGCCGCCACCGGACGAGACGCTGCGCGAGCCCGCCGGTCTGGCGCTGGAGCGGCTGGTGGCCGCGACGCAGGTCCGCTTCCCCGTGGTCAGCGATCTGGCGCGCGGCGTGGTGTTCGCCTGGTTCGGCCAGCCGCTGCTGCGCCGCAACCGCGCCCGCGTCTACGCCGACGTCCGCAGGCACCTGCGTCACCTGGACGAGCACCCGGACGCGCCCGACCGCGCCGAGCGCGTCGCCGAGATGGTGCGCAGCACCGAGCCGCTGGTGCGGCTGCTCGGCCGGCGACTGGTCCGCGACGACCTGGACAACGCGGTCATGCTGGAGGTGCTGACCCGGCGGTACTACGGCAACAAGGGGCTGACCGCCGTCCGCACCAGCGAGGTCGCGGGGTGCACGTTCGTGGTCGCCGAGCGCGCGGGCTCGTGCCTGGTCTCCTCCGGGGTGCGCTTCCAGGCGCTGGGCGACGCGCTGCGCGGGCTCGCCGAGCTGGCGAGCGGCGAGGACGCCGTCGACGCCGACATCTACCTGGCCTGGGAGATGCAGCCGGAGGACTCCGAGGCGATGGCCGCCGCGCTGCACGAGGTGATCAGCGCGCACCCGCTGCCGGGGCAGGTCCGCAGGATCACCGCCACCGTCGCCGGCAGCGGCGGCGCGGTGATGCACCACCACTTCACCTTCCGCCCGTCGGCCGCGGGGATGACCGAGGAGCGGCTGATCCGCGGCCTGCACCCCTACATCGCCCAGCGGATGCAGCTCGAGCGGCTGAGCGGGTTCGACCTCACGCGGCTGCCGTCGTCGGACGAGGAGGTCTACCTGTTCCGCTGCGTGGCGCGGGAGAACCCCGCGGACGACCGGCTCGTGGCCTTCGCGCAGGTGCGCGACCTGACCGAGCTGCGCGAGCACGAGGGCAGGCTGCTCGCGCTGCCGACGGCCGAGGACACCATCGCCACCTGCCTGGACTCCATCCGCCGCGCGCAGGCGCGGCGCCCGTCCAAGAAGCGCTTCACCACCAACCGCATCGTGGTCTACGTCTGGCCGCCGAGCGACCTCACCCGCGCCGAGCTGGAGATGCTCGCCGGACGCGTGCTGCCGACGACCGCCGGCGCCGGGCTGGAGGAGATCCTGATCATCGGCCGGCAGCGCGACCGCGAGACCGGCGAGCTGACGAAGATCGCTGTGCGGATCTCCTTCGACGCCGTCGGCGGCGCCGAGCTGACCATCGGCGAGCCGTCGGACGAGCCGGTCGAGCCGATCGACGACTACCGGCAGAAGGTGCTGGTCGCCAGCAGCCGCAACACGGTGTACCCGTACGAGCTGACCGGCCTGCTCGGCGACTTCGTCGAGCACGACCTGGACGAGGACCACGCGCTGGTGCCGGTCGAGCGGCCGAAGGGGCGCAACACCGCGGCGATCGTCGCCGGCGTGGTGACCACGCCGACCCCGCGGCACCCGCAGGGCGTCACCAGGGTCGTGCTGCTCGGCGACCCGACCAAGTCGCTCGGCGCGCTGTCGGAGCCCGAGTGCCGCAGGGTGATCGCCGCGCTGGACCTCGCCGAGCGCATGCGGGTGCCGCTGGAGTGGTACGCGCTGTCGTCGGGGGCCCGCATCTCCATGACGTCGGGCACGGAGAACATGGACTGGGTGGCCGCGGCGCTCAAGCGCATCGTCGAGTTCACCCAGGACGGCGGCGAGATCAACATCGTGGTCACGGGCATCAACGTCGGCGCGCAGCCGTACTGGAACGCCGAGGCGACGATGCTGATGCACACCAAGGGCATCCTGGTGATGACGCCGGACTCGGCGATGGTGCTCACCGGCAAGCAGGCGCTGGACTTCTCCGGCGGGGTGTCGGCCGAGGACAACTTCGGCATCGGCGGTTACGACCGGGTGATGGGCCCGAACGGGCAGGCGCAGTACTGGGCGCCTGACCTCGCCGGGGCGCGCGGGGTGCTGATGTCGCACTACGACCACACCTACGTCGCGCCCGGCGAGCGGGGGCCGCGGCGGGCGACGACCACCGACCCCGTCGACCGTGACGTCTCTGACTTCCCGCACGCCGTGGCGGGCAGCGACTTCACCACCGTCGGCGAGATCTTCTCCGCCGAGGTCAACCCCGACCGCAAGAAGCCGTTCGACATCCGGACGGTGATGCGGGCCCTGTCCGACCAGGACCACCCGGTGCTGGAGCGCTGGGCGGGCATGGCCGACGCGGAGACCGCGGTGGTGCAGGACGTGCATCTCGGCGGCATCCCGGTGTGCCTGCTCGGCATCGAGTCGCGGTCGGTGCAGCGGCGGGGCTTCCCGCCCACCAACGGCCCGGACGCCTACACCGCCGGCACGCTGTTCCCGCGCTCGTCGAAGAAGGCCGCGCGGGCGATCAACGCGGCCAGCGGCAACCGCCCGCTCGTGGTGCTGGCGAACCTGTCGGGCTTCGACGGCTCGCCGGAGTCGATGCGCAAGCTGCAGCTGGAGTACGGCGCGGAGATCGGCCGCGCGATCGTGAACTTCCGCGGGCCCATCGTGTTCTGCGTCATCTCGCGATACCACGGCGGCGCGTTCGTGGTGTTCTCCAAGGCGCTGAACCCGAACATGACGGTGCTCGCGCTGGAGGGCTCGTACGCCTCGGTGCTCGGCGGCGCCCCCGCCGCCGCGGTGGTGTTCGCCGGCGAGGTCAACGCCCGCGCCGCGGCCGATCCGCGCGTGCGCGATCTGGAGGCCCGCGCCGCGGCCGCCTCCGGCGCCGACCGCGCCGCGCTGACGGCGGAGCTCGACGAACTGCGCTCGTCGGTCCGGACGGAGAAGCTGGGCGAGGTGGCCGCGGAGTTCGACCGCGTGCACGACATCCGGCGCGCGGTCGAGGTCGGCTCGGTCGACGCCGTCATCCGCGCCGCGGAACTGCGCCCGCGCATCATCGAGGTCATCGGGTCCCGCCTGGGCTGACGCCACGTGCCCCCTGGCGGCCGGCCGCCAGGGGGCACGGGCGTTCCGCCCATGATCACTTCCACCCCGGCGCCGGCCACCGGACGCGGGCCTGGCCCTCGCCCCCGCCCGGTCCCGAAGGCGTCGCCGCCGGCCATGGACACCTACAGGAAAGCACGTAATGCTGTAATCATGATCTCCCTCTTCGAGCACGCCGGCGGCCGGCAAGGGCTGCGACGCTTCATCGACGTCTTCTACACCAGCGTCCTGGCCGATCCCCTACTCCACCCCCTGTTCGGCCAAGGACGGCCCGAGCACGTCACCCACCTCACCGCCTTCACCGCCGAGACCTTCGGCGGACCGGACGACTTCTCCGCGAACATGGGCGGATTCCCGCACATCATCGCCGTCCACCGCGGCCTCAAGATCACCGAAGAGCAGCGCAGCCGCTTCGTCGAGCTGTACATGGCCGCCGCGGACACCGCCGGCCTGCCCGCCGACGCCCCCTTCCGTGAGGCCCTCCGCTCGCACGTCGAGTTCGGATCCCGCGTCGCCCTCCAGAACTCCCACGCGGAGACCGACGACGCGCTCCATCCGCTGCGCGAGGTACCTCTCTGGACCTGGCCGGAATGACGGGTGCCGGAGGGTAAGGACGCACCACGCGGGGTGGGAAGGCGCACATCTCCGGCGGGCCGCGACGCCGCGTGCGGTTCCATAGCTTTCGAGTGATCGAAAGTTGGTCGTAGACGGAGATTTATTACCTGTTATTCATGGGAGTTGTCAGGAAGTTTCCACCAGCCGTACCGCCTGACACGGGGGATCCGCATCCCAACCCCTAGGAGGACGCGCATGGCGCGCAGCCAGTCCGCCGACCCACCCCGTGACCTGCTCGGCCCCGTCCAGGGCGAGGTGTCCTGGTTCTGCTGCGGCTCGGCCTGGGGGCCGTGCAGCAGCGCCGGGCACGGCGCCTGTGGCACCTGCAACTCCGGCAGCATGCAACACGCCTGGCCCAACACCTCCGACGCCTGCCTGTCGATCACCCGGCCGGACAGCTGCGGCGTCAGCCTGTCCCGCCGGACCTGCGGCTTCACACACCGGACGACGGCGCTGTGCACCGGCACCAGCGTCGTCACCTCGATCGCCGACTGCGGCCCGCAGACGGACCTGTTCTGCGGCGAGCGCAGTTGTTGCGGTGCGACCTGCGCCAGCAACCGGCTGCTCGACCTCACCCCGGCCGCCTTCAGCAAGATCGCCAGTCTGTCGGCGGGCCTGCGGCCGGCCGAGATCTCGGTTCCCTAGGAGTCCGCCGATGACCAGCAGAAGGCAACTGCTCAAGTCCGCCGTGCTCGGCGGCGGCGCCGGAGTGCTCGCCGCGACCGCGATGGGCTCGCTCGGCCCGGAGGCGGCCTTCGGCGCCGCCGCGCCCGACATCGTGCCCGGCGCGCCCGACCCGAACTTCGCCGAAGGCCGCATCCGCTCCGTCAAGGACAACACCCTGTTCGTGCTGGGCTCGAACATGGTGTTCCACCGCATCCGCGTCGTCGACGGAACCAGCCTGTGGAAGCTCGGGCCGGTCGCCTTCGACCAGGCCCGTCCCGGCGACGGACTGTACGCGCGGGGCGTCCGCATGCCCGACGGCGTGCTCGCCGCGGAGTCGGTGTGGCTGAACATCGTCAACATCAAGGGCCACGTCCGCAACATCACCAGCGAGCGGCTGCACCTGGACCACAACGGGCAGGAGATCGTCTGCCACCAGGTGCCGGGCAAGTCGGTCGCCGTCTACTCCGACGCCCCGCCGTCGGCCGATCTCTCGCTGCTGCGTGTCGGCCAGCACGTCCAGGTGCTGGGCGCCTGGCGTCCCGACACCAACCAGGTCGACATAGCCACCGTCTTCTCCCCCCACTAGGAGCGCCTGTGAACGGGATCGCCGCGCTGCAGCCGTACGTGATCGGCCCGCTCCTCGCCTGGGCGGCCGTGCTGAAGCTCTTCGGCCGCCGGACGCGGGCGCAGGCCGGGCGCACCGCCCTGGCACGCCTGGTCGGCGCGGCGCGCGCGGTCCCGGCACTACGCCTGGTCGGGGTGCTGGAACTGGCGGTGGCGGCGGCGCTGCTGCTGCCGCCGGCCATGCCCGCGGAGGGCGCGGCCGCCGCGGCGCTGTCGGCCGGGTTCCTCGCCTATCTCGCCTACGCGCGCCGCGCCGCGCCGATGTCGTCCTGCGGGTGTCTCGGCGCGCACGCAAGGCCGGTCGACCTGCGCGGTTTCGCCCGCGCGGGCCTGCTGCTGGCCGCGAGCGTCACGGCGGTCTGGGCCGGTCCGCACCCGATCGACGCGTCTCTGGCCGCCCTCGGCGTCGCCGAGGGCGCCGCGCTGCTGGCGCTGTCGCCGGAGCTGGACCACGCCTGGCTGATGCCGCTGCGCCGGCTGCTGGTGCGGCTGCGCAGGCCGCTCTCCGTCCCCTCACCTGAGGAGGTGCCGCTGGAGGTCACCCTGCGCCTGCTCTACCGCAGTCCCGCGTACTGCTCGGCCTCGGCGCGGCTGAGCTCGGACGTGCGCGAGACCTGGGACGAGGACGGCGTGCGCTTCGTGGTGTACGCCGCCCGCGGGCGCGCCGTGGTCTTCGCGGTCCCCCTGGGCGGCGAGGACCCGGCCACCGTCCGCGTCGCCCTCCTCGACGAGCCCGCGGTCGCCTGACGCGGGCCGCGCTCGGGTCCGCCTCCACGTCGCGCCTTGGCCGCGAACCCACCGCGCAACCCGGACACCGGGCCGATTATGGTGACAAGGAGCCGGGTGGAGGACGGGGAGGCGAGCCTGTGACGGAACGCAAGCCGCGGGGAGTTCCGTTCGAGACGTGGGTCGACCGCCAGATCCGTGAGGCCTCCGAACGCGGCCTGTTCGACGATCTGCCGGGCGCGGGCAAGCCTCTGCCCGGCCAGGGCGAGCCGCAGGACGAGATGTGGTGGATCAAGCGCAAGCTGGAGGAGGAGAACCTCAGGTTCCCGCTGCCCGGTTCGCTCGCCCTGCGCAGGGAGGCCGAGGACGCCCTGGCCGCCGCCGCGCGGGCCCGCTCGGAGACCGAGGTGCGCGAGATCATCGCCGGCATCAACGCGAAGATCCTCGACGGCACGAGAAAGGCGCTGTCCGGCCCGCCCCTGAACCTGATGCCCTTCGACGTCGAGGAGTTCGTCGGTGACTGGCGCGAGCGCCGCCCTGCAGAGCCCGCCCCGGACACGCCGGCCGCCACCGAGCCCCCGGACGAACCACCCGCCGGGACACGGTCCGGGTGGCGCTCCTTGTTCCGCGGGCGCCGCTCCACGCCCTGACCCGGCCGACCGAGGTTCCCATCGCCGCACCGCGGGCCATGCCGGCGGGGCGTCCGCCGGACCGGCCGCCCCGCCTGTGACGGGCGGCGGGACGGCCGGCGGCGAGCCGCCCGCCGATCCGGGGGCGTGAGCCGGACCGGCGGGGGCTGGTCATCGGGAGGCGGGAGGCGGGCGGCGGGCCCGGACCTCACCTGGACGGTGGCCGGCGGGCGGTCAGGGGTGGGTGGTGAAGCGGCCGAAGCGGCCCTGGTGGTAGAGCAGCGGGTGGCCGGGGTGGTAGACCCCTGCCTCGGCGACCAGCCCGACGACCAGCACGTGGTCGCCCACGGTGAAGGTGTCGTAGGGCAGGCACACCAGGTGCGCCGAGACGTCCTGCAGCAACGGCGCGCCCAGCGGCCCGGGCCGCCAGCGCGTCGGCTCGGCGAAGCGGTCGACGCCCTTGCGGGCGAACCGCGCCGCCAGCTCCGCCTGGTCGCCGGTCAGGATGTTGACGGCGAAGTGGTCGGCCGAGCGCAGCCACGGCCAGGTAGTGGACTCCTGGGCGACATAGAAGGACACCAGCGGCGGGTCCAGGCTCACCGAGGAGAAGGAGGTGGCGGTCAGCCCGACCGGCACGCCTTCGCTCTGCGCGGTGATCACCACGACGCCCGCGGCGTGCACGGCGAGCGCCTGCCGGAACGTCTCCTCGTCCACCGACCCCGGCGCCGTGCCGTCGGGGCGCGCGGACGCCGGGCCGGTGGGCGGCGTGCCGTCGTCCCGCCTGGGGAGGCGGAACGGCGGGCGCTGAGCGGGCACCGTCTCCGTCATATCTCCGCCCTCTCCCGCGATGTCGCGGCCACCTGGGGCGCGACCCGGTCGGCCCACCCGGCGAGCGCCGCCTCCAGATCGGGGATCTGCGACTCCAGCAGGGCCAGACCGGGGGTCGGCACCTGCGCGCCGAGCTCGGCCAGCACCGGGCGCAGGTGCAGCTCGACGGCCAGCGCGTGCCGGGGGTCGCCCATGACGAGCAGGGGCAGCGCCACCGTCCGGGACAGGGCGCCCGGGGGGAGGCGGTCGAGGAACACCTTCAGCAGGCCGGTGTAGGTGGCCTTGTAGGTGGGGCTGGCCACCACCAGCACCCCGGCCCCGGCCACCGTCTCCAGCGCCGCCTCCACCTGGGGCGAGGGGCCGGTGAGCAGCAGCGGCGCGAGCTCGGACAGGTCCACGACGCGCGGGGGGCCGTGGTGCCCGGTCCGCCGTCCGACCGCCTCGGCCGCCGCGACCGCCGCCGTCAGCGTCCTGGACCCGGGGCGGGGGTTGCCGACCAGCGCCACGGGGACGCTCATGACGCCACCGCCACGCCGAGGCGCTCGCCGGAGTCGCCGGCCGCGTGGCGGGAGGCGGGCCGTGCCAGGCCGTAGTTGCCGCGCAGGGTGCGGCCGTCGTAGGCGGTGCGGAACAGCCCTCTGGCCTGCAGTTCCGGCACGACGTGGTCGACGAAGCGCTCCAGGCCGTCCGGCAGGATCGGCGGCATGATGTTGAACCCGTCGGCCGCGCCGTTCTCGAACCACGTCTGGATCTGGTCGGCGATCTGCTCGGGGGTGCCGGTCACCACGCGGTGTCCGCGCCCGCCCGCGAGGCGGCCGAGGAGCTGCCGCACGGTCAGCTCGTCGCGCCGGGCGATGTCGATGACGAGCTTGCGGCGGCTCTGCGCCCCCTCGGTCTCGAGCGGGACCTCCGGCAGCGGCCGGTCCAGCGCCTCCTCGGGCAGGTCGATGCCGACCAGGTGCGCGAGCTGCGCCAGCCCGTAGGCGGGGATGATCAGCTCCTCCAGCTCGCGCTCCAGCCGCCGCGCCTCCTGCTCGGTGGAGCCGATGATCGGCGAGATGCCGGGAAGGACGAGCACGTCCTCGGGGCGCCTGCCGTGCCCGGCGACGCGCGCCTTGAGGTCGGCGTAGAACTCCTGGCCATCGGCGAGGGTCTGCTGGGCGGTGAAGACGGCCTCGGCGAAGCGGGCGGCGAACTCCTTGCCGTCCTCGGAGGACCCGGCCTGGACCAGCAGGGGGTGGCCCTGCGGCGAGCGGGAGGTGTTCAGCGGGCCGCCGACCCGGAAGTGGACGCCCTGGTGGTCCAGCGCGTGGATCTTCCCGGTGTCGGCGTAGGTCCCGCTGTGCCGGTCGCCCACGACCGCGTCGTCCTCCCAGCTGTCCCACAGCTTGGTGACGACCTCCAGGAACTCGGTGGCCCTGGCGTATCGGTCGGCGTGCGCGGGCCGTTCGATGCCGAAGTTGCGGGCCTCGGCCTCGCTCGCCGAGGTGACGATGTTCCATCCGGCCCGGCCGCCGCTGATGTGGTCCAGCGAGGCGAACTTGCGCGCGACGTGGAAGGGCTCGTTGTAGGTGGTGGACACCGTCGCGATCAGCCCGATGTGGTCGGTCACCGCCGCCAGGGCCGCCAGCAGGGTGAGCGGCTCCAGACCGCCGAGCGCGTTGTGCCGGACGTTCCCCTGCAGGGCCAGGCCGTCGGCGAGGAACACCGAGTCCAGCAGGCCGCGCTCGGCGATGCGGGCGAGCCGCTGGTAGTGGCGGACGTCGGTGAGGCGGGCGGGCTCGGTACGCGGGTGGCGCCAGGCCGCTTCGTGGTGGCCCACGCCCATGAGGAAGGCGTTGAGGTGGAGCGTGCGGGCGGTCATGCGGAGGTCCTCCAGGTCGAGAAGCGGCGCTCCACGGTCAGAAGGAGCAGGTTGAACAGCACGCCGAGCACCGAGATCGTGATGATTCCCGCGTACATGTCGGGGATGCGGAAGCTGAACTGGGCGTCCTGGACGAGGTAGCCGAGCCCGGCCTTGGCGCCGACCATCTCGGCGAACAGCAGCACGAGGATGGAGTAGGCCCCGGCCAGGCGGACGCCGGTGAAGACGGCCGGCACGGCGGCCGGCAGGATGACCTTGCGGAACAGGCGCAGCGGGCCGAGCCCCATGGAACGGGCCGACTTGATCAGCAGCGGTTCCACGGTGCGGACGCCGCCGATGGTGTTGAGCAGGATCGGCCAGGCGCAGGCGTACAGGATGAAGGTGATCTTGGAGGTCTCGCCCAGGCCCAGGATCAGGATGAACACCGGCAGCAGGGCCACCGGCGAGGTGTTGCGGAACAGCTCCAGCACCGGGGTGAGGAAGTCGGCGACCGGGCGGTACCAGCCGATGGCCAGCCCCAGCGGGATGGCCAGCACGATGGCCAGGCCGAACCCCGACACCGAGCGGATCAGCGACGCCTGGAAGTGCTCCAGCAGCTGCCCGCCGGCCAGCAGGTCGTACCAGGCGGCCAGGACCTCCGACAAGGGGGGCACGAAGACCCGGTCCACCACGCCCGTGCGGGGCAGCAGCTCCCAGGTCGCGGCGAGCAGCACCAGCGCCAGCGACCGCCGGGCCAGCAGCGCCACCCGCCCGCCGCCGGCCCGCCGCTTCCGCGCAGGCGCCGGCGCGGCGGGGGCCGTGTTCTTGGGTGTCACCCGCGGGGTGGCGCCGGGGGCCGGGTTCTGGGACGCCGCCCGCGGGGTGGCGCCGGGGGCGGCGAGGGTGTCAGCCAATGGTCCGCTCCTGCTCCTGAGCCGCCGCGACCTCGTCGCGCAGCAGGGTCCAGATCTCGTGGCGGTACTCGCCGAACCGCGGGTCGGCGCGCAGGTCGCCCTCGCGCGAACCGAACGCCACGTCGATGATCTTCTTGATCCGGCCGGGCCGGGAGGTCATCACCGCGACCCGCCGCCCCAGGTACACCGCCTCGTCGATGCCGTGGGTGATGAAGACGATGGTCTTCCCGGTCTTCTCCCAGATGTGCAGCAGCTCCTCCTGCAGCGACTCGCGGGTCTGGGCGTCCAGGGCGGCGAACGGCTCGTCCATCAGCAGCACGTCGGGGTCGAAGGCCAGGCTGCGCGCGATGGCGACGCGCTGGCGCATGCCGCCCGACAGCTCGTGCGGGTAGCGCTGCGCGAACCCGGCGAGCCCGACGAGGTCGAGGTAGTGGCGGGCCCGTTCGCGCCGTTCCCTGCGCGGCACGTCCTTGGCCTCCAGCCCGAACTCGACGTTGGCGAGGGCCGTGCGCCAGGGGAACAGGGCGTACTGCTGGAAGACGATGCCGCGGTCCAGGCCCGGCCCGGTCACCGCGCGGCCGTCGATGACGACCTGTCCGGTGGTGGGCGCTGTGAGACCGGCGATCAGGTCGAGCAGCGTCGACTTGCCGCAGCCGCTCGGCCCGACCAGGGTGAGGAACTCGCCCTCGCGCACGTCCAGGTCGATGGCCTCGATCGCGGTGAACGGCTGGTCCGATCCTCTGACCTCGAAGGTCTTGCCGACACCCTGGATCTCGATCTTCGTCCGGGTGCGGTCCCCCGTGGCGGGGGCGGTCACGGCGTCCGTCACGGCGACGGAACGGCCGGCCGGGCTCATGAGGCGCTCCCGCTCGCGAACGGGTTGTACTGGTTGGTGTAGAGGTCGGCCGCCTTGACCTGGCCCGGCTTGATCTCGCCCTCGCGTTGCAGCCAGTCGATCCATGTCTGGAACTCCTTGGCGTCGATGACGCCGCCCTTGTTGGCGACGCCGCTGCTCTTCCAGAACGCGACGCCGCCGGCGTCCTCGTTCCTGCCCCGGGCCGCGATGATCTTCTTGTACTCGGCGATCACCTCCTCGCGGGAGTGGGTCTGGGTCCACTCCACGGCCTTGGCGAAGGCGGCGACGAACTTGCGGGTGGTGTTCGGGTTGCGCTGGATGAACCGCTCGGTGAGCACGACGCTGCCCGCGGTGAACGGGCCGAACAGGTCGATGTCCTTGAACAGCGGGCGGATGCCGCCGCGTTCCAGGGCCTTGTCGCGCAGGATGCCCGACAGCGCGGCCACGTCGATCTGCCCCTGGCGCAGCGCCTGCTCGGTGTTGACCGGCGGGACGACCACCAGTTCGACCTTGGCGATCTCCTGCGGGGTGAGGCCGCCTCGCTTGAGGTACTCCTTGACCACGGCCTCCAGATGGGCGCCGAGGGTGTTGACGCCGATCTTCTTGCCGATCAGGTCACGGGGGCCCTTGATGGGCGAGCCGCCGGCGACGTAGTAGCCGACGTAGCTGTCCTTGTCGCTGCCGTAGTAGCCGACGACCGCCTTGATCGGGGCCTTGGCGGCGGCGAGCTTGACGATGGCGCCGTCGAACGCGCCGCCGAAGTCGGTCTGGCCGGTGGCCGCGGCCTGGATGTCCTGCGGGCCGGAGATGGTGTTGCCGATCCACTTGAGCTTGATGGGGGCGAGGTAGCCGAGCTCCTCGGCCAGCTCGGGGAAGCTGACGGCCCCGACGCTGCCCTGGTAGCGCAGTTCGGTGAGCTCCAGGCCGCCCGGCGTGGAGGCGCCGGAGGCCGAGCCGCACGCGGCCAGGGTCGTGGCGAGGAGAACGGGGAGAAGGGCGTGTCTGCGTCTGATCACGGAAGGCCTCATGGAGGAAGGGCATGCTCGCGCGAGGCCGCGCCGCGGGCGGGGCATGCCGGAAGGGACGGTCGTTCGGAGGTGACACGGGTGGTGGAAGGCGTGGACACCGTCGGCCACGCGGAGGCGCGAGGTGGGATCGCGGCGGCACCTTGGCCGCACGCGCCCCTCGCCGGTGTGGGCGGGTGTGAAGGATGCCCGCGATGCGCGATCAGCGACACTGCGCGCTGGCGAGGTGGCCGAAGTCGACGTGCGAGCGCCGTGTGAGGTAAAGCCCTTGGCCCATAGATCGAACCTACGACGGCGGGGCCGACCAAGTCAATATTTCCTACCGGATATACATAGAACTGTCCTCTCACCAGCACTGACGACACGCCGTCACCGGTAGATTACCTATTGACTCCATAGGCAATGCCGGAATCATGGGGGCATGGCACTCTGGACTCCTGACCCGACCTTCTACCCGTCGCCGAGAGACGCCGCGACCGCGCCGGCGGAACGGCTCGCCTACGTGGCCGCCTTCGACCGGCGGGCCGAAAGGCCCGACGCCATGGCCGTCGTGGACACCGACCCCGCGTCGCCCGGCTACGGCAAGGTCGTCGGCTGGACCGACCTGCCCAACACCGGCGACGAGCTGCACCACTTCGGGTGGAACGCCTGCAGCAGCGCGCTGTGCCCGTACGCGCCGCATCCGCACGTCGAGCGCCGCTACCTGGTCGTGCCGGGCCTGCGATCCTCGCGCATCTACATCCTGGACACCAAGGACCGGACCAGCCCCGAGATCGTCAAGGTGATCGAGCCGGAGGAGCTGGCCAGGCGCGCCGGGTACTCCCGCCCGCACACCGTGCACTGCGGGCCGGAGGGACTGTACGTCTCCGCGCTCGGCGGGGCGGACGGCCAGGAGGGCCCGGGCGGCATCGCGGTCCTGGACCACCTGTCGTTCGAGGTGCTCGGCCGGTGGGAGCGCGACCGCGGGCCGCAGTACCTGGCCTACGACTTCTGGTGGCACATCAACCACGACGTGCTGGTCACCTCCGAGTGGGGCACCCCGTCGATGATCGAGAACGGCGTCGTGGGCGAGCTGCTCCTCGGCCGCCAGTACGGCCACAAGCTGCACTTCTGGGACCTGCGCAAGCGCCGCCACGTGCAGGAGGTGGACCTCGGCGACCAGTACCAGATGGCGCTCGAACTGCGCCCCGCGCACGACCCGACGCGGACCTACGGGTTCGCCGGCGTCGTGATCAGCGTCGAGGACCTGTCGGCGTCGGTGTGGACGTGGTTCCAGGAGGACGGCCGCTGGCAGGCGCGCAAGGTGATCGACATCCCGGCCGAGCCCGCCGACCCCGAGGACCTGCCCGACCTGCTCAAACCGTTCGGCGCCGTGCCGCCGCTGATCACCGACATCGACCTGTCGGTGGACGACCGGCGCCTGTACGTCTCCTGCTGGGGCACCGGGGAGATCAAGCAGTACGACGTGAGCGACCCCTTCAAGCCGGTCGAGATCGGCTCCCTGCGCATCGGCGGCATCGCCCGCACCCAGGCGCACCCGGCCGCGCCGGACGTCCCTCTGCGGGGCGGCCCGCAGATGGTCGAGGTGAGCCGGGACGGCCGGCGCGTCTACCTCACCAACTCCCTGTACGGGGCGTGGGACGACCAGTTCTACCCTGAAGGGGTGGGCGCCTGGATGGCCAAGATCGACGCGGGGACGTTCGCCTTCGACGAGCGCTTCTTCCCGCACGGCGACGACTTCCGCGGCCTTCGTCCCCACCAGGTGCGGCTCCAGGGCGGCGACGCCTCCTCCGACTCCTACTGCTACCCGTGACCATCACCGCGGCGCTCCTGCTCGGCGCCTTCCACGGCCTGAACCCGGCGATGGGATGGCTGTTCGCGGTGGCCCGCGGCCTGCAGGAGCACAGCAGGGGCAGGCTCGCGTGGTCGCTGCCGGCGATCGCGGCCGGCCACCTCGCCTCGGTCGCGCTGGTCGCGCTCGCCGTCGCCGTCACCGGCTCGCTGGTGACGGCGACGGCGCTGTCGATCGCCGGGGGCGCCGCCCTGGTCGTCTTCGGCCTGTGGCGGCTGCTGTCCAACCGGCACTTCCGCTGGGTGGGCATGCGGCTGTCGCTGCCGCAGCTCGCCGCGTGGTCGTTCCTGATGTCCTCCGCGCACGGCGCGGGGCTGATGCTCGTCCCGCTGTTCACCCGCGTCCAGACCGGCCAGGACGCCCACAGCGGCATGTCCGGCATGAACGGCATGAACGGCGTCAACGGCATGGACGGCGTGACGGGCGGGTACGCCGGGCATCTGGCGCACGCGCTGGCCGGCGACCTCGGCGTGGCGGCGCTGCACACACTGGCCATGTTCACGGTCGCCGGCGTGGTCGCGCTGGTGGTGTACGAGGTGGCCGGGCTGACGGTGCTGCGCCGCGCCTGGTTCAACGTCGACCGCATGTGGGCGGCGGCGCTCGTCGGCGCGGGGCTGCTGACGCTGGCCCAGGCCTGAGGAGCCGCTCACGCGGGCCCCGCCTCCGAGAGGGACCGCCGGCATATTCCATGTATTCCCTATTGACTTATAGGGGAAGATGACACAAGGTCGATGTACCGGCCCCGCACCTCACCGCGCCGGTCCGCGACCCCGGGCCCGCGCCACCAGAGCTCATGGAGGCCCAAGCTCATGCCATCGACCACCACCCTGGACGTCCGCCGCATCGCCGGGCACATCGGCGCCGAGATCCGAGGCATCGACATCTCCCGACCGCTCGACCCCTCGACGGTGGCGGCGATCCGCCAGGCCCTCCTCGCGCACAAGGTCGTGTTCTTCCGCGGGCAGACCCTCGACCACGCGGCGCAGATCTCCTTCGCCCGGCAGTTCGGCGACCTCACCCACGCCCACCCGCACGAGGACGCGCCGCCGGAGGAGTTCCCGCAGATCCTCACCATCGACCCGCGCCGGTACGAGGAGCGGTACGGCAAGCAGTACCGCGAGCTGTACCGCACGCGGCAGTACTCCTACTACTCCGGCTGGCACACCGACGTCACCGCCGCCGTCAACCCGCCGGCCGCCTCGATCCTGCGGGCCGAGACCGTCCCGGCCTTCGGCGGCGACACCCAGTGGACCAACCTGGTCGCCGCCTACGAGGGCCTGTCGGACCCGCTGCGCCGGCTCGCCGACGGGCTGCGCGCCGAGCACCGCTTCCTGGCCGGTCAGCAGGCCGCCGCGGAGGACGGCAGGCTCCTCAAGCGGATCAACGACAACCTGCTGGTCTCCGTGCACCCCGTGGTCCGCGTCCACCCCGAGACCGGTGAACGGGCCCTGTTCGTCAACCCCGGCTTCACCGACCGCATCGTCGGCCTGTCCTCCCACGAGAGCCGCCGCGTACTGGAACTGCTGTACGAGCAGATCACCCGCCCGGAGTACACCGTCCGCTTCCGGTGGGAGCACGGCAGCGTCGCCTTCTGGGACAACCGCGCCACCGCCCACCTCGCCCCCTCCGACCTGGACCACCTCGACGTCGAGCGCACCCTGCACCGCGTCACCCTGATCGGCGACCGGCCGGTCGGGCCGGACGGCTTCGTCTCCGAGATCGTCGCCGGCCGCGAGTTCACCGCCGAGGCGCTCGTCGTCGCCTGACCGCCCTCCCCCACCGGGCGCCTGGGCGCCGTCCCCGCTCCGGACTCCTCGTCAGGAAGGCCCATGACCAAGCAGATCCACCTCGCCGCCCACTTCCCCGGTGTCAACAACACCACCGTGTGGTCCGACCCGCGCTCCGGCAGCCAGATCGACTTCGACTCCTTCCGCCACCTCGCCCGGACGGCCGAGCGCGGCAAGTTCGACTTCTTCTTCCTCGCCGAAGGGCTGCGGCTGCGGGAGATGAAGGGCCGCATCCACGACCTGGACGTGGTGGGACGGCCCGAGTCGCTGACCGTCCTCGCGGCGCTGTCGGCGGTCACGACCCACCTCGGGCTGGCCGCCACGGTCAACTCCACCTTCAACGAGCCGTACGAGGTGGCGCGGCGGCTGGCGTCGCTGGACCATCTGAGCGGTGGCCGCGCCGCGTGGAACGTCGTGACGAGCTGGGACGCCTTCACCGGCGAGAACTTCCGGCGCGGCGGCTTCCTGGCCGAGGGAGACCGGTACACCCGGGCCGCCGAGTTCCTGCGGACGGCGCGCGAGCTGTGGGACTCCTGGGCGCCGGACGCGGTGGTCGCCGACCCGGCCTCCGGACGGTTCCTGCGGCCGGGCGGCGTCACCCCGTTCCGGCACCGGGACCGCCACTTCGACATCACGGGCCTGTTCAACGTGCCCCGCCCCCCGCAGGGCCACCCGGTGATCATCCAGGCCGGCGACTCAGAGGAGGGTCGCGAGTTCGCCGCCTCCGACGCCGACGTGATCTTCAGCAGGCACTCCCGGCTGGAGGAGGGCCGCGCCTTCTACGCCGACGTCAAGCGCCGCCTCCCGGCGTACGGGCGGCGGCCGGAGGATCTGAAGATCCTCCCCGCGGTGACGTGCGTCCTCGGCGACACCGACCAGGAGGCGCGCGAGTACGCCGCCGAGATCCGGCGGGCGCAGGTCAGCCCGCAGACCGCGATCGCCTTCGTCGAGGCCGTCTGGGGCCGGGACCTGTCGGCGTACGACCCCGACGGCCCGCTGCCCGACCTCGAACCCGACCTCGGAGAGGAGGTGTCCAAGGGCCGCGCCCAGTTCCGCCGCGACCGGGGCGAACTGGCCGCCAAGTGGCGGGCTCTCGCGCAGGAGAAGAACCTGTCGATCCGCGAGCTGGTCATCGAGGTGTCCGCGCGGCAGACCTTCATCGGCACGCCGCGGACCGTCGCCGACGCCATCGACACCTTCGTCCAGACCGACGCCGCCGACGGCTTCATCTTCGTGCCCCACCTGACCCCGGGCGGCCTGGACGACCTGGTGGACAAGGTCGTCCCGCTGCTGCAAGAGAAGGGCGTCTTCCGCGCCGACTACACCGGACCCACCCTGCGCGACCACCTCGGCCTGACCAAGGAGACCCGATGACGCTGCATCTCGCCGTGGCCCTGGACGGCGCCGGCTGGCATCCGGCCGCCTGGCGGGCCGAGGGCGTCCGCCCCGACCGGCTGTTCACCGCCGGCTACTGGGCCGAGCTGGTGCTGGAGGCCGAAAGCGGCCTGCTCGACTGGGTGACCTTCGAGGACTCCCTGGCGCTGCAGTCCTCCCGCTTCGACGGGCAGGACGAGCGCCTGGACCAGGTGCGCGGCCGGCTCGACGCGGTGCTGCTGGCCTCCAGCCTGGCGCCGCTGACCTCCCGTATCGGGCTGGTGCCGACGACGAGCACCACCCACACCGAGCCGTTCCACGTCGCGATCGGCATCGCCTCGCTGGACCACGTCAGCCGCGGGCGGGCCGGCTGGCGCCCGCGGGTGTCGGCCCGCCCGGACGAGGCCGCCCACTTCGGCCGCCGCGTCTTCCCCCCGCTGGACCTCGCCGACCCGTCGGTCACCGCGCACGTCGGGCGGCTGCTGGAGGAGGCCTCGGACGCGGTGGAGGTGGTCCGCCGCCTGTGGGACAGCTGGGAGGACGGCGCCGAGATCAGGGACGTGCCGACCGGCCGGTTCATCGACCGCGACCGGCTGCACTACATCGACTTCCAGGGCGAGTGGTTCAGCGTCCGCGGCCCGTCGATCACCCCGCGCTCGCCGCAGGGCCAGCCCCTGGTCACCGTGCTCGCCCACGACACCCTGCCCTACGAGTTCGCGGCCCGCGGCGCCGACGTCGTGTACGTCACTCCGCGCGACCGCGAGGACGCCGAGGCCGTCGTCGGCCGCGTGCGGGCCGCCGAGGCGGCCGTGGGCCGCACCGGGCCGGCGCTGCGCGTCCTCGCCGACATCGTGGTCTTCCTCGAGGGCCCCGGCGCCGGTCCGGGACGCAAGGAGCGGCTGGACGACCTCGACGGCGCCGAGCTGGAGTCCGACGCCTTCGTCTTCAGCGGCACCCCCGAGGCGCTGGCCGACCTGCTGCTGGCCTGGCGGGAGACCGGCCTGGACGGCTACCGCCTGCGGCCGGGGGTGCTGCCCCACGACCTGACGGCGATCACGCGCGGCCTGGTGCCCGAGTTGCGGGCCCGCGGCGCGTTCCGCGGCGCCTACGAGACGGCCGACCTGCGCGGGCGTCTCGGCCTGACCCGCCCGGCCGGCCGCTACGAGCGGGCGTCATAGCCCCGCGGCGCCCTGTGCTCCCGGAGCCGTCGCGACACCCGTGTCCAGATCCGACGGAGACCGGTGGATCCGGGTGGTTTCCGAGGAAGCCGCGGATCCGGGCGGTTCCGGGGTGGTGAGAGATCCGCGGATCCGGGCGGTGCGGCAGAAGCCGGGCCGGCTGGTACGGGAGCGGACCTAGTGCCCGGGGTCGCCGGCCCTGGGCATCGGGGGGAACAGCAGCCCGGCCGGGCCGCGGCGGTACAGCGCGGCGGGCCGGCCGATCTCCAGCGGCCGCGACTCGCCGGTCGCCTCGACGAAGCCCTCCGCCTTCAGCACCTTGCGCCGGAAGTTGCTCGGGTCGAGCGGGATGCCCCAGACCACCTCGTAGACGTGGCGCAGCTCGGCGAGGGTGAAGGGTTCGCGGCAGAAGGCCGCGGCCACGGTGGTGTACTCCAGTTTGGCCCTGGCCCGGTCCAGGCCCTGCCCGAGGATCTCGGCGTGGTCGAAGGCGAGCCGCACCGACGGGGAGAGCGCCGTCTCGACGGGCACCCAGCGCGCCGCTCTGGCGTCGGTGCCGGCGACCGGCGCCGGCAGGTCGGGGCCCAGGGCGAGGTAGGCGACGGTGAAGGTCCTGTTGCGCGGGTCGCGGCCGGGCTCGCCGAACGTGCGGAGCTGCTCCAGGTGCAGGACGCTCCCGTCGACGCCGGTCTCCTCCTCCAGCTCGCGCAGGGCGGCGGCGTCCAGGCCCTCACCTACGCGCACGAACCCTCCGGGCAGCGCCATCTCGCCCTCGAACGGCTCCTTGCCGCGTTCGATCAGCAGAACCTGCAGATCATGCCGTCCGAGCGTGAAGATCACCAGGTCGACGGTCACCGCGACCGGCGTGCCGCCGTCGTACTTCGACGCCCGATCATGGATCACGTTCCCACCCTATAAGGTCGCCATGACCGGAAAAGGCGCGCCGCTGGAGCCCCCGGTGATCATCGCAGGGCGCCGGCGGCGACCCGCAGGTCCGCGACCAGCCCGGCGTACATCGCCTCGCGGTCCTGCGCGCGCAGGACGGCCGACGGGTGGATGGTCGCCAGCAGCAGCGCCTCCTCCGGCGCGAACGCCCCCTCCCACGCCCCGGCGCCGTCGCCGGCCGGCGGGAAGGGCAGCAGCACGCCGCGCTCCTTGGTCACCCGGAAGGAGGGGCCGAGCAGCGCCTTGCCGGCGGTCGCGCCGAGGGCGACGACGACGTCGGGTCGCAGCACCCGCAGCTCGGCGGCCAGCCACGGCCGGCAGGCCGCCATCTCGCGCAGGGTCGGCGGCTTGTGAATGCGCTTCTTGCCGCGGTCCTGCGCCGTGAACTTGAAGTGCTTGACCGCGTTGGTGACGTAGGCGCGGGTCCTGTCGATGCCGGCCTCCTCAAGGGCCCGCGTCAGGACGCCGCCGGCCGGCCCCACGAAGGGGTGCCCGCGCCGGTCCTCCTGGTCGCCCGGCTGCTCCCCCACCAGGACCACGCGCGCGCCGGGGTCCCCCTCGCCGAAGACGGTCCGGGTGGCGTCCCGGTACAGCGGACAGCCCCGGCAGCCGGCGGCGGCCTCGCTCAGGGCGCGCAGGTCATCCTCGCCGGGCAGGTACGGCGAGGCGTCGTAGCCCTCTCCGTCCCGGGCGACGCCCTCTGCGCCCTTGGCGTCGGCACGGCCCGTCACGGTCTTCTCCTTCCCGCGTCCGGAGAGCCCCTGCCCTCTCACTCCCTTCGCCTACCCGCCGCGGGCCGCGCCATTCAGGACGGCGTGCCGCACCGCTCGCCGCGGCGCCGGTTGTAGGTTGGATCACTATGGGGAAGGGCACGGGTGACGCTCGAGGTCCCGGCCGCGCCGGCCGGGTGGTGACGCTGGCCGCGGCCGCCGCGGTGGCGCTGGCCGCGACGACGGGATGCGGGCGGGCATCGACCGCTCCGGACGCCGCCTCTCCGCCTCCGTCCGCCGCCGGCGCGGCGACGCCGTCCCCGGGCGCGACCACGGCGTCGAGCACGCCGTCCGGGCCGCCCCGCCCGGACGCCGCGATCCCGCAGGACCCGCGCAAGCTGGCGCGCGCCCTGGACCGGACCACCCGTGCGATGCGCGCGGCCATCGGCTCCTGGACCAAGGACGGCGACCCCGGGCACGGCCGGCCGCCGGAGGACGTCGTCCTGCTCACCCTCTACCACCAGCGCCTGTGCCGGTACGCCGCCCGCCATCCCGACACCGCCGAGCGCGCCTTCGCCGAGCTGACCCCCTCGGTCGCCGCCCAGGCCCGCGACGACGCCACGGCCGTGCGCGAGCTGCTGTCGCTGGCCCACCCGGTCACCGGCAAGGTGAGCTTCAAGCTGCGCGAACCCCTGCCGGCGGACGTCCTGCTCGGCCACTTCAAGAAGGCCGGGCGACGCTTCGGCGTGGAGTGGGAGGTGCTGGCGGCGGTCATGCTCGTGGAGACCAAGTTCGGCCGGGTGCGCTCGGCGAGCTCCGCGGGCGCTCAGGGCCCCATGCAGTTCATGCCGGCCACCTGGCGGGCGTACGGCATGGGCGGCGACATCCACGACACCGGCGACGCCGTCGCGGCCGCCGCGAACTACCTGCGGGCCTCCGGCGCGCCGGGCGACTACCGCAAGGCGCTGCACGCCTACAACCACTCCCAGGCGTACGTGGACGCCGTGCTGCTGCACGCCCGCGCGATGAAGCGCGACGTCCGCGCCTACTACGCCTACTACAACTGGCAGGTGTTCGTGCTGGTCCCCGGCGGCGAGCGCCGCCTCACCGGCCCGGGGCTCGCCTAGGCCGTGTCCTGAGGTCCGATATATCGGTTGCGGTGGAAAGTGTCGTCTCTTACGGTGCCAGCCATGTCGAGCGCCGCGGAGACCGTGTCGTCATATCCGCCGTTGAACGTGCGAGTGCGCATGCCCGGGCTGTCACTGCTCGGGGCGACGGACGCACTGCTGGAGCGCCTGGTGCCGACGGTGCGCAAGGGTGTCGCCACGCAGGCTCCGTGGCCGTTCGACGACCCGATGTCGCTGTACAAGGATGGGCCCGAGCGTGAGTGGTCCTGGCTGCGCAGGATCTGGACCGGCCGTGGAAGGGTCGATGACGGCTTCTGGCGGCTGTACTTCGTCGTGGTCGTCGACGACGAGCCGGTCGGCATGCAGGACCTGATCGGCGTCGACTTCTCCGTGCACGGCACGGTCACCACGTTCTCGTGGCTCAGCCCCGAGATGCGCGGGCGCGGCCTGGGCAAGCTGATGCGGCAGGCGGTCCTGCATCTGGCCTTCGAAGGGCTCGGCGCCCACGAGGCCGAGAGCGAGGCCTTCGTCGACAACCACGCCTCGAACCGCGTTTCGGCGGCAGTGGGCTACCGCCCCAACGGAAGCGGCCGGGCCACCCGGCGCGGCGAGCCCGCCGAACTGAACAGGTGGCTGCTGACACGCGAGCGATGGCTCCCCGGCAGGCGCGATGACGTCGAACTCGCCGGCGTGGCCGCGTGTCTGCCGGTCCTCGGAATCAGGCGCGGTGATCGATCGGCGGGAGGCGGCACCCTGCCGATCTCGCCGGCTTCCTGAGCGGGCATGATGGTCTTCTCCCTCGCGACCAGGAAAGGGGAGGACCCGTGCCGGACGAGTTCGATGTGATCGTGATCGGCGCAGGGCCCGCCGGTGAGAACGCCGCCGGACGGGCCGGGCGCGGCGGCCTGAGCGTGGCCATCGTCGAGGGCGACCTCGCCGGGGGCGAGTGCGCCTACTGGGCCTGCGTGCCCAGCAAGGCACTGCTGCGCCCGGTGGAGCTGGCCGCCGAGGTGCGCCGCATGCCCGGGCTGGAGGTGGGCCCGATCGACGCCGGCGCCGTCCTGGCCCGCCGCGACGAGGCCGTCTCGCACTACGACGACGCCGGGCAGGTGCGCTGGATCGAGGGGGTGCCCGCCACGTTCGTGCGGGGGTGGGGCGGCCTGGACGGGCCCCTGCGCGTCCGGGTGGCCGAGCCCGGGGGCGGGTCGCGCCTCCTGACGGCCCGGCACGCGGTCGTGCTGGCCACCGGCAGCTATGCGGCCGTTCCGCCCGTCCCGGGCCTGGCCGAGGCCGAGCCGTGGACCAGCCATGAGGTCACCGCCGTCAAGGCCATCCCCGAACGGCTGGCCGTCATCGGCGGCGGCGTGGTCGCCTGCGAGATGGCCCAGGCCATGCACGGACTCGGCGCTGCCCGCACGACCATTCTGGTGCGCGGCGACCGCTTGCTGCCGCGCATGGAACCGTTCGCCTCCGACCTAATCGCCGAGTCCTTCGCCGCCTCGGGCATCGAGGTGCGCACCGGCACCGGCGTCGTCCGGGTCGAGCGGCCGGTCCCCGGCGGGCCGGTCACCGTGCACCTGACCTCGGGCCCGCCGGTGGAGGCCGATGAGCTGCTGGTGGCCACCGGCCGCCGCCCCGCCACGGACGGCCTCGGCCTCGCGTCGGTCGGCCTGCCCGCCGACCGTGTGGTGGAGGTGGACGACAGCATGCGCGCCACCGGGGTCCAGGGCGGCTGGCTGTACGCCGTGGGCGACATCAACGGGCGCGCCCTGCTGACCCACATGGGCAAGTACCAGGCCCGCGTCTGCGGCGACGTCATCGCGGCCCGCGCCAGGGGCGAGAGCGGCGACCTGCCCTCACTGCGCGACACCGCCGACGCCTACGGGGCGCCGCAGGTGGTCTTCACCGACCCGCAGGTGTGCGCGGTGGGCCGCACCGAGGCCCAGGCACGCGCCGAGGGCTTCCCCGTGCGCGCCGTCGAGTACGACCTGGGCGCGGTGACCGGCGCCTACCTGCTCGGCGACGGCTACCGCGGCCGGGCCGGCGCCGTGGTGGACACCGAGCGCCGCGTGCTGCTCGGGGTGACCTTCGTCGGGCCCGGCGCCGCCGATCTGCTGCACGCCGCGACCATCGCCGTCACCGCCGAGGTGCCGCTGGACCGGCTGTGGCACGCGGTCCCGACGTTCCCGACCGTCAGCGAGATCTGGCTGCGCCTGCTGGAGACCTACGGCCTGTGACCCGCTCGCGGCGGTGAGGCGCCCGCGACCGCGACGGTCGCACGGCACCTCACCGCGGCGAGGGACAGGGCCAGGTGATCGGCCGCGGGCGCGCTCGGCGCGTTACCGGGCCGCGGGCAGGTGATCGGCGGTGGCCGGGGCCGCGAGGGTCCTGCGGGCGGCGGTGGCCGGACGGGTGTCCGGGCCGGGCAGGTCACTGCTGAAGGCGTAGACGACGGCGGCCGTGGCGATGGCGCCGGTGTTCAGGGCGAGGGCCTTGTCGTTGATGTTGGCGACGGTGTCGCAGGCCTGGTGGTAGCAGGAGTCGTAAGGCTGTCCCGCGGTGCCGCCGAACTTGGCCTGCTCGTCGGCCGTCTTGACGCCCTCGGCGCCGGTGAACAGCCCGCCGGCCGGGACGCCCGCCTCGATGAACGGGCCGTAGTCGGAGCGGCCGTCGAAGTCGGTGCCGACGTGCCCCTGGCGCAGGGTGTCGAAGTACTTCTCGAAGAGCTTCTCGATCTCCGCGGACCCCGCCGGGCCGGCGGGCGCGCCCGTGGCGTCGGAGTCGTCACCGTCGTAGATCTTCAGCGCGTAGTTCGGCGAGGCCACCATGTCGAAGTTGAGGTACAGCTTGATCTTGGCCAGCTCCGCGGGGGCCAGCGAGGCGACGTAGTGCTCGGAGCCGAGCAGCCCGAGCTCCTCGGCGCTCCAGAACGAGAACCGCAGCTTGTTGCGCGTCGGGATCTTGCCGAGCACCGAGGCCACCTCGAGGATCGCGGCGCTGCCCGAGCCGTTGTCGTTGATGCCGGGCCCGGCCACGACGCTGTCGAGGTGGGCGCCGAACTGCACGACCTTGTTCGCGTCGCCGTACTTGGAGTCGGCGATGACGTTGTGCGTGGTGCGGTACTCGCTGGTGGTGTCGGTCTTCAGCCGGACGACCGTCCCGGCGGGCGAGGAGAGCTCCTGGCCCACCGCGAAGCTCACGCCGACCACCGGGATGGTGAGCGGGGTGCCGAGGGTGCCCTGCAGGGTGGCGGTGCGGCCCGGCTGGCCCTCGTTGAAGATGATCGCGGCGGTCGCGCCGGCGGCCTGGGCGTTCTGGGCCTTCACCCGGAAGTCGCAGGTGCCGCGCTGGAGCAGGGCGATGTTGCCGGGGGTGAACCCGGCGAAGTCGCTCGCCTCGCAGCCGGAGGTGGAACTCGGCGACGGCGCGGGCGGCAGGGTCAAATCGACGTTCTGCAGGGTTCCGGTGACCGCGCCGGAGCCGGAGTACGTCATCGTGGCGAACTCGCCGACCCCGCTGCCGTTGGGCGGGGTGGGGGCGTAGACCTTCGGCTCCGGCGAGATCTGCTCCAGCAGGGCCGTGGAGTTCTCCTTGAAGAACGGGAACTCGAACGGCTGGATCGTCACCTTGTAGCCGGCCTTCTTCAGCACGCCCGCCACGTAGTCGCGCGAGGCGTCGTGGCCGGGGGTGCCCGCGGCCCGGGTGCCGCCGTTGGCGTCGGCGATCTGCTGCAACTTCTGCAGGTGCCGCTTGACCGCCGGCCCGTTCGCGGTCTGGGCGAGCCGCGCGGGATCGGGATCGGCGGCGGCGGGCCCGGCCGCCGCCATGGGCAGGACGAGCGCGACGATCGCCATGGCGACGCCTGTTCCCCCGCGGAGGGTGATGCGCATTCAGCTTCTCCCTTGTGCCGTGACAGGACTTCCCGAGATGGTGCTCCCCGGCAAGCTAGCCGCAGTTCTCCCTTCCGTGAAGGGCCCCCGCCGGGATGCTCCGCGGTTCGCTTGTCAGCGGTCCCGCTGAGCCGATCGAGCCGGAATTCCGGACATCGCTCGAACCTTCGGCATAACCGACTGGTCATGGGCGCTCCACCACGGCGGCGCCTCCGACGGCGACTTGACCGCCGGGGCGGGCGGCCCGACGCTATACGGGCTCGGCGCGGTGGGCGGCGGCGCGCATGCCGACACCGAGCACGTGGTCGTCGCCGAGATGCCCGCCGCGAAATGCCCCGCCGGGGCGCCCTGCCCGCCGGCCCGGTCCGGCGCGGTCGTCGCTCGCTTGAACCGCCGTCCCGGCTTCCTCCTGGACGGCCGCGCCGGGAAAGTTCGGTTCTGGTGGTGGTAATGGGCAGGCCTGTATTTGGTGTGGATATGGGGCCTTCATTGCTTGATCAGCAGTTCGACGGATACCGTCGAAGTTGACCTGACCTGGGCTTTTACATTACGTGAGGGAGGCCACCTCTTGGAAGCCAGGCGGCTGTCGCTTCTCCCGGCGTCGATGCGGGCGCGGTCCACGCTCATCATCGGCAGCGCGTGCCTGATCTTCCTCGCCATCATCGGCGCCGGCATCGACTTCCTGGTCACCGACAGGATAGAGGCCGGCGTCTTCCGGGACGCGCAACGCACCGCGACCAACTGGGTCGGCTCCATGGCGCCCGGCCAGATCCCCCGGCCGGCGCCCGAGGGGCGCATCGACCTGCTGCAGCTCGTCGACGACCACGGGCGCGTGGTCATGGCCAGCCCCGCCGCGGCCGGTCGTCCTCCCCTCGGCACCATCCGCCCGCCGAAGGACAACCGCATCCAGGACGGGACCGTGTGCCGGCCGGAGGGCGGCTGCGTGATGTTCACCGTCATCCGCCTCCCCCCGCTCGACACCAGCGAGATCTTCGGCGGCGAGTCCCACTTCGTCTACAGCGGGACGACCCAGCCGAGCATCCTGGCCGGTCACCGCCTGGAGCTGGTCACCACCACCGGTGTGCTGCTGGCCAGCGCCCTGGTCGCCTGGGGCAACTGGTGGGTCGGCGGCCGCGCCCTGCGCCCGGTCGCGGCGATCCGCGCGACCATGGCCGACATCACGGTGAGCGACCTGAGCATGCGGGTGCCCGAACCGCCCGGCCGCACCGAGTACGCGCTGCTCGCCCGCACCGCCAACCAGACCCTGGCCCGGCTGGAGGAGGCGGTGAGGCAGCAGCGCCGGTTCGCCTCCACCACCTCCCACGAGCTCAGGACGCCCCTCACCGGGCTGCGCGCCCGGCTGGAGGAGGCGGTGCTCTACCCCGGCGACGTCGACCCCCGGCAGACCATCCGCGACGCCCTCACGCTCACCCAGCGGCTGGAGACGATCGTCGAGGACCTGCTGGTGCTGGCCAGGCTCCGCTCGGGCACCCCGGCCCAGCACGAGCCGGTCGACCTGGCGATGCTCGTGCGGGAGGCCATCGCGACCCTTCCGGCCGACGGCGTGCCGATCTGCGTCCGCGCCCAAGGCGACATCACCGTCCACGGCAACCGCATCCAGCTCGTCCGCGTGCTGGACAACCTGCTGGCCAATGCCCGGCGCCACGCCCACGGCAAGGTCGAGGTCACCGTCGGCCACCAGGGTGACCGGGCCGTGGTCGCCGTGACCGACGACGGCGACGGCATCGCGCACCAGGATCGCGAGCGGGTGTTCGAGCGCTTTGTGCGCCTGGAGGACGGGCGGCGCCTCGAACCCGGCGGCAGCGGGCTCGGCCTGGCCATCTCGCGCGACATCGCCCACGGCCACGACGGCACGCTGCGCGTCGAGGACTCCCCACGCGGCGCGCGTTTCGTCCTGGACCTGCCCCTGCTGGACATGGGCGACTCCTCTCCGCCCACCAGCGGGGACCCGCCCGGCGTGGCCGGGTTCGGCGCCCTGCCCCAGACCCCCGCCTGGCGCGCCTGAGCGTCGCGACGCCCCCGCGGCGGCCCGTACCACGGCCGCACGGCCACGTGCCGCCTCCCCACGACCGGCGCCCCCTGACGCCGGCGCATCACCCCACGCAAGGAGCCCGACGGTGTCCGACGACCGTGAACCCACCGACGAGCTGGTGACCGCGTTCAACACCGCCGACTTCGCCTCGGCGACGCGGCTGTTCGACCGGCGCGCCACCTACGTCTGCCCTGGTGGCGTCGCCGAGGGCCACGAGGAGATCGCCTCCTACTTCGCCCTCTACCACGAGGCGTTCCCCGACATCAGGGTGACGCTCCACGACAAGGGCGCGTGCGGCGACATGGTGGTCACCGAGTGGACGCTCACCAGCACCCACACCGGCCCTCTTCTCCTGCCCACCGGCCACGTCGCCGAGCCGACCGGCCGGCGCGTCGCCGTCCGCGGCTGTGACGTCCGCACCATGGAGGACGGCCTGATCGCCAGTCAGCGGGTCTACTACGACCAGCTCGAGATGCTGACCCAGCTCGGCCTCCCCTGCCTCTGAACGCCTGCCGTCCGGGCGCTCGCGAGCGCCCGGGACCGGCGTCGCCGCGGCCGTGCCGGACCGGATGGGCGACGGCACTTCACCGACCGGCCGGCAGGCCCTATCGTGAGCCCTCGCACCCCGAATGCCGAGACGACCGAAGAGGTGGGCCGTGCGCGGGCGTGGCCTTGAACCGGGAGATCCCGAGCGCGTCGGCCGCTATCTGCTGAGCGCGGTGCTCGGAGAGGGCGGCCAGGGCACCGTCTACCTTGGACGGGCCGAGGAGGCCGGACCCGTCCGCGCCGCCGGGCCCGAGGTGGCGGTCAAGGTGCTGCACACCAGGGCCGCGGGCGACGCCGAGAGCAGGCGGCGGTTCGTGCGGGAGGTCGAGACGGCGCGGCGGGTCGCGGCGTTCTGCACCGCGCGGGTGCTGGACGTCGGCACGGTCAACGGCCGCCCCTTCGTGGTCAGCGAGTACATCCCCGGGGTGTCCCTGGCGGAGGCGGTGGCGCGCGACGGGCCGCGCTCCGGCAGCGGGCTGCAGCGGCTGGCGGTCGCCACGCTCACCGCGCTGGCCGCGATCCACCGGGCTGGTGTGGTGCACCGCGACTTCAAGCCGGCCAACGTGATCCTCGGCCCCGAGGGACCGGTGGTGATCGACTTCGGCATCGCCCGCGCGCTGGACCACGCCACCACCGCCTCCGGGCTGATCGGCACGCCCGCCTACATCGCCCCGGAGCAGCTCGCCGGGCACCCGCCCGGCACCGCGTCCGACCTGTTCGGCTGGGCCTGCACGATGGTGTACGCCGCCACGGGGCACCTGCCCTTCTCGGCGGCGACGGTGCCCGCGCTGCTGGTCGCGGTCTCCACCCGCGAGCCCGACATGTCGGGCGTGCCGGACGAGCTGCGCCCGGCGCTGCTGGCCTGCCTGGCCAAGGACCCCGCCGCCCGGCCCGCCGCCGAGCAGGTGCTGCGCGCCCTCACCGGCCACGACATGGACGACACCCGGCCCAGCGGAGCCGACTCCGCCCTCCCTGGTTCACCCGCGTCGCCGGCCCCGCCCACGTCGCCGGCCCGGTCCGCCTCGCCCGCCGGAACCCGCCCGCTCGACGGCCCCCGGACGACCCGCGAGGCCGGCCTCCTCGATGACCCGGAGACGACCCGTCCCGCTGACGGCTCGCAGCGGCCCCGTCCCGCCGGCTCCCCGGCGGCGACCCGGGCGTTCACCGGGCCGGACGCCGGCCCGGGACGGCGGCCCGGCGCGGTGCCGTCCGACGCCCCCGGCCCGGGCGGCCCGGTCGGCGCGGTCGGCGCGGGTGGCCCGGGCGGCTCCGGCGGCCCGGGCGGCTCCGGCGGCCCGGGCGGCTCCGGCGGGCGCCGGTCGCGGCGGTTGCTCGTGCGGGTGGCCGCCGCCGGGCTGGTGGTGCTGGTCCCGATGGCGGTCGTGCTGGTGCGCTCGCTGGCCTCCGGCTCCGGCGGCCGGGCGCCCGCGGAGGGCACGCTGCTCTACCAGGACGACTTCGATACGCGCGGCAACTGGGACGGCTACGACTTCCAGCCCGGCGCGCGGGGGGCCGACCGGCTGACCCACGGGTACGAGATCGCCCGCGGGGTCTACACCATCCTCGCCGACGCGACCGACCCGCGCGGCCTGGCCCTGTCGCCGGTCCCGCCCAAGGAGCGGGCCCAGACGGCCGCCGACCCCGGCGTGATGGCCGGCGTGACGGCGCGGGTGCGGGAGGCGACGGGCGGACGAGGCGGGTTCGGCCTGGTGTGCCGATGGGACGAGGACGTGCCCAACGGGTACACCTTCCTGCTCGGCCTCGACGGCGCCGCGCGGGTCGTGCGCACCGTCTCGGGCACCCGCCTGGACGTGGCGCCCCCCGTGCCGGTGGCGGCGCCGCGGGTGGGACACGATGTGCACGTACAGGCGTCATGCCGGCGGGAGGGCGCCGCCACGCGGGTCTGCATGTGGGTAGACGGCGACCGGCTGTTCGACGTCCTCGACGCGCAGGCGCCGCCTGAGGGGCCGCACAGCCAGGTCGGCCTGACGGCCGAGGTGCCGGAGTCCGGCGGCGGGTCCCTCATGGTGTCCTTCGACGACTTCACCCTCCACCGCCCCGGCTGACCCGAGCCGCCGCGCCGCGACCGGCACCCCGGCCATCGCGGCTCCCCCTCCCCTTCAGATCGCCCCTCGGCCCTGCGGTCCGGTCCACCGCGGGGCGCCGGGTGATTCAGGCGGTGAGGAAGACGGGGGTGAGCGACACCGGCAGGCGCAAGGTCTTGTCGCCGGCCTCGGTGACGGGGCGGCCGCCCAGCGCGTCCACGGCGGTCGCCGTCGGGGCGGACCAGGGCAGGGTGACGGTGACCGGCGGCTCGTCCTCGCCGTCGAACATGTCGCGCTCGTCCCAGAGCACCAGCAGCGGCCCCCGCCCGCCGCGGTCGGCCTCGAACGCCCGCACGCCGGCGGGCAGGCCGGCGATCTCGGCCCGCCGCACACCGCGCACTCCGGCGAGGCGCTCGGCCATCAGCGCGAAGGCGTCCCCCGCCGGACGGCGCACGGCCAGGTCGGCACCCTTGTACTCCATCAGGGCGAGCTTGCCGAACATCAGGTGCATCACCTGGCGGGGGCCCACCGGCGCGGCGACCTCCGGCGCGAGGTTCCAGTACGCCGTCCGGCGCACGCCTTCGGCCAGTGCCAGCACGGTGCCCATGACGAGCTGGCGGCGGTTGACGCGGTGGCGCTTGGCCTCCAGCTCGCCGGGACACCCTTCCATGAACATCTGCAGCTTGGGCGGCAGCTCGGGCATGCGCTCGTACAGCGCCGTCATCGCGCGCCGCTCGGGGGTGCCGCCCTGCTCGCGCTCGGCGAGCTCGGCCGTGCTCTGCGTGCGCGGCGCCTGCGCGAAGGCCTCGGCCAGCGCCTGGTACATGACGGCCCCGACCTCGGGGAACTCGAACGGGATGGGCGCCGCGTACTCGCCGGCCACGATCGGCTTGAGATAGCCGTGGGCGCGCATCAGCTCGCCCGCGGTGGCGAGGTGCCCGGGGACCCGGGCCGCCTCCCCGTACAGGTGGACGTCGAACACGTCGAAGGCGTCGCGGCCCGCGCGGGTCACGTGCTCGAAGAACCGCCGCGGCTCACCGCCCTCCTCGGCGCTCAGCACGTCGTACCCACAGCCGCCGAGCACGACGACGGCCCCGGGGTCGGCCTGCTTGACCGCCGCGTACATGGCCTGGAGCTGGGTGACGTACTCCTCCGCCGTGCCGGCCCACAGCAGGCCGGTGTTGCTCGGCTCGTTGTCGCACTGCCAGTAGCGCACCCGGCCGGCGCAGCGGCGCACGACCTCGCGGACGAACCGGGCGTAGGCCGACAGGTCGCGCGCGGGCGAGGGGGGCAGGAAGTCGGTCGCCTCCCGGGTCGCCCACGGGGAGCTGGAGCACAGCGTGATCCAGACCTCCTCGTCGCCGTCGAGCTGGTCGAGCAGCGCGTCCACCGCCGTCCAGGTGAAGCGGCCGGGCTCGGGTTCGACCTGCCCCCAGTACACGTAGCAGCGCACGAGCCCCGCGCCGAGCGCACGGGCCTGGGGAACGAACGCGTCGGCCGGACCGAACAGGCCGTAGCTGATGCCGCGGACGACACCCAGCCGGATGTCGTGCGGGTCGTACGCGCTGGTGGCGGGGCTGGTCTCGGACATCCGGAGCACCTCTCGCGAAGAAAGTTTACGTCATATACCTGGAGTTTATAGCGTATACTCAGGCCTGTGCGAGAGACAGCCCCCGGCCCGATCGACCTGATCTGGACCCAGCCGCCGCCCCCGCCGCGCCAGCGCGCCCTCGGCCGGGAGGAGATCGTGGCCGCCGCCATCGGCATCGCCGACGAGCAGGGGTTGGAGGCCATGACGATGAAGGCGGTCGCCGCGCGACTCGGCCCCTGTACGCCGATGGCGCTCTACCGCTACGTGCACAGCAAAGAAGGCCTCGTCGATCTGATGCTGGACGCGGCCGCGGCGCAGGTCCCGCTGCCCGAGAAACCGGGCGACGACTGGCGGGCCGACCTGCGCGCCGTCTCTGTGGACACCTGGCGGGTGATCCGGCGCCACCCGTGGTGCGCGCTGCTCGTGCACACCCGTCCCCCGGCCGGGCCGCACGTCATGCGCAGGCTGGAGTTCATGCTCGCCGTGCTGGTCCGGCGGGGCGCGAGCGTCGCCGAGGCGATGACGTACGCCGCGCTGCTCGACCGGCACGTGTTCGGCAGCGGCCTCCAGCAGGACACCGAGGCCCGGTTCGAGCGGCGCTACGGGCTGGACGACGGCGCGCGCCTGTACGCCGCCATCGCCACGCTGCACGATCTGGCCGCCGCGGACGGCCGCCTGCCCCACCTGACCGCCTGGCTGGCCCGGCCCTCGGGCGCCGGGCCCGAGGAACAGTTCGCCATGGGCCTGGACTTCCTCCTGGACGGCATCGCGGCCCGCCTGCCCGCAGCTCCTCCCGCGGGCGGATGAGCGGGACACGAGCCCCGGCGGGTTACGGCGTAGTCAGACGGGCACAGCAGTAGGTGTCCGGTATGTGCGCTGTGAGAGGTTCGTCGAAGGCCGTGGCAGGCACGCGAGGCTCGCCGCGGAGCGGAGCGACGCCGGCCGAACGCAGTGGCCCACCAGCGACTCGACGAGTTGTCCCAGGTGAGGCAGGAGGTGGCCCGTGACCAGGGCGACCAGCAGGGTGGCATTGGTGACAGGGGCGAGCAGCGGGATCGGTGCCGCCACCGCGCACCTTCTGGCCGCACGAGGAATGCGCGTCGTGGTCAACTACCTCCGCAGCGTCACGGCGGCCGGCGAGGTCGTGGCCGGCATCGAGGCCGCGGGCGGCGAGGCCATGGCCGTGCGGGCCGACGTGCGCGAGACGGCGGCGGTCGAGAGCATGATCGTGCGGGTCCAGGAGGCATGGGGCGGCATCGACGTGCTCGTGCACAACGCGCTCACCCCGTATGCGATCAAGCCGTTCCAGGACATGACGTGGGACGAACTGGGCGGCAAGCTCGACGACGAGATGCGTGCGGCGTTCGTGGTGACCAAGGCCGTTCTGCCCGCCATGATGGAACAAAGCTGGGGACGCATCGTCTATCTCGGCACCGGCCTCAGCCGCCGCCCCCGGGAGGGCATGATCGCACTGGGCACGGCCAAGGCCGCACTGGCGCAGTTCGCCCGGTATCTCGCCCAGGAGCTGGGCCCGCAGGGCATCACGGTCAACGTCGTCGAGCCCGGCCCGGTGGAGGACACCCGCATGGCGAACGTGATGGGCGAGGAGCAGAAGCGGCGGCAGGTGGCCGCCACCCCCCTGGGCCGCCTGGCACACCCGGCCGACGTCGCCCAGGCGGTCGCTTTCTACGCCGGCGAGGAGAACGCCTTCATGACCGGCACCACGGCCGCGGTCAACGGCGGGATGTCCATGTACTGACGCCCCGCCGGCCCGCGCACACGGAGCCATGCCGGCCCCGGTCCGGCTCACGGCAGGACGGCATTCCGCACACCGTCACCTCGAGCACCATGATCCGCCGCGCGGGCGCGTGGCATGGCACGATCAAGGGACGACGTTCATGTACACGATCGATCTGGCCTACGTCGGGCGGGGCCTGCACGAGGAGCTGGTCGCCTACATCGCCGACCAGCAGGGCTACTACGCCGACGAGGGCGTCCATGTCGCGCTGCGCGACGGCTGCTCCTGGGAGGAGGAACGGCTGCGCCGCGGCGCCACCATCGGGCTCGGCAGGGCACTGCTGTCCCGGCTGTCCGACGGCACCCCCTGGGTCGCACTCAGTGTCAACACCCACCGCCCGCTGTTCTGGTTCCTCGCGCGCGTCGGCCTGACCTCCCTGGCCGACCTGGCCGGCCGGACGCTGGCGGTACACGGCCCCCGGACCGCGCCCGGGTGCTTCGCCCGGATCGTGCTGCGCCGGGCCGGCCTCGACCCGGACCGCGACGTCCACACCGTCGTCCGCCCACCCGGCGACTACGGCATGGACCTGCGCCGGCTGCACGACGGCACGATCGACGCCGCCCTGGTCGGCAGCACCATGGCACCGGAGGCGGTGGCCGCCGAGCACGGCTGGCGGGTGCTGGCCTGGGTCGGCGACCTCTTCCAGATCCCCACCGTAGGCGTGGCCGTCGACCCCGGCTTCATCCGGCCGGACGATCCTGCGGTCCAGGCCGTCGTACGAGCCCACCGGCGCGCCCTGCGGGTGGTTCACGAAGATCCCGACACCACGGTGCGGCACATCCGGGCATTTCTCGGCCGGCACACCGCGGAGGAGGCCCGAGCCCACTACGAGGCGTTCATCGCGCCGTACTTCGCCACCGACGGCCAGGCCGACCTCGCCGTCGGCGCCACCGCGATCACCGCGGTGGCCGCCGAACTCGGCGTCCCCGCCGCCTTCACCGCAGCCGAGTTCTACCGCACCGCGCCGGATCGATGACCGGAAAAGCGGATGGGGCGGGTGACAGCGTGGGTGATCCGCTCGGCGGGACGCGGCGTGGTGGAGGGAAGGGCGCCGGTGGCGGGCGCGGGGCCGTGGGGGTCTCCCCGGCCGCCGGCACCGCACCGTGCGCCGCTTCCCGCTCACCGGCCCGCTATCGGGGCGTGGCCACCGTGAACGGCGGCGCCTCCGATCGCGGTCCGGTCACCTCACGGTGATCAGCGGCCGTCGTGGCCGGAGTGCCCGTGGTGGTGGCCGGAGTGACCGTGATCGTGGCCGGAGTGGCCGTGGTGGTGCCGGTCACGGGGGAAGTCCCCGCGGTCGAACCCGTGGTGCTTGGCGTAGTCGGACGACAGCGACTTCCACTTGCCGTCGCTCCACTTGTAGAAGCGGTGCCCGTCGAAGCGGTAGTGCCTGCCGTGGTCCGTGCTGTACCAGTCACCGTGGCCGGTGTACCGGTGCCACCACCGGTGGCCGTCCCAGAGGTGACGGCTGCCGTGCCCGTGCTCACCGTGGCCGCGATCGGCGACGGTATCGCTCTGGGTCACACCGGTCTGTACCGCCGCCGAGGCCGCGCCGCCGGAGGCGAGCAGGGCACCGCCCGTGATGGTGAGGGCGGTCATCGCGGTGGCAATGCGCCGAGCGATCGTGTTCATGATCTTCTCCTCGACACGCACGTCCGTCCGGTGTCTCCGGACCTGGACGTTTCCTGCGTGTTACGCCCGGCTCAACCCGCCCCTCTGAGCGAATAATCCCAATCATCCCATGATGTGCAGTTTGTCACTAAAAGGAAGGTTTCTAGTGTGAGATCACCCCGGATCCCGCCGCCACCGGCGAAGCGCCGCGGCGACGTCCCGCCATCACCGCCGCGGCCCCGCCGCCGAGCCGGCGCCATCCCCGCTCTCACCTGCGGCGCAGCGGCTGTTCCGACGGCCGGACGTGCGTGGCCAGCCAGTCGACCAGCGGACCGAGCGACCGCCAGGTCGTCCGCACACGGTCGAGCGCCTCAGGGGTGTGCAGCCAGTCCTCCGGCGGCCGGCGTTGGCCGACGTGGAGCGAGCGGTGCCGCAACAGGTGCAGGCGGGGATGGCCGGGGTCGACCCCGCGCGGGCGGGTCTTGAGCCGGTCGCCCTCGATCGCCATGCCCGCGGCGCCGAGCCCGTGGAGGATCTCCTCCAGCAGCGCGCCCGCCTTGTCGTCGTCCACGGCCGCGCGGAACCGCTCCACCTGGTCCGGCGCGGGGGAGAACCATCCCGCGGCGGTGTACAGGCCGTCGGCGTCGAGCTGCACGTAGTACCCGATGCCTTCCCCGCCCGCCCGCACGTAGGCGCCCTGATGGGTCTTGTACGGCGACTTGTCCTTGGCGAACCGCACGTCGCGGTACGGCCGGAACAGGCTCCCGGGCCCGAACTCCCCCGCCAGCTCCTCCATCAGCGCCTGCATCGGCTCCTTCACCGCCGCCTCGTACACCCCCTTGCGCTCCATCCAGTACGCCTTGGAGTTGTCCGCCTCCAAGCCCTCGTAGAACATCAACCCCTCGTCGGGGAAGCCCTCGAAACCCATCCGTCCACAATGCCAGGTCGCACCGACGACGAACCGCGCGAGCGGCGCCCGCGTCAGAAGACGGCGTTCTCCCCGGCGGTCACGGGGACTCCCTCACCAGGTCGCTAGGGGCCAGCGAACCCGGGCCGGTGTGCCCGGACAGCGCCAGGGCCAGGTCCAGTTCGGCCAGCACGCAGCGGATGACGTGGTCGACGCCCGCCTGCCCCTCCAGGGCGAGCCCGTAGGCGTACGGGCGGCCGAGCAGCACCGTGCTCGCGCCCAGCGCGAGGGCCTTGTAGACGTCGGCCCCGCCGCGCACCCCGCTGTCGAACAGGACGGTGAGCCGGTCGCCTGCCGCCTGGACGACGCGGGGCAGGGCGTCGGCGGCGCCGACGGACCCGGCCACCTGGCGCCCGCCGTGGTTGGAGACGACCACGCCGTCCACGCCCGCGTCGGCGGCGCGGCGGGCGTCGTCGGGGTGCAGCACGCCCTTGAGCACGATCGGCCCGTCCCAGCGCTCGCGCAGGAACGCGAGGTCGGGCCAGGTCTTGGCGGGGTCGCCGAACAGGCCGAGGAAATGCCGGACGGCTCCTTCGGGATCCTCGTGCACCGGTTTGGCGAGGCCCTGCCGGAAGGCGGGGTCGGTGAAGTAGTTGGCGGTGCCCACGCCGTGCAGGAAGGGGAGGTAGGCATGGTCGAGGTCGCGGGGGCGCCATCCCAGCATCGGGGTGTCCAGCGTCACGAACAGCACGGTGTACCCGGCCGCCCGGGCCCTGGCGAGGAAGCTGCCGGCCACCTCGGGGTCCTTCGGCCAGTAGAGCTGGAACCACCGCTCGGCGTCGCCCATCGCCTCGGCGACCTGTTCCATCGGGGTGCTGGAGGCCGAGGACAGGATGAAGGGCACCTCCCGGGCGGCGGCGGCGCGCGCGGCCGCCGTCTCGGCGTCGGCGTGCATGACCGACATCACGCCGACCGGGGCGAGGGCGAGCGGCGCGGGGATGCGCCGTCCCAGCACCTCCACCGACAGGTCGCGCTCGTGGACGTCCCGGAGCACGCGCGGCACGATGCGCCACCGGTCGAGCGCGGCCCGGTTGGCGCGGGCGGTGCTGCCGTCGCCCGCGCTGCCGGCCACGTAGCCGTACGGGCCCGGGCCGAGCGTGCCTTCGGCGAGCTCCTCCAGCCGGGTGAGGTCGGTCGGCAGCCGGGGCCGCGTCCCGGCCATGCCGTTGAGGTAGATCTCGTACTGGTAGTCCGCCCAGTTCGGCCTCGTCATGGCAGGTCGCACCTCTCGCCTCGCCCACTCGAGCCCGGCCGGCTCCTCGCGCGGGGCGCCGCGCCGCCTTCCGACGATCATCCCGGGCGCCGCCGGTCCCGTCCATAGCGGCCGCGTTCCCCGGACGGCCGGTCGATATGCGCGGCCGCGCCCTCGGTGGCGGCCTCGGTGACCTGCGCGGGGTCAGATCCAGCCGCGGCGGGTGGCCTCCATGGCGATCTGGAAGCGGGTCCGGGCCCCGACGCGCCGCATCAGCTTGGTCACGTGGCGCTGGACGGTGCGCTCGCTCCAGCCGAGGACCCGGCCGGCGGCCTGGTCGGTGGCGCCGGCGGCGAGCAGGGTCAGCAGCCGCGCCTCCTCCTCCGACAGCTCCTGCGTCGCCGGCCCGGTGTGCTGGACGGGAACGCTGCGCGCCCAGGTGGCCTCGAAGAGCGCGACCAGCGCGTCCAGCAGCGGCGAGGGGTGGATGAGGTAGGAGGCGGTGAGCGCCTCGTCGCCGGGCCGCATCAACGGGAGC
Organism: Sphaerisporangium sp. NPDC005289; assembly: GCF_040607455.1. NCBI lineage: Bacteria > Bacillati > Actinomycetota > Actinomycetes > Streptosporangiales > Streptosporangiaceae > Sphaerisporangium > Sphaerisporangium sp. NPDC005289. The sequence goes on from NZ_JBEXGS010000002.1 coordinate 176,229, forward strand.
ATGGCCAGCCGGTCGTCGGAGATCGCCAGCTTCATGGGCAGGTCGGCGGCGATCCTGGCCTGCTCGCCGTGGCGCATGCCGGTCGTGACGTCCTCCAGCCAGCCGGGGAGCTCCAGCGCGCTCTTGTCGTAGATGACGCGGTACTTCACCCCGCGCTTGAGCAGGGCGAGCTCGACGTGGTTGGACTCGGTGTGGCCCTGCGGGGCGGCGTAGGGCGGGCGGTCGAAGCCGCGCATCTGCACGCTGGTGTTCTGCTGCATCTGCACCCAGCGGTGGTTGACCTCGTCGCGCCCGGAGACCACCTCGATCAGCTCGCCGGGGTGGGCGAACCGGGCGCCCGCCCGGTACATCTTCATCAGCGTGCGGATGTGCAGCCGCACGTCGTGCAATCCGGCCTCGCGCTCGCGCAGGACGGCCTCCAGCCCGCTGTCGGGCGAGACGGCGACGTAGCGGACGGGGCGCCCGGCCGAGCGGGTGGCCAGGCCCAGGTCGACGAGCGTGCGCAGGGCGCGGCGGGCGCCCGCGACCGGCAGGTGGCAGTCGTGGACCAGCTCGGTCAGCGTCGCCCGCGTCCGGCGGACGAGCGCGTCGTACACCATCTCGTCCTGCCGGCTCAGTCCGATCGCCTCGAGCACGCCCGTTCTCCTCGCGAAACCTCCCCGTCACCTCGGGGAAACGGCGCCGCCTGCGCCTTGTCGTCTTCCCGCCACCTGACGGGAACTCGCCGTTCGCTCAGCTTGTCAGCGGATGACGACTGATGCCAGCGTTCATGCTCGTCAGATTTGTCCTAGATTCTTGCAAGGAGCCCCCCATGTCGTCGTCCGCCCTGCGAAATCGCGGGCACCGCCTCATCCTCGCCGTGCTGGTGCTGCTGGGAGCGGTCGCCGCCGCCCTGCCGGCGCGCCCGGCGATGGCGGCCGACCCGCCGGGCGCGCCGGCCCACCGGGGGAAGATCGCCCCTGAGCTGGCCGAACAGATGAAGAACGCGCGGCTGCGCTCCGACGGCCGCATCGAGGCGGTCGTCGTGCTGGGCGCCCGCCCGGACCTGCCGCCGGACGCCTCCGGCCCGGCGGAGGTGCGTGAGGGCCTGGCCGGCACGGCCGCGTCCATGCAGGCCCCGGTCGTGCGACTGATCAAGTCGCAAGGTGATCAGGTCGTCAACACCTTCTGGCTGAAGAACATGGTCCTCATCCGGGCCACGCCGGCGACGCTGGACGCGGTCGCGGCGCTGCCCCTGGTCGAGCGCGTCATCCCCAACTTCGAGCTGAAGGCCCCCGAGACCGGGCCCGCCAAGCCCGCCGCCGCGCGCCGGGCCGCCAAGGCGGGCGAGCCCACGTGGGGCATCGCCAAGATCGGCGCCGACCGGGTGGAGAGCGAGCGCGGGCTGACCGGCAAGGGCGTGCGCGTCGCGATCCTGGACACCGGCATCGACGTCTCCCACCCGGATCTCACCGGCAAGCTCGCCACCGACGACGCCGCCGACCCCGCCTACCCCGGCGGCTGGATCGAGTTCGCCCCGGACGGCACCCCGGTGGCCTCCACGCCGCACGACAGCTCCTACCACGGCACCCACGTCGCCGGCACGATCGCCGGCGGTGACGCCTCGGGCACGCGAATCGGCGTGGCGCCCGGCGTCAGCCTGATGGCCGGCCTGGTCATTCCCGGCGGCAACGGCACGCTCGCCCAGGTCATCGCCGGCATGCAGTGGGCGATCGCCCCCTACGACGCCCACGGCCGCCCGGCCGGCAAGCCCGCCGACGTCGTCAGCATGTCGCTGGGAGGCGAGGGCTACTCCGACGAGATGATCGAGCCGGCCAGGAACATCTACCGGGCCGGAGCCTTCCCGTCCTTCGCCATCGGCAACGAATGCCTGCCCGGCGGGTCGAGCAGCCCCGGCAACGTGTACGAGTCGGTGTCGGTCGGCGCGACCGACGCCGACGACAGCGTGCCGGACTTCTCCTGCGGTGGCACGGTCAGGCGGGACGACTGGGTCGACGCGCCCGGCGACTGGCCCGACTCCTACATCGTCCCCGACGTCTCGGCGCCCGGCGTCGACGTGCTCTCGGCCCTCCCCGGCGGCGAGTACGGCACGCTCAGCGGCACCTCGATGGCGACCCCGCACGTCTCCGGCACGGTCGCGCTCATGCTGCAGGCCCGTCCCGAACTCACCGTGGACCAGGCCCTGGACATCCTGGCCGGCACCTCGCTCGACGACGAGCGTTACGGCGAGCGCCCCAACGCCCGCTACGGCGCCGGGCGGATCGACGCCTACGCCGCCGTCGCCGAGGCCGCCCTGACCAGCGGCGTGCGCGGCACGGTCACCGACGGCAAGACCCGCGAGCCGCTCGCGGGCGTCACCGTCACCCGGGCGGGCGACGGCCGGGCCGTCACCACCGACGCGCAGGGCCGCTTCGAGATGCGGCTCGCTCCCGGGTCCTACGACCTCACGCTGACCCGCTTCGGCTACAAGCCGGCCACGACCCGCGTCCGCGTCCAGGCGGACCGCATGACCGACCTGCGCACGGCGCTCGAGCAGACCCCCCGCGGCAAGATCACCGGCCGGGTGGTGTACGGCCCGACCGGCTCGACCGTTCCGGGCGCGACGGTCACCGTGCTCGGCGTGCCCGACACCCTGGCGGCCACGACCGGCCTCAACGGCGCCTACACCATCTCCGAGGTACCGGAGGGCGACTACCGGATCGCCGCGGTGGCCCCGGGCGTGTCCCGGTCGGACCCGCAGCGGGTCACCGTGCGCGGCAAGGGCCAGGCGCGGGCCGACATCGCCCTGCCCCGCTCGCCCGACACCCAGCGCGTCTCCCTGAGCGTCGACGGTCACCAGGGCGACAACGAGAGCTGGTGGCCGCAGCTGAGCGACGACGGCAGCGCCGTGACCTTCGCCAGCGTGGCCGGAAACCTCGTCCCCGGCGACACCAACGACGACCTGGACGTCTTCGTCACCGACCTGCGCACCGGGGCGATCGAGCGGGTGTCGGTGGCCTCCGACGGAACCCAGGCGGACGCCTTCTCCCTGACCCCGACCCTCAGCGGTGACGCCAGGTACGTCGGGTTCAGCAGCGGGGCGACCAACCTGGTGCCCGGCGACACCAACGGGCAGACCGACGCCTTCGCGCACGACCGGCAGTCCGGCAGGACCGAGCTGATCTCGGTCGGGCCGGGCGGCGCGCTGAGCGACGGGCTGTCCTCGCAGCCGGCGTTCAGCTCCGACGGCCGCTTCGCCGTCTTCAACAGCGACGCGACGAACCTGGTCGCCGGGGACACCAACGGCCGCACCGACGTCTTCGTCCGCGACCGGCAGGCCGGCACGACCGAGCGCGTCTCGGTGGGCCCGGGCGGCGCCCAGGGCGACGGCAACTCGCGCGAGCAGACCATCAGCGCGGACGGCAGGTTCGTCGCGTTCGAGAGCAACGCCACGAACCTGGTGCCGGGCCAGGACGACGGGAGCACCAACCTGTTCGTCCGCGACCGGCAGGCCGGCACGACCGAGGCGCTCACCACTCCCGAGGGCGTCGAGCCGAGCAGCCCGAAGATCAGCGCGGACGGCCGCATGGTGGTCTACATCGGCGCCGGGCCGAAGGGGTGGCAGATCTACCGCTACGACCGGCAGGCCCGCACGAACGCGCTGGTGTCGGCGGCCTCCGACGGGAGCCCGGGCGACGACTGGTCCTTCGCCCCCTCCCCCGGCGCCGACGGGCAGACGGTGGTGTTCTACAGCTACGCGGCCAACCTCGCCGGCCCGGACGTCAACGGGCGCACCGACGTGTTCGTGCGCGACCTGAAGGCCGGTACGACCCAGCGGGTCTCGACGGGCCCGAAGGGCGTGGAGGGCGACGGCTCCAGCGAGGTGCCGTCGATCAGCGGGAACGGGCGCTACGTCGCCTTCCAGAGCTCCTCGGCGAACCTGGTCGAGGGCGACACCAACCGGCACTCCGACGTGTTCGTCCGCGACCGCACTCCCGGCCCCGAGCCGCGCTTCGCGCTCGGCGAGCTGGAGGTGAGCCCGGACGCCGTGCGGCCCGGACGCCCGGTGCGGGTCAGCGCGTGGGTGAAGAACGTCGGCGAGAAGACGGGCGGCTACGACGCCGTCCTGCGGGTCGGTGACCAGGTGGAACGGCGCCAGACCGTCCAGGTGCGGGCCGGAGCGGCCGTGCGCCTGTCCTTCGAGGTGCGCCGCAGCGCACCGGGCGCCTACACGGTCGTCCTGGGCCCGCTCACCGGCCGTTTCACGGTGACCGGACACTGAACCGCCGGTTCCGCGCCGGCCGCGGCGCCCTCCCGGGGCCGCGGCCGGCGCGGAACGCCGCCTGAGCCGCTCTCACAAAGCGCCGGGCCCGATTCGGGCCCGGCGCTTCGCTTGTGCGCCGTCACGCGGGTGCTTCCGCAGAGGCGTACGGGCCTCAATCGGCGGACGACGCGACCGGCCTCCGATCGAAAGTTCCTCGAAACTGCGGGCGCGGCGTAACGTCACGCGTGGCCGGGCCGACACCGCCGGGACCGCCGTCCTCCTGGCGTTTCGCCGAGGTCACCGCCCTTGACGTTCGCCGACCGGGCGTTCTACGTTGAGGCATCGTGCCGTCGATGTTTCGGGCAGTTTCCGAAAGTTCTCCAACCACATCGGCCGTCGTCTCTCTGACCGCTCTGCTCGAAGGAGCCACCGGTGCCATTCGGTACACACCGATCCAGAGCGTTCCCTCGCCGAGCCGCCGGAGGAGATCGGTGTCCGCGACGACGACCGGCTGACCGGCGTCGCGGCGAACGGGTTCGAGGCCTTGGACGCGGGGAGGCCGCGGGGCCGGCCGCGATCCCACAGAGCGGGAGTCCGGCATGAAGGTCCTCTATATCGGGGGCACCGGCACGATCAGCTCGGCCTGCGTGGCCGAGTCGGTGCGCCGGGGCCAGGACGTGAGCGTCCTCAACCGGGGACGCACGGCCGGGCGCCGGCCCCTGCCGGAGGGCGTCACCTCCATCATCGCCGACGTCGGCGACGCCGGCTCCCTGCGCGGCGCCCTCGACGGTGAGACCTTCGACTGCGTGGTCGACTTCCTCGGCTTCGACGCCAGGGACGCCTCCGCGGCGGTCGAGCTGTTCCAGGACCGCACCGGCCAGTACATCCACATCAGCTCGGCCTCCATCTACCACAAGCCGGTGCGCCGTGTGCCGACCGTGGAGTCCACCGCCCGGCGCAACCCCTACCTGGCCTACGCGCGCGACAAGATCGCCGCGGAGGACGTCCTGCGCCGCGCCTACGACGAGCGCGACTTCCCGGTGACGATCGTGCGGCCGTCGCACACCTACGACGACGCCCAGCCGCCGCTGCCCGGCGGCTGGACCGCCTGGGACCGCGTCGCCCGCGGCGAGGAGATCGTCGTGCCCGGCGACGGGACCAATCCCTGGACCCTCACCCACGCGCGGGACTTCGCCGTCGGCCTGGCCGGCCTGGCGGGGAACTGGCAGGCCGTCGGCGAGGACTTCCACATCACCTCCGACGAGGCGCTGACCTGGAACGAGATCTACGACGTCATCGGCAGGACCGCCGGGACGCCGGTCCGCCCGCTGCACCTGCCCTCGGAGTTCCTGCCGGTCGTGGCCCCCGACTGGTTCTGGTCGGAGCTGATCGTCGGCGACCTGTCGCACAGCGCGGTGTTCGACAACACCAAGATCAAGCGGTTCGTTCCCGCGTTTCACCCGACGGTCACCTGGCCGGAGGGAGCGCGCCGGCTGGCCGGGTGGCGCGCCGCCCACCCCGGCGAGACCCGCCCGGACCCGGCCACCGACGCGATGCTGTCCCGGCTGGTGGAGGCGCACCGCCGCGCCATGGCGGCGGTCGCGCCGCCCGCGCCGTGACGCCCCGGACGGGCGGCGACCTGACCGCCGAGCCGTGGCTGCCGGTGTCCGGCGTCCACTGCGAGGGCGTGGTCTGGGACGACGCGGCGGGCCTGGTGCGGTTCGTCGACATCCCGCGCGGGCGGCTGTTCGAGGCCGACGTCGCGACCGGCGCCGTCTCCTTCGCCGACCTGCCCGCCCCGGTGACCGCCGTGCACCCCACCTCCCGCCCCGGGACGGTCCTGGTCGCCGACGGCGCGGGCATGGCTCTCGCGGCGCACGGCGAACTGGTCGAACGGCTCGCCTCGCCTCTCGCCGACCGGCCCGAGATCCGGATGAACGACGGCAACGTCGACCCGGCCGGGCGGTACTTCGCCGGCAGCATGGCCTACGACGCCGCGCCGGGCGCGGCGAGCCTGTACCGCCTGGACCCCGACCGGTCGCTGCGCACCGTCCTGACCGGGGTCACCATCGCCAACGGCCTCGACTGGTCGCCCGATGCCGCCCTGTGCTACTTCGTGGACAGCCCGACGCGCCGCGTCGACGTGTTCGACTACGACGTGACCACCGGAGAGCTGTCCGGCCGGCGCGTCTTCGCCGACACCTCGGCCCTGCCCGGCGTGCCGGACGGGCTGACCGTGGACGCCGAGGGCGGCGTGTGGGTGGCCTTCTACGGCGGCTCGCGGGTGTGCCGCTTCAGCCCCGGCGGCGCGCTGGACCGCACGGTCACCGTGCCGGTGCCGCAGGTCACCTCCTGCTGCTTCGCCGGACCCGGCCTCGACCTGCTGGTGATCTCCACCTCCACCGAAGGGCTCTCCCCCGATGAGCTGCGAGACCTGCCGGGCGCCGGCGCGATCTTCCGAGCCGAGCCCGGATGCCGCGGCCGCCTGCCGAACAGGTTCGTGATCTGACCTGACCGAGAACTCGCCGGCCGCGGTGGGATCGAAACTCGGGCCGGGCCGGCCGAAACTCCCGGGCGTGCGGCGTGGAGCGGCGGTCAGGGAGCCGGGCGGCGGACCGGCGGGGCCGTGCTCGCTCGCACGACCAGCTTGGTGGACAGCTCCACCCGGCCCTCGGGGACCCCGCTGCCGTCCTGGTGGGCGAGCAGCGTGCGGACGGCCAGGGCGCCCAGCTCGGCGATGGGCTGGCGCACCGTGGTCAGCGGCGGCGTGACCCACTGCGACATCGGCACGTCGTCGAAACCGACGACGCTGAGGTCGTCGGGGACGCGCAGGCCCCGCTGCTGGATCGCGGCGTAGACGCCGAGCGCCTGCTCGTCGTTCGCGGCGAAGACCGCCGTCGGCGGGCCGGGCCGGTCGAGCAGGGACAGGGTCAGCCGCAGTCCGGAGGCGTAGTGGAAGTCGCCGTGCTCGATGAGCCCTTCGTCGGCCGGGATGCCGGCCCGCTCCAGCGCCGCCCGGTAGCCGGCCAGGCGCGCCTGGCTGCACAGGAAGCGCATCGGCCCGGTGATCAGCCCGATGCGGCGATGGCCGAGGTCGATCAGGTGGCGGGTGGCGGCCAGCCCGCCGCCCCAGTTGCCCGCGCCGATGGAGGGCAGGTCGGACTCGCCGTCACCGACCGGGTCGACGAGGATCGCGGGCACGCCGAGCCTGACGATGCGCTTGTGGTCGGCCGCCGGCAGCTCCGACAGGGCGAGGATGATGCCGCGCGGCGCGCGGCCGGCGATGTCCTCCAGCCACTGCCGCCCTCGGCCGGGCCCGCCGTCCGGCACCGACACCACGATCGCCGCCCGCGCCGCCCGGGCGGCCTCCTCCGCGCCGCGGATCATCTCGGCCGCCCAGGGAGTGCCGGCGTCGTGGAAGAGCATCTCGATCAGGCCGGCGCGCCTGACCGCGGGCACCGCCCGCTTGGTGCGGGTGGTGGGGACGTAGCCGCGCGCGGTGAGCATGGCCTCGATCTGCGCCCTCGTCGACGGAGCCACGTCCGAACGGCCGTTGAGCACCTTCGAGACGGTCGCCCGTGACACCCCCGCCTCGGCGGCTATGTCGGCGACGGTGACCCGCCGTTCGATCGAGTGAGACACCAACGCTTGCTCCATCGCCGAAACCCGGCCTCGTTGTCGTGGTCACCATCGTACGGGGCTCCGAGCACCCGGACCCGGCGCTCGCCCGTTCGACGCGAGGCTCCCGCGACGGCGGCGGATCACCGCTCCAGTGCCGGGAGCCGCAGGACGAACCGGGCGCCGCGCGGGGAGTCCTCGATGCGCAGCGTCCCGTGGTGGGCCTCGGCGATCTCCCTGGAGATGGCCAGCCCCAGGCCGCTGCCCGCGGGGTCGCGGCGACGGCCCTCCTCAAGGCGGGCGAAGCGGCCGAAGACACGTTCGCGGTCCTTCGGCGCGATGCCGTCCCCGTCGTCGGTGACGACGAGCCGCGCCTCTCCCTCGGTCGCGCACACGCTCACGCCCGCCTCGGTGCGAGCATGCCGCTGAGCGTTGGTCACCAGGTTCTCCACCACGCGCATCAGCTGGACCCGCGAGCCCGCCACCCACACCGCGCCGCCGTCCCGGACGCGCACCGGGACGTTCCACACCCGGTCGTCGACGACCTCGTACACCATGGCGGTGAGGTCCACCGGTTCGTGCAGCGCGGGCTCGGCGGCGCGCAGGCGGGCCAGCACCAGCAGGTCCCCGACGATCGCCTCCAGCCGGTCGGTGGTCGCCAGGGCCGCCCGCATGGCCTCCTGGGGGTCGACGTCCTCGGGGTGGCTGAGCGCCTCCTCCAGCCGCACCCGCAGTCCGGTGATCGGGGAGCGCAGCTCGTGGGAGACGTCGGAGGCGAAGCGGCGCTGCTGCTTGACGGCGATCTCCAGCCGGGAGAGCGTCTGGTTGGCCGTCACGGCGAGCGTGGTGATCTCGTCGTGGCCGGGCGGCAGCGGGACGCGCCGGCTCAGGTCGGTGCCGGTGATCTCCGACATCCGCTCGCAGATGGTCTGCACCGGGCGCAGCGTGCGGCCGAGCATGACCCAGGTGATCCACCCGACGAGCCCGAGGATGGGCAGGCCGGCGACCGCGAGGCCGTAGTCGAGCTCGCTGGTGGCGAGGATGGCCGGTTCGGGCACGCCCGCGTAGACCACCGGGGAGTCGGCCGCCGGGGAGACGCGGATCGCCATCAGCATCGCGCATCCCTCGTCGCCCGTGCACTCGGTGAGGTTCTGGAACCGGTCGTCGGCCGGGGGGCGCAGCGTGCTGAGCGGCGGCTTGCCGGAGACGGCCCTGCTGGCGTGCAGGACGCGCCCGGCGGCGTCGACGACCTGGATGAGATCGACCGCGGCGGACGCCGGGATGACGCGAGGCACCGCGCCGTTGCGCACCGCCGCGCTCCACTGGCTGGCGACACGCTTGGTGGCCTCGAAGGTGTCGACCTCGACCTTGTAGCGGATCGCCGCGTCGATGCTCGCCCCGCCGATGGCGACGAAGACCGCCGACAGCGCCACGGCCATCAGGGTGCACCTCGCCCGGATCGACCGCGGGTGCGTCAGGCGGCGCCACATCATGTCCCGGTCCAGGCCATGGCGCCCGAGGAGCACGCTCACCAGGAGCGGCGCCGGTGGGCCGGCTCGGCCGGCGGACACAGTGGGGAGGCGGGCCGGGACTGCGGCGAGGAGGACATGTCGTGGACGCTCCGATCAGGACGTTCGCCGGCGACGGGGAAGGCAGGTAAGCCTCTGACCTGCATCAACGCTACGCCAAACTGGAGCGCTTCCAGGAAAAAACTTGCCCAAGCTTACGGTGGAGCCCGGCATGGCCCGCGCCCGGCAGGGCGTCCCCGATGGTGTCGCCGACGCGTTCCGGCCGCCCGGGGGCGACGCCCTCAGCGGCGGGCGGTGGCGCAGGGAACGCAGGACTTCGCCGCCGGGCGGACCTTCAGGCGTTCGGGGCTGATGGGGCGCCCGCAGCCCTGGCACACCCCGTAGTCGCCGTCGCGGAGCCGTGCCTGGGCCGCGTCCAGGTCGGCGAGGTGGCTTCGCGCCTGGTCGAGCAGCGCCTGGACGTGGGCGCGCTCGAACGCCGTGGACGACCCCTCGGGATCGTGCTCGTCGTCGGTGGCCACCAGGGCGGAGGACTCGACGATGCCCTCCCAGTCGCGCAGCAGCGAGGCGACGCGCGCGGTGGTCCGCTCACGCTCGGCGCCGAGGAGATCGCGGAGGGCCGCCCGCTCGGCGCAGGACAGGGCGGTGCCCTCGGGCCGCTGTGCCGCCATGTGGCCTCACCTCCGCCACCACCCTACGCGGCCGCCCCGGCCACACCTGGAGACCCGATGCCCATGCCGACCCGCCGGCCCGATGCCCGGTACCGCCCGAGAACCCGATGCCCACCGGCTTGAGGGCCCGCGCCCTGTATCGCCCGAGAGGCCCGGTCCCCCGTCCCGGGCGTGGTGCCTGTACCGCCGAGGACCCGGTGCCCGGCGTCGGCCAGGGGCGGGGCACCGGGTGCGGCCGTCACTTCAGGCGGATGACGCCCTTGGAGACGGTGATCCTCTTGCGCGGGAGGGGACGGTCGGCCGGGCCGCGCGCCACGGCGCCGGTCGAGATCGAGAACCTGCTTCCGTGGCACGGGCAGTTGATCGTCCCGCCGCTGACGCTCGCGACGGCGCATCCCTGGTGGGTGCACTTGGCGCTGAAGACGCGGAACACCCCCTTCGCGGGCTGGGTGACGACGTACTTCCCCTTGATGATCTTCCCGCCGCGAACCGGGATGTTCTTGGTCCTGGCGAGCACCGCGCCCGCGGTCTCGCCGGTCGCGTCCTCGCGTGCGGCCGTGCCCGCCGACGCCCTCGCCGGTCGCACGCCCATCAACGCCAGCACGGCGGCGAACCCGCCCGCCACGCTCCGCACGATCACCGAACGGCGCGTCGCGCCCGTCTCGTCAGCTCGCATGCCGACCTCCGCTCCTGGGGGGTAAGGGAGACTCCTCCCCCGGAACGTACAGGCGCGGGACGCGGTTCGGGCCCCGGCGCGCCGCACGGAACGCGGGTCGCGGTGAGCCGTGCGGGGCCAGGGGTCAGGGGGCCGGGAAGCGGGCCAGGTGGTCCTGGAGTTCACGGTGCCGGAACTGGTAGGCCACGCCTGCCACGCGGAGCAACCCCGCGTCCTCATAGCACCAGTGCAGGAACCGGCCGAGGCGCCAGGGCAACCGGCCACGCGTGCAGAGGATCAGCATCAGATAACGCGTCACCGCCCGGCGACCGGCCTGGACGAACCAGACCCAGACCAGAGGCGAGAGGAGCCAGAACAGCCCGTTAGTGAACTCGCCCATGAGCCAGTACCACTTGAGCACGAACAGCAATGCGGCCTGTAGCCCGAGAACGAGTGAGCATGCGAGGTCGTTGCGTATCGGATCACGGGGATCCACCACCCTTCCGGCGCCGGGGCTCAGGAACCAGAATCCGAGCCCGCCCACGATGACGAACGTGAGTCCCCCGGCGAGGCCGGGCGCCCACCCGCGGGTGAACCCGACCACGAGCCCGAGAACCGCTCCGGCCACGAGGCCGGAGATGGCCCCGCCCACGAGTTTGCGGTGTCCGAGAGGCGTTCTCATCCGCGGAAGTTCGATGCGCCAGGGTTCGGGCCACCGCACGCCCATCACTCGGGTGAGCCCCCAGGCGCCGATGAAGGCCAGCGTCAGCCGATGTGGCACGTGGAAGGCGAACAGCACCACCGCGAGGAACACGAAGGTGGAGACACCGGCGAGTGACTGCGCGAGGACGCGCGGGCGATCACCGGCCAGGGGCCACAGTTGGTACAGGACCAGGTCGGTGCCGCTGAGCACCCTTCCGGCGAACGGCCCCTTCTCGGCATTGCCGTTCAGGTAACGGGCCAGATGAGCCAGCCACCGGTGGATCTGGTCCGGAGAGTAATGACGGAGATTGCGGCCGGCCGCGTCGGCGGCGGTGGTCGCGGCGGGAATGTACGCGGCCAGCAGATGGCGGCCGATCTTGGCGGGGGTGTCGAGATCCGGCGCCGTGAGTTCAGCGGGGTCACGCAGGTAGGCGCCGGTGACCGGGTCGAGCCGCCTGTAGACGGTGACGGCCAGTGTGAGCCGCCAGGGGGTGTCCAATGCGCGGGCCAGGGCGCCGTCGGGGTGGAAGTCCAGCGCGTCGAGGACCGGCCCCCATCGCACCAGGTCCTCGACACCCACCCGGGTCTCCAGGAAGGTCTGCGCGGTGCCGGTGTCCACGGGCTCGATCCGGATGTGGGCGGCGTCCTGGGCCCGGACCCTCACGTGCGCGTCATCCAGGGCGGCATACTGGTCGGTGCGGCAGGTGAGCACCACCCCCATCTTGCCGAGGCCGTCCTGAGCGGAGTTCAGCGCACGCAGGGCGTCAGCGGCGCGGGAGGTGTGACCGGGCGCGCCGATGTCCATCTCGTCCAGCCCGTCGATCACCGGGAGTATGCGTCCCGCCTTCACCAGGGCGGCGGCGGTACGTCGCGGCATCCGGAAGACCGTGACCAGGTGGGCGGCCACCCACGCTGTCAGCGGGGTGGCGGTGTCCCACTGCGTCGCGGAAAGGCGGACCGGGACCCGGTCTCCTGGGGCAGGGGCGGCCAGCAGTCCCAGGAGCAGGCGCAGGGCCAGTACCGTCTTCCCCGCCCCGGCCGCACCTGTGATCACCAGCCGCCCGGGCCGCAGCCGCCGGTAGTACTCCACCACCTCGGTCAGGCACCCCGACGGCTGGACCCCGCCGGCCTGGTGGGCGCGGGTGGGCAACAGCACGAACCGCACGTCGATGGGTTTGTCGGCCTGGTCGTCGTCGCCCAGCAGTTTCCTCAGCTCACCGGTCTCCGCGCCTCGCACCTCGACGGCCAGCCGCCTGGCCCAATGGTCCAGGTCCATTTCACTGACGCGCTGCGCCCGCACCGCCAGCCAGAGCGACACCACGGTCAACGCCAACCCCGACAGCCCGATGACCGCGCCGATCGGGTCGACGTCCCCGAGCTTCATCCGCGGCGACCCCGAGGCCGCCGCGGCGCCGATCACCAGCAGACCGCACACAGCCGCCCACACCGGGCCGGGCCCACGCTCCCATCTCATGAACGACCATCGTCGACGGGAACGAAGGCCCGTTCCCCTGACCTCCGGCGAATGTGACCAGAGTGCGATGAACACGTGACACCGCCGCTCGCCGGCCGTCCGGACGGGCCCGAGAGACCCTATGCTGCCCAGACGCGCCGGCATAGGGGGCGGCCGTTCCGCGCGTCACACCGCGGCGCCCGCCGGCTCGGCGGTCACCGCCTCCTGGCCGTGATCAGGCGCTGCATGAGGATGAAGACGAACAGCAGGAGCCCGATGAAGATGCGCGTCCACCAGGAGCTCAGCGTGCCGTCGAAGCTGATGAGCGTCTGGATCAGCCCGAGCACCAGCACTCCCAGCACGGTGCCGAGCAGATAGCCGGTGCCGCCGGTCAGCAGCGTGCCGCCGATCACCACGGCGGCGATGGCGTCGAGTTCCATGCCCACCGCGTGCAGACCGTAGCCGGACAGCATGTAGAACGACAGGAGCAGGCCGCCAAGGGCCGAGCACAAGCCGCTGATCGTGTAGACCGCGATCTTCGTCCGGGCCACCGGGAGGCCCATGAGCAGCGCCGACTGCTCGCTGCCGCCGGTGGCGTAGACGTTCCTGCCGAGCCGTGTGTAGTGGAGCGCGTAGGTCGCGACGACCACCACGACGGCCGCGATCACCACGCTGGGCGAGATCCACATGTCGCCGCCGAGGTTGATCTGCGTCTGCGCGATGGCGGTGAACGTGGGCTCGTCGATGGGGATCGACGCGGTGCCGATCGTGTAGCACAGGCCGCGGGCCAGGAACATCCCGGCGAGCGTCACGATGAACGGCTGGATCTCGAAATAGTGGATGATCGCGCCCATGCCGAGGCCCAGGACCGAGCCGATGAGCAGGACGAGCACCATCACCGTCCACGGCGACCAGCCCTGCTTCAGCAACGTCGCGGCGACCATGGTGGACAGCGCCACCACCGAGCCGACCGACAGGTCGATGCCGCCCGTGAGGATCACGAACGTCATGCCGACCGCGACGACCAGCAGGAAGGCGTTGTCGATGAAGACGTTGAGGATGACCTGCCCGCTCGCCAGCCCGTCGTACCTGATGCCGCCCAAGATGAACATGGCGATGAACAGCCCGGCCGTGACGAGGACGGGGACGTACTTGCGCGGCACCGGGGATGGGCCCAGGAGTGTCGCGATGGTCATGCCGTGACCCTCACCTTCTCTTCTGCCACCGGAGACGCGCCGGCGGGCCGCCTGCGGCGGTGGAAGACCTTCGCGCGGAAGGCCGGGGACTGGACCAGGCAGACGATGGTGACCACGAGCGCCTTGAACAGCAGCGTCGTCTCCGGCGGCACGCCGATCGAGTAGATGGTCGTGGTCAGCGTCTGGATGATGAGCGCGCCGATCACCGTGCCGCCGAGCGAGAACCGGCCGCCGGACAGGGATGTGCCGCCCATCACCACGGCCAGGATCGCGTCCAGCTCGATCCACAGGCCGGCGTAGTTGCCGTCGGCGCTGGAGACGTTCGAGCTGATCATCAGCCCGGCGATGCCCGCGCACAGCCCGCAGAAGGTGTAGACGGTGAGGATCACGCCGCGTGCCCGGATGCCGGCCAGCCGGCTCGCCTGGGCGTTACCGCCGACCGACTCGATGAGCATGCCAAGGGCGAGCCTGCGGGTGAGGAAAGCGGTCAGCGCCAGCACCGCGAGCACGATGAGGATCCCGAAGGGCACCGTGAGCCAGTAGCCGCCGCCGATCAGCTTGTACGGGGAGCTGTTGATGGTGATGATCTGGCCGCCGGTGATGAGCTGGGCCAGGCCGCGGCCGGCGACCATGAGGATCAGCGTCGCGATGATGGGCTGGATGCCCACGCCCGCGACGAGCAGGCCGTTCCACACTCCGAGCACCAGTGACAGAGCCAGGGCGATGCCCACGGCCCCCATCACGCCGCCCACCGAGTTCTGGTCGCGAAGGTCGCTGATCTGCAGGCAGGCGAGGGCCCCGGAGATCGCGACGACCGAACCCACCGACAGGTCGATGCCGCTGGTCGCGATCACCAGCGTCATGCCGAGCGCCACCAGGATCAGGGGCGCGCCGAACCGGACGATGTCGATCAGGCTGCCGTAGAGGTGCCCGTCCTTGATCTCGACGTTGAAGAAGTGGTCGGTGAAGACCAGGTTCAGCAGCAGCAGTGCCACCAGGATCATGACGGGCCAGAACAGGCGGTGTCTGAGGAACGATCTGAGGTATTCGGTCATGACGCGCCTCCGCTCGCGATCGTCTCCGTCAGGACGTCGGTGGTCAACCGTTCGTCGTTGTCGACCTCGGCGACGAGCCTGCGGTCGCGCAGCACGGCCACCTTGTGGCTGAGGCGCAGGACCTCCTCCAGCTCGGCGGAGATGAACAGCACGGCCATCCCCCCGTCGGACAGCTCGGCCACCAGGCGCTGGATCTCGGCCTTGGCGCCGACGTCGATGCCGCGGGTGGGCTCGTCGAGGATGAGCAGGCGAGGCTCCAGGATCAGCCAGCGGGCCAGCAGCACCTTCTGCTGGTTGCCGCCGCTGAGGTTCCTGACCGGCAGCTCAGGGGCGGCGGGGCGGATGTTCAGGGCGGTGATGTACTTGGCCACCAGCTCGTCCTGCCTGCGCCGGGGGATCGGCCGGGTCCAGCCGCGGGCGGCCTGCAACGCCAGGACGATGTTCTCCCGCACGGTGAGGTCGGGCACCACGCCCTCCTCGCGCCGGTTCTCCGAGCAGAACGCGAACTTGCGGTTGATCGCCGCCCAGGGGGTGCGCAGGTTGACCGGCTCCCCGTCGATCCGCAGCGATCCGGTGCTCGCGTGGTCGGCGCCGAACAGCAGCCGGGCGATCTCGGTGCGCCCGGAGCCGAGCAGCCCGGCCAGGCCCACCACCTCGCCCTGGTGGATGGTCAGCGAGAACGGCTCGATGGCCCCGGTGCGGCCCAGGCCGTCCGCCTCCACCAGCCGCGCGCCCTCGCGGGCCGGCGGCCTGCCCTCCAGCCGCTCCAGGTCGGCGAGCTCGCGGCCGATCATCTTGCCGACCAGGTCAACCTGGCTCAGCTCGCTGGTGAGGTGCTCCCCCACGAGCCGGCCGTTGCGCAGGATCGTCATCCGGTCGGCGATCTCGTAGATCTGGTCCAGGAAGTGCGAGACGAACAGGATCGCGATGCCCTGCTCCTTCAGCCGCCGCATCACCCGGAACAGCTGGGCGACCTCGCTCGCGTCGAGGCTGGAGGTGGGCTCGTCGAGGATGAGGACCCGCGCGTCGATGTCCACGGCCCGGGCGATGGCCACCATCTGCTGGACGGCCAGCGAGTACGCCGAGAGCGGGGCCGCGACATCGATGTCGAGGTCCAGGCGCTTCAGCAGCTCGGCGGCCCGGCGCCGCATCTCCTTCCACCGGATGCGGCCGAGGCGGCGGGGCTCACGGCCGATGAAGATGTTCTCGGCGACCGAGAGGTTCGGGCAGAGGTTGACCTCCTGGTACACGGTGCTGATGCCGGCCTGCTGCGCGGCGAGCGGGGTGGAGAAGGCCACCTGGCGGCCCTCCAGCTCGATCTCGCCGGCGTCGATCTCGTACACGCCGGTGAGCACCTTGATCAGGGTGGACTTGCCGGCGCCGTTCTCTCCCATGAGGGCGTGGACCTCGCCGGGCAACAGCCGGAAGTCCACCCCGTCCAGCGCCTTCACGCCGGGGAATTCTTTCCCGATCCCCCTCATGCGCAGGATCGGCGCGGGTGCGTCCATCAGGCGCCCCTCTCCTCCTCAGCCGGCGGGCCGCCCCGGTTGGACGGGGCGGCCCGGCGCGGTATCAGTACTTGCGCTCGGGGAGCGCCTGCTTCGCCTGGTCCTGGGTGAAGGTCGTCTCCTCGGTCACGACCCGGGCGGGGACCTCCTCGCCGGCCAGGACCTTCTTGGTCAGGTCCATGAGTTGCGGGCCGAGCAGCGGGCTGCACTCGACGATGTAGTTGATCTTTCCGTCGGCCAGCGCCTGCATGCCGTCGTGGACGGCGTCCACCGAGATGATCTTGATGTCCTTGCCCGGCACCTTGCCCGCGCCCTCGATGGCCTCGATCGCGCCGAGGGCCATGTCGTCGTTGTGCGCGTACAGCACGTCGATCTTGGGGTTGGCCTTGAGGAAGGCCTCCATGACCTCCTTGCCCTTGGCCCGGGTGAAGTCACCGGTCTGCGAGGCGATCACCTTGAACTTGGGATCGGTGACGACCTGCTCGAAGCCGGCCTTGCGGTCGTTGGCCGGGGCGGAGCCCGTCGTGCCCTCGAGCTGCACGATGTTGACCGGGTCCTTGCTGTCCTTGTACTGGTCGACCAGCCACTGCCCGGCCTTCTTGCCCTCCTCGACGAAGTCGGAGCCGAGGAAGGTCTTGTACAGGCTCTTGTCGGGGGAGTCCACGGCCCGGTCGGTCAGGATGACCGGGATCTTGGCGTTCTTGGCTTCCTTGAGGATGGTGTCCCAGCCGGACTCCACCACCGGCGAGAAGGCGATGACCGACACCTTCTGCTGGATGTAGGAGCGGATCGCCTTGATCTGGTTCTCCTGCTTCTGCTGGGCGTCGGAGAACTTCAGCTCGATGCCCGCCTCCTTGGCGGACTCCTGGATCGACTTGGTGTTGGCCGTGCGCCAGCCGCTCTCCGCGCCGACCTGGGCGAAGCCCATGACGATCTTTTTGTCGCCCGAGCCGCTCGTGCCGGCACTGTCCGTGCCGCCCGAACCGCTGCCGCACCCTGCCATGACCAGCGTCGTGACACCGGCCAGCACCAGTGCCGAGATCTTCTTATACACGGGGGGTTTCCTTTCTGGATGTTAACGCTAACACGGCGAAACCGCGTCAACCATGCGTGTAACTCCCATGGACGGCCGGCATACGATCGCCGCATCCCTCCTGGCCACGGGTGACGGAACAGATCACGTCGCGCTCACCCGCGCACGGATCCTCCGCCGCGGCGGGCCGGAGAAGCACGTCGATGCCGTGCCTGCCCACGGCCCCGAGTTTCTGCATGATGGTCGTGAAAGGAGAGCTCGCGGGCCCGTGAACCCGGCCCGCGACGCCGCCCGGTGCGAAACGCCGGCCGCCTTCGCCATGTCCACCATGACGGACGGGCGGCACCCGGCGCTTGGTCCCACCGGCTACTCCTCTCAATCGGCCTGGCACGACTGTGAGCGTTAACAGCACTTGTCGTCAAGGTAACGCCGGTCACGGTCTGATCACACCGAAACGGCCCGTCGGCGCGGGTCGTATTCGGCGGCCGGTCGCCCGATCGGGGAAGTGCCGACATGCACGGATCGGCGGGTGAGCGGGACGGACGAAATCCACCAAAAAGGACGAAACGGGGAGGACCGGCAAGGAAAAGGCCCGGTCACCGGCATTGCCGGCGCCAAGGCTTCCGCGTTCCGCCCGCTCGGCGCCGACCTCGTCCCCCGGCGTCCCCGGCGTCCCCGGCGCGACCGGCGTCCCCCGCGCGCCCGGCCTACTCGGCGGTCGCGCCGGGAGCCGGGGACCGGCCCTCCTCGACGAGCGCGGCGAGCTTCGCCAGCGCCATCCGCGTCCCCATCTCGTTGTCGGCAGGGGGCACGCCGTCGGGGATCCCGTCGTGCGTGATGACGACCTCGGTGCCGCCGCCGGCGTCGGCGAGCGTCGTCGTCATCGTCATGGTGCCGCGCAGCGAGGGATCGCCGGTCTCGAACTCGAAGACCTCCACCGTGCGCTCGTCCGGAACGAGCCGCGCGAAATGGCCGTGGTAGGTATCGGTGTGCGAGGCCGATTTGCCGGTCGGCCCGGGCGCGTCATAGGTGAGCGAGATCCGGAATCCCCCGCCTTCCCTGGCGTCGAACTCGTGGACGTGGCTCCTCATGCCCTCCGGAACCCGCCATTTCGCGATCGCGTCCTCATTCACCAGCGCCTGGTAGACGGCCGACCGGGGCGCGTTCACGTGCTGAGAGACCTGCGTCGAGTACATGGGCCGACCTTACTCGGCCTCCGAATTCCCCCCGATCCGGCCGATCGTCCCATATAGCACCATCGATGATGTTTCGAGGACGAGTCACGCGCCCGATGCCGACACGAACCCAACAGCGCCCGCACGCCGTCCGACATCGACAAATCGGACAGCCGATTCTCCATGTACTTCCGATAGGGAACTGTGAATTACGGCTTACCCCTATCCGAAATTCGCGTGATTCTACACATGATGGGCGACGTGCGGAAGATTTACATTTCGGTCATAGGATCTTAATATTAGGGCCCATGGGAGCGCTCCCACGCGCCGATATGGCGATGCGGCCACGGTTGTCGGACGACGTGCGTTTCGTCGAGAGTCCGGACGGGGTCTACGTGCACAGCGACTACGGAGCATGCGTGCTGCGGGGCCGCCAGGCGTACGCGTGGCTCAGCAGGCTCGCCCCGGCGCTCACCGGGGAGCACACCCTGGCCGAGCTGACCGAGCGACTGCCGGGCGACAAGCGCGACATGGTGGAGAACCTGGTGCGCCGGCTGGCGGAGCAGCGGTTCGTCGTGGACGCGCGCCGCTCGCGGCCGCACGGCCTGACCGAGGACGAGCGCCGCGTGTACGCCGAGGAGATCGCCTTCATCGGCTACGTGCTCGACTCCCCGGAATGGCGGTTCGAGCGGCTTCGCGGCTCCCGGCTGGTGCTGGCCGGTGACGGGCCGCTGCTGACGGCGTTGCTGGCCGCGTGCGTCGGCACCGGCTGGCGCCGGATCAGCGTGGCCGGCCCCGGCCCCGCCGCGATCGGCCGGACGGTGGAGGAGGCCCGCCGCGATCCCGCGCAGGAGGTGCGGATCGTCCCGGGCGCGTCCCTGCCCGACGTCATCGCCAACGACGCCGACGTTTTGCTCCAGGTGAGCACGGACATCGGCGCGCTCGTGCGGACGGCCCGCGCCTGCGAGGCGGCCGGCATCCCCGCGGGCCAGGCCCTGGTGCGCCCCGCGGAGGTGTGGCTCAGCCAGGTGGGCAGGCCGTCGGTGACGGCCGTCGAGTCCGGCTGGCACCGGCTGGCCGCGCTGCCGGCCGCGACCCCGGCCGCATCCGGCGAGAACCTGCTGGTCGGCCCGCTGCCCGAGGTCGTCGCCGCCATGCCGGCCCTGGCCTGTTTCTCCCACCTGACCGGCCTGGACGCCGTCGGCGCCGCCCCCGAGCCCGCGCTCACCCGGGTCGACCTGCGCAACCTGGACACCTTTCCGCACCGGTTCGTCCCCCATCCTCGTGTCGTCACCCGGCGGGCCCGTGGCCCCGAGGCGGCGCGGGCGCTGGCCGAGTCCCTGGCGTCGGCCACGGCGGTCGGCGCGGGCGAGCTGCCGGACCGGGCGGCGGTGGCGATCGACTCCCGGCTCGGCCTCATCGGCGCGCTGGACGAGGAAGGACTGGCGCAGACCCCGCTCCCGGTCTGTCAGGCGACGGTCTCCGACCCGCTGGGCGCGCTGCCCGGGTGGGCGCCGCCCCCGCAGGTCGTCGGATGGGGCGAGGACCGCCGGACGGCGCGGCTGCGCTGCCTGCTCGCCGCGCTGGCCACCTACGGCGTCCTCGCCGCCGCGGACTCCGACGGACCGCACACCGCAGACCGGGACGCCATGGGCCAGGACGGCGGGAACGAGGACGTCCCAGGTCAGGACGGCGGGAACGAGGACGTCCCACGCCGGGACGCCGAGCGTGAGGACGTCGCAGGCCGGGACGCCAGGGGCGGGGACGTTGGAGGCCAGGGCGTCGTGTGGGGGGTGGAGCTGCCGGAGGGCCGGCCGCGCGCGGTCCCCGTGGCGGCCTTGCGGCTCACCGGGACCGGCATGCTCCGAGCTCCCGAGGGCACCGGAGCCGGCCTCACCTGGCCGGAGGCGCTCGCCGCCGGACTCCGCGCCCACGTCGAGTCCTTGCTGGTCGCCCGCCTGACAGGAGGCACCGCGGGCACACCTGGCGCGCCCTCCGACCTGACGACCGACTTCGTCGCCGGCCCGGCGGCCGACCCGCCGGCCGGTCTGCTGTCCGATCCGGTGGCGGGGGCCCTGGCGCGCCGGCTCCGGCTGGCCGGGGTGCCGCTGGACGTCCGCGACTGCACGTCGATCCTCGGGGTGCCCGCGCACGCTTTCACCGTCCCGGGCGGGGCGGTGCTGGTGTCGGCGGCGGCCACGGCGCAGGCCGCCCTGCGGGACGGCCTGGAGCGGCTGCTGCTGGCCTGGCAGTCCCGTGCCGAACGGCAGAGCGCGTACTCCGCCGCGCGCCCCCTGTGGGCGCCGTCCGGCGACCCGGAGGAGGCCGTGCGGGTGATGACGCGGGCCCTGCGCGCGGCCGGCAGGGTGCCGGTCGCGGTGCCGCTGGACGGCGACCCCGAGGCGTCCCGGCTGCTCCCCTTCGTCACCCAGGTCGTGCTCCTTGACGACTGACACCGCTCCGGCGACCGCGCCCGCCGAGCCTCCTGGTCCGGTGACGGTGCTGGGAACGGGCAGGCTGTTCGCGGCGATCCGCTCCCGCCTCATGGCCGCCGGTCCCGCCGGTCCCGCCGGTCCGCGCGGCCGGTCCGATCTCGCGGCCCTCGCCGCCGATCTCCCAGACACCGCCGATCTCTCCGGGCCCACCGGCCTTCCCCGTCCGGCCGACCTTCTCCGTCCAGCCGGTCTCTCCCGTCCGGCCGATCTCTCCGGCGCCGCCGATCTCGCCGGTCGTGCCGCCGGCCGTGGGGTGGGGGCGATCGTCATCGCGACCGACGCCGATGACGTCCGGTCCTATCCCGCGGTGGCGCGGCGGGCGGCCGAGCAGGATGTGCCGTGGCTGCCGGTCCGGGTCGACGCGGGCTGGGTGCTGATCGGCCCGGCGGTGCGCCCGGCCGCCCCCGGCTGCCCGACCTGCGTCGCGCGGCGGCGCGCCGGCAACCGGCCCGACGCGGTGGGACGCGACGCGCTGCGCGAGCGGCACGGCGCGGAGCTGGACACCCGGCCCTGCGCCCTGCTCACCCCGCTCCTCGCCAGGACGGTGGCGGCGCTGGTGGCCGACGAGGCCGACCGGCTGCGCCGCGACCCCGCGTCCGCGCGGACCGCCGGCGCGCTGCTCAGAATCCACGTGCCGACGGGCCTGGTGCGCCGCCACGGGTTCCTGCCCGACCCGCTGTGCCCGGACTGCGGCGCCAGGCCGGACGACGGCCCGCACGCCGGCCGCTACATCCCCGAGCCGGCGCCCAAGCCGCACCCGGCGTCCTTCCGCGTCGGCGGCATCAGCGGCAGGGCGGCCGAGCTGGAACGGCGGTTCGTCGACCCGGAGACCGGGATCGTTCAGGCCCTGGTCGCCGAGGAGCGCGGGGGCGGCCCCATGGCGGTCGCCCGGCTCAGCCCGGCGCGGACCGCGCACGAGAGCCACCACGGGTACGGCCGCAGCGACGACTTCCCCTCCGCGCGGGCCACGGCGATCGCCGAGGCCCTGGAGCGGATCGCGGGCATCCATCCGCGCGGCAGGCGGACCGCCGTGCGCGCCGCGTACGCAGACCTCGCCGGCCGCGCCCTGGACCCGCGGACGCTGGGCCTCTACCCCGACCGCTGGTACGACCAGCCCGACTTCTGGTTCACCCGCTTTCATCCCGAGCGGCCCACCGCATGGGTGTGGGCGTACTCCTTCCGCCGCGACGAACCGGTGCTGGTGCCGGAGAGCTACGCCTACTTCGGGCCTCGTCCGGCCGGCGACCTGGGGTTCGCCTACGAATGCTCCAACGGGTGCGCCCTCGGCGGCAACCCGGCGGAGGCGATCTTGTACGGGCTGCTGGAGGTGGCCGAGCGGGACGCGTTCCTCACCACCTGGTACGCCCGGATGCCCATCCCGCGTGTCGACCTGGCGTCGGCGGCCGACCGGCGCATCCCCATGCTGGCCCAGCGGGTGCGGGACCGGCTCGGGTACGACGTCCACGCCTTCGTCGCCATGCTGGAGCAACGGGTGCCGGTGTTCTGGGTGATGGCCGTCGAGGCGACGGGCCGGCCGGACCGGCCGCGGGCGCTGTGCGGCACCGCCGCCCACCTGTCGCCGGAGCGGGCGCTGCGCCGGGCGCTGGACGACCTCGGCCCGATGCTGGAGGGGCACATCGAGCGGTACGACCCGCGGGAGGCGGCCCGGCTGGCGGCCGACTCCGGCGAGGTGCGGCTGCTGGAGCACCATCCCCTGCTGTACGGCCACCCCGAGGCGTTCGGGCGCCTGGGCTTCCTCCCGCTCGACGGGCCCGCGCTCACGGTGGCGGACGTCACGGCCCGGCTGGGCTGGCCCGAGCACGACGACCTCACGGCGGACCTGGCCGAGCTGGCCGGGCGCTACCTGGCGAGCGGGCTCGACGTCATCGCCGTCGACATCACCTCTCCCGAGGCGCGGGCGGGCGGCTTCTCCGGCGCGAAGGTCATCGTGCCGGGAGCGATGCCGATGACGTTCGGGCACCGGCACCGGCGCACCCACGGCCTGCCCCGGCTGCTGTCCTTGCCCCGGAGGCTCGGCTACCGGGACGACGAACTGCGGCCCGACGAGCTGAACCCCTACCCTCACCCCTTCCCCTGACCACGGCCAGGCCTCGACCACCGCACCAGCACCAGGAATGCGCGCATCGAAAGTCCGCACACCAGGAGTTCGCAGGACCGGCGAAGGAAGAGAGGCAGACCGGATGCACGGCACCACGGCGACGGGCGCCCCCGGCGACGCCACCCGCCTCTACCTGGCCGCGATGCGGAACCGGGGGCCGCTGTCCATCGACCGCGCCAACGCCCCCACCCGCCACAAGCGGTACCCGGACGCCGAGCGCACCGTCCTGCCCTGGACGACCCGGAACGACGCGCCCCCGAACCCGGCCGGTGAAGGGGCCACCGGAGACGACGCGGCCCTCGACCCGCCCGGCCAGACGAACATCCGGAGCGACACGGCCCTAGACCCGCCCGGCCGGACCGACCCCCGGAACGGCCCCGCGCTCGACCTGGTCGGCGAGCTGCTGCGGGAGCTGCTCGGCGTGGCCAGACTCGTGTGGTCGCACGAGTTGGACGACCTCGGCGATCCGCTCGGCGGGCCGCCCATGCTCCTCGTCGGCCGTCCCGCGCCCTCGGGGGGCGGGCTGTACCCCATCGAGGCGTACGTCGCGGCCGGGGAGGCGCGCGTGGCCGGCCTGCCCGCCGCCCTGTACCACTACGACCCGGTGCACCACGCTCTGGAACGGGTGCGGCAGGGCGACCACATCCCGGCCCTGAGCGGCCTGCTCGCGGATCCGGCGACGCCGGACGTCACGCTCGTGCTGTCGGCGGTGTTCTGGCGGTCGATGTTCAAGTACGGCGACTTCGGCTACCGCCTGATCTGCCAGGAGACGGGCGTCCTGCTCGCCCAGGCGATGGCCGTCGCCGGGCGGCTGGGCATGACCGCCCGCGCCCGCCTGCGTTTCCCCGACGCGGACCTCGACCGTCTGCTCGGCCTCGACGGCGCGCGCGAGGCCGCGCTGGCCGTACTCGCGCTCACCCTGCCGCCCACCGCCGCATCAGCGGCCTCATCGCTCTCGGGCTCGGACGACGCCGCGCCGCTCTCGCCCCCGCGTCCGTCTCAGCGGCAGGTCTCGCCGCTCTCGGGGGTGGTGGCGAAGGAGAGCACGCCGCTCCCCCTGCCGATGCCCGACGGTCCCGCCGCCGGCCTGCACCGCGCCGGTACGGCCGCCCACCGCCCCGCCCCCTCCCCCGGGGCCGCCGCCCCGGCATCCTTGGCCACACCGTCCTCAGGCCCCGCACCGTCCTCAGGTCCCGCACCGTCCTCAGCTCCCGTACCGTCGCCCGATGCCGCCCCGTCCTGCGGGGCGAGCCGGTTGCGGCCGCGTCCGCCGGCAAGGACCGGGACCGTCATCCCCCTCCCCGAGCCGGCGCCCGGAGTGCGCCTGGCGGCCGGGGTGCCGCGCCGGGCGTCCCCGACGGCCGGGTACCGGCCGGTCGCCCTCCCGGGAGGCGCGCTCGGCGCGATCCTGGCGGCCGCGGCCGGCGGCTACCCCGCCGACCTGCCCGATGCCGGGGAGGGGCCCGCGGCGACCGCCCTGTGCCTGCTGGCCCTGCGGGTGGACGGAGTGCCCCCCGGCGGGTACTGGTACGACCCGGAGCGGCGGGAGCTGGTCGAGGTCGCCGGCGCGGAGCGGGTGGCCGCCGTGGCCGGCGCACGCCTGCTGCCCAACACCCGCGTCGCGCTGCGCGGGGCCGCCGCCGCGCTCGTCCCCGTGGGCGACCCGCTGGCGGGCATCGACCTGTTCGGCGACCGCTGGTACCGCCTGCAGCAGATCGAGGCGGGCCTGGTCGTCCATCGCGCGGCCCTGGCCGCCGCCGCGCTCGGCCTGGCCGCGCGCATCCATTCCGACGGCGCCAACGACACCACCGACGAGGTGCTCGGGATCGCCGCCACTCCGCTGCGGAGCCTGTCGTTCCTGGCGACGGGCACGCCCCTGACCGGCGGGCCGCTCCTGGCCCGCCAGATCCCGCCCGGCGCACGCGAGGAGGTGAGGCCCATCCCCCGATGACGGCCGTGACCCCGTGGTCCGCGGCCGGTACGTGATCGAAACCGCAAATGATCTTTCGCAGAAGGAGAACGACATGTCCAACAACAACCTGAACCTCGACCTGCGCGGTCTCGAGGTCGACTCCATCGACGTGCTGTCCGCCGACTCCATCGTCGTGGAGGGCCACGGCACCATCGAGACCGGCGCCTCCTCCTACACCGGTTACTGCTCGTCCTACCTGTCGGCCACCAGCTGCTGGGCCCCCGAGGCGTAGAGCGGCAGGGCACGACCGAATATCAGGACCGGTGAGCCCACGGGCACGCCGGTGAGATGAGCAGGGCCGAGGGCGCCCACTCCACGGGCGCCCTCGGCCCCCCGGCGAACCACACGAGGAGCGCGTTTCCGTTGACCCACGTAGCGCAGTCCGCCCCCGCAGGCGGGGGCGGCGACCCGGCATGGCTCGCCTGTCGAGATTATGCCGTGTCGCCGGTCTTCGCGGTCCGCGTCGCGGGCCTGTCCCTGGCGGGGCTGGACCGGATGCGCTGCACCCGCACCTGGGAGCTCGTGGACGAGCTCGCGGAGATCTCGGCGTGGCTGAGGCGGGAGGGCGCCGAGCTGTCCGCCCCGCTGCACGAAGTGATCGGCGGCACGGCGGGCGGGCCGCTCAAGTCCGGCCTGGTCGCGCTGCGGCGCGCGGTGTACTCCGGGCGCCGCCCGTCCGGCCGGGCCGTCTCGGCCGAGGTGCTGGCCGCCCTGCCCGAGGAGCTCGCCGCGCGCGTCAGGGAGTGGACCGCCCGCAGGGACCGCGCGGACGCGCTGCGGGACGCGCTGCCCGCCGTGCTGGCGGAGGAGTCCCGGGAGAAGGTCGCGCTGCTGCGCGAGGCGGTCGCCGACGACGGCTTCCGGCGCGGGCTCTCCCAGGGCAGCCCGGTGCTGGCCGCCCGCCTCGACGCCTGGCTCGCCGGGCCGGCGGACCGCCCGCCGGACCGGCAGGAACTGCTGCGGCTGGCGAGGTACCTGGCGAGGGCGACCGTCAAGACCAGCCCGTACGCCACGTTCACCCTCAGCGGGCTCGGCCGCTGGACGGCGGGCGGCTCCGCCGTGGAGACCTGCGGCGAGCCGCTGTGGCACGAGGTCGCCGAGCTGGACCGGGCCGTCCTGCGCCCGTTGTGGGCCGCGCTCGCCCGGCATCCTTCCGTGCGGCGGCGCGCGCGGCTGCGGATCAACCCGTCGGCGGCGGACGGCGGCGGACGGGTCTGGTTCCTCGGCCCCGGACCCACCGAACCGCTGTCCAGCGTGCCGGCGAGCCCCGGCGTGCGTCAGGCGCTCGGCTGGGTGGGCGGGCACCCCTTCCCCACGATCGCCGACGCCCCCGGGATCGAGCCGCTGGTCGACGCGGGCCTGCTTGAGCTGGTGCCACCGTACGACGAGCAGTCGGCCGACCCTGTGGGACGGCTGGCGTCCTGGCTCGCCGAGGACGGCGCCTCACCCCACGCGGCGCCCGTCGGCCGGGCCGCCGAGGCCCTGCGGCGGCTGCCCGGGCACCCCGCCGCCTCACGGCACACCGGCCGCCTCACGACACCACCGCCGGCCGCCGGCCCGGAAGGCCGTCAGGAAGGCGGTCCGGCCACCGGTCCGGAAGGCGGCCCAGAAGGTGATCCGGAAGGTGATCCGGCCGCCGTGGTGCGGGAGGTCCTGGAGGAGGTGCTGCCGGCCGGGACGGGCGGGCCGTCTCTGCCGGCCAAGAACCTGCTCTGGCACAGCGCCGTCATCCCCGGCGTCGCGGGACGGCTGGACGCCGCGGCCTGGAGCGGGGTGTGCGACGACCTCGACGCCGTGCGCGGGCTGATCGGCCTGTTCGATCCCGACCTGCCCGTCAAGATCGCCGCCACCGCCTTCTTCCTCGGCCGGCACGGCGCCGGCGGCCGGATCCGGGCCCTCGACCTCTACCGCGAGGTGCACGCGGCGACTCCCGGGACCGGCGGCGCGCTGCTGCGCGAGATGCTGCGCAACCCGGTGGCGGTCCCGCGCGCGACGCCGGGCGAGCAGGCCCCGCCGGGCCTGCGCGAGCTGTCGGAGCTGCGGCGGCGGTTCTGGGACCTGGCCGGGGCCGGCCCCTCGGCGCGGGAGGCCGTGGTCGACGTCACCGCCGGCCGCCTGTCCGGCTTCGCCGCCTCCTGGCCACGCTTCGTCCGGCCGCCCGGCTCGATCTGCTGCTACCTGCAGGCCGTGCCGGACGGGCCGGACGGCGTGCGCGCCGTCGTCAACTCGGTGTCCGCCGGATACGGCCGGGGGCTGTCGCGCCTGCACCGGCTGGTCACGCTGGCCGGCGGGGACGCCCCGCCCGCCGCGGAGCTGCGGGCCGCTCAGCGCGAGGTGCTGGTCGCCGAGTGCCGAGGGCTGGTGGGCGGCGGGCTCAACGTGCGCCCGGCCACGGCCGACCTGTCCCTCGACCACCCCTTCACGGCCGGGGACGCCGGGCTGCCGCTCCTCGCGCCCGCCGACCTGACGGCCGTCTACGACCCCGTGCGGGACCGGCTCGCGCTGCTCGACGGCGAGGGCCGCGCCGTACGGCCGGTCCACCTCGGGATGACCGCCCAGCACTGGCTGCCGCCGTGGTTGCAGTTCCTCGTGCGGGCGTTCGGCGAGCCTTCCGTCGCGATGGTGCCCGGGTGGGTGTTCCGCACCCGGGGCGAGACGCCGGCCGAGGGCGAGGTGGAACGCTGGCCCCGGATGGACGTCGGGCGCGTGACGCTCGGCCGGACGGCCTGGCGGCTGCGGGCGGGCGAGTTCCCCGTGCCGGCCAAGGGCGAGGGCGAGGCGGCCTACCTGCCGCGGCTGGCCGCGTGGCTGGAGTCGCACGGCGTGCCCCGCCGGTTCTTCGCCCGGGTGGTCGGCCTCGGGGACGGTCTGCTGGTGGGGCTGCTGAGCAAGGACCGCAAGCCGATGTACGTCGATGTGACCGACATGCTGCTGCTGACCGGGTTCCTGCGTTCGCTGCGCGACCCGGAGGCGCTGATGGTGCTGGAAGAGGCCCTGCCCGACCCGGCCGACGCCCCGCTGTACGGGACCGGGCGACGCGTCACCGAGTACGTCGTCCAGCTCTCCGAAGGCCCCGGCCGATGACCGGAACGCGGACGGGCCCGGAGGCGGGGACTGGCCGGGAGGCGGGGACTGGCCCGGAGGCGCCGGTGAACCGGGAGGCGCGGGCGGGCGGGCGGACGCGGATGAGCGGAGAAGCGCCGGTGGACGAGGAGGCCCGCGTGGACCGGGAGGCGCCGGTGGACGGGGAAGGGGAGGCCCCCGGGGGCTGGGTGAGTGCGCATCTGTTCCATTTCGGCGACATAGACGCGCTGCTCACCGGGGTGGTCGCGCCGGTGGTGCGGGAGCCGGCCGCCGACGGCACGGCCTACCGGTACTTCTTCCTCCGCTACTGGGAGGGCGGCCAGCACGTGCGGCTGCGGCTGTGGGTCCCCGACCCCTCGCGGGCCGCGCACGTCCGCGACCTGGTACGCGAGCGCGCGACGGCCTACTTCGCCGCGTCGCCCTCTCCCCCGGTCGACGCGGACGCCTACCGCGCCTTCGCGGCGACCGTGGCCAGGGGCGAGCGGCGCGAGCGGTACGACGAGCGGCTGCGCCGCCCCGACTCGGTGGAGTTCATCGCCTACCGGCCCGAGCACGACGCCTACGGCGACGACGCCTGCGTGGCCGCCGCGGAGCGGCACTTCGCGGTGTCCAGCGCGCTCGCCCTCCACGTGCTGGAGGCGGGCGCGACGATGGAACGGCGTGCCGCGATCGGGCTGGCCGCGCTCACCATCGTGCTCGCGGCCTGCGAGCCCGACCTGCCCGCCGCCGCGGGCAGGTTCGCCGCCGCCGCCGAGGAGGCGAACCGGCGCCCCCGGGTCCCGGGCGGCGAGGACGACTGGCTGCGCCGCGAGGACGCCGTGCTGGCCCAGACCCGCGCGCTGTGGGCGTTGCCGGAGCCGGGCGAGGGCCTGCTCGGCGCGTGGGCGTCCTCGGTGCGCGCCCTGCGCGACGATCTCGGCGCGCTGCGCGCCGCGGGCAGGTGCGCCCCCGCGGACCCTGGGTCCCCGCACGCCTTCCTGGCCATGGCGGTGCCGCCCGAGCGGCGCACGGTGCCGCTGATCCTGCTGCGGTGCGCCCACCTGTTCCACAACCGGCTCGGTCTGCGCGCCGGCACGGAGCACCACGTGTCCTTCCTGGCCGCCCGCGCCCTCACCGCCCTGGCCGGCCGTTCCGACTCCCGGAGGTGGTCCCCCTGACCGGCTCGCCCGTGAACGAGGCCCCGGCCTGGCACTGCGCGCACGTCTACTACCACGCCCCCGACAAGGACGGCCTGCTGCTGGACGCCGTGCGGCCGCTGCTCGACGGGCTGCGCGGCCGAGTGGAGGCGGCGTACGTGCTGCGCCACTGGAGGCAGGGCCCGCACCTGCGGATCAACGTCAAGGCCGCGCCGCGGGTGTGGCGGGAGGTGGTGCGCCCGCGCATCGACGAGGTCGTCGGCGCCTACCTGCGCGAGCATCCGTCCACGACCGTGCTGGACCCGGACCAGAGCCTGACCCGGCACCGCCTGATGGCCGTGCGGGAGCAGGAGCACGGGCCGCTCACGCCGTGGCCGCCGGACAACTCCATCCGCGACGCGCCGTACGACTCGCGGCGGCACGTGCTCGGCAGTGAGGAGGCGGTGGAGCTGCTCACGGCGTTCTACGCCGACAGCACCCCGCTGTTGTTCGCCATGCTCGACCATGTGCGCGCGGGCGAGGACGGCAAGCTCGGCCTGGCTCTGAGCCTGATGCTGACCGTCGCGCACACCTCCCACCCCATCGCCCGCAGCTACCTGTCGTACCGCATGCACGCCGAAGGGTTCATCACCTGGGCGGCCGACCCCGACGCCACGCGCGCCGGCTTCGAGCGCGACTTCGCCCAGCGGCGGGAGGCGCTGACGGGCCGGGTGCGGGACGTGGTCGCCGCGCTGGACGACCCGGCCGCGCCGCCCGTTCCGTTCGTGCGGGAGTGGGCCGCGCTGCTCGAGCGCTACCGTGCCCGCGCCGGCGCGCTGATGGACCAGGGACGGCTGCCCCAGCCGATGACAAGGCCGGGCGAGGCGCTGGAGGCCCGGCTGGGCGACCTGCCGGTGCCGCGGCGGGAGCCGGGCGAGCTGCAGCGCCTGATCTTCGACAGCGCGGCCTACCACGAGGCGGTCTTCACCGATCCCGGCTTCCTGCGCTACCGGGTGCTGCTGAACTACACCTACCTGCACCTCACCCGCATGGGCCTGACCCCGCTGGACAGGTTCCGGATGTGCCACCTGCTGGCCGACGCCGTGGAGGAGGTCTACGGCGTCTCCGCCCTGGACTCCCTGCGCAGGTTCGCCGCCGCCCGCGAGCCGCGCCCCCAGGTGTGACCGCCCGGACCGCCGGCCCTCGCGGCGGTTGAGAACCGCACGAGCGACCGGCCCTGGTGACGGTGGCCGCCGCATGCACCGCCGGGCCCTCGCGGCGGCACGGACGCGTCTCGCGCACCCCAGGGCCGGTACCCCACCCCACCCCTATTCGGGTTGTGGGGGCGAGGCGCCGGGCGGAATCATGCGTGGGAGTGACTGCCTGGCCGATGACACCGTCATCGCCGGAACGCGAGCGCGCTCTCTGTCAGCGACGAGCGGGTGAACAGGCCGCTTCGGAGGGGTTTTCCTTATGTCGTTAAATGTGTCGATTGACACGATTTCGCACCTTCGTACAGTCCTCAGCGGCAGCGTGACCGAGCCCCATGACGAGGGGTACGACGAGGCACGCAGGGTCTACGGCGGCTTCGACCGCCGTCCGCTGGCCGTCGTCCGGCCGGCCGACGTGGACGACGTCGTGCGCGTCGTCACCTTCGCCCGCGAGACGGGCCTGGAACTGGCCGTGCGCGGCGGCGGCCACAGCAACGCCGGGCACAGCGTCACCGAGGGCGGCATCGTGCTCGACCTCCAGGACCTGTCCCAGATCGAGATCGACGCCGAGGGCCGCACCGCGTGGGCCCAGGGCGGGGCGACCGCCGGCGCCTACACCGTCGCGGCGGAGGCGCACGGGCTCGCGACCGGCTTCGGCGACACCGGCTCGGTGGGCATCGGCGGCATCACGCTCGGCGGCGGCATCGGGTTCCTGGTGCGCAAGCACGGGCTGAGCATCGACAACCTGCTGGCCGCCGAGATCGTGACCGCGGACGGCGAGGTGCTGCTCGTCGACGAGCGGCACCACCCGGACCTGTTCTGGGCCATCCGCGGCGGCGGCGGCAACTTCGGCGTGGTCACCCGGCTCCGCTTCAAGCTGTACCCGCTGTCGTCGGTCCACGGCGGCATCCTGGTGCTGCCCGCGACCGCCGAGGTCGTCGCCGGGTTCATCGCGGCGGCGGAGGCCGCGCCGGACGAGCTGTCCACCATCGCCAATGTCATGCCGGCGCCGCCGATGCCGTTCCTGCCGGAGGAGCTGCACGGCTCGATGATCGTGCTGGCCTTCCTGGTCCACTCCGGGCCCGAGGAGGACGGCGAGCGGATCCTCGCGCCGTTCCGCGCGCTGGCCACGCCGCTCGCCGACTTCATCCAGCGCATCCCGTACTCGGCCATGTTCCCGCCGGAGGAGCACGGAGAGCAGCCCTCGGCGGCGGCCTCGACGATGTTCATGGACGGCGTGGACCTGGAGATGGCCGAGACGATCATCGACTACCTCGCCTCCTCCGACGCCTCGATGCGGGCCATCCAGCTCCGGGTGCTCGGCGGGGCGGTGCCCCGCGTGCCGGCCGACGCGACCGCGTTCGCGCACCGGAACAGCAAGATCATGGTGAACGTCGCGGCGTTCTACGAGGGTCCCGAGGAGCGGGTCGTCCGCGAGAGGTGGGTCGCCGACTTCATGGCGGCCATCCGGCAGAGCGACTCCGGCGCCTACGTCAACTTCCTGGGCGACGAGAGCCAGGACCGGGTGCGCGACGCCTACCCGGGCGAGACCTGGAACCGGCTGCGGGCGGTCAAGGCCCAGTACGACCCGACCAACTTCTTCCACCTCAACCAGAACATCCCCCCGGCGACCGGCTGACCCACGCGGCGGTCCCCGGTCCTGGCCGCACCCGCGGAGTGACCGGCTCAGGGGCGGTACGGCGGCGCTTCAACGCCGTCCTGCCGCCCCTGCGCCCGTTCGACCACCGTGTGGCGCCGGTGTCCGGCGGGGTGGTCGTGATGGCGCCGGATATGGACGGCGAAGGCCCTCAGATACTCGCTCAGGAACGCGGCGGTGGACGGCACCTGGATGTCGCCCCCTTCGTCGATCAATCCCTTGGTGAACTGGATGTAGGCCTCGGGCTGACCCATCACCGGGGAGTCGGTGAAGGACAGGATGGTCTTGAGATGCTGCTGCGCGACCGCGGTGGAGATCGGCCCCGGTGAGGCTCCGATGATCGCGGACGGCTTGCCGTTCAGCACGTTCGACCCATAGGGCCGGGTCGCCCAGTCGATGGCGTTCTTCAACGCGCCCGGGATGGACCGGTTGTACTCCGGGGTGACGAACAGCAGGGCGTCGGCGGCTTCGATCGCGTCCTTGAACTCCCGGGCCACGGCGGGATAGCTCGAGTCGTGGTCGTGGCTGTAGAGGGGCAGCTCGCCGATGGGGATCTCCGTGAGGCGCAGGTCGGGCGGCGCCAGACGGCTCAGGGCGACAGCGAGCGTCCTGTTGATCGACTTCCGGGACAGGCTCCCGACGATGTAACCAACGGTGTAGGTCATGCGTTTCCTCTCATGGTCAAAACGTGCGGCCGCCACCGTTGACGGCCTCGGCCGCGAGGTGACGCTCCGGTGGCCGGCCTCCGACGAACGTGACCGTCTCGTCGAGGGGCGCCCGGCCCGTACGGACGTGGTGCACCGTGACGTCCTCGAAACCGATCGACATGCCGCAGAACAGGATGAGCTCGTCCGGCGGCGAGAGGATCTCCGCGACGGTCCTGCGGTACACCGACCAGGCCATCTGCGGGCAACTGTGCAGCCCTTCGGCACGCAGAAGCAGCATGACGGTCTGCAGGTACATCCCCACGTCGGCCCATTGGGGCCGGCCCAGGTCGCGGTCGATGTAGCAGAACAGGGCGGCGGGTGCGCCGAAGCACCGCCAGTTCTCCCCCGCGGCCCTCTGGCGCGCCTCCCAGTCCTCGCGCGAGACCCCGAGCGCGCTGTAGCGCTCCCGGCCGAAGGCGGATCGGCGCTCCTGATACGGAGACTTCAGCGTGGCCGGGTACATCTCGTACTCGCGCTCGTCCCAGGAGTCGCCCGCGGCCAGGCGCTCGCCGGCGCGCTTCTTGAGCTCGGCCAGCGGCCCGCCGGTCAGCACGTAGACGTGCCAGGGCTGGAGGTTCGATCCGGACGGCGACCAGGCCGCGGCGGCCAGCACGCGCTCCAGCAGCTCCCTCGGAACCTCCCGGCCGGTGAATCCGCGCACCGCCCTGCGGCTCGTGACCGCCTCGTACACCTCCATGATCAACGCCCCCTCCGCTCGACGCATTCGAGTTCGTCACATCAACGATCGTATCAGTCGATACAGTATCATTCAATACTATCTGACGGCACGCGGACCCTCGGCGGGGAGAAGGCGACTCGCGCCGCCCGTGCGCCCTACGCCCCCTCCGTGGGACGGCCAAGCAGGTCAGGGGAAGGCTGGCCATGTCTTGGCCGGCTCCAGGTTGGTTCCCCGCCTCCCGGAGAGCAGACTCTCGTCAGTGGAGTCCGAGGGTGAGCGGTGGCACCCGCCGTGCCCCCGGAACGCGATGGCGATCAGGAGAGAGCGCCCAGGGGGACCGATGAACCGCTCACGTGCCGGGAAGACGACGAGATCCGTGGCCGCGCTCACCATGGTCGCCGCGTCGGTCGCCGCCGCGTCGGTGGCCGCCGCGCCCACGGCCGGCGCCCGGGCCGCCGCCACGGCGCCGGCGTCGTCCGCCCTCACGAGCACCCCTCTGCCGTGCCGGTCGCCGGGCCGGGCCAAGCCGACGGTCGTCCTGGTCCACGGAGCCTGGGCCGACACCTCGAGCTGGAACGGAGAGGTGGACGCCCTGCGCCGGGCGGGCTACGTCGCGCGCGCCATCGCCAACCCCCTGCGCGGCCTCGGCACCGACGCCGCGACCGTCGCGGACTTCCTGAAGACCATCTCCGGCCCGATCGTGCTCGTCGGGCACTCCTACGGGGGCTCGGTGATCACCGAGGCCGCGGCGGGCGTTCCAGGGGTCAAAGCGCTGGTGTACGTCGACGCCGCCGCGCCGGACGTCGGGGAGGCCACCGGCCGGCTCAGCGGGCCGGACTCCGCGCTCAACGCCGATCCCGGCTCCCTTTACGACAAGGTCCCCTACCCGGGCGCGCCTCAGGGAGCGGCCGATCTGTACCTCAAGAGGGACGTCTTCGTCCGCTCGTTCGCCTCCGACCTGCCGCGCGACACCGCCCTGCGCCTGTGGGCGTCCCAGCGAGCCGCCTCGACCAGCGCGTTCACGACGCCGGCCACGGCCGCGGCGTGGAAGTCGATCCCGTCCTGGTACTTCATCAGCACCGGCGACCGGATCATCACCCCGTCCGCGGAACTGTCCATGGCCCGGCGGGCGCACGCCAGGGTCAGCCGGTTCGAGGGCGGGTCGCACCTCACGCTGATCTCCCACCCGGCCGCGGTGACCTCGCTGATCGGCTCGGCCATCTGCGCCACGCCCTAGAACCGGCGGCGCGCTCCATACAGATGCGTACCGGCCGCGGCCGGCCGCCGGTGATCGTGTCAGCCTGCCGCCATCTCGGCCAGGTCCCCACGCGACTCACCGGCGAGATCTGACGCGCGAGACGAGGACCGGCCCGGGACCGCCCGGCGATGAAACGTTCAGAGGCGGCGGCCTCCTTCCGACGGGCGGTCTCGCGTCGACGACATGCGGGACCGGCTAACACGGGCCGCACGGTCCCCACTGGGGTCGAATCGGTTCGCCGATACGTTCTTGACATGTTTCATACTTATTTCCACACTGAGCACTCACGGCGGCTGCCTCCTGCCGGGCCGGTGGTGAAGCGGCAGGAGCCCCGGCTGAGACACGGGCCGACGATGCCCCATGTCGTGACGCACGGAGCTCCCCCGCGTATCCCATCGAGACCAGCACTGGAGGTTCAGGTATGCGCGAGAACGCCAGACCGGTCAACCGGATCCGGCCTCGTTCGCACCTGCTCGTTCGGACCGACCTCCTTGCCGAGACGACCCGAGAAGGGGTTCGCTACATGAGCCGACGAAGTAGAACAAGGGCATTCCTCCCGGCGCTCGTGGTCGCGCTGCTGACCGCCGCCCTCTCGTTGATCGGCGTCTCCTCGGCGCACGCCGCCGTCTCGATCACGATCAACGGCGGTTCCGGCGGCCGTACGCTCGACGGCGTGGGCGCCATCAGCGGCGGCGGCGGCAACAGCCGCCTGCTCGTCGACTACCCCGAGCCCCAGCGCGGCCAGATCTTGGACTACATGTTCAAGCCCGGGTACGGCGCCGCGGTGCAGATCCTGAAGGTGGAGATCGGCGGCGACACCAACTCCACCAGCGGCGCCGAGCCGAGCCACCGGCACACCTCCGCCGACCTGGACTGCGGCCGGGGCTATGAGTGGTGGCTGATGGAGCAGGCCAAGGCCCGCAACCCCAACATCAAGCTGGCCGGCCTCTCGTGGGGCGCGCCGGGCTGGATCGGCAACCGCAACTTCTGGTCCCAGGACATGATCAACTACCTGGTCGACTGGCTCAAGTGCGCGAAGAACAGCCACGGGCTGACCATCGACTACCTCGGCGGCTGGAACGAGCGGGGGCGCGACCTCAACTGGTACATCAACCTGAACGCCGCCCTGGACTCCAACGGTTTCAGCAACGTCAAGATCGTGGCCGATGACACCAACTGGGGCTCGGCCGACGACGCGGTGAACAACACCGCGTTCCGGAACGCCGTGGACATTTACGGCAACCACTACGTGTGCGGTTATCGCAGCGCGCAGACCAACTGCCCCAGTACCACCAACGCCATCAACTCCGGCAAGCAGTTGTGGGCCAGCGAGAACGGGTCCGACGACTACAACGACGGCGCCAAGGCCCTCGCGCGCGGCATCAACCGCGACTACATCGACGGCAAGATGACCGCCTACCTCAACTGGCCGATCGTCGCCGCCATCACCCCGAACATCCCGTGGCCCACGATGGGCGTCGCCATCGCGCCCCAGCCGTGGTCGGGGTACTACAACATCGGCAAGAACGCCTGGACGATGGCGCAGACCACCCAGTTCACCGCGCCGGGGTGGAAGTACCTGGACTCCTCCAGCGGGTACATCGGCGGCAGCCGCAACAACGGCAGCTACGTCTCGCTGAAGTCGACCAACAACTCCGACTACAGCACGATCATCGAGACCATGGACGCCGGCGCGGCCCAGACGCTGAACTTCACCGTCAACGGCGGCCTGTCCACCGGCACCGTGCACGTGTGGTCCACCAACCTCAACTCCAACAACTCCGCCGACCACATGGTGCGCGGCAGTGACATCACCCCCTCGGGCGGCGCCTTCTCGCTGACCGTCCAGCCCGGCCGCGTCTACACCATCACCACCACCACCGGCCAGGGCAAGGGCACCGCCACCAGCCCCGCGCAGGGCTCGATGCCGCTGCCCTACTCCGACGACTACGACGGGTACGAGGTCGGCAAGGAGGCCAAGTACCTGATGGACCAGCAGGGGGCCTTCGAGGTGACCGCCTGTGGCGGGGGCCGCGCGGGCAGGTGCGTGCGCCAGATGGCGCCGCGCATGCCGATCACGTGGGACGGTGACTACGACCCCTACGCGCTGCTCGGCGACGTGGGCTGGAGCAACTACACCGTCTCCTCCGACGTCCTGCTGGAGCAGTCGGGCTACGTCAAGCTCATCGGCCGCGGCGGCACCCAGCACTACAGCCCGGCCGGGCAGAACGCCTACTACCTGCGGGTGACCGACGGCGGCGCCTGGTCGATCCAGCGCAACACCGCCTCCAACGCCACCACGACCCTGAGCAGCGGCACCGTGGCGGCCCTCGGCACCAACCGCTGGCACACCCTGTCCCTCGGGTTCTCCGGGTCCACGATCACCGCCGCGATCGACGGCGTGACGGTCGGCAGGGTCACCGACACGATGTGGGGCGCCGGCCAGGTCGGCCTTGCCACCGGCGCGACCGAGACGGCGCAGTTCGACAACCTGTCCATCACTCCCGGCTCGGGCGGCACCCCGACCAACGTGCTGCGGAGCATGGCGTCGGGCCGCTGCCTGGACGTCCCCGGCCAGACGCAGACCAACGGCACCCAGGTGGCGATCTGGGACTGCAACGGGCAGGCCAACCAGCAGTGGATCGCGACCTCGGGCAAGCAGCTCCAGGTGTACGGCACCAAGTGCCTGGACGCCCAGGGCACCAACGCCGGCGCCCGGGTCGTCATCAACGGCTGCAGCGGAGGCACCAACCAGCAGTGGAACCTCAACGCCGACGGCACGGTCACCAGCGTGCAGTCCAACCTGTGCCTGGACGTCACCGGCGAGGCGACGGCCAACGGCACGCTGGTCGAACTGTGGTCCTGCACCGGCGGCGCCAACCAAAGGTGGACCCGTAACTGAGAGGCGCCGGGGGTGACCCCGGACGGACGTGCGCGCGGGCGGCGGCCCCCACTCGCGCGCACGTCCGTCGCCTCTGCGCGCAGAGCATGCGCGAGCTGATCTCGACAAACCATGGCGTTTCGCACGGCAGGAAGGACCCATCCCCCTATGTCCCGACGTTGGTGGCTCACGCTACTGACCGCGTTCGCGCTGGTCGGTCCGGGAGCCCTCGTTCTCACCGCTCCGGCGGCCAACGCGCTGACCATCCCCGCGTCCGACTACCAGCAGATCAACCTCGCCTCCGGCGGCAACGAGCTCGGCGAGGCGATGTCGCTGGCCGTCATGCCGAACCGGTCGGTGCTCCACACGGCTCGCGACGGCACACTCCGCGTCACCGACGTCAACGGCAACACCAAGGTCTCCGGCAAACTCAACGTCTACACCCATGACGAAGAAGGCCTCCAGGGCGTCGCCGTGGACCCCAACTTCGCCACCAACCGGTGGATCTACCTGTACTTCTCGCCGCGGCTGAGCACGCCGAGCGGCGACGCGCCGGCCACCGGCACGCAGTCGCAGTTCGACTCCTGGAAGGGCGAGCTGCACCTGTCGCGGTTCACCCTCAACTCCGACGACACGCTCAACATGAGCAGCGAGAAGGTCGTGCTGGTCGTCGCCAACGACCGCGGCCTGTGCTGCCACGTCGGCGGCGACCTCGACTTCGACGCGCAGGGGAACCTGTACCTGACCACGGGCGACGACAGCAACCCCTTCGACTCCGCCGGGTACGCACCGCTCGACGAGCGCACCAACCGCAACCCGCAGTACGACTCGCAGCGCACGGCGGGCAACACCAACGACCTGCGCGGCAAGCTCCTGCGGATCCACCCGGAGTCCGACGGCAGCTACACCATCCCGAGCGGCAACCTGTTCCCGCCGGGGACGGCGAAGACCCGCCCCGAGATCTACGCCATGGGCCTGCGCAACCCGTTCCGCATGTCGGTGGACAAGGCGACCGGCGTCGTCTACGTCGGCGACTACGGCCCCGACGCGGGCTCCACCAACTCCAACCGCGGGCCGAGCGGCCAGGTGGAGTTCAACCGGATCACCGGCCCGGGCAACATGGGCTGGCCGTACTGCACGGGCACCAACACCAGCAGCGAGACCTACAACGAGTGGGACTTCAACAGCAACAGCACCGGTCCGAAGTACAACTGCTCCGGTGGCCCCACCAACAACTCCTTCCGCAACACCGGCCTGACCACCCTTCCCGCGGCCAAGCCGGCCTGGATCAAGTACGGCGGCGACTCCGGCTCCCCGTCGGAGTTCGGCAGCGGCTCTGAGTCGCCGATGGCCGGCCCGGTCTACCGCTACGACGCCTCGCTCAACTCCTCCGTCAAGTTCCCCTCGACACTGGACGGCAGGTTCTTCGCCGGCGAGTACGGCCGCCGGTGGATCAAGGCGATCGAGGTCAAGAGCGACGGCTCGCGGGGCGAGATCTCCGCGTTCCCCTGGTCGGGCACGCAGGTGATGGACCAGGCCTTCGGCCCCGACGGCGCCCTGTACGTCCTGGACTACGGGACGGGCAGCAACAACCAGGCTCTGTGGCGCATCGAGTACATCGGCACGGCGGCCAACCGCAACCCGATCGCCAAGGCGGCGGCCGACAAGACCTCCGGCCCCGCGCCGCTGACGGTGAACTTCTCCTCCTCGGGCAGCTCCGACCCCGAGGGCGGCGCGCTGAGCTACTCGTGGAACTTCGGCGACGGGAGCACCTCCACCTCGGCCAACCCGAGCCACACCTACTCGAGCGACGGCGCCTACACCGCGACGCTGACCGTCCGGGACCCGCAGGGGCTGACCGGAAGCGCGAGCGTCAGCGTGAGCGTGGGCAACACGGCCCCGACGGTCACGCTGACGAGCCCGGGTGACGGCCAGCTGTTCTCCTTCGGCGACACGGTGCCCTTCACGGTCAGCGTCAGCGACCCGGAGGACGGCACGATCGACTGCTCGACGGTGTCGGTGACCTACTTCCTCGGACACGACAGCCACCGCCACCAGATCACCACCGCCAACGGCTGCAGCGGCACCCTGACGGTGCCGACCGACGGTGAGCACGACGCCGCGGCCAACATCTACGGCGTGTTCGTGGCCTCCTACACCGACAAGGGCGGCCTGACCACGACCAGCACCCGCACCCTGCAGCCGCGCCACCGCCAGGCGGAGCACTTCGGCGCCCAGCAGGGTGTCCAGGCGACCGCCCACACCCCGGCCGAGGGTGGCAACACCGTGGGCTACATCGACGACGGCGACTGGATCTCCTTCCAGCCGTACGCGCTGGGCAACGCCACCAAGATCACCGCACGCGTGGCCTCGGCCGGCGCGGGCGGGCGCATCGAGGTGCGCGCCGGCTCGGCGACCGGCACCCTGCTCGGCACCGTCACCGTGCCGGTCACCGGGAACTGGGAGACCTACGTCGACGCCACGGCCAACCTCAGCGGCGCGCCCTCCGGCACGACCACGCTGTACCTGGTCTTCCGCGGCTCCACCGGCGGGGGTTACCTGTTCGACCTGGACGCCTTCACCCTGGACACCGGGACCGTCACCAACCCGACCTCCACCACGATCAAGGGCACGGGGTCGGGCCGGTGCCTGTACGTCACCGGCGGGTCGCAGACCAACGGCACCGCCGCGGTGATCCAGGACTGCAACGGATCGGCCGCCCAGCAGTGGACGGCGACCAGCGCGACCGAGCTGCGGGTCTACGGCAACAAGTGCCTGGACGTCAACGGCGGCGCCACCGCCGACGGCACCGCGGTGATCATCTGGGACTGCAACGGGCAGAACAACCAGAAGTGGCGGTTCAACAGCGACGGCACCATCACGGCCGTCGGCGCCAACAAGTGCCTGGACGTCAACGGCGGCGGCACCGCCAACGGCACCAAGGTCCAGATCTGGACCTGCAACAGCGGAAACAACCAGAAGTGGACCCGCGTCTGACCCTCCCTGTTCATCGGCTCATGTGACGTCGTGGCGCGGCCCCCTGCCGCGTCACGACGTCACGACCTGGAAGGACCCCCCATGCTCCGACATCTGATCCCCGGCCGAAGCGCAGGGAGCGGCAGCAAGAGGTCGGCCCCGCGCCGGTTGGCGCTGGTGGCCGCGCTCGCCGTGGGCGCCGTCACCGGCATCGCCGTCGCCCCCGCCGACGCCGCCTCCTACAAGGTGCTGGTGTTCTCCAAGACCGCCGCGTTCCGGCACGACTCCATCCCCGCCGGCATCCAGGCCATCCGCGACCTCGGCGCGGCCAACGACTTCTCGGTGGACGCCACCGAGGACGCGAGCGCGTTCAACTCCGGCAACCTCGCGCAGTACAAGGCCGTCGTCTTCCTCAGCACCACCGGAGACGTGCTGAACGACTCCCAGCAGAGCGCCTTCCAGTCCTACGTCGACGGCGGCGGCGGTTACGTGGGCGTGCACTCCGCCGCCGACACCGAGTACAACTGGTCCTACTACGGCGGGCTGGTCGGAGCCTGGTTCAACAACCACCCGGCGATCCAGCGGGCCACCGTGCGCACCGAGGACCGCGCGCACGCCGCCACGTCCCATCTCGGGGCCACCTGGTCGCGCACCGACGAGTGGTACAACTACCGCACCAACCCGCGCTCCAGCGTGCACGTGCTGCAGAACCTGGACGAGTCCAGCTACAGCGGCGGCTCCATGAGCGGCGACCACCCCATCACCTGGTGTCACCCGCAGTCGGCCGGCCGCGCCTTCTACACCGGCCTCGGGCACTCCATCGACTCCTACTCCGAGACCAACTTCCGGACGCTGCTCCTCGGCGGCATCCGCTACGCCGCCGGAGCGGTGAAGGCCGACTGCCGTCCGGAGACCGGGTACACCACCCTGTACAACGGCTCCACCACCGGCTGGTCGCAGGCCGGCTCGGGGTCCTTCGCCAACAGCGACGCCACGCTGACCTCGCAGGACGGCCTCGGCATGCTGTGGTACAGCGCCAAGGAGTTCAAGTCCTACTCGCTCAAGCTCGACTGGAAGCTGACCGGCGACTCCGACTCCGGCGTGGTCATCGGCTTCCCGTCCACCAGCGACCCCAACGCCGCCCTGAGCAACGGCTATGAGGTGCAGATCGACGCCAGCGACACCGCCGGTTACACGACGGGCGCCGTCAACGGGGCCAAGGCCGCCGACACCACCGCCCGCGACGCGGCGCTGAACCCGGCGGGGCAGTGGAACACCTACGAGCTGCTCGTCGAGGGCGAGCGGCTGCAGGTGTTCCTCAACGGCGTGAAGATCAACGACTTCACCAACACCGACTCGGTCCGGTCCCTCCAGCAGGGGTACATCGGCATCCAGAACCACGGGTCCGGCGACACGGCGGCCTTCCGCAACGTCCGCATCAAGGAGCTGGGCGGCACGACGCCGACCGGCAACGCGCTCCGGGGCGTGGGGTCGGGCCGGTGCCTGAACGTCAACGGCGGGTCGCAGACCAACGGCACCGCCGCGGTGCTCTATGACTGCAACGGATCGGCCGCCCAGCAGTGGACGGCGACCAGCGCGACCGAGCTGCGGGTCTACGGCAACAAGTGCCTGGACGTCAACGGCGGCAGCACCGCCAACGGCAGCGCCGTGATCATCTGGGACTGCAACGGGCAGAACAACCAGAAGTGGCGGCTGAACTCCGACGGCAGCATCACCGCGGTCGGCGCCAACAAGTGCCTGGACGTCAACGGCGGCGGCACCGCCAACGGCACCAAGGTGCAGATCTGGACGTGCAACGGCCAGAACAACCAGAAGTGGACCCGCGTCTGACCATCACCGTTCGCGGCGTACGAACCGGGAGCCCGGCGGCGAAATTTCGCCGCCGGGCTGCCTGGCTGTCACCCCCCTTCCACCGGCCCGCCATCCCGGCACGGGTTCATCACCTAAATTGTTAGCGCTAACAATTCTGGAGTCGACGTTGAGAACCGCCTTTCAGCTCCGAGCCGGGCACCGGCTCGGGCGGGGCCTGCTGCTGGTCATCGGCCTGCTGTGCGCCGTGACACTCCTGCCCGGCCTGCCCGCCAGGGCCGACAACCCGATCGTGCAGACGATCTACACCGCCGACCCCGCTCCGCTGGTCTACAACGGCCGGGTCTATCTCTACACGGGACACGACGAGGACAACTCCACCTACTTCACCATGAAGGACTGGCGGGTCTGGTCCTCGGCCGACATGGTCAACTGGACCGACCACGGCTCGCCGATGAGCCTGTCCACCTTCTCCTGGGCGGCCTCGGACGCCTGGGCCGGCCAGACCGTCTACCGCAACGGCAAGTTCTACTGGTACGTCCCGGTCAAGGACCGCGCGAGCGGCCAGATGGCCATCGGCGTCGGCGTCTCCACCAGCCCCACCGGCCCGTTCACCGACGCCATCGGGCACGCACTGGTGCGTAACGGGGAGATCGACCCGACGGTGTTCATCGACGACAACGGCCAGGCCTACCTCTACTGGGGCAACCCCAACCTGTGGTACGTCCGGCTCAACACCGACATGATCTCCTACAGCGGCTCCCCCACCCAGATCCCGCTCACGACCTCCGGGTTCGGCACCCGCACGGGCAACACCAGCCGTCCCACCCTGTATGAGGAAGGCCCCTGGGTCTACAAGCGCGGCGGCACCTACTACAACGTCTTCGCCGCCAAGTGCTGCTCGGAGTTCATCGGCTACTCGACGGCCTCCAGCCCCACCGGGCCGTGGACCTACCGCGGCACCGTCATGCCGACCCAGGGCGCCTCGTTCACCAACCACCCGGGGGTCATCGACTTCAACGGCAACTCCTACTTCTTCTACCACAACGGCGCCCTGCCCGGCGGCGGCGGTTACACCCGTTCGGTCGCGGTCGAGAGGTTCACCTACAACTCCGACGGCAGCATCCCGACGATCAACATGACCACCACCGGGGCGCCCCAGGTGGGCACGCTCAACCCCTACACCCGCCAGGAAGCGGAGACCATCGCCTGGGAGTCCGGCGTGGAGACCGAACCCGCGAGCGAAGGCGGCATGAACGTCGGCTGGATCGAGAACGGCGACTACATCAAGGTCAAGGGGGTCGCGTTC
Source organism: Sphaerisporangium sp. NPDC005289 (assembly GCF_040607455.1). Taxonomy (NCBI): domain Bacteria; kingdom Bacillati; phylum Actinomycetota; class Actinomycetes; order Streptosporangiales; family Streptosporangiaceae; genus Sphaerisporangium; species Sphaerisporangium sp. NPDC005289. The sequence goes on from NZ_JBEXGS010000002.1 coordinate 220,360, forward strand.
GGCTCCGGCGCGACGTCCTTCAGCGCCAGAGTGGCCTCGGCGAACAGCGGCGGCAAGATCGAACTGCGCCTGGACGGCGTCAACGGCTCCCTGGTCGGCACCTGCACCGTCAACGGCACCGGCGGCTGGCAGACCTGGACGACCGTCTCGTGCCCCGTCAGCGGCGCCACCGGCACCCACGACCTGTACCTGCGTTTCACCGGCGGTTCCGGCACCCTGTTCAACGTGAACTACTGGCAGTTCGCCGGCGGGACGAGCAGCGGCGGCAACCTGCTGGCCAACGGCGACATGGAAGGCGGCACCACGGGCTGGGGCGCCTCCGGCGGAACCCTCTCCTCCAGCACCACCACGCCGCACGGCGGCGCACGGTCGCTGTCGATCACGGGGCGCACGGCGTCGTGGAACGGCACGACCCAGGACGTGACCTCCAAGCTCACCAACGGCAAGAGCTACACCACGAGCGTCTGGGTGCGCGCGCAGAGCGGCACGCCCAGCGCGAAGGCGACCCTGGCGGTGACCGCCGGCGGCACGACCAGCTACATTCAGCTGACCCCCGCGACGGCGGTCACCTCCAGCGGCTGGACCCAGCTCTCCGGCACGGCGACCGTGTCGTGGAGCGGGACGCTGACCGGCGCGAGCTTCTACGTCGAGACGGCGGCGGGCACCGACGGCTTCTCCGTCGACGACGCCTCGTTCGCGTAACCGCCCCACCGGCCGGCGCGACGCATCTCCCGCCCCCGCCTCTCCCCCGGCCCGGTCCCGATCGCCGGTCCCGTCCCCTATCACTGGTCCCGTCCCGATCAGGTCCCGTCCCGATCACCGGTCCCGCCCCGATCACCGGCCGCCTCCCGCGGCCGGAGTCACCGGTCAGCGCGCCCCCGGATCTCCCGCCTCCGGCCGCCGGCGGGCGGGGCCGGTGGTCCCGCGCAGGGAGACGGGAGGGGCGACCAGGACGTGGCGGTGCGGGATGGCGGGATCGGCGATGCGCTGGATGAGCATCTCGACGGCGCGGGCGCCGAGCTCGTCGGCGGGCACGTCGGCGGCGGTGAGCGGCGGGTGCAGGTTCTCCGCCCAGTCGCGGGCGGCGACGCCGATGATGGAGAAGTCGCGCGGCACGGCCAGGCCCGCCTGGGCCAGGGCACGGTACATGCCCGGCATGGCGGCCTCGTTGATCGTGGCGACGGCGGTCAGATCGGGGTGGTCGTCGAGGAGCCGCTCGACGCAGGTGACCCCCGACTGGGCCTCGTCGGCACAGCATCTCTGCACGCCTTGCAGGCCGCGTTCGGCCACCGCGCGTGTGAAGCCGGCCTGCGCGCGGTGGCCGGGGCCGTACCCGGCCGCCACCAGCTCCGCGGACCGGTTGACCAGGGCGATGCGGCGGTGCCCCAGGTCGGCGAGGTGGTGCACGCACCTGGCGATCAGCGTCTCGTAGTCGATGTCGACCCAGGACATCTCTTCGGGGTGGCCGGTGCGGCCGATGCCGACGAACGGCAGCCCGCTCTGCTGCAGACGGGTGACCCGGTCGTCCTCCAGCCGTATCTCCATGAGGATGACGCCGTCCACCCGCCTGCCGCCGACCACCCGCTCGAAGGAACGGTCGTGCTCGCCCCCCGACGGCGACAGCAGCACGTCCAGGTCGGCGCGCGCCGCGGCGTCGACGACGCTGGCCACGAAGCCGAGCTGCATGTCGGTCAGCCGCCTGCTGGCCGGAGGGATGACCAGCCCGAGAGTGCGGGTCTTGCCTTCCTTCAGCGCCTTGGCCACGGCGTTGGGCCGGTAGCCCAGCTCGTCGATGACCGCCTGGATGCGCCGCCGCGTGTCCTGCGACACCGGACGCTTGCCGCTCAAGGCGTAGGAGACGGTGCTACGCGACACCCCCGACCGCCTGGCGATCTCCCCGATGTTCACGGCGCTCCTCACCCCAACCGACCCGACACGCACATCGTAGGTCGAATCGAGCCCGCGAAGAACGCTTCCGGCACGGCGGCGTGCGGACGTGCTCCCTGGAGGTGCGGGGTCAGAAGGTTTCGGTCGATGACGAATCGATTCGACTACCACCGAAAATAGGTGTGAAACACCTACCGGCGGAGATCACTCGACCTCGGGACGTGACGCACGTCCGCCCGGCGGCGGCATCGGCTACCCTCCGGCTCGGACGCGTGCCGGCCCGGCGGCGGGAGATCCCGCCGCCGGGCCGTCGCACTCACGGGCGTGGCGCCGTTCCGCGTCATGAGTCCCTCATGCCCGGCGGGCCGGCGCCGGCCGGGTCAGCTCCGGGTCCACTTCTGACTGGTCGTGCCGGTGCAGGACCACAGTTGGACCTTCGTGCCGTTCGCCGTGCCGAAGTTGCTCGCCTCCACGCACAGGCCGGACTGCACACCGGTGATGGTGCCGTCACTGTTGACGTTCCACTGCTGGTTGGTCTGTCCGTTGCAGTCCCAGATGATCACCTGGGTGCCGTTGCTGGTGCCCTGCCCGTTGGCGTCCAGACACTTGTTGCCGTACACCTGCAGTTGCTTTCCGGAGGTCAGGGTCCATTGCTGGTTCGCGCCGGTGCCGCAGTCCCACAGATTGAGCTGGGTGCCGTTGGTGGTGGACGAGTTCGGGACGTCAAGGCACCGGCCGGCGTTGACGTTGCGCAGCACCGATGACGCCCCGGTGCTGGGGCTGGGACTGGGGCTCGGGCCGGGGCCCGAGGAGGGGGGCAGGAGCGTGATGGTGAAGGTGTCGTCGACGCTGGTGTGCGGCAGGTTGACCGTCGTGGCGTTGCCCGACAGGGTCGCCACGGAGTTCTGGACGGTGACCGGGCCGCTCACCGCGCCGCCGCCGTTGTAGGGGATGCGCTCGACGAGGACGCGTACCTGGTTGTTCTCCACGATGCCGCTGGTGGTGTTCAGGCCCTGCAGGTTGACCGCGACGTTCCCGGTGGTGGTGCCGCCGCCGACCAGGACCTTGGCGTTGCCGCTCGCCTTGGTGGCGAAGGCGTCGTAGTTGGCGCTCGGGGTGACCGAGGCGATCTGGCCGGTCTGGGAGCCGTAGAAGCGGTAGACCCACCATTCGCCCTTGGTCTGGTACTGCCCCGAGGAGTTGTGGATCAGCAGGTTGCCCAGGTCGTTGTGCAGGTTGCCGCCGCTGGCCCAGTTGGCGCGCAGGCCGTCGGCGCCGGCCCTCTCCAGGCGCGCGATGTACCACGCGCCGTCGGCCGGGTTCTGCTCGTTGGACGCCCCGTACTCGTTGATCTGGTACGGCCGGGTGTGGGGGATGCCCCGTGAGTCGAGGGTGCTGTTGGCCGTGGACACGTTCGACACCGGGTCACCGGGCAGGGAGTGCCAGCTGACGATGTCGGGGACCACGTTGTTGGCCTTGACGTAGTCGAGGTACTGGGTCCACCAGCCGCCGGTGGACGGGACGCCGGCGAGGCTCGGGCCCACAATGAGCTGGGAGGGGAAGGCCGCGCGGACGCGCTGGTAGGCGCGCCGCCACATCTCGAAGTACTGCGACTGGGGACGGTTCCAGAAGATCGTGATGTTGGGCTCGTTCCACAGGTCCCACTGGACCGGGGCGCCGGTCGCCTGCACGTCGCTGATCAGGCGGGTGAGGAAGTTGTCGAAGTCGGTCCAGTTGCCGTTGTCGCCGGGGAAGCGGGAGATCGGGTAGCCGTCGGCGCCCCACAGGTCATGGACCAGCAGGACGAACTGCCCGCCGAGCGACCGGGTGCGCAGCAACTGGGCGCGGGTGGCGTTCCACCGGCGGTCGTACTTGCCCGACACCCAGCCGCCCGGGCTGTCCAGCTGCGCCCCGCCGGCGCGCATGTACCGGAACTTCACGTCGGTGAAGAAGTTGTCCGCGGGCGCGGCACCGTTCTCGGTCATGCCGTAGATCCAGCCGGAGGCCCGGTAGGTCGGTGCGCCGCCGGCGGTGGAGAAGTTGACGGTGATGGACTGGTCGGCGGCCTGGGCCGGCGCCGTCGGCAGGACGGAGGCGGCCACGAGCGCGCCGAAGGAGAGCAGGGCGGCCAGGCCGTACCGGCGTCTGCGCCGCCTGCCGGGGGTGGTGTCCGCGGATGACTTGCCTGACGACACGCCGATGTTCATCTCGCACTCCTCACGAAAGGCTCCGGGCGGCGGGCGCGAATGTGAGCAGCTCGGCCCGGCGGACGGCTCGTGCTGGGGGGACAACCGATCCATCGAACCGATTCGCACGCAGCTTAGGTTTCGCTGCGGCGCGATGTCAATGGCGGGTGTCGGAGACATGAATGGGGTGTTTCGGTGCCCCGTCCGCCGCGAGCGAGCGCGGAAACCTGCGCGAAAAACGCCAAGGCACGACGAGCGGTTTTGCGGCGGCGGCGGGTGCGTCAGCCGCGTCCACCCGGCGGCTTCGGCACCGAGCGCCCGCCGTCACCGATGAACGTTTCACCGCCGCTCACCGGCGAACACATCCGCGGACGGAGAAATGGGCAGATAACTCCGCCTATTGCCGACAAATGCGACTAAACGACCCTGGCTGGATCTTGACAGAACGCGGCCCGTCCTATGTGCTTCGGTGCGCATAGCACCTCCGGCTCAGCCGACGGAAGGGAGCGCTGGCCCGTCCCGATGTGTTAGCGCTAACAATGCCGTCCGTCCGCTCCGGTCGGACGGAAGAAGACCTGAATCGCGAATCGATTCGCCGGTCACGGGTGTGCCGCGCCCCCTCCGGCCGCGCGCACGGTGACCCTTCCGCCCGGGACACGGCGATCGCCGGCCCCGAGGCGGCCACGGCGTGCACGAGCCCTGTCACCGCCGTGCCTCCACCCCCCAAGGAGTTGAACAATGCGCTCATCACCCGTTCCCCCGTCCGGCCGTCGCCGGCCATGGTCGCCGGTGGCCATGGCCGCCTGTCTCATGGCGTTGCTGGCGGCCACGCTGCTGTGGTCTGTGCCGGCGTCGGCGGCGACGGCGCCGCTGGTCAGCGCGGCGTCGGGGCGTTGCCTGGATGTGCGGGGCAACGTCGACACGCAGGGGTCGGCGATGCAGATCTACGACTGCAACGGTCAGGCCAACCAGGCGTTCGAGTTCACCTCGGCCGGGGAGCTGCGGACCTTCAACGGCACGCGCTGCCTGGACGCCTACAACGCCCAGACCTCGAACGGGACGCAGGTGGTCATCTGGTCCTGCAACGGGCAGAACAATCAGAAGTGGCGGCAGAACTCCAACGGGTCGATCACCGGCGTCCAGTCGGGACTATGCCTGGACGTGAACGGCGGGGGCACCGCCAACGGCACCGCGGTCATCCTGTGGACCTGCAACGGCCAGAGCAACCAGAGATGGACCACCTCGGCCCAGCCGACCCCCACGCCCACTCCCACGGTCACCCCCACCACCACCCCCTCGCCGGGCACCGGACTGCCGTGTGACATCTACGCCTCGGGCGGCACCCCGTGTGTGGCCGCGCACAGCACGACGCGGGCGCTGTACAGCGCCTACAACGGAAACCTGTACCAGGTCAGGCGCTCGTCGGACAACACCACCCGCAACATCGGCGTGCTGAGCCAGGGCGGCGTCGCCAACGCCGCGTCCCAGGACTCCTTCTGCTCGGGCACCACGTGCGTCATCACCGTGCTGTACGACCAGTCGGGCCGAGGGAACGACCTGTGGTACCAGGGATCGAGCCAGGTTCCCGGCTCGACGTCCAGCAGCCCCGCCCGGGCGACCACCGAGTCGCTGACGGTCGGCAACAGCAAGGCGTACTCGCTGTACATCAACCCCGGCAACAGCTACTGGCGCGACGGCCACCTGACCGGCGTCCCGACCGGCACCGCCCCCGAGGGTATGTACATGGTGACCAGCGGCACGCACGTCAACAGCGGATGCTGCTTCGACTACGGCAACAGCGAGACCACCCGCAAGGCCGACGCCGCGGGCGCCATGGACGCGATCTACTTCGGCACCAGCTGCTGGTTCGGCGGCTGCTCAGGTTCCGGTCCCTGGGTCCAGGCCGACCTGGAGTGGGGCCTGTTCCCCGGGGGGAGCAGTTCCTGGAACCCCAACCAGCGGGCGTTCAACAGCAAGTTCGTCACCGCGACGCTGAAGAACAACGGCACCTCGCGCTTCGCCATCAAGGGCGGCAACGCGCAGTCCGGCGGCCTGACCACCCTGTGGGACGGCTCCCTGCCCAACGGATACAGCCCCATGAAGAAGCAGGGGGCCATCGTCCTGGGCAGCGGCGGTGACTGCTGCAAGCCGGGCGGCGGCGCCAACCTCAGCGCGGGCACCTTCTACGAGGGGGCCATGGTCGCGGGCTACCCCTCCGACGCCACCGAGAACGCCGTCCACGCCAGCATCACCGCGGCCGGCTACCGCTGACCCCGGTTCGCTCCGCCTGTCAGAGGACACCGGAAGTGCCCGCACGCGGGTCACAGGGCGTCGAGGGCCTCTCGCGCCAGCTCCCGCAGCGGCCTTCCGGTGGCCTCGGCCAGGACGACCAGGTCGTCATGCTCGGGTTTGACGCCCCACGGCCCGCGTTTCATCCGCACCTGGTGTCCGTACAGCTTCACGGTCTCGAAGTGCCGGGGCAGCGCGACCTTCTCGACCACGTGGCGGCGCAGGCCGAGACTCCCCGTCTCGGCGAGAACGAGCTCCTGCAGCTGCTCGGCCGACTCGAGCGGCGCCAGCACGTGCAGGACGTGCGCGGGACGGCCCTTCTTCATGACGGCGGGCGTGGCCCAGGCATCTGCCGCGCCCGCGGCCATGGCGCGCGCGATCACGTGCCCGAGGACCTCTCCGGTGACGTCGTCGAGGTTGGTCGACAGGACGACCTGGCGGCCCGGCTCGGCGAGGGGCCGGCCGACCATGGCCACGGTCACGTTGGGCCGGTCCGGCAGCACCCGGGTTCCGGCGCCGTATCCGGTGGCGAGCAGTTCCATCTCCGGCGCCGGGCCGTACACCGCGCCCGCGGCCCGCAGCAGGGCCGCTCCGGTCGGCGTGACGGCCTCCCCCGCCTCCCCGCCTCGCACCAGTGCCCCTTTGAGCAGGGCGAGGGTGGCCGGAGCGGGGACGGGAAGCGTGCCGTGGCGGGTTCGCACGGTGCCGCCGCCCAGAGGCAGCGGCGCGCAGTGGACGCGGGTCACGCCGAGGTCCCGCAGTGCCGCCGCGCACCCGACGATGTCGATCAGCGAGTCGTGCCCGCCGAGTTCGTGCAGGTGGACCTCCGCGGCCGGGACTCCGTGCAGTGCGCCCTCCGCCTCGGCGATCGCGGTGAGCGCCGCCTCGGCGACGGGCAGTCCGGCGCGGGAGGCCATCTCGATCAGGGCAGAGGCGGGGCGCTCGGTGGCGTCGTCGTCGACGTCGATGCGGACCCGCAGGGCGACCAGCGCGCCGGTGCGCACCCGCTCGGCCTCCAGCCGCCAGCCGGTCAGGCCGGTCATGGCGACGGCCCGTCGCACGGCGTCGATCGAGGCGCCCGCGTCCAGGAGCGCGCCGAGCAGCATGTCGCCGGCCAGGCCGGTGAACGGATTCAAATAGAGGATCACCTTGGCCGCCTGGTGAGGCGGTAGGCCGCCAGCGCGGCGCCGAACCCGGAGTCGATGTTGACCACGGTGATCCCGGCCGCGCACGAGGTGAGCATGGCGAGCAGGGCGGTCACGCCCTCCAGCGCGGCCCCGTAGCCGGTGGAGGTGGGCACCGCGACCACCGGCGTCTCAACGAGCCCGCCGACGACGCTGGCCAGCGCCCCCTCCATGCCGGCGATGACGATCACGCTGTCGGCCGCGCGCAGGTCGGCGGCGGCGGCGAGCACCCGGTGGATTCCGGCCACGCCCACGTCCCTGACCATCGTGGTGCGCAGGCCGAGCGCGGCGGCGACGGCGGCGGCCTCGGCGGCCACCGGGCCGTCCGCCGTTCCCGCCGTGACCACCGCCACCGTGTGGCCGATCGGCCGCGCCTCGCGCCAGACGAGCAGGCTCGCGGCCTCCTCGTACCGGCCGCCGGGGACCAGCGCGAGCACGGCCGCGGCGGCGCCGGGCTCGACGCGGGTCACCAGGACCGGGCCGGTGTTGCGGTCGAGCAGGGCGGTGACGATGCCGGCGATCTCGGCCACCTGCTTTCCCGGACCGTAGACGATCTCGGGCAGCCCCTGGCGGGCCTCCCTGTCTATGTCGACCCGGGCGTACCCGAGGTCCGTCGACTCGCTCATGCGGGGCCCGTGCGGCGGACGGCGCCCGGCCGGGCGGCGCGGGCCCCCGGCAGCGGCGACCGGATCGGCGGGCGGATCGGCGGGCAGATCGGCGGACGGCGGAGCACTACACCTCCTCGGCCAGGTACGGGATGGTCATCGGCCCCTCCGGCAGGACGCACACCCGGCCCGGCAAGGATTCTACGGTGGCGGCGATGTCGCCGGTCTGCTCCAGGTGGGCCGTGGCCAGTTCTGCGTCGCTCAGGTGCGAGGTGTGCATGATCACGCGGGCGGCGCGCTGGATGCGTGCCTGGATCTGCACCTGCCACTGGTCGGGAACGGTCACCGTGCGGCGCGAGATCTCCTGGAACAGCGCCTCCGGCGAGGCCGCCGAGGTGAGCACCTCCCGGTAGGAGCCGTGGTCGGGGAACCCGTCCCGGCACTCGGCGGCGCAGATGATCGTCCCCCCGGGCCGGACGACCTGGGCGGCGGCGCTCATGCCCTTCACCGACTGGTAGAGGTTCTGGTCGAGCGGGAAGCCCGCGTTGGTCGTCACCACCACCTCGAAGGGCTCGGCGACCGGCCGCATCGCCGCGGCGCGGGCGGCGGCCGTGGCGGCGGCGTGCATCGGCGCCAGGTCGCCGCCGAACGCCCGCACGATCTTCTGCTCGCGGTTGAGCACGACGTCCAGGGCGAAGGTGACCCCGGTCCCGGCGGCTATCGCCCGGACGTCGTCGTGGACGGGGTTGCCCTCGATGACCCCCCAGGTGGCGCGCGGGTCGCCGATGCGGGCCGCGTCGTGCAGCGTCAGCACCGTCTCCAGGGCGGCGAGCCCGGGCGCGACCAGCTTGGGACCGCCGGAGAAGCCGGCGAAGAAGTGCGGCTCCACGAAGCCGGTCGTGATCCGCACGTCCGCGTCGGCCCACTCACGGTTGAGCCAGACGGGCACGTCCTTGCCGAAGCGGCCCATCCAGCGCAGCGACGAGGCGTCGCGCGCGTCGTGGTTGACGATCCGCACCGCGTCCACCACCTGATCGCCGAACATCGCCCGCAGCTCGGTGTCGGTGTTGCCGCGGTGGGTGCCGGTGGCGACCAGGATCACCACGTCGTCCAGGTCGACGACGCCGTCCAGCTCGGCCAGGATCGCCGGGATCATCAGATGGCGGGGCTGCGGCCGGGTGCCGTCGCACGCCGAGATCGCGACGGTCTGCCCGCGGCTCACCCGTTCACGCAACGGCGGACCGGCGACCGGCTCGCGCAGGGCGCGCCGCAGTTCCGCCGCCTCGTCACCGGCGGCGGCCCTGTCCACCGGGGTGATCACCGTGGTGCGCTCGTCCGGCAGGTCCACGGCGAGCCCGCCGGTGCCGTAGGCCAGGTCAACCCGCATGGTCCAGCTCCTTCCACAGCGCGTCCGGCAGGTCCGTCTCGGTCAGCCTCACGTCCTGCGTGATCTCCTCCGGGCTGCGCGCGCCGATCAGCACCGTGGTCACGGCCGGATGCCGGTGCGGGAACCGCAGCGCCGCCGCCGGCAACGGCACCCCGTACGACGCGCAGATCCGCTCCAGCTCGCCGGCCCGTGCGAGGACCTCGGGTGGGGCGGCGTCGTAGTCGTAGGTGGCGCCCCCGGCGAGCACACCGCTGTTGAAGACCCCGCCCGCGATGACCGCGACGCCGCGGCGCTCGCACTCGGGCAGCAGTTCCGCCGCCGCCGACCGGTCGAGCAGCGTGTAGCGGCCGGCCACCAGGACCACGTCGACGCCGGTCTCCCGGACGAACCGGGTCAGCATCTCGGCCTGGTTCATCCCGGCCCCGATGGCGCCGACCACGCCCTGGTCGCGCAGCTCGGCCAGCGCCGGGTACGCCTCGCCCGCGGCCTGCTCCCAGTGGTCGTCCGGGTCGTGGATGAACACCAGGTCGAACCGGTCGAGCCCGGTGCGCCGCAGGCTGTCCTCCAGCGAGCGCAGGACGCCGTCGCGGCTGTAGTCCCGCATCCGCACATACCCGGTCCGGCCGGGGAAGCCGTCCTCCTCGCCGTCGCCGGGGACCAGCACGCGGCCGACCTTCGTGGAGACGACCGCCTCGCCGGCGCCTTCGGGCAGTCCCCGCAGGAAACGCCCGAGGCGCTCTTCGGCCAGCCCGCTCCCGTAGTGCGGCGCGGTGTCGAAGTAGCGGATCCCCGACTCCCACGCCGCGGCCAGCGTCCGCTCCGCCTGCGCCTCCTCCACCGGGGCGAACAGCCCGGCGAGCGGTGCGGTGCCGAGCCCGTACGCCCCGAGGCCGGCTCTCATGACCCCGTCGGCCGTAGCCGCAGGCCGGCCATGCCGCCGTCGACGGCCAGTTCGATGCCGACGGTGGAGCCGGACGCGGGGCTCGCCAGGTAGGCGACCGCGGCGGCGACCTCCTGCGCGCCGACCAGGCGGCCGTGCGGCTGCCGGGCGGCCAGCGCGGCCCGTTCGGCCTGCGGGTCGGGGGCGGCGTCCAGCAGCCGGCCGATCCAGGGGGTGTCCACGGTGCCGGGGTTGACGCAGTTGACGCGGATGCCCTCGCGGATGTGGTCGGCCGCCATCGCGCGGGTGAGCGCGAGCACCGCGCCCTTGGACGCCGAGTACAGCGCCCGCTGGGGCAGTCCGGCCGTGGCCGCGATCGAGCAGGTGTTGACGACCGCCGCGTGCGGGGATCGGCGCAGGTACGGCAGGGCCGCGCGCGTGACGCGAACCATGCCCACGACGTTGAGGTCGAACACCCGCAGCCACTCGGCGTCGTCGTTGTCGGCGACCGTGCCCTGCGCGCCGATGCCCGCGTTGTTCACCAGCACGTCGATGCGACCGTACCGCTCGGCGACCGCCGTGACCGCCCGGCGGACGGCGGCGTCGTCGGTGACGTCGCACACGAACTCGGTGTCCCTGAGGTCCAGGACCGCGACCTGCGCACCCCGCGCGGACAGCTCCTCCGCGACGGCCTGCCCGATGCCGGAGGCGCCGCCGGTCACCACGGCCACCAGCCCGTCGAACTCGCCCCGCGGCTCGCCCCCGCTCATCGTCCCTCCCGCGCCGGTTCGCACGCGCGCGGGCCGGCGGTGCGCCCGGGAAGCGCTCGGCCGGCGCTCACGCCTGCCCCATCCGCTGACGCTGGCGGCCCAGGCCGTCGATCTCCAGCTCCACCACGTCGCCCTCGCGCAGGTACGCCTCCGGGCCCATGCCCATCGCCACTCCCGCCGGGGTGCCGGTGTTGATCACGTCGCCCGGCTCCAGCACCATGAACTGGCTGAGATACCAGACCACGTGGTGCACGCCGAAGATCTGGTTCTTGGTGTCGCCGTTCTGGCGCGGCTCGCCGTTCACCCACAGCCGCAGGCCGAGCGCCTGCGGATCGCCGACTTCATCCGCCGTGACCAGCCACGGGCCGAGCGGGTTGAACGTCTCGCACGACTTGCCCTTGTCCCACTGGCCGCCGCGCTCGATCTGGAACTCGCGCTCGGAGACGTCGTTGGCGACGGCGTATCCGGCGATCACCTCCGCCGCCTCCTCGGGCGAGGACAGATAGCGGGCCGTGCGGCCGATGATCACGGCCAGCTCGACCTCGTAGTCGGTCTTGACGCTGCCGCGCGGCACCAGGACCTCGTCGTCGGGGCCGACGATCGTGTTGGACGCCTTCATGAACACCACCGGCTCCGCCGGAACGGCCGCCCCGGTCTCCTCGGCGTGGTCGGAGTAGTTCAGGCCGATGCAGACGACCTTCCCGGGCCTGGCCACGGGGGCGCCCACGCGCTCGTACGGCCCGGCCTCGGGCAGGCCGCCCTCGGAAAGGGCCGAGCGCACCCGCTCGACGCCGCCCCCGGCCAGGAACCCGCCGTCGATGTCCGGTGTGATCGACGACAGGTCCAGGACGCGGCCGTCGGGCGCGAGCACGCAGGGACGTTCTCCGCCCGCCGGGCCCACTCGCAACAGCTTCACGAACTGCCTTCTTCCGCTTGGTTCAGGGATGGTACGAATTATGGCGAGCCTGGCAGATTCATCGGGTCGCGGTAAAGCCTCACACCCCGAGTGGATCGTCCAGATCGCCGACGACCTCGTATGGCACCATTATTCACGTCACATTGATCGGATGTTTGGATCACAGATGGATGACCTCCTGCGCCGGCTGAACGACCGGCTGAGCGCCGAGACTGCTCTGGTCGTCGCCTACTCGGGCGGCGCCGACTCCGCGTTGCTCGCCTTCGCCGCCGCCCGCGTGCTCGGCGCGCGGGCGCTCGCGGTCACCGCGGTCTCCCCCAGCCTGGCCGCCGCCGAACGGTCGGCCGCCCGCGCGTTCGCCCGGCGCCACGGCCTGGCGCACCTGGAGGTCTGCACCGACGAGGCCGAGCGGCCCGAGTACGCGGCCAACGGCCGCGACCGCTGTTACCACTGTAAGTCGGCGCTGTTCGACGCGCTCGCCCCGCTGGCGGCCGCGATGGGCGCCCGCATGGCGCTCGGCACCAACCTCGACGACCTCGGCGACCACCGGCCCGGTCAGCGCGCGGCGGCCGAGCGCGGCGCCGTCACCCCGCTGGTCGACGCGGGGCTGACCAAGGCCGACGTCCGCGCCCTCAGCCACGAGCTGGGCCTGGTCACGGCGGACAAGCCCGCCGCGCCCTGCCTGGCCTCGCGGGTGAGCTACGGCGATCCGGTGACCCCGGAGATCCTGCGCAAGATCGAGACCGCCGAGGCCGCCTTGCGCGACCTGGGGTTCCCCGTCTGCCGCGTCCGCGCCCACGCCCAGGGCACGCTGGCCCGCGTCGAGGTCCCGAGCGAGGAGATCCCCCGCGCGGCCGAGGTCCGCACCCGCATCGACGCCGCCGTCCGCGACGCCGGCTTCACGTTCTGCTCGCTCGACCTGTCCGGCTTCGCCTCCGGCCGCCTCAATGCCCTGCTTCCGCTGCTTCCGCTCTGACCGGCTTCGCCCGGCCGGGACTACAACAGGTGAGACGTCGGATGTATGACGTATGTTGAATTGTTATGATCAGCGCTCGCGGTCCGCGGCGGTGGACGGCGCGGGCGAGCGACGTCCAGGCGGTTGAGAGAGCGCTCCGCCACGGACCGGCAAGCCCCGCCGAGGCAGGTCGCCTCGGCGGGGTCGCCGGATCTCAGCCGCCGGATCTCAGCCGTGGAGGCTCAGCTGCGGGTCCACTGCTGGTTGGTCCCGCCGTGGCAGGTCCAGATGTGGATCTTGCTGCCGTTGGCGGTGCCGTTGTTCGACACGTCCAGGCACTTGCCGGAGCCGACGGCGGTGACGCTGCCGTTGCTGTTGAAGGTCCACTTCTGGTTGTTCTGGCCGTTGCAGTCCCAGATGATGACCGCGGTGCCGTCAGCGGTCCCCGCGCCGTTCACGTCCAGGCACTTGCTGCCGTAGACGCGCAGTTCACCGGCGCTGGTGGAGGTCCACTTCTGGTTGGCCTGCCCGCTGCAGTCCCAGATGTCGACCTGGGTGCCGTTGGTCTGGCTGGAGTTGGGCACGTCCAGGCACCTGCCCGACCCGGTGCCCCTGATCGCGGTTCCCGTGCCCGGGCTCGGTGACGGCGAGGGAGAGGGGGTGCCGCTCTGGGGTCCGGCCGACGCCATCACGGACTGGGCGCCCGACGGCCAGTTGCCGTTGGAGACGGTGACGTTGTTGTTGACGACGTTGCCGCGGTCGCCGTTGGTGATGTTGGTGCTGCTGTTGCTCGTCCAGTTGCCGGTGACGGTGAAGTTGCCCATGTTCTCCCCGCCCCAGTAGTTGGCGGTCGCCCAGGTGCCGATGGAGGAGAACACGTTGTTGCGGACGGTGTAGTACTTGGAGCCCTCGTCGAAGTACACCCCGAAGTAGCCGTTGGTCCGCAGGCAGTAGTTGTCGCTGATCACCGCGCTCGGGTTCCACGAGAGCGTGTAGATGCACCCGCCGTCGGTCATCTGCTGCATCACGTCGTGCACGTAGTTGCCAATGAGCTGGTTGTTCGACGCGGTCGTCGCCGTGGTGTAGCGCGGCTGGTAGTTGTACAGACCGCGGTTGGTGTAGGAGGTGTTGCCGCCCGGCTCGTTGGCGCCCCAGCCGTACCCGATCGACATGCCGGTGTAGGGCAGGTTGTAGACCTCGTTGTGCGAGATCAGGGCGGTGCTGACATAGGTGGGCAGCACCGAGACGATGCCGCGGTAGTCCAGGCCGAGGTCGTGGATGCGGTTGTTGCTGACGGTGATGTTCCGGTTCACCATGCGCTGGTCACTGGGGTGGTGGGCGTCGGCGCGCACGCCGCCGATCACGATGCCGCCCGCCGAGTTGCGGGCGATCTCCGACCGGGTGACCGTGATGTTGCTCGCGCCGAGGCCGACGCCGCTGGCGTGGGCGTTGGCGTCGTTGCCGATGCCGATGGCGGTCTGGCCGAGGTTGGTGAACTGGGAGTCGGTGAAGGTGATGTTGTTGGCCGCGGAGACCTGGACGGCGGCGGGCATCTGGAACCAGTTCGGCCGGGCGGCCTCGAACTGCTGGCAGCCCTCGTTGCAGGAGCCGAAGCTCGGCCAGTTCCAGTTGCCGGCGATGTAGGAGCCGGTCTGCTGGTCCACGAATCCCTGGTTGCTGCTCGGGCCGAGCCAGCTCGTCCCGGTGAAGGTGATGCCGCTGAAGGTGATGTGGTGCGCCGGCGCGTCGTAGGTGCCCCCGACGTCGACCAGGGACTGCAGCACCGGCAGCTCGACGCTGAGGTTGCTCATGTTCTGCCCGGAGGCCGGGATGTAGTACAGGACGCCGGTCCCGGGGTTGATGTACCACTCGCCCGCCGAGTCGAGGAACTCGTAGGCGTTCTCCAGGTACAGCGGCCCCGCCCGGTGCGGGCTGGCGAAGACGTCGTAGCCGAAGTTGTTGTTGTTCCAGGCGGGCTGCTGCATCGTGATCATGCCGCCGCTGATGCTCTGCACCGGCACGTACCGGTCGGTGAAGGAGCCGATGCTCTCCATCTCGACCCGGTTCTGGTTGGCGAGGTTGTTCAGGTAGCTCAGGGCGGAGTTGCTGAACCTCATGCCCGTGCTGCTGGCGGTGAAGTCGCCCCGGTTGACCTGGGTGCGCGCGCGGGTGGCGAGGGCGCCGTTGACGTAGAGCTGCCGGGCGTCGATCCCGGTCCCGACACTGGCCCGCCAGATGTTCTTGCCCGAGTCGGCGATCGACCAGCCGGTGACCGCCCTGGCGCCGCTGATCACCGGGTGCGCCGAAGCGGCCGCCCGCCACACCACCTGGTATCCGTTGGCGCCGGAGTCGGCGGCGGTCAGCCGCAACGGCGCGGACTGCCGGTACACCCCGTCGGCCAGCTCCACGACGATGTCACCGGACATCCCGCCGACGCGCGACCGCACCGCGGTCTGCGCGCCGGTCAACGAGCAGGGCTGGGCGGCGGTGCAGTCGGTGCCGGTGCCGGAAGGGGAGGCGTAGAGCGTCGTGGTGGCCGCCGAGACGGGAAGGACGGGCGCCACCAGCGCGGCCGCGGCGGTCAGTCCCAGCGCGGCGACCCCGGCCGACACCAACCTCCGCACCACGGATTTCGACAATTGCAACATGGGACCTCCTGATAGGGGTGGGGGGTGCGGAAGGCGGAACGCCCTACCGAAGCCGGTCCAGCGGGGCCGGCGCAGGTCTTCGTCAAGCGGTGCCGGGAGGCGCGCGGCCACTCCGCCACCGGCACCGCCGGCCACGGCGCCCGCCGCCCATCGCCGCTCACTTTCCCCAGAGCGGCCGGTGATCCCGGCCCTCTGCTGCGGAAGGTAATTCGTATGACGTAAGCCGTCAATAGGGTGTCCGCGGCCGCGCCCGCCGCGCGAGAGCCGAGGCGGGGACCAGGCGCCGGCGGCACGCCCGGTAGACGCGCAGGCCAAGCCGCCGGGCCCGTTCACCGCTCCGCAGGGATGCGGACCCGCAGGGGCATGAAAGCTTCATGGAGGCGGCCCGGCCGCCTCCGCTCCGACGCGCGCGACCACCGCCTGCCGGGCTCTTCGTCACGGCGCACCGGCGGCGATCACGGCCGAGGCTCGGACCGGAGCGACATCGGACAGGGGGGCTCGCCAAACATCACCCGTATGATGTGTAATGTCTTTACGGTGAAGTACAGTGGGGGTCAAGTCGTGACGCCGTCTGCGGCGCGCCATCCGGAGGGGACATGACGGCATCACAGCATGCAGAGGTGAGTGCTACCACTCCCCCGGTGTGGGCGCGACGACCGGCCAATCTCGCCAAGGCGGTCACCGCCGAGCTGGTGGAACGCATCGTACGCGGAGTGCACCCTCCCGGCGTGGCACTGCCCCGCGAGGCCGACCTGTGCGAGACCTTCTCGGTCAGCAGAACCGTCATCCGCGAAGCGGTGAAGATCCTCCAGGAGAAGGGCCTGGTGCAGGTCCGTCAGGGCTTCGGCACCCTCGTCACTCCGCCGACGAACTGGGACATGCTCGACGAGCTCGTCCTCGGGGTGACCATCGCCGAAGACGAGTCCCTCGCCATCCTCGACGACCTCGTCGTCACTCGGCGCCTGCTGGAGTCCGACATGGCGAACGTCGCCGCGCGCCTGGCGGACGAGGAGACCGTCGAGCGGCTGCGCGCTCTGGTCGACCGCATGGACGAACTGGTGGAGGATCCGCTCACCTACGCCGACCACGACCGCGCCTTCCACGACACGATCATGCAGAGATCCGGCAACCGCATCGCCCGGGGTGTGGTCCGCTCCCTGGAGAAGCAGGCCATCAACACCGCCCGCTACATGGGCCGCACCGAGCCCGCGTTGTGCGTGGCCTCCAACCAGGGCCACCGGCGCGTCTACGAGCGCATCGCGGCCAGGGACCCGGCGGGTGCCGCCGAGGCGATGTTCACCCACATCACCGAGGCGTGGCTGGTCCGCCGCACCGGCCGAAGCGCACCCGTCCGCCTGCAGCGATAGCACCGGGCGCACTTGTGCGCGTGCAGCGGTGACTCCGGGCGCACGGGTGCGCCTGCAGCGGTGACTTCGGCCACGGCCGTCCCGGTCACCTGACGCCCCGCCCGGGACGCCACACCGCCCCGCCCGGGACGCCACACCGCCGCGCACGAGGTGGGTGAGGTCACCGAAGCGGCGGGCCGCCGAGGCCGATCCCCGGCACGCCGTGGCGGCCCCCGGTCCAGCCGATCCGCGCCCCCGCCGTCAGGCGCCGAGCCGGTAGAACGCCGACGCGGTGCCCGACCAGATCGCCTGCCTTTCCGGCACGGCCAGCTCGCCGATCAGCTCCTCCACGGCGCCCCGCCAGGCGACGGCACCGGTCCCGAGCTCGGCGAGGGGCCAGTCGGATCCGTACATCAGCCGCTCCGGGCCGAAGGCCTCCAGCGCCACGCCGACCACGCGGCGCAGCCCCGCCCGGTCGCCGCCGCGCGGCATTCCGGCCAGCCCGGAGATCTTCGCGTAGGCGTTGGGCCGGGCGGCGAGCTCGCGCAGGCCGGCCTCCCAGCCGGCGGGGTCGCCGGTCTCGGCGATCCCGCCGAGGTGGTCGACGACGAAGCGGACCTCAGGGTGCGCGGACACGACGGCCGCGGCCGACGGCAGCTGCCACGACCGCACGACCAGATCGAAGCCGAGGCCGCGCGCGGCCAGCCCCTTCAACCCCGTCGCCACCTCGGGCCGTGACAGCCAGCCGGGATCGGGGTCGATGTGCACCAGGTGGCGGATGCCGACCAGCCTCGCGCACGCGGCGGGGTCCAGCGCGTCCACCTGCGCGGCGACATCGCCCGTGAGGTCGATCCAGCCCACCACCCCGGCGATGCGCGGGCTCGGGTGGGCCAGCAGCCGCCGTGTCTCGGCGGCGCTGTTGCTCGACTGCACGACGACGGCGGCCTGAATGCCCGTCGAATCGAGCATCCGCTCCAGATCGCCGGGCGCGAAGTCCCGGTCGATCGCCGCCATCGTCGCCGGGTCGATCCACGGCTGGGGGTCGGTCCGCCGGTTCCAGAGATGGACGTGCGCGTCGATGGAACCGCTCACGGCAGGTGCCAGATCTCGTCGAGCGGCTGCCACAGGGCGCCGGGATCGCGCTCCTCGACGATGCGCACCTGGCACGGATCGGTGTGGGTCCACCACTCGCGTGTCACGGGGTCCTCGGCGATGCGGGCCATGTCGGCGGCGTGATCCTCGCCGACGTACTCGTAGTAGGCGAACAGGGTGTCGCCGACGATGAAGATGGAGTAGTTGGTCACGTTCGCCTCGCGCAGGGTCTGCTCCACCTGCGGCCAGACGTCGCGATGCAGTTCCAGGTACTCCTCGCGGCGCTCCGGCCGGACCCCGACGACCAGGGCGTGACGCTCGACGCGGCGCCCGGCGCTCACGACCCCACCCGTTCCACCGCGGGGGCGCCGATGGGCTCGTCCTGACGCGAGTCGGGGACGATGCGCAGGCCCGCCCGGTTGGGACGGACATGCGGCCCGGTGGTGGCGGCCGGCGGGTTGGCGGCGCGCACGGCGTTGATGTGCTCCTCGTCCACCCGGATGCCGATGCCCGGTTCGTCGCCGAGGACGATCCCGCCGTCCGCGAACTCCTGGTCGATCGTGAGACCGACCGGCGAGGAGAGGTCCTGGACCTCGAAGGTCAGGTGGTTGGGCACCGCCACGGCGGCGTGCGCCAGGGGGTTGCCGTGGTAGGCCACCGGGCTCACCGGCAGGTCGAGGCTGTGGGCCACGGCGGCCACGCGCAGGAAGTGCGTGATGCCCCACACGTTGCCCACCTGGACGATGTCGACGGCGTCGGCGTCCAGCAGCGGCCGGTACTGCTCGAGGCCGGTGAGGTTCTCGCCGGTCGCGACGGCGGCGCGGATGCCCCGCCGGACCGAGGCCAGCCCGGCCGCGTCCCAGCGCCGCACCGGCTCCTCGATCCAGGTGAGGTCGACCGTGCGCTCCAGCGCCGTGACGAACCGGACGGCCTGCGAACGGTTCCACGACTCGTTGGCGTCGAACATCAGGGCGGGATGCGCTGAATTGCGCCCGAGGACGTCCCGCAACGCCTCCAGCCGGCGCAGGTCGTGCGCCAGATTGCGGCCGCCCTTGAGCTTGCCGGCGCTGAACCCGCGGTCGGCGAAGCGCTCGTACAGGCGTACCAGGGCGTCGTCGTCGAGGGCGATGTCCAGCCCGGAGGCGTAGCCGGGAACGAACCGGTCCAGGCCGCCGAGGGTGCGCCAGAGCGGCTCGCCGGCCGCCTTCGCCTTGAGGTCCCAGAGGGCCATGTCGATCGCGCCGATGGCGCCGAACGTCGCGCCCGAGTGGCCGGTCTTGAACACCCGGGCCAGCATCCGGTCGTAAAGCGCCGAGACGGCCCGGGGGTCCTCGCCCTCGACGGCGCCGAAGACGCGGTCGATGTCGCCGTGCGCACCGAGTCCGACCCCCTCGAGACCGCTGTCGGTCTCGAGGATCAGCACGTGCACCTCGGTACGCGGCTCGGGCATGACCCCGTTGGCGTCGCCGATCAGGCGTCCCCAGTCGTGCTCTGTTGTCAGGCTGCGATAGCCGGTGACCTTCACATTGCTCCTTTGGCAGGGTTTCGGCTCACTCCTTGGTGCCGCCCGCCGTCATGCCGGCGACAAGGAAGCGCTGCGCGAAGAGAAAGACGATCAGCACGGGCAGCACCGAGATGACGGTCGCGAGCGCGAGCGTCGGCAACTGCACGGACTGGGCCCCGGCGGAGCTGGGGTTGAACGCCGGGGTCGAGGCGAGCAGGGAGGTCAGCCCGACCTGGATCGGGTACCCCTCGCTCGAGGGCAGCATCACGAAGGGCAGGAAGAAGTTGTTCCAGCTCTGCACGAAGCTGAAGAACGCGACGAGCGCGATGATCGGCGCGGCCAGCGGCAGCGCGACCCGCGTGAACACCTGGAGCTCGCTGCACCCGTCGAGGCGGGCCGCCGCGAGCAGGTCACGCGGAACGCTCGTCGAGAAGTAGATGTAGGTGAGATAGACGCCGAACGGGAAGAACGACATCGGCAGGATGACCGAGAGCGGGCTGCCGATCAGCCCCACCACGTTCAGCTCCAGGAAGATGGGCAGCACCAGCGCGGTGTTCGGGATCAGCATCACGATCAGCGTCAGCACCAGCAGCAGCCGCCGGAAGCGGAACTCCGTCAGGGCCATCGCGTAGCCCGCCGGGATGCTGGCGATGAGCGTGATGACCAGCGCGCCGAGCGCGTACAGCGCCGAGTTGCCCACCCAGGCGGTCACCGCGCCGTCCTGGAAGCCGAACAGCTGGTCCCAGTTGGCGGCGAATTCGCCGAGGCTTCCGGGCAGGAACGGACTGTCGATGATGAGCCCGCGCGCCGACTTCGTCGTCGCCAGCAGCAGCCAGACGATCGGGATGGCGAAGAAGAGCACGAAGACCACGACCACGACCGCCACGATCGTGCGGCCGCTCCAGCCACCCAGGCCGCTGCGGCTCTTGGCGTGGCGGCCGGCGTCCACTGTCGTCATGGGCTCAGCCCCTCTCGAACAGGCCGCCGCGCGTCACGAAGACGGCCGACAGCGCGAGGGCGATGACCAGCAGCAGCAGCGAGATGGCCGCCGCTCCGTTGAAGTCGTTCTGCTGGAAGGCGTACTGGTAGGCGAGCTGGTTGAGCGAGTAGTCGTTGGGCACCACCGCGTTGCTGGCCTGCGAGAGCAACTGGGGCTCGACGAACAGCTGCGTGCCGGCGGCGAGCGACATGATGCCCATGTAGGAGATCCACTTGCGCAGCAGCGGCAGCTGGACGCGCCAGGCGATCTGCACGGTGGTCGCGCCGTCGATGCGCGCCGCCTCGATCACGTCGTGGCTGATGTTGTTCAGCGCGCCGTACATGATGACGATCCAGCCGCCGGCGCCGGTCCAGAAGGCGATGATGGCGAAGACCGGAGGCAGATTGCCGGGCACGATGGTCTGCACGAAGCTCGAGAAGCCCAGCAGGTGGAGCAGCCCGGATACCGGGCTCGCGGTCGGGTCGAGCACGAACAGCCACAGCAGCACGCTGGAGGCGCCCGCCAGGGCGCCCGGCAGGTAGAAGATGAAGCGCAGCGTCCGGCTCATCCACCGCACGCGCACCGCGTGCACGACGATGGCCAGGAACGAGACCAGCACCACCAGGGCGACCAGCCAGATCACCAGGTACAGCGCGACGTGCGTGACGGCCGGCCCGAAACGGAAGTCGCCGACGACCTTGACGAAGTTGTCAACGCCGGCGAAGCCGCCGTCGCCGGTGGTGAACGCGAGGTAGAGGGCGTAGAACGCGGGCAGGATCCCGAACGCGACCGCGAGGATCGCGTACAGGGCGATGAAGGCGTAGCTCATCGCGCTGCGTTCTGCGCCGTCACCGCGGCCGGCCGGCCGCCTGTGCGCGTTCACCACCGGCGGGGCGGCTTCGCCCGCCGTCGTCATCTCACTTGACCGTGTAACCATTGACCTGGGCTTGGTTCTTGATGGCGGTCTCCCATTCGGGAAGCAGGTCGACCAGGCTCTTGCCGCCGGCGATCGCGGGAGTGACCGTCTTGGCCCAGATCGCCTCCTGGCTGAAGATCCCCGAACCCCATCCGGTCCAGATCTCCGAGCCGGCCTTGACCAGCGCCTGCAGGTCGCCGGCGTAGTAGCCGCTCGACTCCTGCTTCTTGATCCACTTGTCCGCGGCCGGAGCGTAGGCCGGGAAGCCGGGAGCGAGGTTCACCTGGTAGTCGTCCGCCGTCGTGACGAACTCGACGAACTTCTCGGCCGCCTTGAGGTTCTTGGAGTGGCTGCTGACGAACCAGGTGCCGCCGCCGACGTTGCCGGTCACGGCCTCCTCGCCCTTCCATGCCAGCGGCGCGGCGACGCCGAGCTGCCCCTTGGGGACGTTGAGGGACTGCGGGTTGTTGAAGATGGCGCCCGCGTACCAGGCCGGGCCCGGCATCATGAGCACCTTGTCGGCGTACTTCTTCACGAACTCTGGGGTGAAGACGCTGATGTTGGGGGTGGTGCCGTTCTTGACCAGCGTGTCGAGCATCGCGGCGACCCGCTTGCACTCATTGGTGCCGGTGCTGACCGTCACCTCCTTGGGACCGGTGACGCCGTTCGCCTGGCACTTGCCGCTCCACATGTAGATCTCTGGGGCGAAGGCGTCTCCGACGGTCCCGACGATGTAGCCGGCGTGCTCCTGGGCGACCTTCTCACCGATCGCCTGGTACTCCTCCCACGTCGTGGGGACGGAGTAGCCGAACTTGTCGAACAGGCTCTTGTTGTACCAGAGCACCACCTGGGCGAGGTCGTTGCGGAGGCAGTAGACCTTGCCCTCGACGGTGCATGGGTTCAGCGAGCCCTTGGTGAAGTTGTCGAGCGTGCTCTGCGGAACCAGCCCGTCACTGAGCACGGCCGCGTACGCCTGCTTGCCGTTGGTCTTCTGGCTCGCCCACGCCGCGTCGTTGTTCTGCGACGAGAAGACCACGTCCGGCCAGCCGCTGCCCGCCTGGTCGAACAGCTGGATCTTGGTCCGGAAGGAGTTGGAGCCGTTCGCCGAGCCGTCGTAGGTGACCACGTTCAGCTTCGCGTCGGGGTTGGCCTTCTTGAAGGCGTCCACCGCGCTCGACCGGTCGGCGTCCACCCACACCGTGATGGGGGCCTTGTCATCTTGCGCGGCCTTCGGAGCCCCGTTGGACCCGGAGGAGGCGCCGCCGCCGCCTCCGCAGCCGGCCACCGTCAGTGCGATGGCGATGGACCCGGCACCGGCGATGCCCATCCATCGGCGCGTACGTCCCGCCTTTGTGCTATCGACCATAGGAGTGTCCCTGTCTGGACGGTCATGTTGACGAGCTGTTCATCGGGTCGAAATATAAGACCATACGTATTATGTTTGCAAGGGTTCCCTTCACCTCGTGGCGCAAGCGATAACACCTGCCACAGGGGGTGGGGCGCTCCGGCGATCCCCTCCGCGTCCCCCGAGCTCAAACAAGTGGCGCATCGGTGCAACATCACGATGAAACTTTCAGCACAAGGCGCTCGCGGACGATGTGATCCGGCCCAGCAAGGAGCGGCCGGAGTCCCGCGCGGCGCCGACGATCACCCGGGCCGGCGCTTGACGCAGCTCAGCACATCGTATTTGCTCCGCCGCATCACCTGTCCACGAGCGAGGGGCCGGCCCCGTCCAGTGAATGTTACCGCTAACACCCCGTCCGCCACCCTCGCCGCGACCGGCCGCCGCGCATGGGCGCCGTCGTCCCACCGGCCGTGGTGACGACGGCCGCCCCATCGCGCGGGCCTCTGGGACGAGAACGGCAACGACCACGATCATCGGCTTATCACGGAGGAATCAGATGCGCAGGATTCTGAAATGGGCGCTGGCGGCGTCACTGGCCGCCGGGTCCCTGGTCGCGGTCGGCGGCGCGACGTCGCCGGTCGCCGCGCTGGAGAACGGGCTGGCCCGTACCCCCCAGATGGGATGGAACGACTGGAACAGCTTCGGCTGCAACGTCAACGAGACGCTCATCCGGCAGACGGCCGACATCATGGTGTCCAGCGGCATGGCGGCGGCGGGCTACAAGTACGTCAACATCGACGACTGCTGGTCGACCAAGAGCCGCAACTCAAGCGGTGACCTGGTGGCCGATCCGCAGAAGTTCCCCAGCGGCATCAAGGCCCTGGCCGACTACGTGCACGGCAAGGGGCTGAAGCTCGGCATCTACTCCTCGGCCGGCACCACCACGTGCGCCGGGTACCCGGCCGCTCTGGGCAACGAGCGCCGCGACGCCAACCTGTGGGCCTCGTGGGGCATCGACTACCTGAAGTACGACAACTGCGGCGACCACCAGGGCAAGAACGGCCAGCAGCGCTACACCGCCATGCGTGACGCGCTGGCCGCCACCGGCCGGTCCATCCTGTACAGCCTGTGCAACTGGGGCCAGGAGAGCGTCTGGACCTGGGGAATGGCGACGGGCAACTCCTGGCGGACCACCGGCGACATCCAGGCCAACTGGAACTCCATCACCGGTCTGCTGGACCAGCAGGTCGGGCTGGACGCCTACTCGGGGCCCGGCGGCTGGAACGACCCCGACATGCTGGAGGTCGGCGTCGGCTCGCTGACCGCCACCGAGGGCCGGGCGCACTTCAGCCTGTGGGCGCTGCTGAACGCCCCGCTCATCGCCGGCAACGACATCCGCTCGATGAGCTCCGACACTCGCACGACCCTGACCAACACCGAGGTCATCGCGGTGAACCAGGACTGGGGCGGCAGGCAGGGCACCAAGATCAGCGATAACGGGAACCTGGAGGTGTGGCGCAAGCCCATGTCCAACGGCTCGGTCGCGACCGTCCTGCTCAACCGCGGCACCAGCACCGCGACCGTCTCCACCACCGCCACCGCCCTCGGGCTCGGCTCCGGCTCCTCCTACTCGGTGCGCGACCTGTGGGCGCACACCACCGGCTCCTCCGCAGGGACGATCAGCGCCTCGGTGCCCGCCCACGGAGCCGCCATGTACATCGTGTCCGGCGGCGGCACCCCGCCCAGCCCGACCCCCACGCCCACCCTGCCGGCGGGCGGCTCGATCAAGGGCACGGCGTCGGGACGGTGCCTGGATGTCAACAACGCCGGCACC
This sequence comes from Sphaerisporangium sp. NPDC005289, assembly GCF_040607455.1. Lineage (NCBI taxonomy): Bacteria > Bacillati > Actinomycetota > Actinomycetes > Streptosporangiales > Streptosporangiaceae > Sphaerisporangium > Sphaerisporangium sp. NPDC005289. The sequence goes on from NZ_JBEXGS010000002.1 coordinate 245,083, forward strand.
GCGAACGGCACCGGCGTCATCATCTGGGACTGCAACGGCCAGACCAACCAGCAGTGGAGCTCCACGAGCGCTAGTGAGCTGCGGGTCTACGGCAACAAGTGCCTGGACGTGAACGGCGCGGGCACGGCCAACGGCACCGGCGTGATCATCTGGGACTGCAACGGGCAGAACAACCAGAAGTGGCGGTTCAACTCCGACGGCACCATCACCGCCGTCGGCGCGAACAAGTGCCTGACCGCGGCCGACAACGCCACGGCCAACGGCACCAAGATCGTCATCTGGGACTGCAACGGCGGCGCCAACCAGCGCTGGGCCCGCGCCTGACATCCTCCGGCCCCGCCCGGGGCGGTCCCGTCCGGAGCGACTCGCGCTCCGGACGGGACCGCTGAAATATTCACGGCGGAGGCCGGGCGGGTAAGCCGGCTTGGCCCAGGTAGACGCGGGCGCGGAGCGCCCGGCGGCCCGGCACCGCCTTGACGGGGCCGGGCCGCGTCGTATTTGCTCCGCCGCACACCACCAATCACGACCCCGGCCTCGACGCGGTTGGTGTTAGCGGTAACAGGCGCCGGGCCGATCGTGATCGCCGGACGAGGCGGGCCGCCGACGTCTCACGTGAGCACGAGCACCATGAGGCACCGATGTTAGCGCTAACAGGCATCGGATCCCGTCTTCGGAGACGTGCGGGGCCCGGCGCCCACCAGAGGGCCGCTCCCCGGGACGACGGGGCGCAGAGGGAGAATTCACCACCTCAGGAGTGAACGTGAGACCAGCGATTCCACAGCCCGCCAGAGCGGGGTTCAGGCGCGCAGCCGCCTGGCTCGCGGCCCTGCTGTGCATGATGACCTTGCTCCCGGCCGCCGCGGCCCGGGCGGACAACCCCATCGTCCAGACCGTCTACACCGCGGACCCGGCTCCGCTGGAGTACAACGGCCGGCTGTACCTGTACACCGGGCACGACGAGGACGGCTCGACGTACTTCACCATGAAGGACTGGCGGGTGTGGTCGACCACCGACATGGTCAACTGGACCGACCACGGTTCGCCGCTCAGCGTGGCCACCTTCAGCTGGGCGAAGTCGGACGCGTGGGCCGGCCAGACGATCTACCGCAACGGCAAGTTCTACTGGTACGTCCCGACGACCAACCGGTCGACCGGCCGGATGGCCATCGGAGTGGCGGTCTCCGACAGTCCCACCGGGCCGTTCAAGGACGCCATCGGCCGCCCGCTGGTGGAGAACGGTGAGATCGACCCCACGGTGTTCATCGACGACAACGGCCAGGCCTATCTGTACTGGGGCAACCCGCACCTGTCGTACGTGAAGCTGAACACCGACATGATCTCCTACTCGGGCGGCGTGTCGCAGATCCAGCTCACCACCGCCGGCTTCGGCAGCCGCAGCGGGGACGCCAACCGGCCGACCCTGTTCGAAGAGGGGCCGTGGGTCTACAAGCGCGACGGCCTGTACTACATCGTGTTCGCGGCCAAATGCTGCTCGGAGTTCATCGCCTACTCCACGGCCACCAGCCCGACCGGCCCGTGGACCTACCGGGGAACGATCATGCCGACGCAGGGCGGCAGCTTCACCAACCACCCCGGCGTCATCGACTACAAGGGCAATTCGTACTTCTTCTACCACAACGGCGCGCTGCCGGGAGGCGGCGGTTACACCCGTTCGGTCGCCGTGGAGAAGTTCAGCTACCGATCCGACGGCACCATTCCCACGATCAACATGACCACGACCGGCGCTCCCCAGGTGGGCACGCTCGACCCCTACGTCCGGCAGGAGGCCGAGACGATCGCCTGGGAGTCCGGCGTGGAGACCGAGGCCGCCAGCGAGGGCGGCATGAACGTCGGCTGGATCGAGAACGGCGACTACGTCAAGGTCAAGGGCGTGGCCTTCGGCAGCGGCGCGACCACCTTCAACGCCAGGGTCGCCTCGGGCGCCGGCGGCGGCAAGATCGAGCTGCGCCTGGACGGCACCAGCGGCACGCTGGTGGGGACGTGCTCCGTCCCGGGCACCGGCGGCTGGCAGGCGTGGACGACCGTCTCCTGCTCGGTCAACGGCGCGACGGGAACCCACGACCTGTACTTCAGGTACACCGGCGGCAGCGGCACCCTGTTCAACGTGAACTGGTGGCAGTTCACCGGCTCCGGCGGCCCGAGCCCCACTCCGACGCCCACGCCCACGCCCACCCCCACGCCGACCCCGACTCCCACCCCCACTCCCACGCCGACCCCCACTCCCACCCCGACGCCCACGCCCACGCCGACTCCCGGCGGCGCCTGCAGCGCGGTCTACCGCACCACCAACTCCTGGTCGGGCGGCTTCCAGGGCGAGGTCACGGTGACGGCCGGCAGCTCGGCGATCAACGGCTGGACCGTCAAGTGGACCCTGGCGAGCGGGCAGAGCATCACCCAGCTCTGGAGCGGCACGCTGAGCACCAGCGGCTCCGCCGTGACGGTGAAGAACGCCTCCTACAACGGCTCGCTCGGGGCGTCCGCCTCGACGACGTTCGGCTTCACCGGCGGCGGCAGCCCGTCGACGCCGACCCTCACCTGCACCAGCCCGTGAGGACGGCGGCACCCTGACGACGGTGTGGGTGCGCCGCTGTGGCGGCGCACCCACACCGCGTCGTCCCTACCGGGTCACGCTGAAGTCACTGAAGCCGAACTGCCCCGTCACGCCGGCGGCGTGCGAGGTGGCGATCAGTCCGGCGTCCTGCGTCTCGGCGATGCCGGGCAGGGTGACGGTCGGCCCCACCTTGGTCCAGTCGGTGCCGTTGGTGGAGTAGTAGCCGCTGACCCCGTCGGCGCCGCGGACGAGACGGACCCAGGCCGGCGCCTTGACCCCCGAGGCTCCGGCGAAGGAGTCGAGGTACCCGTTGCCGTTGGCGTCCCACTGGAAGGCGACTCCGTTGCCGGGGGTGACGACCAGGGCGGCGTATCCGGGCGACGACGCGGCGGCGGTGAGGTCGTTGCGGATCACCACACCCGCCTTGGCCCAGGCGTTGGTGTTGTCCATCTGGGTGACCCGCGCGGTCACGGTGGCGGTTCCCGCGACCGCGTCGTCCTGGTAGAGGGCGCCGTACTCGTCGAAGGAGCCGCCGCCGTCCTGCCAGATGTCGGTCCCGGAGGTCAGGATGGCGTACGCGCCCGCGGCCTCGGCGAACCGGCTCGGCACCGAGCCGTGCCCCTTGAGGGAGGTCAGCGGGTTGAGCGCGGTCACCGTCGCCGACCGCTTCAGTTCGTAGTCGGTCTTGCCGGCCCGGAACCTCACCGACACCGCGACCGGCGCGCGGCTGACCGGCGCCGCGAACGACGCGGGCGCCGTGATCTTCCAGGTCGCGGTGACCGAGGCTCCGGGAGCGAGCCCGGGCTTCGCCGGCTTGCCGGCCGATTCGGCCTGCCAGCCCTCGGGGACGGTGACCGAGGCGCTCAGCTTGTCGGCGCGGCCCTCACTCACGTTCGCCACCGTGGCGGTGAGCGTGGCGGTCTCGCCGGCGCTCACGTTGGCGGGGTCGACCGTGAGATAGGCGCCGAGCGGAGGCCGCTGCGGGTCCGGGGACCCGCGGTACGGGCCCCTGGGGCCGGCGTTGTAGATCACCCGGCCGGCCTCGATCGGCGGGTTGCCGGCGGAGATGGTGACGTTGTCACGGGTGAGGTTCCCGCGGCTCCCGTTGACGATCCCGGTGATGGCCGGGTTGGTCGTGTAGTTGCCGACGAGCGTGAAGTCGCCGGTGTGGTTGCCGTTCTGGTTGTTGGCGTGCGCCCACTGCGCGGCGGTGTTGACGAAGACGTTGTGGCTCGCGCTCAGGTACCGGGAACCCTCGTCGAAGTACAGCCCGAGCTGCCCGCTGTTCTCGCAGAAGTTCTCGTCGATGGTGCTGCGCGGCATCGCCGAGAGCGTGTAGATGCAGCCGGCGTCGAACATCGTCTGGACGACGTTGCGCACGTGGTTGCCCACGACCCGGACGTCGCTGGAGGTCGTCGGCGTGTCGTAGACCGGCTGGAAGTCGTAGAGCCCGCGGTTGAGGTACTCGGGGCTGCCCCCGGGGTCGTTGGCGCCCCAGCCGTAACCGAGCCCGATGCCGGTGTAGGGCATGTCGGAGACGTAGTTGTGCTCGATGGTCAGACGCGTGACATAGCTGGCGAAGATCGCGTCCTGGTCCAGGTACTCGCGGGCGGTCGCGTAGACGCGGTTGTCGCTGAGCCGGATGTCGCTGTTGACCATGCGGGGGTCGGAGGGGTGGTGGGCGTCGGGCCGTACGCCGCCGACCATGATGCCGCCGCCGGCGCTCGCGGTGAACGTGCTGCCCTCGACCGCGATGTCGTGCGCGCCCAGCCCGACACCGGAGGCGTGGGCGTTGGCGTCGTTGCCGATGCCGAGCGCGAGCGAGCCGAGGTTCACGAAGGTGTCACCGGTGAACCGGACGCCCTGCGCCGCCGACACCTGCACCGCCGCGGACGACTGCGCCCAGCCGTTGCGCGAGCCCTCGAATCCCTTGCAGCCGAACGCGCAGGAGGTGAAGGCGTCGGCCGGACGGTCGGGCTGGACACCGGAGATGAACACGCCGGTCTGCTGGTTGGCGTACCCGTCGGGCGAACTCGGGTGCAGCCACGTGGTGCCGGTGAAGGTCAGGCCCTCGAACCGCAGGTCGCGTGCCGGCTGGTCGTAGGTGCCGCCCACCTGGAGCAGCGACTCCAGCCGCGGCAGCTCCACGCGCGCACGCGAGAGGTCCTGTCCGGGGAGCGGCTTGTAGTACAGCGTCCCGGCGGTGGTGTCCAGGTACCACTCGCCGGGCTCGTCGAGGAACCTCTTGGAGTTCAGCAGGAAGAACGTCGGCGTGCGGAGCGGCGACTGGATGGTGTCGTAGCCGTAGGTGTTGTTGTCCCACGCGGGCTGCTGCATGACCACCGTGGAACCCGAGATGCTCTGCACCGGCGCGAACCGGTTGGTGAAGGACAGCATCGCCTGGAGTTCGACGCGCTTCTGGTCGGGCAGCGTGGCCAGGTAGCCCAGGGCGGGGTTGTCGACGGTGAAACCGGTCGCGTTGAGCGTGATGTCGCTGCGCGCGATCTTGATCCGCGCCCGCTGTGCGAGAACGCCGTCGACGTAGAGCTGCCGGCTGTCGAATCCGCTGCCGACCTGGGCCTTGTAGACGCCCGTGGCGGCATCGTCGGGTTCCCAGCCGGTGACGGGCTTGGCGCCGCTCAGTACGGGCTTGGCTCCACGCGCGGCCTTCCAGGTCACGGTGTGCCCGGCGCGGCCGGAGTCGGCGGCGTCGAACCGCAGCGGCGAGGTCAGCCGGTAGGTGCCGTCGAGGAGTTCGACGGTGACGTCGCGCTTCCCCTCGGCCGCCGCCTCGCGCGCGCGTCTCTGTGCTTCCGCGAGGGTCGCCAACGGCCGGCCGGCACTGCCCGGACCCTTGTCGTCGGCGTTCTCGGCTCCGGCGGGGGCGACCACGATCGTGTGGCCCGCCCTGGCCGCCTCGGCCTGCACGGCGACCGGTGCAATGAGTGATCCCATCGTGATCAGCAGGGCGGCGGATGCCGCGACCGATGTTCGCCTGTGCGACATGAGCGACGAACGCACGTGTGTTCCCTTCTTTCGGCACGGGGAGAGGGATGGCTGCACGACGGTCAACGTCGAAATGGGTCACCCGGTGCGACCGCCGGTATACGTCCTGAATGTCCTGTTGATCACCATCCGCGCAGGAACGTAACTCGTATGACGTCCTACGTCAATACCGATGACACACGCGTACGCCTCGGTATCGCAGGCATTGAGGGTGAAACTTACATTTCGGCCGACCGGCAGAGGCGAGGGCGATTCCTCACCGCCGCCGCGACGCGCTCGCGTGACGACCGCCCGCGCGACCGACGGCGCCCCGAGGGGAACCGCCGACGTTGAGCAGGGCATATGGCGGCGTGGACGCCATATGGGGCCGGAGGCGGCGGACGGGTTCCCGGAGGCGCGACGGCGAGGCGGGGACCTGGAGAGGCCGCACGGCACGCGGAGCCCGATGTGCTAAGTCTGAAACTTGCGTCTTGACGGACCGTCACCTTGGGCCGGTAATTAGTACCTATGTCTCCGAGAGGATCTCTCGGAGCAGGCGCAGGAAGCGTGGCAACGCCGATGGCGCCGAGCGGTTTTCTTCGACCTCGCATGCCATCACATCGAGTCCGCAAGGACACGTACAAGATTGTTAGCGCTAACACTGCCTCGGAGGCCGCCGGCGGATCCCCTGGCGGCCCGTCCCTCAAGGCCGCGGCCGCCCCTGGTCACGCCGGTCCGGCCGGCGTCTCGTCACATCGATTTCGCCTCTCACCGAAAGGACCCCCCATGAGCCGGCGAAGAGAAAGCACGGTGCGCGTCGCCGTGAGAGTCGCGGTCGCGCTGCTGACCATCGCGATGATGTCCCTGATAGGCGCCTCGGCCGCCCAGGCGGCGGTCGGGATCACGATCAACGGTGGTTCCGGCGGCCGCACCTTCGACGGCGTCGGCGCCATCAGCGGCGGCGGCGGCAACAGCCGCCTGCTCATCGACTACCCCGAGCCCCAGCGCAGCCAGATCCTGGACTACCTGTTCAAGCCCGGGTACGGCGCGGCGATGCAGATCCTTAAGGTCGAGATCGGCGGCGACACCAACTCCACCGACGGCGCGGAGCCGAGCCACCGGCACACCTCCGGCGACCTGAACTGCAACCGCGGCTACGAGTGGTGGCTGATGGAGCAGGCCAAGGCCCGCAACCCCAACATCAAGCTGGTCGGCCTCTCGTGGGGCGCCCCCGGCTGGCTCGGCAACGGCAACTTCTGGTCCCAGGACACCATCAACTACCTGGTCGACTGGCTCGGCTGCGCCAAGAACAGCCACGGGCTGACCATCGACTACCTCGGCGGCTGGAACGAGAAGGGCCGCAACCTGAACTGGTACGTCAACCTGAACAGCGCGCTGGACTCCTACGGCTTCGGCAACGTCAAGATCATCGCCTCGGACGACTGGGGCTTCGACGTGGCCAACGACGCGGCGAACAACACCGCCTTCCGCAACGCCGTCGACGTGTTCGGCGGCCATTATGTGTGCGGCTACCGCGGCGCCCAGCAGAACTGCCCCAGTTCCACCACCGCCATCAACTCCGGCAAGGTGCTGTGGGCCAGCGAGAACGGCTCCGATGACTACAACGACGGCGCCAAGGCGCTGGCGCGGGGCATCAACCGGGACTACATCGACGGGAAGATGACCGCCTACATCAACTGGCCGGTCATCGCCGCGATCCCGCCGAACCTGCCCTTCTCCACGATGGGCGTGGCGGTGGCTCCCCAGCCGTGGTCGGGGTACTACGCGATCGGCAAGAACGCCTGGGTGATGGCGCAGACCACCCAGTTCACCACGCCGGGGTGGAAGTACCTCGACTCCTCCACCGGCTACATCGGCGGCAACCGCAACAACGGCAGCTACGTCTCGCTGAAGTCGACCAACAACTCCGACTACAGCACGATCATCGAGACCATGGACGCCACCGCCGCCCAGACGCTGAACTTCAACGTCACCGGAGGCCTGTCCACCGGCCAGGTGCACGTGTGGGCGACCAACCTGAACTCCGGCAACGCCTCCGACCACTTCGTCCACACCACCGACCTCACGCCCTCGGGCGGCGCGTTCTCGCTGACCGTGCAGCCCGGTTACGTGTACACGATCACCACCACGACCGGCCAGGGCAAGGGCACCGCCACCAGCCCCGCCCGCGGCTCGCTGGCCCTGCCCTACTCCGACACCTTCGACTCCTACGCCACCGGCCGCGAGGCGAAGTACCTGCAGGACATGCAGGGCTCCTTCGAGATCACCGGCTGCGGCGGCGGGCGCACCGGGCAGTGCGTGCGCCAGATGGCCCCCCGCCAGCCGATCCTGTGGACCGGCGGCTCCCACCCCTACGCCCTGCTGGGCGACCTCGGCTGGGCCAACTACACCGTCTCCACCGACGTGCTGCTGGAGCAGAGCGGCTACGCCGAGGTGATCGGCAGGGCCGGCGGCCAGCACTCCTTCGGCCCCGAGGGGTTGAACGCCTACTACCTGCGCGTCAGCGACACCGGCACCTGGCAGATCCTGCGCAACAACATCGACAACCAGATGACCACGCTGCGCAGCGGGACCGTCGCCTCCCTCGGCACCGGCCGCTGGCACACCCTGACGCTCGGCTTCTCGGGCGGCACCATCACCGCCGGCATCGACGGCGCCCAGGTGGGCTCGGTCACCGACGGCACCTGGGGCGCCGGCCAGGTCGGCATCGGCACCAGCACCACCGAGACCGCCCAGTTCGACAACCTCACCATCACCCCCGGCCAGGGCGGCGGCACCGGAAACGGCAACCTGCTGCGCGGACAGGCCTCCGGCCGTTGCATCGACGTGCCGAACCAGTCGCAGACCAACGGCACCCAGGTGGCGCTGTGGGACTGCAACGGCGGCGCCAACCAGCAGTGGCCCCTCACCTCCGCCAAGCAGCTCCAGGTGTACGGCACCAAGTGCCTGAGCGCCGAGAACGGCGGGACCTCGGCCGGAACCCGGGCGGTCATCGGCGACTGCAACGGAGCGACCAGCCAGCAGTGGAACCTCAACGCCGACGGCAGCGTGACCAACGTCCAGTCCGGGCTGTGCCTGGACGCCAACAGCGCCGGCACCGCCAACGGCACCACGGTGATCCTGTGGACCTGCAACGGCGGGACCAACCAGAAGTGGACCCGCACCTGACCTGACACGGACGGCCCGTCGTGGCGACCACCGGCCACGACGGGCCGGCTCAGCTCCCGTGCCGCGGGCCTGCCGATGATCCGCGCCGGCGGGCCCGCGGACGGACCGGAGTCACTGCGGAGCCGGACCGCTGGTGCGGGCGGCCGGGTGGTGACCGTCGGCCGAGGAGAACAGGAGCTGCTGGATCTCCCTGCGATAGTCCTCCAGCGTGTTGTCGATGTGGGCCGCCGCGGCGCGGGCCGCCGCTTCGGGATCGCCGGCGCGGATGGCCCGGTAGATGGCGCCGTGTTCCTCGACGGCCTTGGCCGCGTGCCCGCCCACGGAGCCGCGCAGCCCGATGATGGCGGACTGGGCCTGGAGCCGGCGGGCCTCCCCCACCGCGATCTGCAGGAACACGTTGTGCGAGGAGGTGGCGATGGCGGCGTGGAAGGCATCGTCGCCCTCGTTGAACACATCCACGCGTCCGGTCTCGAACCCGTGGCGGCACACCTCGGCCGCCTCCTCGATGGCCCGCAGCTCCGCCGGGGTGGCGCGGTGGGCGGCCAGCCGGCTGGTCTCCATCTCCTGCGCCCGCCGGAACTCGAACAGCATGTAGACGTGGTCGAGGTCGGTGGGGAGGAACAGCGATGCCAGCCGCCCGGCGCCGAGCATTCCCTCGTCGTCGGCCACGTACAGGCCGCGGCCCTTCTGGGCGCGCACCCGGCCGAGCGCGGAGAGGATCTTTACCGCCTCGCGGACGACGGTGCGGCTGGTGCCCAGCCGCTGCGCCAGGTCGTTCTCGGTCGGCATGCGGTCGCCCGGGCGCAGGCCCTGCCTGGCGATGAGCTCCAGCACCTGCTCGGCCGCCACCTCGTAGCCCGGCCGGTATCCGCCCTCGCGTGGGGTGTCGGTCACGGCGCTCCTCCCTAGCGATCTCAGCCAATTATGACCGAGTGCCATGCCGCGTCAGGCGGTCCGGACCTCGCCCTTCGGTCGCGTACCACCAGGGGTTTCACATCGAGGGCCCATCCGCCCGCCAGGCGCCTTAGGACCGGACATCGGCGGTGGCGCCTCCACGCCTCCCATGCCACACTGACTGTTATAGAACTCACTCAAGAGTTATAGAACGATCGGAGCATGGCATGCGAGAGGTGTCGCCATGGCGCGAACCGGTCCCGCCGGACGGGACGATGGGCGAGCCCCGGGCGGGAGGACGGTTCGGCGGGTACGGCGGACGGTACGCGCCGGAGTCCCTGGTCGAGGCGTGCCGCGAGGTGGAAGAGGCGTTCCGGGAGGCATGGGCCGATCCGGGCTTCCGCGGCGCCCTGGCGCGGCTGCTCGCCGTGCACGCCGGGCGGCCCACCCCGCTCACACCGGCCCGCCGGTTGTCGCAGGCGCTGGGCGTGCGGCTGTACCTCAAGCGCGAGGATCTCACCCACACCGGGTCCCACAAGATCAACAACGTGCTCGGCCAGGCCCTGCTGGCCACCCGGATGGGACGGCGCAGGCTGATCGCCGAGACGGGAGCGGGCCAGCACGGGGTGGCCACCGCGACCGCCGCCGCGCTGCTCGGGCTTGAGGCCACGGTGTTCATGGGCGAGCGCGACATCGAGCGGCAGGCGCTGAACGTGTTCCGGATGCGCATGCTGGGCGCCGAGGTGGTCCCGGTGACCACGGGCAGCCGCACCCTCAAGGACGCGACCAGCGAGGCCATGCGGCACTGGGTGGGCGCGACCGGCGACGCGCACTACTGCATCGGCTCGGTCGTCGGGCCGGATCCGTACCCGTGGATGGTCAGGGAGTTCCAGCGGATCATCGGCGACGAGGCCCGGCAACAGTGCGCCGCCGAGCTGCGGACCGGCGTCCCGGACCACGTGGTCGCGTGCGTGGGCGGCGGCTCCAACGCGGCCGGCACGTTCGCCGGATTCGCCGACACCCCGGCGCGCCTGGTCGGCGTCGAGGCGGAGGGCGGCGCCGGGGCGGCCCGCGGCCGGCTCGGCGTCCTGCACGGCTGCCGCTCGCTGTTCCTGCAGGACGACGACGGGCAGATCACCGAACCGCACTCCATCGCCGCCGGGCTCGACTATCCGGGAGTCGGCCCGGAGCACGCCCACCTGCGCGACCTGGGCCGGGCCCGCTACGTCACGGTGACCGACGAGGAGGCGGTCGGCGCGGCGGTACGGCTGGCGCGCACCGAAGGCATCGTCCCGGCGCTCGAATCGGCGCACGCCCTCGCCTGGGTGATCCGCGCGGCGGGCGGCGACCTGCCGGCGGGATCGACGGTGCTGATGACGTTGTCCGGCCGGGGCGACAAGGACCTCACGACCCTGAAGGAGCTGCTGTGACCGACCCCACCACCCTGGCCGCGGGCGCGGTCGAGCGCCACCTGCGCGCCCGCCGGGACACCGGCCGCGGCCTGCTCATGCCGTACGTCACCGGAGGGATCACGGCCGGCTGGACGGACTATCTGCGGGCGTTCGCCGCCGCCGGCGCGGACGCGATCGAGGTCGGCCTGCCCTTCTCCGACCCCACGCTGGACGGCGCCACCATCCAGCAGGCCAGTGACGCGGCACTGCGCCGGGGGGCGAGCGCGCGCCGGATCCTCGCCGACCTCGCCGAGGCGGGTGATCCGGGCGTGCCGCTGGTCGCCAGCACCTACTACAACCTGGTGCTGCACGACGGCCCCGAGGCGTTCTGCGCGGCGCTGCGCCGGGCCGGCGTCGGGGGCCTGATCGTGCCCGACCTGCCGGTGCACGAGGCGGCCGAGCTCACCGGCGCGGCCGCCGCCAACGGGATCGAGCCGGTGCTGCTGGCGTCGCCCGCGACGCCGCGGCCGCGGCTGGCCGAGATCGCGCGCCGCAGCCGCGGATTCGTCTACGCGGTGTCGGTGATGGGCACCACCGGTGAGCGGGCCGCCCTCGCCGCCTCGGCGGCGGAGCTCACCGAGCGGATCAGGGACCTCACCGACCGGCCGGTCTTGCTAGGATTCGGCATCTCCACCCCGGACCAGGCACGCGAAGCCCGCCGGCACGCCGACGGCGTGGTGGTCGGCGCCGCGGTCATGCGGCGGGTGCTCGACGGCGCCGGGCCGGACGACCTGCGGGCCTTCCTCGCGACCCTGCGGCGAGCCCTCGACCAGGAGTGTGACCGACCACGATGACCCCCGACGCCGGGCACGAGGCGAGATACCGCGCCATCGCCGCCGACCTCGCCGCGAAGATCCGGTCGGGACACTACGCCCCCGGTGAGGCCCTGCCGCCGCAACGGGAGCTGAGCGCCTCCTACGGGGTGACCCTGATGACGCTGCGCCAGGCGTTACGGGAGCTCAGCGACGAGAGGCTGATCGTGCAGAAGCCCGGCAGAGGCACCTTCATCGCCCCGCCGCACACGGCCTACCAGCTCGACTCGCTCCGCAGCCTGGTCGACGACCTGCGCAAACAGGGCCATGACGTGCGCACCGCGGTGGCCGGACGGGCGGTGCGCCGGGCCCCGTCCCGCATCGCCGCGCAGCTGCGGCTGCGTCCCGGCGACACCGCCCTGCGGCTGGAGCGGGTCCGCGAGTTCGCGGGCCGTCCCGCCGTGCACCAGGTGTCCTGGGTCCGGCGGCCGGCGGCCGACCGCATCCGCGACCGCGACTTCACCGCCGTCTCCCTCTACACCGCCCTCGCCGACGCGGGAGTGACGGTCGCCCGGGCGTCGGAGGTGGTGCGGCCCGGTCTGCTCGACGCCGCCGCCGCCCGCCATCTCGACGAGCCGCAGGGCAGCCCGGTGCTCGTCAGCCACCGGATCACCTACGCGCTCGACGCCACGCCCGTGGTGTCGGACCATGCCACCATCCTGGGCAGCATGATGGAGATCCGCGCCGAACGCGCCGCCACCGGCCTGTCGCTCACCTGGGGCGCCACCAGTTGAGGCGCTGCGCCGCGACCGGTGGCCGGTCGCGGCGCGGCGCGTGGTGCCGCTCAGAGGTGCGGCGGGCCCGCGACCGTCACAGGTTCGTGATGGTCCACAGGTTGTTGCCGTTGCCGTTCGGCGTCCACATGCCGACGTCGGAGCCGGCGCCGGTATAGCCCATGCCGTCCAGGGCCGTGCCGGTGGCGCGGTTGATGATCTGGTAGCGGCCGCTGCCGGTGTCGTTGAGCCGCCACTGCTGGTTGTTGTTGCCGTTCGACGATGCCTGCTTGGCGATGGCGCCGTTGGAGCCGTTGCCCTGGCTGTCGATGACCAGGCCGTTGGTGCGGTTGACGATGCGGTACCAGCCGCTGCCCAGGTCGACGAGCTGGAACTGCTGGTTGTTGCCGCCGTTCCAGTTCCACTGCTTCAGGTTCGACCCGGAGGCGACGTTGCCGGCGCCGTCCAGCACCAGCCCGGTGGCGGCGTTGGAGACCCGCACGTAGGTGGACGGCGGCGGCGTCGTCGTGCCAGTGCCCGTCAGCTTGTACGTTTGGCCGGCCTGGCCGGTGAACCGGACGACGTCGGTCTCGGGCTTGGTCACGGTGACGGCGCCGCCGGTCGCCACGTCGACCACCTGGGAGGTGCCGGTGAAGATCCGGTTGCGCACGTTGACCGTGCCGTCGCGGTCGAACTTGACGAGGATCTCGGTGGCCGCGCCGGAGGCCCACGTCGCGTCCACGGTGTAGCCGCCGCGCCCTCGCAGGCCCTGCACCTTCCCGGCCGGCCAGGCGGACGGCAGTGCCGGCAGCACGTTCAGCTCGCCGGTGTGGCTCTGCAGCAGCATCTCGGCGATGCCGGAGGTGGCGCCGAAGTTGCCGTCGATCTGGAACGGCGGGTGCAGGTCGAACATGTTCGGCGCGAGCCGGGCCGTCGTGACCAGGAGACGGATGAGCGTCTGCGCCCGGTTGCCCTCCTCCATGCGCGCCCAGTAATTGATCTTCCAGGCGAGCGACCAGCCGGTGCCGTCGTCGCCGCGCAGCTCCAGCGTCCGCCGCGCCGCGGTGTACAGCGAGGGGGTGCCCCGCTTGGTGATCTGGTTGCTGGGGTGCAGGCCGTACAGGTGGGAGATGTGCCGGTGGTTCTGCTCGGTCTCCACCCAGTCGTACAGCCACTCCTGGATGTTGCCGCGCGAGCCGACCTTCATCGGCGCGAGCCGGTCACGCGCCGCCAGGACCCGCGTACGGAAGTCGGCGTCGGTGCCGAGCACCTGGCTGGCCTGGGCGCAGCCGTTGAACAGATCGCGCAGGATCTGGTTGTCCATCGTCGGGCCCGCGCACACGCTGACGCCCGAGTGGTGCGGCAGTTCCGGGGAGTTGGAGGGGTTGGTGACCAGGTATCCGAGGCTCGGTTCGCTCACCAGGGTGTCGAGGAAGAACTGCGCGGCGCCCTTCATCGCGGGGTAGTACTGCTGCAGGAACCCGACGTCGCCGGTGAACTGGTAGTGGTCCCAGATCATGGTGGACAGCCACGCGCCACCGGTCTGCCACATGCCCCACAACGCGCCGTCGACGACCGACGAGGCGCGCCAGGCGTCGGTGTTGTGGTGGGTCACCCAGCCGCCGGCGTTGTACTGCACCCGGGCGGTGCGGGCGCCGGTGACCGCGAGCTCGCTGATCATCTTGAACACCGGCTCGTAGCACTCCGACAGGTTGGTGGTGTCGGTCGGCCAGTAGTTCATCGGCAGGTTGGCGTTGATGGTGTACTTGGAGTCCCACTGCGGGGTCAGCGAGTCGTTCCAGATGCCCTGCAGGTTGGCCGGCTGCGAGCCGGGGCGCGAGGAGCTGATCAGCAGGTAGCGGCCGTACTGGAACAGCAGCACCGAGAACTGCGGGTCGTTGGTGCTGTTGTGCTGCGCGATGCGCACGTCGGTCGGCTGGTCGGCCGCGGAGGTGCGGCCGAGATCGAGCGTCGTGCGCCCGAACAGCCGCTGGTAGTCGGCCACGTGCCGCGAGCGCAGGTCGTCGTAGGTCCTGGCCACGGCCGCGCTCAGGTAGTTGCGGGCGATGCCCTGGTAGTCGCCGCCGACGTTCTGGTAGTTGACGTAGCTGGAGCCGATGGAGATCAGCAACGTCACGCTGTTGGCGCCGCGCACCTGCAACGTGCCGCCGGAGCTGGTGACGGTGCCGCCGTCGGCGACCGCCCTGGCCAGCGCCAGGAACCGCACCGAGCCGCTCTTGCCCTCGAAGTCGCCTGAGATGCCGTCGAGGCCCACCGTCGTGCCGTCGGGACTGCTGCGTGTCGTCCGCTGCGGGCTGTCGAACGTCGCGGAGAAGGTGATCGAGCCGGCCCGGTCCGCGGTCAGGCGGATGGCGATGACCTGGTCGGGCGCGCTGGCGAACGTCTCACGCCGGTAGTTGATGCCGTTCTGCGAGTACGTCGTCGCCGTGGTGGCCGTGGTCAGGTCCAGCAGCCGGTTGTACCCCGAGACCCCACTGGAGCCGCCGCTGAAGGTGAGCCGCAGGTTGCCGACGGTCTGGTAGGCCAGCTGGCCCGCCGGGCTGCCCAGCATGTTCTGGTCGATCAGGGTCTGGGCCTGGCTCCACTGGTTCGCGAAGACCGCCTGCCGGATCTGCGACAGCGCCCCCGCGCCGCGCGTGTTGCTCTGGTCGTACGGCCCGCCGGCCCACACGGTGTCCTCGTTCAGCTGCAACCGTTCGACGTCGACGTTGCCGAACACCATGGCGCCCAGGCGCCCGTTGCCGATCGGCAGCGCGCGCAACCAGTCGGTCCCGGCGCTCTCGTCGTACCACAGCGCCAGATCGTTAGCGGCGGCCACCTGCGCGGGCGCCACTGACGCGGCTCGCGCGGCCGCCGTCCACTGGAACGGCATCAGCGCGGCGCCGGCGCCGGCCGCGCCGAATCGCAGCACTTGCCGACGCGACAAATCAGACATATTGCTTCTCCATCCCGAAGGGGTTGCGGACGGTGCTCCAGCCCCGGCGGACACCGCGGGACGCAGCCGGGGACCGTAGAGGAGCGGCCGGCGTCGGGAGCCACGGACGTCGGGACATTGGACGGATGGTTCCTTCCTGACATGAACGTTTAGTCAGGCATGACGCGCGCCGCCGCGCTGCCGGAATAGGGCGTTGCTCGCAGAGGTGCCGCCCCTGCTTCGCAAAGGATCTCGTTGCCAGACACCCGACGTTAAGCGGGCATTTCCAGGTGTCAAGCGGGGCCGACGCCATGCTGTGCGGGGACAGGTCGGACCTCTACCTCAGCGCGGTGCGGCGTCGCCCCCGGACCAGGAGTTTCGACGCCGGCGCCGGCCGGAGGAGGGCTTCTTCGGACGCGGGAGGAGGCCGGGCGTGCCGCGCCCGCTCTGAAAGTTTCCCGGTGACATGGGATGACGACGGCACCCTCTCCCCCGCACCTCGCGCGACCGCGCACCCCCCCAGCACCCCCGAATCACCGGGTGACGGCCGCCCCGGCGAAGGTACGAGCCCAGGAAAGCCGACCGCGCAGACATCCCATGTCGAGGACGCCACTCCTCCCCCGTCTCCACCTATGCACCGGCGGCCTGCGCCGCGGTGGCGAGATTCGCACGTTCGGTTCAGGACGGCCGCCCGGGGCAACGGCCTGGTGACTACACCGACACCGCACCCCGGGCCGACCGCGCAGCGCCACGATCCGGATCCCCCGGCACGGAGCGCACAGCAGGAGATCGGCACCGGGGGCGTGCGGGCTGTACCGCGGAATCCGCGCTTACGTCGAGACGACCGTCAGACGGCCGTGCGCGACCACTGCTGGTTGGTGCCGGTGTTGCACGTGTACTGCTTGAGGACCACGCCGTCCGCGGTCGAGGCGGAGGGCACGTCCACGCATTTGCCGCTGTGGCGTGCGCGGAGCTGGAAGTAGCCGCCGTTGGCGACCATCTGGAACTGCTGGTTGTTGCCGGTGCCGCAGGTGTACTGGATGAGTTCGGCGCCGTCGGCGGTCGAGGCGCTGGTCACGTCGAGGCACTTTCCGCTGTGGCGGCTGATGACGCGCCAGTAGCCGCTGCCGGCGTCCTGGAACTTCCACTGCTGCCAGGCGTTGCCGCCGTAGGTGTACTGGTCGACGCGCGCGCTGTTGGCGGTGCTCGCCTGCTGGACGTCCATGGCCTTGCCGCTGTGGCGCACGGTGAGGCTGTAGAACGTATCCGGCGCCGGCGTGGGGGTGGGGGTGGGGGTGGGGGTGGGGTCGCCGACGTTGTCGCCCCAGGCGTACCGGACCCGGTTGGCGCCGTAGCCGTTGCGGGTGGACAGGTTGAGGGTGGTGCCGCTGCCGCCGAGAGCGAACATCGAGTAGTGGTCGTAGCCGAGGCCTGCGGTCACCTTGCCGCCGAGGGCTGGCCAGTAGGTGCCGCCCATCTGGTTGTCCCGCATCACCTGGGTCACGGCGCGGAGGTAACGCACGAAGTTGTCGGTGCTGTTCGCGTCGCCGTAGTTGAGGCCATCGGACATCGGCGCGCCGAACTCGGTCACGACCGCGCGGGAGGCGCAGTTGCCCAGAAGCGACTGCATGTGGCTTCGGAAGCCGTCGTAGGTCATCGCGCTGTAGAAGAAGGTGTAGTAGTGGAAGGACAGCAACGTCGAGTTGAAGCGGCTGTCGTTGCAGATGTCCCGCAGGTCCTGGCTGAAGCCGGTGCCGCCGATGAGCACCCGGCCGGGCGCCGCCGAGGAGTGAGTGCTGAGCCAGTTCGCCGCGACGTTGCGCCACTCCGACGACGAATAGCCGTGCGGCTCGTTCATCGGCTCGAAGTAGACGTTGCCGTTCGACCCGTACGTGCCGACCACGCTGGACCACATCGCGTTCCATGCGGCGAGGTTCGTGATCCTGCCGCCAGAGGCGGCGCCATCCTCCCAGTAGGCCAGGATGACCTTGAATCCACGGTCGGCGGCGGCGTCGATGGCGCCGCGGTAGGCGTTCCACCAGGTCGTGTTGGCCACAGTGTGCGTGTTGATGGGCAGCCGGACGGTGTTGACCCCCATCAGGTATTCCATGCTGTCGTAGATCGAGTTGGCCTTGGCCCGTACCGTCGCGTTGCTGTCGGACTGGCTCAGGCCCTGCACAACGAGCGGGCCGGTGCTGAAGTTGTCACCCAGCACGGCCCAGTTCATGCCTCGGAACTGGCTGGTGGCGGCATGGGCCGATGGCGCGGACACGAGGGCTGCCGCTGCGGTGAGCGCGGTCACCACAAGCCCGATCAGCAACCGGTGTAACGGCCGGGTGCTCCGCGATGGTCCTGATGAGCGACCATCAGAGGCCATGATCATTGCCATGAAACTCCCATCACTGGATCTGAATTACTGGGCACAAACGTGCACTTGTGCACATCGTGGTGCTGACGTACGTCCGAGCCACGAGATGTCGGGCATGCCCAGCACCGGCCTGCCGCTCGGGTTCCAACCGTTGTTGATCATGGTCCACCGATGGACGGCGGTGCCGCCCGCGGCCTGGAAGAGCTGACGGTGGCCGCAAGACGATGACAGGAGACCTCCAGCATCGTGAGCTGCGGCCGCCCGGAGACAACGGGCGACGTCGCGGCCGCCTCGCCGCAGCCGGCAGCCATGAAGCGGCAACGGGAACAACGGGCGGGAGGGCGGGCATGGCTATGGATGAACGGCGGGTGGGCCGGTCGGAAACATCGGAAAGGACCGGCTCTCCTTGTCTCCACACCTCTCCCATTGTTAGCGTTAACAAATAAATGTCGATCACCCACGGGGGCCTCACGCTAGAGAGGAGGCGGAAGTGCGTCAACAGAAAGGGAGACGACCCGCTCGAACCGCTGGTCCGCGACGGATGCCGCTGTAAGTTTCAGGCGGACTTCCTGGCCGCTCCAACGCCCGGTCGTCCCAACGCGACTCCACCGCGCCCCCGGCCGCACGCCCCGCTTCTCCCATCGCGCCCGGTTGGTTCTGCCGGGAACCTTGATCAGCCGCAACACGCCTTGCCACGACGGCTGTACGAGCGGGCTCGCAGCCGCGCGACACCCGGAAGAGAATCGGCCGCATCAAGCATCTTGATCAGGGACTCGACGGAATCGTTCATGGTGCTCGTCGCACCGTCTTCGGACATGGGGCGAGCATGCGCCTTCAAGTCGACTTGAAGTCAAGCGCCGGACAGCAGGCATGACAGGTCCCCTGGCGAGGAAGGCCGGCCTTGGTACCGGCCACAGTGAAGCCCATGTAAGGAGGCCGCCGACGCCATCGCCAAGCTCGTCCGCTCCTAGATCACAGAACTTTCGACGAAAGGTCGATCGACATGAGCATCGGTCCTGCCCTCTACAGAGACCCGGCAGGGACGTCGGCCGAGCCAAAGCCGCAGTAGTGGGAAGCCAGACTTACCGGGGCACCCCGCGCTCCCCTCAGCTTGCGAGCGGTCTTCCACCAGACGGCTGCACGGCACGTCGCTGGGGCTGAGTTCTCGTCGCATCACGACGACCATCGACCGCTCGCCTATGGCGGATCGTCCCGCATTCTGCGTTCCAGGAACAGCACGTCACGCCAGACGCCATGATGCCGGCCGATGCGCTCGCGCGTGCCGACGACGCGAAACCCGCAGGCTTGGTGCAGCAGCAGGCTGGGACCGTTCTCGGGGAAGATGCCGGTCTGGATGGTCCATACCCCGGCGGTCTCGCTCGCGTCGATGAAGGCGTTGAGCAGGTCACGGCCGATACCACGCCCACGGCAGGACGGATCGACATAAATGCTGTGCTCGACCACTCCGGCGTAGACGGACCTGTTCGACACACGCGAGGCCGCGATCCAGCCCACGACATGGTCGGTGTCCGGGTCGACGGCGACATAGCGAAGCCGGCGGAGCTTGCCCTGGTCGAAGTGGTTCCAGGTGGGGGCGGTGGTCTCGAAGCTGGCGTTCCCCGTGTCGAGCCCGGCCTGGTAGATGGCCAGGACCCGGGCGGCGTCCGCCTCGCGCATGGGGCGAATGGTGATACCCGGCGAGGAGGCCGAGCTCGCCCGTACAGCTCCCTCGGACGGTCTGGTCGCCTCCTCGTAGCCCACCCCGCCGAAGGTGTCCGCTGCACAGTCAGAGACCGACTCGCCGGAGAGCGCGGCGCCCGTCAGATCCGAGCAGTCGTGCACGGCCTCATCGTGTGCCATCGCGTGGTCCTTACTCGCAGGTGGGGGTCACCGGAGCGGGACGGCCCATCACCACGTCCGCGGCGGTGGGAAAGCAACGTACGCAGGTCTCGTTGATGCGGTACAGACTCGCGGTGCCGCGTCGCTCCACCAACACGAACCGCACCTCGGCCAGAATCTTCAGATGGTGGGACACCGTCGACTGGCCTATGTGCACGGCTTGGACGATCTCCCCCACCGTCAGGGGCTCCCGGTGCCGGGCCAACAGCGACACGATCTGGATGCGAGTGGCGTCGGCCAGAGCCTTGAACCAGCTCGCGTACTCCTCTGCCGAGTCCCGTTCGAGCGGGATGACTTCTCTATTCATCTATCATCGACGATAGTAGATGAACTACCCCCAGAGAAGCCCTTACCGTCCATCGCCACAAGGAGTGCGGTCGCGGTCCGAGGAGTAGGATGTTTTGAAAGTCATCTAATTTGACAGCGCTCTAAGCACTGCGGCACGCTAAGTTTGCTTAGACAGGCTTCGAAACAAGTCCGGTGCGACTGGCCGGGATCGGCATACACGAGGATGCGGAGAGGCGATCATGAGTGACGGATGCTGCGGCCCGGTGACCCTGGACATCGAGCCCTTCTCCTCCAAGACCGACTCGCATGCCCTGCCGATCGTGGTGATCGGCGCGGGACCGGTCGGGCTGGCCGCCGCCGCTCATCTCGCCGAGCGCGGCCTGGACTTCCTGGTGCTGGAGGCCGGAGGTCAGGTCGGCGCCTCGGTGGCCCAGTGGGGGCAGGTGCGCGTCTTCAGCCCTTGGCGGTACAACATCGACGCCGCCACCCGCCGTCTTCTCGAAACGAGCGGCTGGACGGCCCCGGACCCCGACTGGCTCCCGACCGGCGCCGAGCTGATCGAGAACTACCTCACCCCACTCGCCGCCCATCCCGCGATCGCGCCCAGGCTCAGGCTCGGTACGAAGGTCACGGCGATCAGCCGCCTCGGGTACGACCGGGTACGCACCAAGGGACGCGAGCAGGCGCCGTTCCTCATCCGCCTGCACAGCGGAGAGGAGATGCAGGCCAAAGCGGTGATCGACGCCTCCGGCACCTATGCCAACCCCAACGCCCTGGGAGCGAGCGGCCTGCCCGCTCACGGTGAGCCAGAAGCGGTGGAGCTCGTCGACCACGCTCTGCCGGACGTGCTGGGCGTCGACCGCGGCGCCTACGAGGGCCGTCGCATCCTGGTCGTCGGCGCCGGTCACTCCGCCGCCACCACGCTGCTCGCCCTGGCCGAGCTCAGGGACACGCCGATCACGTGGGCCATCCGGGCAGGCAGCGCCGCGCGTACCTACGGCGGAGGCGACGCCGACGCGCTGCCGGCGCGCGGTGCGCTGGGCACCCGTCTGCACGCCCTGGTCGAGTCAGGACGCATCGATCTGGTCACCGGCTTCTACACCCACCGCATCACGGTCACCGATGACGGGCTGGAGGTGATCAGCCGTGACCCCTCCGGGGCGGAGCGGTCCATCACCGCCGACCGCATCGTGTCGGCCACCGGCTACCGTCCCGATCACTCCATCGCCGACGAGCTGCGGCTGGACCTGGACCCGATCCTCGGCTCCACTCGCGCGTTGGCGCCGCTCATCGACCCCAACCAGCACTCCTGCGGCACCGTACCGGCTCATGGCGTGGACGAGCTGGCCCACCCCGAGACCGGTTACTACACGGTGGGCGTCAAAAGCTACGGACGCGCCCCCACCTTCCTGATGGCCACCGGCTACGAGCAGGTCCGCTCCGTGGTGGCGGCGCTGGCCGGAGACTGGGAGGCGGCCCGCGACGTCCAGCTCGACCTTCCCGAGACGGGCGTGTGCTCCTCCAACCTCGCCGAGGCGCAGGAAGCGCGCGTGGGCCTGGCGACGGGCGTCAGCGGAGGGCTTCTCGCCACACCGCTGCCCCTGGTGAGCGTCGACTCCGGTGGCGGCTGCTGCGGCTGACTCGGGGCGCCAGGGTGCCGGAGTGAGTACCGTTCCACCGATCGCCGCCTCGGAGAACCGGAGCGGCGATCGGCCTCGGGCCCGCCACGGCCGGCGGATCGTCGCCGCCCTGGCCGTGACCCAGACCATCGGCTACGGCGTCCTCTACTACGCCTTCTCGGTGTTCCTCACACCCATGCGACGCGACCTGCACGCCGGCGCCCCGCAGGTCGCCACGGCGCTCACCCTGGCGGTCCTGACTAGTGCCCTGTGCGCGCCGCTGGTCGGACGGTGGGTCGACGCACGAGGCGCCCGTGTCCTGATGACCGCAGGGTCGGTGCTCGGCACGCTGGCCCTGCTGGCCTGGTCGCGCGTGGAGAACCTGCCGCAGCTGTACGGCGTGTTCGTGGCGGTCGGGCTCGCCTCGGCCATGGTCCTGTACGAGCCGGCGTTCGCCGTCGTGGTCGGCTGGTTCGACGCGCGCCGGCGGGCCGGGGCGCTGCTGGCCATCACGATCGTCGCCGGGTTCGCTTCCACGATCTTCCTGCCGCTGTCGGGCCTGCTGGTCGACCGATACGGCTGGCGCCACGCCGCGGTCGTCCTGGCCCTGCTGTACGGGGCCGCCGCGGTTCCGCTGCACGCCCTGGTCCTGCGCCGCGGCGGCCGCTCGCGCTCCGAAGCCGCGGCGTCCGATGCAGAGTCGCAGCGGGCCGGCGTGGTCCGCGCCGCGGTTCGCGAGCGGGCCTTCTGGCTACTGGTCACCGCCTTCGCCGCGCACGCCGCCGCGGTGGCCACGGTCGCCGTGCTGCTGATCAGCTACCTCATCCGGCTCGGCCATCCCCCGGTCTTCGCCGCCGGAATCGCCGGATTGCTCGGCGTGCTGTCGGTGACAGGACGACTGGTCACCACCGGCCTGCAGCGTCGCGCGGGCATCGCCGTCGTGGCCGCCGGCATCCTCACCGCCCAGGGCATGGCGGCGCTGCTACTGCCGGTGGTCGGGCGCAGTGCGGCGGGAGCGGTCGGCTGCGTGCTGGCGTTCGGGATGGGCTTCGGCGTCGCTGCCGTCACCCAGCCGCACCTACTCGCGGAACGGTACGGCACCACCGCCTACGCCACGTTGGCAGGGCGCATCGCGTTCTTCTCGATGACCGCGAGAGCCGGCGCGCCGCTTGGCGCCGCCGCCCTGGCGCAGGTCGTCGGGTATGGAGCCGTGATGGGCGTGGTCGCCGCCGCCTGCGCGGCGGGGGCGACCGCGCTCGTCGCCTACCACCGCGCGTCACGCGGATAGCCCCGAAGCTCAGGCCGCGCCGGAGTCCAGCTCGGCGATCAGCTGTCCTATCCGCGTCCGGACCTCGTCCCGGATGCGGCGGACGGTGTGGATGTCCTTGCCTGCGGGGTCGTCCAACTGCCAGTCCTCATAGTGCTTACCCGGAAAGATCGGGCAGGCGTCACCGCAGCCCATGGTGATCACGACGATTGAGTCAATGATTATTGAGGAGAATCCTACCGCCGGCACCGGCCCGGAATGAGGGGCCGTCGGCGGCCGGCGCACGAGCAAGGCACGAAGTTGCCCGGCAGGATGCTGCCTGGGTGGATCACTTTCATGATCCGGCGCTGAACATCAGAGTGTTCCCCGTGAGCGGCCCATCGCGATGGGAGAGACGTCATGGTGGAGCAGGAGGGCGCTGTGCCCCGAAAAGGCGACGGTGTCACGCGCCGAGGTGTCCTGCGCGGCGCGATACTCGCGAGCGCCGGCACGGCCGCGGGCGGGGTGTCAGGCATTGTCCCTTTCGCAGGTCAAGCGGCATACGCGGCGGCGCCGGTGACCGCAGGTTCGGGTGGGACCTCCATGCCGGACTTCAGTGAGGGTTCGGCCGCGCTGACGCCGGACAAGGTGGTGCACAGCGCGTGCCAGTTCTGCAACAGCAACTGCAGGCTCGAAGTATCGCTCAAGCTCGGCCGGGTCCTGGAGGTCCGGGGCGAGCCGAAGGACCCCGTGCAGGACGGCAACCTGTGCGTCAAGGCCCCCATGATGACCGAGCTCGTCTACAACCCCCTGCGGCTCACCACGCCGCTGCGGCGCGTCTCGGGACGCAAGGGTGACCCCGACAGCCGCTTCGAGCCCATCTCGTGGGACGACGCGCTGGACGTCATCGCCCGGCGCTGGCTGGCGCTACGCGACGCCGGAGAAGCCCGCTCCATCGCCAACCGGACCACCGGCCGACTGCCCCGCGGCACCGGATCGCTGGTCGGCCGCGTCTTCTCCCTGCTGGGCAGCCCCAACGACACCGATGTCGGCCCGGTCTGCAACGACGCGGGCGGCAACGCCCTGGCCACCACCTTCGGCCTGGGCAACTTCACCAACGGCTACGGCGTCGACGGAGCCACCGGCAAGGAGGACCTGGGGGCGGCGAAGTTCTTCCTCTTCCTCGGGACGAACCAAGGAGAGACCCACCCGGTCACCTTCGCCCACCTCCTCCGCGGCAGGAAGCGCACCGGCGCCAAGCTCGTCGTCGTCGATCCTCGGCACACGCCCACGAGCGTGCACGCGGACCAGTGGATAGCGCCGAAGCCGCACACCGATTTCGCGCTCGTCCTGGGCATGCTGCACCACATCGTGACCAAGGACCTCTACGACAAGGCGTTCGTGGCACGCTGGGTGCTGGGCTTCGAGGATCTGCGCAAGCATCTGGAGGCCGAGGCGTACACTCCGGACTGGGCCGCGGGCGTCACCGGGGTGCCGGCCGCGACGATCCGGCAGCTGGCCGTGGACTACGCCACCGCGCGCCCGGCCGCCATCTTCTGCAATGCCGGCATCTCCCATCAGCTCGGCGCCTTCGACACCTACCGGACGCTCACGATGCTGGCCGCGATCACCGGCAACATCGGCGTGCCTGGCGGCGGCTGCAACTTCATGCACAACACCTGGCCCGGCGGCCTCAACCTCCCGGCCCTGAAGGTCACTACCCCCGAGCGCGGACCGGCTCTGCCCGTCGGCCCGGACGCCTTCGCCGAGTCGATCCTCAACGGCAAGCCCTACCGCCTCAAGGCCGTGATGACCGAGGGCAACCCGCTGATCAGCTCGGCGAACACCGGCAAGGTACGGGAGGCGTTCGCGAAGCTCGACTTCTACGTCTATACCGGCCTGTTCATGGAGGAGGCGGCGTACTACGCCGACATCATCCTGCCGGTCTGCAGCGGCCTGGAATTCGAGGGTGTGTACATGCGCCGCGACGACCGGGCCATCCGATGGCAGGACGCCGCCGTGGAACGCGTCGGCGAGTCGTGGTCCGACACGGAGATCTGGATCGGCCTCGCGCACGCCCTGGGCCGCAACGACCGCCGGCGTCCCAGCTCTTACTGGACCGACGCCTTCCCGCTGGAGTGGAAGAGCTATCCGAAGCTCTGGGACACCTTCGTGGCCAACACCCCGGGCATGGGCGGCATGACCCGCGAGCGCCTCCGGGCGCGCACCGAACCGCTGCGCTGGCCGTGCCCCACGACGGACCACCCCGGTGTCAGCACGCTCTATCTGGACCACCCGAGCTGGTACAAGGCCGCCGAGGCGCTCGACCCCGCCAACCGCGGCAAGAGGTTCCTGACCCCTAGCGGGAAGATCGAGATCACCACCCCGGACCTCGAGCGCAGGCTCGCGCCGAGCGGCCATCACGCGCTGCCGACCTTCTACACCCATCCCGAGGTCACCGGCGCGCACCCGACCATCGCCTACGAGGACCGGTACATCTCCAACCCCATCAACCCGCAGGCGCTGACCCAGCCGGTGCGTCTCGGCGTGCCGGGCTCCAGCGCCGTCCACCGGAGGTTCCCGCTGATGGGAATGACCGGCCGGCCGAGCGTCGTGCACTTCGCCTCGGTGACCCACTGGACCCCGACCGGGGAGCGGCTCAACGGCGTCCGCCTGGTGCAGATCCACCCGAGCACCGCCCAGAAGCTGGGGATCGCGCAAGGCGACACCGTCGTGGTCGAGAGCCCGCGCGGCGCGGTGACCGGCACCGCGCTGCTCGACGCCGGCATCCGTACCGACACCATCTACCTGCCCAACACCTTCGGCCCCGCCCAGCGGGTCGGCGACCTGTACGACGATCCGCGGTACGAACCGGCGAACATGCTGGTCGACGACGGGTTGTACGACAACCTCTCCGGTCAGCAGGCGTACAAGTGCTTCGCGTGCAGCGTCCGGAAGAAGTGACCGGCGGGCCGTCCTGACGACCGTTGACAGCGCTCCATTTACTCAACCAGAATTGAGTGAATGGAGCGCGACGGACCACTTTC
Source organism: Sphaerisporangium sp. NPDC005289 (assembly GCF_040607455.1). Taxonomy (NCBI): domain Bacteria; kingdom Bacillati; phylum Actinomycetota; class Actinomycetes; order Streptosporangiales; family Streptosporangiaceae; genus Sphaerisporangium; species Sphaerisporangium sp. NPDC005289. Next base: position 271,101 of record NZ_JBEXGS010000002.1, read on the forward strand.
CATCACGGCGAGGGCTCGTGTCCACGCCGCTCTCGGTGATCCGATCCGCCTGTCGATCATGGACATGCTCGCGCTCGGTGACGCCTCACCCCGGGAGATCGGCGACGCCCTCGGGCTGCCCAGCAACCTGCTGGCCCACCATCTCAAGACGCTCCAGGACGTCGGCCTGGTGGAGCGGACGCGGTCGGAGGCCGACCGTCGCCGCACCTACCTCCGGATGGTCCCAGGCACGCTCTCCGGTCTGACGCCCGTCACCGTGCGGCAGGCGCCGCGGGTGGTCTTCGTCTGCGCTCACAACTCCGCCCGTTCACAGCTGGCCGCGGCGCTGTGGGCCGACGGCAGCGACGTTCCGGTGGCCTCCGCCGGCACCCGACCGGCGGCGCGAGTGCACCCCTGCGCCGTGGCGACGGCGCGCGATCACGGCCTGACGCTGGAAGGCTCCCGGCCAAGGCGCATCGACGAGGTCGTCCGCCCGGACGACCTCGTCGTGGCGGTGTGCGACCAGGCCCACGAAGGACTCGCCGGTACCGACCACCTGCACTGGTCGGTACCGGATCCGGTGAGCCGCGAGACCGGAGAGGCTTTCGAGCGGGCCTTCCACGAGCTCGCCGACCGGGTGTCCCGGCTGTCCGCGGCCGTTCGGCCACCCGGCGAGGCGACGGGCTGACCGTCACATCGAAGCGGATACCTCACATGGCCGTGAGCCACATGGCCGTGAGCCCGGTCAGGCCGCGATGTCCCATCCGGCTCCGGGAACCAGCGGGGGCAGGGGCGAGTCGTCCCAGCCGGCGGGTATGCCCGCCCCGGCCGGGTGGACGGGGCCCGGCTCGGCGGCGTCAGGCCTCGCAGGCATGAGAATGTACGGTTCGAGCGGCATTTCTTCCTTCCTATCGTTCTCGGTCAGCGATTTCTCGCGGGAACAGGCGCTTCGCCGAGACGGTGCGCGCGCACCTCGGCGAGGAAGCCGGCGGCATAAGGGCGAAGGTCCGGTTCCTGGGTGGAGCCGAACACTTCCAGCCGCAGGGCCGGTCCGCGTCGCGGCCGGCCGTCGTCCCCGGCGGCGTAGGACAGCACGAACGACGGATCGGTGAGCGCGCTCAGGCGCACGATCCGATCGGCCTGGTCGGAACCGGAGCCCGGGTCGACCAGATGCGAGGGGACGGCGACGAAGCCCAGCCGGCTCTTGAAGCCGAACAGGCCGGGCTTCACCATGTGGCCGTACAGGTTGGGGTCGCTCCCGAGGCTCACCCAGCCGAAGCCGCGCCGGCGGGCCTCCTCGATCACCCGCATGTACAGCAGACGCGGCAGCCCGGCGGAGCGGAGCCGGGGCGTGACCGCCGAGAAACGCGCCCGCACCTCGTCCTTCGGCCGGGACTGGAGGTTGAGGCAGGCGCCGGCCAGGTCGTCGCCGTCCCACGCGCAGACGGCGAAATAGTCGTCGGACGCGGCGAGGATACGGTCCTTGTTGGTACTGGCCCCGGCCCAGCCGTGGCGCATCTTTCCGACCTCGTTCTCGTACAGCGGGAGGAACGTGTCGAGCAGCGCCGCCGAGACCGGACATACCTCGAAACGCACGCCGTTGCTCGCGACCCTGCGGCGCGCGGCGAAGACGTTGCGCCTGTCCTTGCTCGGCAACCGGGCCAGGAACGCCTCCTCGGTCCCGGCGGTGGCCGCCCGCCACACCACGACCTGCGGTTTGGGGAAGAATCCCGCGCTCGCCAGGTCCGGCCACCTGTCCATCGGCGGGTCCTGCACCCGCACGACGTCGACCTCGCCACGGTGCGCGAGCCAGTCACCGCTCAGCGCCTCGTCCGGTGTGACGACCGCCATCGGCACTCCGAAGGCCATCTTCCGGATCACCGATCCTCACGTCCCATCTCAGCCGGGAGCACCGCCGAGAGCGCTTCTCCCGGGGGGTCGAGCAACCGCGCCAGGCGGTCGAGCGCCGTTGCGACCGTGCTGTAGTAGACCCACGTTCCGCGCCGGTCCGCGGTGATGAGACCGGCGGCCCGGAGCACCTTCAGGTGGTAGGAGATCGTCGGGGACGACAGGTCGAAGTCCTCGGACATGTCGCAGACACAGACCTCCCGGTCGGGATGGGAGGCGATCAGCGAGAGCAGCCTGAGCCGGACCGGATCACCCAGCGCCTTGAACATCGGCGCCATGTCCCCCGCCACGGAGGCGTCGAGCACTCCGCGCGTCAGTGGCGCGTACCCGTCGAACGCGGCCGATTCCATCGCGATCAGCTCCCGGCTCGCACGTCGTCATCTCCGCGGACATCACCATCGGCCCCGCGCCGGAACATCCTCAGCCGTCCCTGCTCGTCGTGACCGTTTCGAGCGCACGGCCGGACGCGGAGTCCGTCGGGACCGGCGCTTCGGTGCGTTCGGCAGGCGTGGAGCCGTCCACCAACGCGCGGAACCGGCGCAGCCGCAGGCTGTTGGTGAGCACGAACAGGCTGGACGTGGCCATGGCGGCACCGGCGATCATCGGGTTCAGCAGGCCCAGGACCGCCAGGGGGACGGCGGCCACGTTGTAGGCGAAGGCCCAGAAGAGGTTGCCCTTGATCGTCGCGAGCGTCCGCCGGGACAGCCGCACCGCGTCGGCGGCCGCGCGCAGGTCGGGGCGGACGAGGGTGATGTCCCCGGCTTCGATGGCGGCGTCCGTCCCGGTGCCCATGGCGATGCCCAGGTCGGCCTGGGCGAGGGCGGCGGCGTCGTTCACACCGTCGCCCACCATGGCGACGACCCGCCCTTCCTGCTGCAACCGCTTGATGACCTCCACCTTGCCGGCCGGCATGACCTCGGCCTCGACCTCGGTGATCCCCACCCGCCCGGCGACGGCCTGCGCGGCCCGCGCGTTGTCCCCGGTGAGCAGGATCGGCCGCAGGCGCAGCCGCCGCATCGCCGCCACGGCGTCGGCGCTGGTCGGCTTGACGGTGTCGGAGACGATCAGAAGACCCCGCACCTCTCCGTCCCAGGCGACGAGGACCGGGGTCATGCCGCGGCGCTCCGCCTCGTCCTGCGCCTGACGCAACTCGGGAGGCAGCGGGGAGGTGGTCTCCAACCATGTGGCGCGGCCGACGCGTACCCGCACGCCGTCGACCTCGCCGGATACCCCGCGACCGGGGTTGCCCTCGAACGCAGAGACGACCGGCAGTCCGCCGAGGCGCTCTCGCGCACCGGCCGCGATGGCCTTCGCGATCGGATGCTCGGACGCGTCCTCCAGCGCGCCGGCGAAGGTGAGGATCCGGTCCTCGTCCTCCCCGGCGCGCGGCACCACCTCGACCAGCCGCATCGCTCCAGCGGTGACGGTGCCCGTCTTGTCCAGGACGATGGTGTCGATCCGCCGGGTCGACTCCAGGATCTCGGGTCCACGGATGAGGATGCCGAGCTGGGCGCCGCGTCCGGTCCCGACCAGCAGTGCGGTCGGGGTGGCCAGGCCGAGCGCGCACGGGCAGGCGACGACCAGCACGGAGACGGCGGCGGTCAGCGCGGCGGCGACGTCCAAGCCGTTGCCGAGCCAGAATCCGAACGTGGCGGCCGCGATCGTCACGACGACGGGGACGAAGACCGCGGCGACCCGGTCGGCCAGGCGCTGCACCGGGGCCTTGCCGGTCTGCGCCTCGGTGATGAGGCGCGACATCTGGGCGAGCTGGGTGTCGGCGCCGACGCGGGTGGCTCGGACGATCAGTCGCCCGCTGGTGTTGACGGTGGCGCCGACGACGGCCGATTCCGGTCCCACCTCCACCGGGACGCTCTCCCCGGTGAGCATGGAGACGTCCACGGCCGAGGTGCCCTGCACGACGACGCCATCGGTGGCGATCTTCTCGCCTGGCCGGACCGAGAAGACCTCCCCGACGGCCAGCCGGTCCACCGGGATGCGGACCTCGTTACCGTTCCTCAGCACCGCGACGTCCTTGGCACCGAGCCGCAGCAGCGCCCGCAGCGCCGCTCCCGCCCGTCGCTTGGAGCGATGCTCGGCGTAGCGTCCCGCGAGGATGAAGACCGTGAGGCTCGCCGCGACCTCGAGGTAGATGTGGTGCAGTCCCTCACCGGACACCGGTCGCATCACGAACGGCATCCGCATGCCAGGAAGCCCGGCGTACCCGAAGAAGAGCGCGTAGAGCGACCAGCCGAAGGCCGCGATGACACCGAGCGACACCAGCGTGTCCATGGTGGACGAGGCGTGCCGCAGGTTCTTCCACGCGGCGCGGTGGAACGGCCACGCTCCCCACACCGCCACGGGCGCCGCGAGGGTCAGCGACAACCACTGCCAGTACGTGAACTGGAGCGGTGTGATCATCGCCATGGCCACGACCGGGACCGCGAGCGCGGTGGAGATCAGGAGCCGGCGTCGCATGACGGCGAGCGCCGCGTCGTCCGTGTCCTCGGCGTCCTGGGCGTCCTCACCCTCGCCGGCGGCCCGTTCGGTGCCGGGCTCGGGTTCGGGCTCGGGCAGCGCCGCCGTGTATCCGAGCCGCTCCACCACGGCGATCAGCTCCTCGACCGGGACGCCCGGGTCGTGGACGACGTGCGCCTGCTCGATGGCGAGGTTGACCTCCGCCTGGACGCCCTCCATGCGGTTGAGCTTGCGCTCGATGCGAGCCGAGCACGAGCCGCACGTCATGCCACCGATCAACAGGGTGACCTCAGAGCGGTTCGCGATCGGCAGAGCTGATGCGGACACTGGTTCGTCTCCTTCCGACCGCGCCTAGAACTCCACCGGCGGCACGACGGTCCCCAGCGCGTACGACAGTGCGAAGACCACCGCGAGCGCGACCAGGAAGCCGGCCAGCTTGGTGCGGGGTTTCATGCCAGGACCCCGGCGAAGCGGTATCCACTGCTCTCCACCGCGCCCCGCACGGTCTCCTCCGGCAGGGGAGCATCAGAGCCGAGCCGCATCCGGCCGCTCTTGGGATCGATTTCGATCACTTCGACGCCGGGGATGGCCACGTCCACGGCGTTCCTGACGCGCTTCGCGCATCCCCCGCAGGTCATGCCTTCCACCGCGTACGTGGCGACGACGCTCACAGCTGTTTCCTTTCAGTGCGCCGGTCCGGACGGCCCGGCGATGCTCGATGTGACGGCGTCAATGGCGGGCGACGCCGACGTTCGCCTGCGCCGCCTCGGTCAGGAACGCCCGGATCCTGGCCAGCGCCTCGCCGATCACCTGAGGGCTGTCCACGTAGGAGATCCGGACATGGTCGGGTGCGCCGAAGTCGGCGCCCGGGACGACGGCGACCCGGGCCGCGCTCAGCAGATGACGGGCGAAGTCGGCGGCGCTGCGGATCGTCTCGCCCTGCCAGGCGAGGCCGTAGGTGCCGCTCACCTCGACGAAGGCGAAGAACGCCCCCATGGGTTCGACGTCGAGCCGGAGGCCGGGCAGTCCGGCGAGCCCCGCGCACAGGGCTCGCCTGCGCTCGTCCAGCTCCGCCCTGCGGGCGTCCAGCTCGGCGACCGGCTCGTCCAGCAAGACTGCGAGAGCGGCGTGCTGGGAGATGGTCGAGGCGGCCGACGTCGTGTGCCCCTGCAGTGCGGCCATGGCCGATATCACCGGCTTCGGCCCGGCGGCGAACCCGACCCGCCAGCCGGTCATCGCGAAGGTCTTCGACAGGCCGCCGACCGTGATGGTGGCGGCTCGCACGTCGGGCCCGAGGGAGGCCATGGCGGCGAACAGGCCCTCCTGGTAGACCAGGTCGCCGTAGATCTCGTCGCTGACGATGGTGAGCCCGGCGCCCAGCGCCACCTCGGCCAGGGCCGCCAGCTCCCGCCGGTCGTAGACGACTCCGGTGGGGTTGGAGGGGCTGTTCACCAGCAGGACCTTTGTCCGTGGGGTGATGCGCTCGGCGACCGCCTGCGGGGTCATCTTGGATCCCGTGCCGGGCCCGGTCGGGAGGATGACCGGTGTGCCTCCGGCGAGGGTCACCATGTGCGGGAAGCTCACCCAGTGCGGGGCCTGGATGATCACTTCGTCCCCGGGGTCGAGCAGCGCGACGAAGACGTTGGCGAGTGCCTGCTTGGCGCCGTTGGTGATGATTATCTCTTCACCGGTGTAGGGCGCCTGCCACGCGCGCGTCAGCCGTTCGGCCACGGCCTGCCGCAGTGGCGGGATGCCGGCGACGGCGGTGTACCGGGTCCGGCCGTCGGTGATGGCTTTGATCCCGCCGTCGGACGCCTCCTGCGGAGTGGGAAATGCCAGTTCGCCACTGGTGAGGTTGATGACGTCGACACCCTCGGCGGCAAGTTGTTTGGCGTGCGCGTCGAGCGCCGCGGTGCTGGAGGGCGGCAGCTGTGCCGCACGGCGACTGAGCATGCTCTCCCCTACTTCGCTCGCACGTCGAACCGCATCGTGGCCGGGGCGCCCGACCCGCGGTTCACCTGGACGCTGACGACCCAGTAGCCGGTCATGCCCAGGACGAGTTTGGACTCGTAGGTCTCGCCGTTCCTGGTCGCCACGTGCTCACCGCCGCGCATGTTCATGCTCGGCATGTCGTAGTTGACCTTGACGGTCGCGTCGGTGACGGCGGCGCCCGAGGAGTCGTGGATGGTGAACTGCCCGGTGGCCGCCGTGCCGCCCTTCGCGGGGCATGGGTTGGTCGTGAACCGCACCGTGAGCCCGGCGCTCTGCTTCTCGGTCTGGCATGCCGCCGGCGAGGAGTTGCCATCGGCCCTGCTCTGCGCGCAACCTGCCACGGCGGTCACCGCGATGATCGCGGCCGCCGCGGCTCGAAGTGAGCGCCTGCTCATCGGCTTCCTCCTGGTACGTAGCGTGCTATCCGCAGCACGACTTCTTGGCGGTGGCCGCGGCCTTCTCCTCGGTGACGGGCTTGGGACCGCAGCAGGAGCTCTTCACGGCGGGAGCCTCGGTCTCAGCAGTGGAAGCCTCGGTCTTGGTCGCGGCGGTCTTCGGACCACAGCACGAGCTCTTGGTCTCGGCCTGGACGACGGGCAGCGGCTCGTTCTTGGCGGCGGACCAGAAGAGCTGGCTGACGCTCGGCTCGGTGACGGACATGGGTCACTTCCTTCCAGCGGGTAGGGCGATTTCTCCGGTCTGGACCTTGCAGAGCTCGGCGAGCCGGCCCTCACCCGTGAGGAGCTCCACGGGTCTGCCGCTCTCGACGATCCGTCCGTCTTCCAGGACGAAGACGCGGTCCAGGTCTTCGACGAGGGCCAGCCAGTGCGCGACGACCACGGCGGTGCGGCCTTCGAGCAGCCGCCGGATGGCGGCCAGGACGGTCCGCTGGCGGGCGGGGTCGACGCTGGAGACGGCCTCGTCAAGAATGATCACTCGGGGGTCGGCGAGCATGGCGCGAGCCAGGGCGACGAGCTGGCGCTCCCCGACCGACAGGCGCGAGCCGCGCTCCCCCACCCTGGTCTGGTAGCCCTTGCTCAGCTCGCCGATGACCTCGTCGGCGCCCACGGCGCGGGCCGCCTGTACGACCTGCTCGTCGGTGGCGTCCGGCCTGCCGAACCGGATGTTCTCCTCGACGGTGCCGTCGAAGAGCTGCGCCTCCTGGCTCACGAGCAGGACCTGGCCGCGCACGGACGACTTGGTCGCCTCGGCGATGTCGTGGCCGTCGATGCGGATCGAGCCGGAGGTGGGCGTGTAGAAGCGGACCAGCAACTGCATCAACGTGCTCTTGCCGGCGCCGCTGGCGCCGACGATGCCGATGTGCTCGCCGGCCCGTGCTTCGAGGGACACTTCGTGCAGCACCTCGACGCCGTCGACGTAGGCGAAGCTCACGCCGTCGATCCGTAGGTGTCCCTGGACCTCGGGCAGCGGGTCACCCGTGTCCTCCTCCTCGGGCAGGTCGAGCACCTCAAGGACGCGGTGCGCCGACACCGCCATGTCGGAGGCCTGGCCGAGCTGGTTGGCCACGTCCCGCACCGGGTTCAGCATGCGCTTGGAGAACAGGGCGAACGCCGCCAGCGTGCCGGCGGCCAGGGCCGCGCCCTGCGCCATGCCCATCGACGCCATCATCGTGTTGGTGCCGAGCAGCATCCAGGTCATGGGCATCATGCCCGCGGCCAGGTCGAAGAAGAAGCCGGAGCCGAGGGCGTGCCCGTTGATGATCTGCAGCCCGCCGAAGAAGATCAGCAGAGCCAGGGCGATGTGGACGGTGAACCCCAGGTAGGAGGTGAGCCACAGCCGCTTGGTGGACAGCCTGTTGTGCACCTTGGTGTACCCGGCGGACCTGCTCTCCAGGTCGGCCATCATGCTGTCTTCCTGGCCGAAGGCGCGGATGTCCGCGAGCCCGTCGATGCGCTGGTTGAGGTAGCCCACCACGGAGTCCCATGATTCGCGCTGCCGCCGGGTGTCGGCCTTCAGGTGGCGGGTCCAGCGCAGCGCGATGAGCACCATGACGGGGATGACGATCAGCGTCGGCAGGGCGACCCCGGGGCTCAGGGCCAGCAGGAACACCGCGAACGCGACGAACCACACGGCGCTCTGGACGAGCTCCAGGCCGGTCTTGGTGATGTACCCGCGGAAGCGCTCGGCCTCGAACAGCACACGGGTGACCCAGGTGCCGCTGGCCTGGGACACGTGACGGGACAGCTGCAGGTTGTGCAGGCGCGCCACCAGGTCGTTCCGCAGGGTGACCGTCAGCCGCTCGTTCACCCGGATCATCGCGATGTTGTAGGTGATGCGGATGACGTTGTCCAGCACCGCGAGCACCACCAGGTTGATCGCGGTGCCCCAGACGGCGTCCATGTTCCCGGTGACGATGTGTCCGACGCCGACCATCACCGTGTACATCTGGGCGATGGTCATGATGGAGCTGAAGATCGTCACGATGGTGGCCACCGCGATCCATCCGATGTGCGGCCGCAGGTAGGGAAGGAAGCGCCTGACCGCGCGGCGTAGCGTCTGGTTGACCTCGAAGTCGGTGAGCACGGGTTCGGCGGCCGTCTCAGTCATTGGCCTGACCTCCTTCCGGCAGGCCGGCGGGCGCCAGCGGCCGTTCCGCCGGTTGGTCGTCCTGGACGGCCCGTCGCACGGAGTCCGGCTCCGCCAGGACGCCGTTCTTGAGGGCGATCACCCGGTCGACGTAGCGGGTCACCGCGAGCTGCTGGGTGGCGATGACCAGCGTTCTGCCCTGGCGCACCCGCATGATGGTCTCCAGCAGCTCCACTTCGGTCTCCGCGTCGAGGTTGGCCGTCGGGTTGTCCAGGAGCAGCACCGCCGGGTCGACCAGCAGGACGCGGGCCAGGCCGACGCGCTGCCTCTCACCGGCGGACAGGTCGACCGCGTCGGCCGCCAGCGTGCGGTCCAGCGGAATGTGGCGCAGACCCGCCGCTTCCGCCGCCTTGGCGACCTCATCGGCGGTGGCGTCAGGCCGGGCGAAGCGGATGTTGTCCGCCAGGGTGCCCTCGAAGATCCACTGGCGCTGCGGCAGGCACACGACCTGCCGCCGGATGGACGCCAGGTCGTACTCGCGGGCGTCGGCGCCGTCGTACAGGACGAAACCGGACTCGGGGTCGCGCAGGCGGGCCAGCACGTGGACCAACGTCGTCTTCCCACTGCCGGTGGGGCCGATGACGGCGACCGCCTCGGCGGGTTCGATGGTCACGCTCACCCCGTCGAGCACCTTGCGGTCACCGATCTCCACGACGATGCCGGCCGCGGAGACCGCGCCGGCGGGAGCGGGCATGGGCCGGTTGTCGGACCGCGGGTTCAGCACCGATGGCGCCTCGATGATGCGCAGCAGCCGCTGGGCGATGACCACCGATCGGAAGACGCCGTTGGCGTGCATGGTCACCTGGTGCATGCTCATCTGAACCATCATGATCAGCGCGACGAGGGCGACGAGGCCGCCCACCGTGAGCGCGCCGTCGACGACCGCGCCGCCACCCAGCCACAGGGCGATGGGGGTCGGGAGCGCCCCGATGACGTTGAGGATGGCCTCCCACCGGCTGTAGGTGGTCTTCATGCTGCCGCGGCGGGCGGAGAGCTCTTCGTTGATCTTCTGCAGCCGGCCGGACGCGTCGTCCTCCCGCCCGAAGGACTTCACGACGCCGATGTTGGCCAGCGACTCCCCCACGCCGGACAGGAGGTTGGTGAACTGTCCTTTCACGTCGACGAAGACCCGCTGGAGGCGCCCTTGGACGCTCAGGTTGCCCAGGATCACGATGGCGAGCGGGATGGAGGCGACCAGCGTGGTGCGGACGTCGATCAGGAGCGCGACCAGGTACATCACCACGGTGACCAGCGCCTGGTTGAGCAGCTCCAGCACGCCGCCGTTGGTGAGGCCGCGCACGAAGACGGCGTCGGAGACCAGGCGGGTCAGCGCCCGGCCGCCCGACGCCTCCGCCGTGTCGGCCGGCCCCAGCCTGAGCAGGCTCCGGAACAGGTCGTGCCGCAGGTCGTTGACCGCCTTGCTGGCGACGGTGAAGCGAATCTGCTTGCCGAGGTGGAGCAGGGCGGCGGAGGCCGCGCCGATGGCGAGGACACCGAGGGCGACGGCGAGCAGCAGTCCGGGATCGCCGCCGAGAACGCCCGCGTCGATGGCCACCCGGATGATGAGCGGGATGGCGATGGTGCTCAGCAGCCCGGTCAGCATGGTGATCGTGGCCACGGTCATCGCCCGGCGGTAGCGGAGAGGGTAGCCGTAGATGAACCGCAGTGCGTGAAGCGACTGTTTCACTTGCCTCTTCCTTTCGGCCCGGGCCGTCGCACGTGCCTGACGCGCGGCGCGGCGGTGCCGCTCGGGGCGCCGGCCGCGCCGCGCCTTCTCACACGGATCGGCCTCGGCTTAGTCGCAGCACGCACACGCGCAGCTGCATTCGGCGCCGTCTTCCGCGGCGTCTTCGATGCCGCTGGTCTCGCAGCAGCCCGAGCCGATCATGTCTTCCGCCATGACCCCTCCTCTCCGCTAATTTGATGATTCCAAGATTATCGAATCAGATCACCTGACCGCCGTCAAGGCGGGAGACGGACCGGCGGGCTCAGCAGCAGGACGTGTGCGGCTTGGTCACTGATGACTCGGCCTGGGCCATGGGTTCCACGCGCAGATCGAGCTGATCGAGGATCCGCTCGAGGTCCCGGGTGACCTGGTCACGGCTCTCGCCGGCCAGAACGATGCGGCCGAAGGCGCCGCCGCGGGCGTGGTTGATGCCGAGGACCGCCTCGCCCGGCTTGACGTCGATCTCGACGAGGGGCTCCACCGGCGACTCCAGCCCCTGGACCGCGTGCAGCGCCTCCTCGCGGTACCACAGCCTCCCCTCCTGCTCGAAGACGATGCTCTGGTACCGGCCGACGGGCGCCTTCGGCGCCTCCGGCTCCGGCTGACGGCCCAGGGCGGCCTCCACCGCGACCAGAGTCGGCTCATAGCCGGTGGTCGCGGCGATCAGCGCCACCCCCTGACCGCCCGAGACCCGAGGGTTGACCTCCACGACCCTCGGCCCGGCGTCGGTCAGCATGAACTGCAGCAGGGCCACCCAGTCGTCCAGCCCCAGCGCGGCCAGAGCACGTTCGGTGAGGTCGGTGAGGCGCGCGAGCTCCTCGCCGGAAAGGGCGCCCGGGAACCAGCCGCCCAGCTTCACGAACTTCGGCGGCGGCCCCACTTCGCCCACGAACACGTAGAGGACCTTGGTCACTCCGCCGGTCCGGCTCGCGAACACGCCGATCTCCGGGCCGACGAGGTACTCCTCCACCAGCGCGCTGTCCCGGCCGCCGTCGAGGATGTCGCCGACGGCGGCGGCGACCTCCTCGGAGGAGGCGCAGTACATCAAGCCCGCGGCGCTGGAGGCGTCCCGCGGCTTGACCACGACCGGCAGGCCGATCTCCTTGGCCGCCGTCGTGCCCTCCTCCACGCTGCCGACCACCTCGTGCCGGGTGACGGCGATGCCGGCCTCCGACAGGCGCCGGTGGGTGGCAGCCTTGTCATTGCAGTCGCGCGCCGCCTCGTAGGTGATCCCGGTGGTCAGCCCCAGGCGCTCGCGCAGCAGGCCGGCCAGCGGGACCAGCCGGTCCACCTGACTTACCACCGCGGTGAACGGCCGGATCGCGTGCACGCGCCGGATCTGCTCGATGACCCCCTCCCAGTCGTCGAAGTCGACCTCGAACGGGATGTCCGCGGCGGCGAACAGTTCGAGCGGGATGAACTCGTCGGCGAAACCGACCTCGTAACCGGTGCGTTCCTTCAGCATCCTGACGGTGCGCTGACCGCCGAGCACCAGCACGCGCGTCGGCTCGGCGGCGTGTGGTCCTGTTCCTTCTGACACGTGGTCACCGTCCTGGTCTGGGGGCAGAGATGGGTCTCAGGTGCTGCTGTCGCCGACCCGCGGTCGCAGGCGGCCCACCGCGTCCTGGTAGGCGGGCACGAGCCGGGTCTCGTCGTCGGCGTAGACGACCACCCGCCCGTACACGCCGCCCTCCGCGTGGTCGACGGGGAAGACGGTCTGCCCCGGCTCGACGTCCATGGAGACCACGGGCGCGGGTGCCTCGCCGACTTCGGCGAGCGCGCGAGGGTCGTACTCGACGGCGCCCGCCTGGTCGAAGGTGAGGCATCGGTACATGACGTACCGGGCGACCGGCGACCGCCGGGTCACCGGCCGGCCGAGGGTCACCTCGACGGCGGCCCGTACCAGGTCGACGCCCGACACGGCCTCGGTCACCTCGCACAGTCGTCCACCCGGTGGGCGGAGGCTCACGTTGACGACGACCGGGCCTTCGGGCCCGAGCCGCACCTGCGTGTGCGCGACTCCGTTTTCCAGGCCCAGCACGCGCAGGGCCTCGGCGACGAAGGCGCCCAGCTCGGCCTCCTTCTCGGGGCCGAGCCCGCTGGGATGGTCGTATCCGATCTCCAGCGGCCGGGCTCCGGGCGCCGTGTGCTGGGCGAGGATGCCGGCCACGTCGGTGACACCGCCTGCGGTGACGGTCTGCACCGCGTACTCGGGACCGTCGATGTACTCCTCGACCAGCAGGTCGGGATGGTCCTCGGTCCGCAGGGCGACCACCGCCGCGGCGACCTCCTCAGGCCCGCGGCACACGCGGGTCCCCTTGCCCCTGGCCCCGGTGACCTTCTTGACCAGCACCGGGTAGTCCAGGCGCGAGGCCGCGGCCTGCGCCTCATCGGGGTCGCCGACGAGGTGGTGGGCGGGGACGGGGACACCGCCTCCCGCGAGGGCCAGCCGCATGCGGAGCTTGCTGTCGCAGTTCATCGCCGCGGACATCGCCGGCCCCGCCACACCGAGCCGGGCGGCGAGGTAGCCGGCGAGAGGAAGGTGGGCATCGTAGACGTTCACCACGCCGCCGAAAGGGCGCGCGTCGTGCAGCCCGCGCAGCAGGGCCTCGGTGGCCGCCCAGTCGCCGAGATCGACGTCCAGGGGCAGGTCGACGACGCAGGCGAGGTCGAGAGGGGTGGGGTCGCCGAGAAGTGTCGTGCGGACGTCCATCTCGGCCAGCACGTGCACCACCCGCCGACCGGCGACGCAGATGACGTTCGGACGGCCGTCGCCCGTCTCCGCGCGCATCAGCAGCACCTGCTGACGACTTCGAGCCCGTCCGCCGAGGCCCGGGCGGCGGATTCCAGGCGCCGGCACCACGCGTGCAGCAGGGCGTCCTGCCGACGGTCCGCCGTCTTCACCGCCAGCATGAGCGGGGTCCCCACGGCGCCGTACCGGCGCTTGATCGGCGCGTTCCCCCGGCCGAGGTCGAGCACGCGCGCGTCCGTCGTGACGGCGGCCTCTATGGTGTGCGCCAGCATGGTGTGGTACGGCTCGAACGCGGGATGGTCGTCCGTCCGCAGCCCGGCGATCCACAGCGACCACTCCCCGCCGAACTGCCATCCGGCGAACATGGCGACGGCGCCGGCCTCGTCGGCGGCCACGACCGTCCTCTCGTAGGGACGAAGGTGGCGATGGAGGGCCTCCAGGTAGGCGGCGGGGAACACCTCGATCGGCGTGCCGTGGGCGGCCAGCAGCTCATGGGCCAGCCGCACCAGCGTGCCGGTCTGCGGCACGCTCTCGGTGACGGTCAGTCCCCCGGCCCGCAGGCGCTGCTCCCTCCACAGCTTGCGCCGGCGCCGTCCTGGCAGCGTGGCCCAGTATTCGGCCGGACTGCCATAAGTCGTGTCGATCCTGTACGCGGTCGAGACGTGCGCGGTGGCGTATCCCCGGCCCATCAGCCCGCCCGCGAAGGCGTCGGCCGGGAGGTTGGCGATTCCCCAGGCCCACGCGCCGAGCCGGGCCGCCGCCCGTTCGAGGCCGTCGGCCAGCGCCATCGCGGCGCCCGCATGCCCGGGCAGGGCCAGCGGCCCGCCACGCAGCGCGGCGAGGCTGTGCGCGAGAAGCATCGGCCCCCTCTCCCGCAGCCAGGCCGACTCACCGAGCGAGTAGGCGTAGTCGAGCCGGGGGCAGTGGTGAACGAGATACGCCGGGCAGACCCCCACCGGCTCCTCACCGCGGTACGCCAGCAGATGCGCGGGCTCGAACTCCCCAGGAGGGGCCTCCTCGAAGGCGGCCAGCCATTCGTGGCTGTAGAAGATCGTCCCACCGCTGCGGCGGACGATGTCGTTCCACACCTCGCCGTCGATGTCGGCGACTCCGCGCGCGAGCGCCAGTCTGTGTCCGTCGGCGGTCTCCCCGAGGTCGATCATCCACGGAGGCGTGGTCGTCCGGCTCGTCATGGTGACCTCAGCAGCAGGACTTGAATTCACGGCTGTCCGATCGCGATGTGGCCAGGTCGTCCGTGGGAGTCACCCGCAGATCGAGGTGTTCCCGGATGCGGCGGACGCCGTCGGCGACCTCGGCCCGCGTGTCGCCGAAGACAACAATGCGGCCGTACACGCCGCCTCCCGGATGGTCCTTAGGCAGGACGGGTTCGCCGGGCGCGACCTCGACCTCCACGATCGGGGGGATCGGGCCCGGAAAGGCCGATGGGTCGATGTCCGTCCGGTACGTCACCAAGCCGGGCTCGTCGAAGACGACGCTGCTGTAGAGAGCGTGCGCGGCGCGCGGCGGCCCGGCGTCGACCGGCAGGCCCAGCGCGAGCTGCGTGGCCGCCACGGTCATGTCCACACCGGACACCGCGGTGGTCATCTCGACCAGCCTGCCGCCGGGGCGCCGCGCGTTGACCTCGACGACGCGGAAGCCTTCCGGTCCGAGGCGCACCTGGGTGTGGCTGATCCAGTCGGTCACGCCGAGCGCGGCCAGAGCGGCGGTGACGACGTCGGCGAGAGTCGCCTCTCCGGCGGCGTCCAGACCGCTCGGATGCTCGTACCCGAGCTCCACGAAGACCGGCGGCTCGGTCATGTGCTGGCGGAAGACGCTCAGCAAGCGGGTGCGACCGGCCTGCGTCAGGGTCTGCACGGCGTACTCCGGTCCGTCGACGTACTCCTCGACGAGGACTCCGGCCTGCGTTCCCGGGCCGGGATCGGCCAGGATGCCGGCCGCCGCCTCACGCACCTCATCGGTGGTGACACATCGGCGCACGCCGAACGCGCCGGCCCCGTCTCGCGGTTTCACGACCACGGGCAGGCCGATGGTCTCCGCGACCTGCACCGCGTCCTCAGCGCCGGCGGCCAGGCCGAAGCCCGGTACGGGAAGGCCCGCCTCACGCAGGCGTTCGCGCGTCCGCAGCTTGTCCCGGCAGTTCCACGCCGCCTCGGCGCTGAGCCCGCGCCGCTCGGCGAGCAGCTGCTCGGTGAGGTGCGCCATCAAAGGGATGCGCGGCTCCACATGGGTCAGGACCGCCGCGGGCGCGGCGCCGCCGAGCCGGGCCTTGATGGTGTCGCGGACCTGGTCCCAGTCATCGACGTCCACGTCGACCGGCACGTCGGCCCAGAAGACGCACTGCATCGGCACCTGCCGGTCCAGGTACAGGATGCGGTAGCCGAGGTCGTGCACGATGGTGAACTCTCGTTCCGCACGGCCGCCGATGAGCACGACGGTGCCCGCCGGCGGATCGCCGCCTTGCGTCATCGGCGCTCCATTCCCTTCAAGCGAGTGGCGTGTCGGGGGCGAACAGGACCATCAGCAGCAGGTGTTGGCCTTCTTGGCCGGCGCCGAGGCGGCGACCGGGGCGGGACGCTGCACCGAGTCCAGCTTCAGAACCTCCACGATGCCGGCGACCTGCGCGATCTCCTCGTTGCCCAGGCCGAGCTGCTTGGCCGTCGCCAGGAAGGAGCGCACCGTCTCCTCCCGGCCCAGCAGCAGGGCGGCGGCCAGCGCCACGGCCGCTCGGGCCTTCGGCTCCAGAGCACCCCCGTCGAAGACGGTGTTGAAGAAGCTCTGGTATCCGGCGGAGAAGCTCTCGTGGCCGTCCTTGATGTGCGGGGCCAGCTGCATGAGCTGGACCGAGATGCTCGGTGCTGCGGCTGCCATGGTGACTCCTCAGGTTTCGATAGAAGTGATCAATGCTTCGGTGCGTTGGTCGGCTCCCCGGCGTCCCCCGCTTCGTCGAGCGCCAAGAGGGCGACCGTGACGAGCAGCAGCCGGCCCGCCATGCGCAGGGCGGCGGGGTCGACATGATCAGGAGAGTCCATCGGCGAGTGGTAGTGCGCCGCGCCGAGCCCGATGCCCGCGGCCGGCAGCCCGGCCGACGCGTATTGGCGGTTGTCGGAGGCGACGGGTCCGGCGGCGAGCGGGATGCCCAGCATGCGTCCCGCCTGGTCAAGGGCTTGACGTATCTCTCTGGAGCGCGGGCCCAGTTCGACCGCCACGGCGCCGTTGAACTTCGCCGCCATGTCGAGGTTGAGCACGTCGGGGCGGCTGCCGGTGGCCACCAGGCGCCGTGCGTGATGCTGAGAACCGAGGGCGCCGACCTCTTCGGCGTCGAGCGCGGCGAACACGACGGGCCGAGCTCCTTGGAAGCCCTCCGCGACGAGGGCGTGGGCGACGCCGAGCAACACCGCCGTTCCGCTCGCGTTGTCACCGGCGCAGGGGAAGTGCCGCCCGGGATCGGCGCCCACTCCGTCATAGTGCGCGGTGACGAGCACCGGCCGGTCGCGGCCGGCCGGGTCAGCGCCCGGCAGGGCGGCGGTCACGTTGGTGCCGGTGACGGCGTCCCGACGCAGGGGAAGGAGGGCACGCACCGTACCGCCCTCAAGCGCGGGCAGATGCTCCTCGCGGACGGCGATCACGGGCAGGTCCACGGGCGCGCCCCCGACGACCCGCTTTGTGAGGAAGCCGGAGGACGCGGGCCGCTGTGAGGTCAGCAGGCCGAGCCCGCCCGCCGCGCGCACGGCGGCGGCCAGGTCGGTGAAGGCCCGGCCCTGCGGCACCCGGTCGAGCAGGCACCAGGCGCCGGGACGAGGAGTGCCGTCCCACCGGGCGACCGGACCTTCGACGGCCGTCCCCATGGAGGCCGATCGGGGGTGTTCAGCATAGTCGCGCCGGTGTTCGAACGTCCGGGACGGCCGCGGTCCCCGCACGGTGAGCATGGGTGGCGAGGTCAGCCTGAAGACCTCCGGCACTGGAAAGGCATGGGTTTCCGGTCGCAGTCCTGAGGCGTGCAGGCGGTCGGTGACCAATGCCATGGCACGGTCACGGCCAGGGGTGCCGACGGCTCGTCCAGAAAGGGGCTCGGCGCAGAGCGCCTGCACGATCTCCATGGCCCGCGTCTCGTCGAAGGCGCCGGCCAGCGCCCTGAGCCGTTCCTCCACCCCAGGGTGGGCGGTCCTGGACATCCGATGACGAGCCTTTCTCGTTGTCTCGGGCCTTCGCCGATCATGGGGCGTCCGGCCTTCGCCTTACTCCCCGCAGCAGCCGCTGCTCGTCTCGCTCGGCTCACCACAGCAGCCACTGGCACTGTCCTCCGGGCCGAGGTCGACGAGCTCGATCTCGACCGGGCCCGAGGCGGGCTCGCCGCAGCATCCGGAGGCGCCGGCGTCCACGTCCAGCTCGGGATCGGTGATGAACCCGCCGACTACGCGGTCTTCGGTGTCCTGCTGACGGTTCATGGCTCACATCCCCTTCTGAGGTCCGACCTTGATTCGATAGTTATAAGATCATCGAATCATGGACGTGTCAATGGCCGTCCTGAGAAACTCGGTGCGGGGTCGCCGGAGACGCGGCTCCGGCGACCCACGACATCAGGCGATGAGCAGGTAGACGCCCGCCGCGACCGCGGCGCCCACCGGCGGGGTCAGAAGCCATGCGATCAGCAGGTCGCGCACGGTCTTCTTGTTGAGCCGGGACAGGTCATTGGCCGCGATGCCGGAGATGGCGCCGGCCGAGACCTGCGTGGTGGACATCGGCAGTCCGAGCGTCGCGCCGAGCCCGACGAGCGCGGCGGTGGTGAGGTTCGCGGTGAACCCCTCCACGTGCGGGATTTTGATAACGGAGTAGGCGAGACGGTCGGCGATGCGCGAGCCGCCCACCAGGCCACCGACCGCCATGGCCACCGTGACCAGCAGGAGCAGCGTCGTCGGGGTCATGCCTCCCACCAGTGCGAAGGAGCCGATCGCCACGATCTTCGGGGCGTCGTTCATCCCTCGCGCGAAGCTGGCCAGGCCGCTGGTCATCCAGTGGCCGACGCCGATCGCCTTCTGCGCCCTGGTCACCTCCTCCTGCACGTTGACCGTCGTGGCGAGCGCGCCGCCGTCCGGCGCCTGCTCGGCCGCCCGCGCCTTCCTGGCAGCCGAGGTGGCCACGACCTTGCGGGTGATCACGCCGAGCACGGCCGAGATCGCGTACGCCACCAGGATGCTGAGCAGCAGCGGCTGGACGACCTTGCCCAGCAGCCCGTTCCACTGCACGGCGTCGGCGGCGAACAGGCTGCCCGCTCCCAGAAGCGCTCCCACCAGGGCGTGGGTGGTGGAGACCGGCAGTTTGAGTATCGTGGCGAGGATGACCCAGAAGACCGTGCCGACCAGCACCGCCACGGCGAAGGCCGGCGTCGGGGCGGCGGACACGATGCCCTTGGAGAACAGGGCGGTCATCTTCGACGCCAGGGTCAGCGAGACCAGGCATCCGACGGCGGTCGCCACGGTGCCCCACAAGATCGCGGTGCGGATCCGGGTCACGCCCGCGCCGGCGAGCGTGGCGACGCCTTTCGGCACGTCGTTCGCGCCGTTGGCGGCGGCGAGAGCGAGGACGAGTATCAGGACGAGTACTTCCATTCGGCAACGGCCTCCTACGGTGTTGTGGCCTTGGCGGATGTCTCGGCGTGCCGCGTCGCGGCGGCGACGAAGGCTTCGATGAGCGGGTGGATCGAGCCGGGCGACGAGGAGAGCTCCGGCTGGAAGAGAGTGCCGATGAAGAAGGGATGGTCGGCGATCTCGATGGCCCGTGGCGCCTTCTCGGCGTCCCACCCGCTGATCACCAGAGAGCTCTGCTCGATGAGATCGACGTAGTCGGGGTTGAGACCGTACTTGCAGTGGAACGTCTCGACGGTCTCCTCGGCATGCGCGAACACCGACGCGAGCCTGCTGCCGTCGGAGAGGTAGAGGGGGGCCGTCTCCCCCACCAGCGAGCAGCACAGGGCGGTGATCAGCGGAGTCTCGGCCTGCGGATCGTATTGGACGTCGTCGGCCTGCGAGAGCCCCAGCACGTTGCGCGCGTACTCGATCAGAGCGTGCTGGAAGCCGCCGCAGGTCCCCAGATAGGGAATGCCCGTCTCCCGTGCGAGGCGGATGGCGAGCAGGACCCCGTCCTTCGAGGCGTACGGCGACCCGGGGATCACCCACAGCCCGGAGTAGCCGCCGAGGCTGTCCGGCCCCGTGACGGTCTCGCTGGGCACCCAGTCGACGTCGGCGTCGAGGGACGGGACGAACGCGTCCAGGCACGCGTGGGCAGGGGTCGTGGAACTGCGGTTGCCGATCAGAGCGATACGCGGGCGCTCGGTCATCAGAAGATCTCCTCATCATCCCCGGTGAATCGGCCGATCCACGTTCGTGCAGGTCGTTCGGTCACAGCAGCGGCCTGCCGGTCATCGCCGCCCCTGGCGGGTGTCCCAGAAGGGCCAGGATGGTCGGCGCGACGTCCGCGAGGGTGCCGCCGTCCCTCAGGCGGCCCGGGACCGGCGCCTCCGGCGCCGGCGCCAGGATCAACGGGACAGGGTTGGTGGTGTGGCCGCCGTACGGGCGCTCGCGACCCTCGGCATCGGGCCGTGTCATCTGCTCGGCGTTGCCGTGGTCCCCGACCAGGAGAACCCACCGCCCGGCCGCGCGTGCCGCCGAGATCAGCCGGCCCACGGCCGCGTCGGTGTGCTCGGCGGCCAGCACGGTGGCGTCGGCGTCTCCGGTATGGCCGACGACGTCGATGTTGGCGAGGTTCGCCACGACCAGCGCCACGTCGGTGCGGACGGCGGCCTCGCCCAGTGCGTAGACCACCGCGGAGAGGTTCATCTCCGGGCGGGACCGGTAGTCGGCCAGACCGTCACCGCTGATCCGGACGTGCTCCTCGATGGAACGGGCCCGGTCGTCGCGGCCGTTCAGGTAGTAGGTGACGTGCTCGAACTTCTCGCGCTCCGCGATGCGGACCGAGCGCAGCCCGTGCCGTTCCAGTTCGTCGGCCAGGCCGCCCGAAGCATCCGCGCGGTCCACCAGCGGCGGGATGGACGCCTGGGTGTCGTACCTGGCGAGGCTGAGCAGGGTGACATCCCATGCGGCCAGGTGGGCCGCCAGGTGGTCGGCGAGCTGCTGGATGCGGTCGCTGCGGAAGTTGGTGAACAGCACCGCGTCGCCGTCGGCGACGGCGCCGACGGGTGCGTCCTGCTCGTCGACCACGACGCTCGGGGCGACCCATTCGTCGCTCTTCTGGCCGGCGAGCGCGTCGTGGGGACGGGCGACCCGCACTCCGGTCCCGTCCATCACCGCCTGCGCGGCCGCGGTCGTCAGGGTCAGGTCGCCGCTCTTGTCGAGGGCGTAGCCTCGGCCGACCACGCTGGCGACGCGGCCGGTCCCCGCCTCGGCCGTGAACTTGCCGATCTCGTCCAGATAGGCCGCCGCCGTCCCGTCCCCCACGTCCCGGCCGTCCGTGATCGCGTGGATCCACACCTCGGGCACACCGTGGGCGGCCGCCACCCTCAGGAACTCCCGGAGATGGCCGATGTGCGCGTGGATCTGGCCGTCCGAGCACAGCCCCACGAGGTGGAGGGCACGCCCGGTGCGGGCGAGCCGCTCGCAGGCCGTGACGAGCAGCGGATTGGCCGCGAGGGCGCCGCTCTCGATCTGCTGCTGCACGAGAAGGCTGTCGTAGGGCAACGGCCGACCGGCACCGATCACCATGTGACCGATCTCGGAGTTGCCGACGGTGCCCGGCAGCAGGCCGACCGCCTCACCGGACGCCTCGACGAGAGTCGAGGGGTACTCCGCCATCAGCGCGTCGAGGTGGGGCGTCGCCGCGCGGCTGAGAGCGTTGGCCGGGCTTGGGGCGGCATGCCCCCATCCGTCCAGTACCAGGAGCATGCCCCGGGTCGTCGAGCTCACAGGGTCGACGCTCCGTCCGGGTGCAGGGTGTCCAGCGTCTCCCAGAACGTCGGATACGACTTGGCCACGCAGCCGGGATCCTTGATCACCACGCCTTCGGCGCGCAGGCCCGCGATGGCGAAGCACATGGCGATCCGGTGATCGTCATAGGTGTCGATGACGGCGCCGGCAGGGGTCCCGCCGGTGATGGTCATCGCGTCGGGGAACTCCTCCACCGTGACGCCCATCTTGCGGAGTTCGGTGGTCACCGCCGCGATACGGTCGCACTCCTTCACCCGCAGGCTGGCGATGTTGCTGATGTGGGTCCTGCCCTCGGCGAAGGCCGCGACCACCGCGAGCGTCGGCACCACGTCCGGCATGCTCTCCATGTCGATCTCGATGCCGTGCAGCTCTCCGCCTCGAAGGGTGATGCCACCGCCGTCGAAGGACGCCTCGCACCCCATGCGGGCCAGCGCGTCCACCAGGCCGACATCGCCCTGGTGGGAGTCCCGGCCGATGCCCGGAATGGTGACCCGTCCGCCCAGGATCGCGGCGGCGGCCAGGAAGTAGGACATGCCGGAGGCGTCCGGTTCGACGGTCACGGACCCGCCGCGGAACGCCTGTCCGGCGGGGACGGTGAACCGGGTGTGGCCGTCGCGCTTGATCTGCACGCCCATCTCGGCGAGCGCGGCGATCGTCATCTCGACGTAGGGCTTGGAGATGAGGTCGTCGACGATCGTGATCTCCACGTCGTTCTGGGCGAGAACCGAATTGATGAGCAGGCTCGAGGTGAACTGACTGCTCACGGCTCCGCTGATTCGCGTGGCGCCGCCCCGGAAATCACCTCCGGTCACCCTGATCGGAGGCGACCCATTCCCGCGCACGCTGACCGCCTCGACGCCCAGCGCCGGCAGGGCGGCGAGCAGGTCCCCCATGGGTCGTTCCTGCATTCGCTTGTTGCCGGTGATCGTCGTCACGCCCGAGGCGTGGCCCGCCATGGAAATCAGGAAGCGCAACGGGGTGCCGGCGCCGCCCATGAAGATTTCCTCCTCGGGAGCACGCATCGCCTGGCCGGTCGGCGTGACGTGAATCGTCTCCTTCTGCTCGTCGATGTCCACGCGGACATGACCGAACGCTTCGACGCCGCGCGAGAGGTACACCGTGTCGTCGGAGATCAGCGCGTTCTCCAGCGTGGTCTCCCGGCCGGACAACGAGGCGATGGCGAGGTACCGGTTGGTGTAACTCTTGGAGCCGAGGACCTTGACGTCGGCGTCCATCGTGCGCAACGGACGGACGGTGACTTCGGCTGCCTTGCGTCGCGGATCAGGGTTGGCTGAGGCCATTTCGTTTCTCCTTGAACCATCGGCGTCGGTCATGCGGGGTCGTGCGAAAAATCTGTTCCCTGACACTGATTCACGTGTCAGAAATCTGTCATTCACCGAGCATCCAGCCGCGCAATGACGGCGAGCTTCTCAAAGCTCTCTGACATATGCGTATAGCGGCCGCGTGCGCTTGCATCGCATTCGCGCTGCCATGAAAGAAGGTCAGCTCGACACGGTCGGGGGTCACGAAGGAATGCAGGTGCTCCAGATCATCCGCCGGGGTGGCTGCAGTCCACAGGATGTCGGTGACGAGCTGCGGTGCCAGCCCTCGGCGAACGGCGGCACCGGTGGCGGTCAGCGTCACCGTCGCCATGTACATGCCGTTTACGGGATGCCGTCACGCCGGCGCCGACCCTGCGACGACGGCCGCGCGCGCTCTTCGTCCAGGGATCATCGCTCTCTCGCTTCCGCCGCTCGACGTGACGTCACAAGCGGTCATCCGGCATTCCCGCAGCTCAACTCGGCACCCTCGCACGCCCCTACTTTCATGTTCGCCACCGATGCACGAAAGTGGTCAGACCAGGCAGCTAGCTGCCGGGCAACTTGGTGCCACCGCGCAGAGCGAGAACGGAAGGGGCTCCGCGCGACCCGCCACGACAGCCGCTCTCCGTAGCGGGCATACCTTTGACGGCTATACCTACCGGCCGCAAAGAGCTGATCTTAAAAACTGCCCACGCGAGCCGGAAAAGAGGAACGTCACACTCCGTCACGCACCGAGTTCGGGTCGCGCACGTGCGAGGGACGAGTTTTCTGGGAGGTCACCCTGCGGCAGCCCTGGTGAGTTACGCGTGCCGATGCCCGGCTCGACACGACTTGACATGGACAGCGTCATTCTCATGTTATTTAATGACCTCGCCGCGCACCGGTGTTATGGGGGCTGCCGTGCTTCAGCAATGGGGCTTAGACGTCCACGCCGATACCATCTACCGCCTCGTGTTGACTCGTAAAGAGTGGGGCATCGCACAGATCGCCGCCCACGTCGGCATCTCCGAGACCGAAGTCCGCGCCACCATCGACCGGCTGGTGGAGCTCTCGCTCCTGCGCCGCTCGTCCGGAGCGCTACGTGCGGGAAGCCCGAGCGTCGCCTTTCACGACCTGCTCCAGAGGCAGCGGGCCGACCTGTTGCGCCGTCAGGAGGAGTTCGTCGCCACGGAGCACGCGGTCGACCGGCTGATCCAGGAGTACAGCGAGTTGTGCGCGGCCGGCGCGCGCCATGAATGCGACTGTCTCGAGAGCGTCGAGGCGGTGCGCGCCCGCATCGAGACCCTCGCGCACGGAGCGACCTCCGAGTGCCTGTCGTTCATGCCGGGCGGCGCCCAGTCTCCCGAGAGTCTGGAAGCCAGCAGGCCGCTGGACCACGAGATGCTCGAGCGTGGCGTATCCGTCCGCACGGTGTACCAGGACAGCGCCTGCAACGACACGGCGACGCTCGGTTACGCGCGCTGGATGACCGACCTGGGAGGCGAGGTCCGCACCACGCCGACCTTGCCGATCCGCATAGTGATGTTCGACCGCGAGGTGGCGTTGCTGCCTCTCGACCCGACGGCGAGCAGAAAGGGAGCCGTCGAAGTCTGCGGCGAGGGGATCATCACCGCGCTTCTCGCCCTCTTCGAGGAGGTCTGGAACCACGCCGCGCCCTTCGGCTCCGGGCGGCAACGCTGCGACCAGAGCATCACCATGCAGGAGCGTGAGCTGCTCAGACTGCTGGCCCAAGGGCTCACCGACGAGGCGACCAGCAAGAAGCTGGGCATCGGGCTCCGCACGCACCGCCGGATGGTGGCCGACCTCATGGACCGGCTGGGGGCGCGCAGTCGCTTCGAAGCCGGCGTCAAGGCGGTGGAGAAGGGTTGGCTGGCACCCGCCAGCTGAGAGCGATATGCCAGGAACATCCACAAACATCAATTGCCCCTGGTCTAGAGAGCTGTCAAAATAGGCATATGTCGAAACAAGGGGGCGTTCCAGCGGAGATCTGCTGTCCGCCACTTGCCGCGGCGCCGGTGGACGCGGAGCAGGCGGCGGAGGTCGCGGCCGCGTTCAAGGCGCTGTCGGACCCCGTCCGCGTGCGGCTGCTGTCGCTGATCGCCTCACATCCGGGCGGTGAGGCCTACGTGAACACCCTGACCGCGGCTTTCGACCTGACCGGCCCCACGATCTCCCATCACCTCAGAGTCCTGCGCCAGGCGGGACTCCTCGGCTGCGAACGGCGGGGCACCTGGGTGTTCTACTGGGTGATCCCCGCCGCACTGGAGCGGCTGAGCGAGGTGCTGACCGTGCCCGCCGACGTCACGCCCCGACCGGCCGGCGCACCACTAACCGGGGACGCCTGCGAGGTCGGCCGCGGCTAGCAGGGCCGAGAGCTGGTGCAGCCGCTCGCGTATCGGCCGGTAGTACACCCACGTGCCGCGACGCTCGTGGTCGACGAGGCCGGCCTCGCGAAGGAGCTTCAGGTGATACGAGATGGTCGGTGCGGCGACGTCGAACAGGTCGGTCATGTCGCAGACACAGACCTCGCCATCAGGGTGCGCGGCGATCAACGAGAGCAGGCGCAGCCGGATCGGGTCGCCCAAAGCCTTGAACATCTTCGCCATGCCGACGGCGTGCGCGGCATCCAGCGGCACCGACTCCAGCGGAGCACAGCACCCCTTGGCAGGGGAGTCGGCTGCAGGCATGGGCACTCCCGTGTTCGACATACCTCTATTTTGACACCCGTCTAAGTTCGCTGCAACAGTCGGCGTCCAGGGCATGCCGCACACAGGGGTGTCGCCGCCCTCGCGGGGGTGCCCATCGAGGACCAC
This sequence comes from Sphaerisporangium sp. NPDC005289, assembly GCF_040607455.1. Lineage (NCBI taxonomy): Bacteria > Bacillati > Actinomycetota > Actinomycetes > Streptosporangiales > Streptosporangiaceae > Sphaerisporangium > Sphaerisporangium sp. NPDC005289. The sequence goes on from NZ_JBEXGS010000002.1 coordinate 296,633, forward strand.
GAGGGGGCGATGACTACAGCGCCTAATGGGCGGGACCGACCAGTTCGTAACCCGCCTCGTCCACCGCCGCTTCCAGGACCGGGCTCTCCACCGGCCGATCGCTCGTCACGGTGACGGTCGCGGCCTGCAGATCGACCTGGACGTCGGTGACTCCGGGGATCTTCGTGACCTCCGTCGTGACGGCGGAGACGCAGTGCCCACACGTCATGCCGTTCACGCGATAAGTAGCAGTCTTCATTGCCGGCTTCCCTTCAATGGTGGAGATCAGGTGCGATGACCGGACTCCGGCGGACGCCTGCCGGACAGTGACGTCGAGCTCCGACCAGCGGCTACGTGGAGCGCACGCCGACTTGACAGACGCTCTTCACTCCGATCATTGACATCCTGAGTACTTTGATGATCATATAATTAGCGAAACCTCTAATCAAGCTGCGGCGGGTGGCCCGACCACCTGGCGGCTGGCGCTACCGGACATCCGGCCACCTCCGACGGGGCGACGAAGGGATCACCGATGACGGCAGAGGCGTACGTCGACCTGCACGCGAAGATCTACGACGAGTTCTGGAGCTTCTACCCCAGCCGCATCGGCCGGGCGCTGCTGCGCCTGCATCAGACGACGATGCCCGACGCCCCGCGCCGCGTTCTCGACGTCGGCTGCGGCACCGGCATCGTCGCCGCGCGCTTCTACAAAGAGGGATACCAGGTCACCGGCCTGGACATCTCCAAGGCCATGCTGGAACGGGCCCGGCGACGCTTCCACGCGGCCGGTGACCGGGCCACGTTCATCCACGGGGACGCGACCGACTTCACCATCCCCGAACCCGTGCCGTTCGCCTTCTCGACCTACGACATCCCCAACCATTTGCGGACGCTGGATCAGGTCGCCTCGTATCTGCGTAGCGTCCACCGCGCCGTCGAGCCCGGAGGGATGTTCGCGTTCGACCTCACGACGGCCAGAGGGCTCGAAGCGATGAACCGGATCTGGATCAAGGATGAGAAGTCGGCGATGTTCCTGTTCAGAGGGGCGATGAACCAGGAGGAGGGCTTCGGCTTCTTCCGGATCTCGGGGGTGGTGCGCGCCGAGGACGGCCGCTACGACCGCTTTGAGTCCACCATCGTCAACACCGCGCACGCGGTGGCAGACGTGCGAGAACTGATGGACGAAGCCGGGTGGACCGACTGCCGCATCGGCACTCCCGACCATCCGCTCCTCCCTACGGAGCGGCCGGAGGACGAGGACCGGGTCCTGTTCGTCGCGCGCAAGCCCGGGTGACACGGGTCGGCCTCACTGATCCCCGCGCCGGGCAGGCTCTTCGCGGAGGTCGGCGAGCTGTGTCACCACCTCCGCGACGGTGTCGCGTGCGGTCCGGCCCGCCCCGATCAGCGTGGCCGACGCCGGGCCGGTCCAGTTTCCATATCCGAGGAGATGAAGCCGAGGCTCGTCTTCGGCCCGGGTGCCGACGGTCGCGATCACCCCGTCGTGGGTGCGCAGCCGCAGCGGCGTCAGATGCCGCAGCTCGGGCCGGAAGCCGGTGCACCACAGGATGGCGTCGCATGCCGACTCGGCGCCGTCCGCCCAGGCGATGCCGCCCGCGGTGATCCGGCTGAACATGGGCTGGGCCTTGAGCACTCCGCGCTCGCGCGCGTCGCGGACGGGCGGCACGGCCACGATGTCCCCCAAGCCACCCCCTCCCCCGGCGCCGGCCTCGCCCCGCACTCGGCGCGTCGCCATGTCGAACAGCGCCTTGCCGTCCACCTCGTCCGGCAGAAGACGAGGTGTCCGCCGGGCGACCCAGGTCGTCTCCGCGACGGTGGACACCTCGGCGAGGATCTGGGCCGCCGAGTTCCCTCCGCCGACGACGACCACTCGCCGCCCCGCGAACTCGTCGGGCCCGGTGTAGTCGGCGGCATGCAGCTGCCGCCCGGCGAAGTCGGCCGCCCCGGGGTAGAACGGCACGTACGGCCGCCACCAGGTGCCGGTGGCACTGATGACCACCTGCGCGCCCCACCGCCCGGCGTCGGTGTCGACGAGTAACCCGCGGTCGCCTCGCCGCACGGCCTCCACCGTCACGGGCCGCCGGACGGGAAGCCGGTAACGCTCCTCGTAATCGGCGAGATAACCGACCACATGCGCCGCGGTCGGGTAGCCGCCGTCGGAGGTCGACGGCATCATCCGGCCTGGCAGGGAGCTGTACTGCGCGGGCGAGAAGAGGCGCAACGACGGCCACGCGTGCCGCCAGGCGCCTCCCGGCCGCTCTTGAGCGTCAAGGATGACGAAGTCGGCTCCCGCCCGCCGCAGGTAGTACCCGGCCGCCAGCCCTGCCTGCCCTCCGCCCACCACGAGAACCTCGACCTCGGCAGGACTGTCGGATCGACGCTCACTGGCAGGCGGGGGCATGCATGACTCCTGATTAGAGGGATCTCTAACCTACAGCTCCTGCCAGAGCACCGGCCGCGAGCAGGCTCGCCGGAGGGCATCAGCCGCATGAGGTCCCCGTCAGCTGTACCAGCCGGGTTCGGGGATGCGCCCGTTGAGCGTGTGGTCGCCGACCTCACGGATCTTGTAGGCCACCGGATCGTGCAACGTGTGCGTGCGGACGTCCCGCCAGAAGCGGTCCAGGTTCCAGACCGCCGCGGTGGCGCGAGCACCCATGGCCTCGAAGATCCTGCTGCTCACCTCAAGAGAGACCCGGGTCGCCTGGACCTTCGCCGCGGCGATGAGGACGGCCAGCTCCCCTCTCCGCTGGTCGGTGAGACCGCCTGGGTCATCGTGGACCGTCTGCAGTTCCGCGACGGCGCGATCGACGAGCGCCTCGGTCGCCAACAGCCCCGTGCCCAGCTCACCATAGGCCGCGAGGATGTAGGGATCCTCGGTCGCACTGCTCACGCCGGCGGCGTTCAGCCATGGACGCGTATGGCTCCGGGTGTACGCCGCCGCGGCGGCCAGCGCGCCCTGAGCGATGCCGAGGTAGAGGTTGACGAAGACGAGCTGGTGGATGAGCGTCGTGATCCCCGCGTACGGCCGGACCTCCTGCACCTTGGCGGTGTAGCCCAGGGCGTCGGTCCACGGGACGCGGACGGCGTCTATGTCGACGCTGCCGCTTTCGGTGAGACGCATGCCCATGTTGTCCCAGTTGGCGTGGCACTTGAGTCCCGGCGCGTCGGTGGGAGTGACTCCGAACACCCGCCGGTCGGTCGGCTGCCCGGAGTCGTCCAGCAGGACCCCTTCGAGGATGAGGCGGTCGCTGACCCGCGCCCCGGTGGAGAAGGACTTGTGCCCTCGGAACACCAGGCCGTCGCCCGCGTCCTCGACGACCACGTCGTTGTCCCGCGGGTTGACCGCGGCACCCCACAGCCATCCGTTGCGGGCCGACTCGGTTTCCAGCCGCTTGTACTGCTCCTCGGTCCCCCACAGCCGGGGAAGCCAGACCCACAGATAGTGGTAGCCGAGGAGCTGGGCGACGGAGCCGTCCGCCTGAGCGACGCGCCGCACCACCTGGTAGGCGGTCGTCCAGCTCGCCGCGCCCCCGCCGGCGTCGCGCGGGCCCAGCAGCGTGACGAGTCCCGACTCCTTCAGCAGCAGGATCTCGTCGTCAGGGGAACCTCCCGCGCGTTCACGCTCGGCGGCGTTCGCGCCCAGGATCTCCGCCACCTCCGCGGCGCGTGAGAGCCATTGCGCCGGGGACGCGGGAGCGGGACTGTCCTTCCAGGAATGACGGGAGTCGCTCGTCATCGGCGATCACCTTTCGGAGAGTCTGCGGCGACCGGGCGGGAGGGCGCCCGCGTCTCACTGTTCGGCGGGGACGCCCGCGCGGGCGGTGGTGCGACTGCTGAGGGAGCTCACGGCGGCGAGGGGTTTCCTCGCCCCGTCGACGCCGCCGGTCATCGTCCAGACGACGATGGCGGCGACTCCAAGAGCCCAGAAGGCCACGATGAGGAGATAACTCGGCGTGGGGCCGATATCGGCCGCGAGGCTCGGCAGGTACAGGGTCCCGTAGGCCGCGCCCAACCGTCCGACCGCGACGCTGATACCGATGCCGGCGGCGCGCAGGTGGGTCGGGAAGAGTTCCGTGAAGGTCGGATAGGCGGCGGTCCAGGCGCCGGTGGCGAAGGCGTTCGCGACCATGAACGCGACGAGCACCCACACCTTGCTGCCTGTCGTCGTGGCCGCCGCGAGGCCGCCGACGCTCGCGCCGGCGAGCGTGTAGTAGATGCCCACGGTCCAGCGGCGGCCGATGCGGTCGAAGGCGAGGGTCATGGCGACGCCGCCGACCACCGCTCCCACGTTACCGAGGATGAAGAAGAACGGGATCTCCGCGTCGGTGTAGTTCACCTCGGGCAGCACGACGATCGACAGCAGGGCGAAGATGCCGTAGTAGCCGAACGCCTCGGAAAGATCCAGGATGCACCCGAGGGCGAGCCGCGCCCGATAGTGCCGCACGAGTTCCACCAGCGCCAGCCGGAAGGCGGGAGGGCGGGGCTCGTCGGCGTCGGCGCGCGCCGGTGCCTCGGAGTCGATGCCCGCCTTCTCTTCGAGCCTGCGCAGGACGGCGTCGGCTTCGTTCAGCCGGCCCTGGGAGGCGAGCCACCGCGGCGATTCCGGCAGGGTCCGGCGGAACACCAGCACGATCAGGGCGAGCAACCCGCCGAGGGCGAAGCCGTACCGCCACGAGATCGTGCTCGCCAGGGCGAAGGTGTTGAGCAGAAGGTAGGCGATGAGCCCGCTCGCGATGGCGCCGATCGGCCAGAAGTTCATCACCGCGGCGGTGGCCTCGCCCCGCACCCGGGCCGGCATGAACTCCATGATGGCGGCATTGATGATCGCGTACTCCGCTCCGACACCCAGAGCCGTGAGGAACCGCAGGATATAGAGCATGTCCAGCGAGATGCTCAGCGCGGTGATCATCGTGAATCCGGCGTACCAGAGCAGGGTCGCGACGAACAGGCGGCGCCTGCCGAACCGATCGGCGAGATGACCGCCCGCGATGGCTCCGAACAGGATGCCCAGCAGCCACACCCAGTAGATCCGGGAGGACTGCTCGGTCGTGGCGTTGAAATGCTCGCTCATCGGGCCGATGACGCTGCCCACCAAGTTGACTTCGAGCGAGTCGAACAGCCAGCCCGCACCGAGCGCGAGCAGGATGCCGAGGTGGGAACCGCTCCAGCGCAGCCGGTCCAGGCGGGCGCCGATCGCGCCGGGGGTCAGGGTTTCGGGGGTACTGGTCATGTGCTCCCCTTGCGCGGGCCGGCCGCCCGGCCGTTTCCGGCCGGGCGGCTGTGTACATGGAGTCCGTCCCGCTCAGACCGCGCAGTAGCGCGGCGGCGTGAGCAGGCCCTGCTTCTGCAACTCGTTCAGCAGACGCCGCACCGTGGCGATCCGCGCCTCTCGCATGAAGGCCCCGGTGTGCGGCAGCTCCGGCGGGTGCCGCAGCATCGGCTCCTCGTCCATCAGGCGCGGATGCCAGAACCAGCCGGCACGGGTCAGGGTCAGCTCGGGGACCACGCTTCCCGAGCCTCCGATCCGCCGCAGGGGCGGCGGTTCGACCACGGCCCGCACCTGCGCCAACTCGGCCTGCGCCGCCGCTTCCGCCAGTTCCGCGGTCTCGATCGGGGACGTCTGGTACCAGATGTGGTCCGGCAGCAGCGGCGACCCCCAAAGAGAGCGCACCGGAATCGACGGATCAGGATCCGGCCACGCGCCATCCGGGAGACCGAGCGCCTGGAGCAGCACCTGGACGCTCGAATCGTAGATGTGGAACCGTCCGCGTGCCCGTTCATGGTTGGGGAGCACCTCCAGGCAGGTGGTCCACCAGCCGGTCCGGCTCGTGCGGGCGAACGCCTCCGGCAACCCGGCCTTGTCCAGCTCGTCGGCATGCGTGCGCCAGTCGTAGTGCAGGCGGACGATCTGCGCGCTGACCTGCCCGTCCTCGAAGTCGAGCAACGCGTAGCGGACCCGCCGGTCACCGTCGTTCGCCGGCCTGCCGATCACGCCGACGTTGACGACCAGGCTGTCGCCGACCCTGCGCTGCCACGGCAGACCGGAGTGCGTGCACAGGATGACATCGGCGCCGCTCCCGTCCACCCGCCGGCGATGTTCCCCCTCCGGGAGCGACTCCCACCAGAAGTCGTTCAGCCCGACGGTGGACCCGTGGACGAAGTGGACGTCGCAGCCGCCGATCTGCTCCCGCCGTTCGGTGGGCAACGTCCCCATCCAGTCCGCGAACGGCCGGCTGGTGTTGCGCAAGGTGTAGTCGTACATCACCTGGGCGTATTCCTGGTCACGCGGGTCGGGGTAGCCGCAACCGCAGTCGTCGGCGCCGGAGGCGATGGCGACGTCGTAGTTGCCCGCGACGCAGATGACGTCGTTTTCGGTCAGCAACGGCCAGACGGGTTCGGGCGCCGCCCCGTACCCGCCCAGGTCACCCAGGCAGTACACACGGTCGGCATTGTTGCGGTGGGCGTCCTCGATGAACGCGCGCAGCGCCCAGGGATTGGAGTAGACGCCCCCGCAAACGGCGATCCTCATCCGTGGCGTCGTTCAGCCGGCGCAGCCGCTGGCCTGATCCGTGGCGGGGGCACCACAGCACGACTCACTCTGGGCGAGCGGATGGGCGGGATCCATCGGCCGCAGGTCGCATCCCATCTGCTTGTCGAACACGACGAGCGTCCCGAACGCGAACTCGATCGGCCGCCGCCAGCCCTTCCAGTCCTCCGGCGGGTACACCCAGTGCTTCGACTTCACCTGGGTGTGGCAGCAGTGCACCGGCGCGGTGGCCCCGCCCTGCGGAACCTCACGCCAGCCGAGCTCCGCCGCGCGGTCGGGCACCTTCTCGAACGCCTCGTAGGTGGCCGTGGCCTCGTCCCGCATGTCGATGCCGACGTGGTCCATGAACGGCTTGGGCAGCGTCACCGCGCCGGACACCTGGTCGTCCTTCGCGATCGGAATCGACGAGAAGATGAGGTTGATCGCCGCGTCGGTAGAGTATTTGATATAGCCCGGCTCCGCATTCTCGGCGCGATATCCGAGTTCTTTCAGCTGGGCATGAGGAAGCTGGTCGACGTCCTCGACCTTGATGTGCGCGTGCACCGAGTCGGTGTATTTCAGGGCGTCCGCGTAGGGGAACTCCGGAGTGAGAACGGAGAGTATCTCGCTCCGCTCGACCTCGCTGATCAAACCGAGCGAACCCGCCTCCACCAGCACCTCGTCGACAGACGCGCGATCGAACTGCATGACGATCTCCCTCCATGACCTGCGGTGACACTTCTTTTCCGCGAGCCGGCGACTAATCACGCCGTGCCGCCGGCCGCCGCTCTCAGAGAAGCGCATCAACGATCAGCGCTCTGCGGCAACACTCTTTACTCTCATCTTTTCCATGCCCACAGAAAAGAGGTCGTCTCAGGCAGCATCGTGCCGTGGCAACATGCTGCCAGCACACAAACTCAAAACACCGAATAGAGCACCCGATCCCGGCCGATCTCCACCGCCCTCACGCAGCACCGCGACCGCTCCCCCCAACTGGTCCGCCCGCCCCGACACCGAGGGAGACCGTCCCAAAACAGGGAGGCACAGCACCGATCCGACGACGGGATGCCCAGGCTCGGGCCCTCGCCGGGATCGCCCACCACGGTCCGCCGGCCGCCGCGGGCGATCGTGCGGGAGACGTGTCGAGGACGACTGTGAGGCGTACCCGGCGCGCGCTCGTAGTCCTCGAGGTGGATCCTCACGCGGTCCTGGCAGCATCACCGCGCCGCTGGTCACGCGGATCCGAGGGGTTAAGGCAACCCCGATGTCACACCGGCCGCGGGTTATCCGGCGGAAACTCTCGTCCCCTACGCGTCTTTCTCTTGTGGACGCGGGGCGTTCGAGTGCGGGGAAATCGCGTGGATGCCCGACCAGGAGATGGTCATCAGCGTGTTCCGGCTCGGGAACGAGGCGTGCTTCGAATGGGCCCTGCTGCCGACTTCGGATCTGCATTACGACTATTTCCGGTTCGACGTGCTGTACCGGCGAGACACGGGCGCGCGGTTCGCGGGGCACGGGCACGCGAACATGAAGGTCCACGATTCGAAGAAGGGGCGGCAGTGGTCGTTCCTGCCGGCGTGGGGGGAATACGCGTTCCAGGCCAAGGGGTGTGACAATCCCACAGTCGGCTCCGAGGAAAGCCGGCAGGGCTGGACCGGTCCCGTCCATCTGACCGTGGGCGCGGCGAGCATCCCTGATCCCGGCGATCCGGCGGTCCTGGGGATGATCGCCGACCGGTGGCAGCTTTTCGGTGGCGTCGAAGGGCCGCTAGGACGTCCGATCGATACGGAGTCGGACGGCGGGGACGGCGCTCGCATGCAGACCTTCGAGCACGGCGTCATCACGACCTTTCCCCTGATCGACTCGGAGATGGCGGTCGTCGCACACCAGACCGGCGGGGCCCTCGAAGTGCACTGGGGGCACATCCCGGGCGCCATTTCGATGGAGACGCGTTTCGAGGCGACGCCCGCGGACAGCGAGCACCCCGATCCAGAGTTCGGCTTCTGGGTCAGGCCGACGGATCTGGACGCCTTCCGCTGGGCCTTCGACGGCTACAGCTCGGGCTACTTCCGGTTCTCTCCCGGCCGGGACGGGGTCGACCCGCGCACCCCCGGGACACCGCGGCCCTATCGGATCCGGATCACCGATTTCGTCGGCCGGGTCTTCCAGGCGCAGGTCCCCTTCGTCTTTCACGCCTATGACGTGTGGCTCGATCCGCCCGCGGTCGACGAGACACCTCAGCACGCGTTCGCCGCGCACAGCGACCGTCTGGACGCGGTGGCCGACCACTTCCTCCGGACGCGTCCGGTCGACTGGAGGGCGGTGCCGGACGGCGAGGACGTCACCTTTCACCTGTTCGCACTGCTGCACTCAATGACGCGTGACCCGGCGCATCGGAGCCCCGGACGGCCGCGCAGCAGCATCCTGGTGGCGTTGTGCCTGCGCGCGATCGTCGTCAAGAAGATGGGCACCGACGGCGACTACGACATGACCCTGAAAGGCCTGATGACCGTCGTCGGGCGTTACTCGGCGCTCCTGTCGCCCGGCCAGCTCGCCTCCATCATCGACGACCTGGTCCCGGAGGGGCATTACGGCGGCCACAACATCACGACCGAGACCCACCTGGTGACAGGTTTCGGGTTCAGTTTCCTGGGCGCGGAGACCGAGAACCACCAACTGATGATCGAGTCGTGCCGGTTCCTGGTGAACCAGGCGCTGTTCGAGCGCACAGGGGAGCCGATCTACAACAGCCTCGAGAACGGGCTGAGGGACTGGCTGCTCATCTTCATGCACAATATCGCCAAGCATGACTTCATGGAGTTCAACTCGCGCAGCTACCAGCGGCTGTCGGTGCATGCGCTGCTGAACCTGTGCGAGTTCTCGAAGGACTCCGCCGTCAAGACGGGCGCGGGGAACCTGCTCGACTTCGCCGCGGTGAAGTTCGCCGTCTCCAGCAGCCGGCTGCGTCACGTGGGCCCTTTCCGCCGGCAGAAGGAGAAACTCAACCGGCCCGACGACCGGGAGTTCAACGACCTCTACTGGAAGACGGGGCACCCGCAGACCGGCTTCTTCCTCATGTATCTGGGCCGGCCCGAGGCCTCCGGGAAGCCGTCTCGGTGGTTTCCCGACGGCTGGGTGGCCGAGGCGCTCATCGCGGGGACGTCCTCCTACCGGCCGCCGGCCGCGGCGTACCTGCTGGCGCTGACGCCCTACCCGGCGAGCCAGCATGTCTTCTTCCAGGGCCGCCGTCCGACATTCACGCTGGGCGAAGAGGCGGACCCGGGCGTCGAGATCTATTACAAGTCGCCGTCGTTCGTGGTCAGTGCGGGCGGGATGTTCCTCAACAGCGGTTACGGCAGCGACGAGCATGTCCAGGTCGCGACGGGCAGCAATGGCGTCGCCATCGCCCAGTCGACGGCATTGCTCCCCACCCGCGCTGACGTGACGTTCGCCGACCTCATCCGGTTCGACCGCTACCCGGATATCCAGGACAAGCGCCGTCCGGTCAATACCGGGGTGCATGAGGGGTTCGCCTGCGGGGCCAACCTGCGGATCCCCGAAAAGTGGCTGAACGCGACAGGCATCTCGCCCGCGGGGCCTTGGTGCGTGCTCGATCTGAACGTCGACCTGCCGGGCATGGGGCCGCTCGGCTTCTATGTGGCCGCTTTCCGGGCGCCGGTCTCCAACGAGAGCGACCTGCAGTCCCTGTACGGCGTGGCCCCGGAGAACGTCGGCTTCTTCTACGCCGTCGAAGCGGACACCGTCGGCATCGACTTCGAGACCTTCGAACAACGGACCCTCGGTCAGAATTCCTACCCGGGCGAGCTGGAGTACGGCGAGAAGTACACCTTCCACGCCCCCGACGGGCCGACATTCACGTTTCTCCTGAGAACCGAAGGCGACAAGTACCAGGCGCGAGTCCTGTCGAAGGACGACGACCTCCTGCCGGACTTCTCCAGCCGGCCCAGACTCGTCGATGGGCCGCATCTTCTCTCGCCGGACGGATTCGACGGGTACATCGAGATCCGCAACCCCGGCGACTGCCGGACGGCGCTCGTCCTCGACTACCGCGATCCCATGCACCCGGTCCGCTTGGATAATTCAGCCGCATGCCCGCAGTGGGATCTGGACACGATCGCCGCGTTCGGGGAACGCGCCCGTTACCTGTTCGAAAAGGGCCGGTACGATGACGCCCTGCGGACGACGAAGAACGGCGTCGCCCATTTCCAGAACGTCATCGCCGTCAATCCGGGCACCACCATCGAGCCGTTGCGGAAGATAGCCGAGATGTGGTTGGGGATCGCCACGGCCGTGCATCCCGGGAACATCCCCGTCCAGCGCGCGGCGGCGGACAACGCCTGGAGATCCTGCGTTACCTGGCGACGCGCCCGGGAGCGGACGACGCGCAACGCGCGCTTCTGGCGCCGCGGATCGCCGTTCTCACCGGGCTCCTGGCATTCGGATCGCCCACGACGCGCCTGGCCGGCGAAGCCGCCGCGCTGGTCCGCCACCTCCACGGGGGCCTGACCGACCGTGACCACCGGCTCGACATCGCCGCCTCCTGGACCGGCGAATCCCTCTTCCATCACGAGGTCTCCTTCAACCCGGGCAATCCCGACCCGGTGGCCGAACAGCTCCTCCAGCGGACGACCGCGGCCGAGGCCGCCGCCGTCGTCTTCTCCATGGCCCGCTCGCTGCCCGACCCGTCGCTGACCGTCTCGGACCTGCAGCGCATGGCCGACATACTGACCCGCCTTATGAGCCTGCTCACTTACGGTGGTCCGGACTCGGCCCCAAGCGTCGAGGCGGCCGAACTGGCCCGGTTCGTCTACGCCCACCTGACCGACCGCGACCATCGCATCGACACCGCCGCGATCTGGGCCGCCCTTTCCCTGCGTCACCACGAGACGTCCGTCCACCCTCAGAACCCCGACCCGAAGGCCGAGCAGCTCCTGCAACGCCGAGCCGCGGCCGAAGCCGCCGCTGTCATCTTCCCCCTGGCCGAAGCCCTCCCCGACCCGTCGCTCACCGTCTCGGACCTACGGAGCATGGCCGACATGCTCGACAAACTCACAACGCTGCTCACCTTCGGCGCTCCTACCCCACCCGACCCCGAGACGGTCGCCCTCCAAGCCCTCTCCACCCGAGCGGCCACCCTCCGCGACCACATCCGCGCCCTTCTCGGCACGCCGTAAGCCACCAGGTAAGACTCCCCGCTGCGGACCACTCCTTCATGAGGTGCCCTTTTTTCATCGCCTGGATAAAGACACCGAAGACCCGAGTGACCGGGCGCTATCCGGGCTGTTGACAGGTGCCCGGACAGCGATCAAAGTATGCGTCTGTACCCCTCAATGCAGCACTCGTAAAGCGGCTCGGCAGCGCGCCGGGTGGAAGACCCGGCCGCGCATGTGGACCGGGCCGAAATCAAGTCGCATGGAGGTGGAGATTGGCCGGCATTCAGCGGGGCACCACCAACGCTCCGACCGTCACCGAAGGCTGGCGCTTCATCGCGGGCTGACCGAAGCCGGCACAGACGCAGCGGAGACACCGAGACCGTCTACCGCCACCAGATCAGGCCAACGCCGGCGCATCCGGCCGGCTCGCGGGGCACCGCACCGATCTGGCGGGTCAAGCGAGATGTACGCCGCTGGTCACGCTCCAGCACATCGGGGAGTCGCTCGCGGAAGGTCTGGCGGCAGCCACGGGTCGGGCAGACAAGCATCCTGCCGCGATCGGCCCCCTTCCAGAGCCCGGAGCGGACACAACCCGAGAGGAGTCGAACAAGCTCGATGACCTGCGCGGATGACATCATCGGCAGATACAGAGTCCCGTCATCCGCGTGCGGGTGAAGCCGGCTTGACGGTTTGTCACTCGGCTGTCGATCGCTCGGGACGCGGCACTCACAAGAAATCAAGTGGTCCGTCGTTCGAGGCGCTGGACCGCGATGGATACCGCGGCAGAGACCACGAGAGAGGTACCGGCGATGCCTACCATCACCACTCCGGACGGCGTGGAGATCTTCTACAAGGACTGGGGGTCCGGTCAGCCGATCATCTTCAGCCATGGCTGGCCCTTGTCGGCCGACGACTGGGACGCCCAGATGACGTTCTTCCTCCACCGCGGCTACAGGGTGATCGCCCATGACCGGCGCGGGCACGGGCGGTCCGACCAGGTCGGCACCGGCAACGACATGCACCACTGGGTCGCCGACCTCGCCGCACTGACCGAACACCTCGGCGTGCGCGACGCGATTCACATCGGGCACTCCACCGGCGGCGGCGAGGTGGCCCGCTATGTCGCTCGCTACGAGAAGCGGGTCGCCAAGGCAGTGCTGGTGGCCTCGTTGACCCCGAACATGGTGAAGACCGACGCGAACCCTGGCGGTCAGCCGCAGGAGTGGTTCGATGCGGTCAAGTCCGGCTTGTTGGGAACCGGTCGGAGTTCTACCGGGCAGTGCCGGAGGGTCCGTTCTACGGATTCAACCGTCCGGGCGCCGAGCCGTCCAAGGCGGTGATCGCGAACTGGTGGCGGCAGGGCATGGCCGGCAGCGCCCAGGCCCACTACGAGACGGTCTTCTCGTGGCTGGAGGACTACACCGCGGATCTGAAGAAGATCACCGTGCCGGTCCTAGTCATGCACGGCGACGACGACCAGATCGTCCCGTTCGCCAGTTCCGTGCCGCGCGCGGTCGACCTGCTCGCGAACGGTGTGCTGAAGGCATACCCAGGCTTCCCGCACGGCATGCTGACCACCCACGCGGACGTCCTCAACCCCGACCTTCTCGCGTTCATCGAATCCTGACCGGACGAAGGCGGCCTGCAGACGGCGACCGTTCGCAGCCGAGGGACACCGACGTCAATTGCCTGCCGAGAAGCTGATGGAGACCATCAGCTCCTCGGCGCGACGGGCGAACGTCAGGGCTGATCCAACGGTGGCAGGCGGTCGTCGCCGTGACACGCCTCCCGCCGATGACACCAGCCGTCGACTCAGAGCAGGGAATCCCAGAAGTCGCAGTTGTGTCGGGTGTTCAGGTCGGCGGTGCGTACGCCGCCCGGTTCCAGCGACCGCACCAGCGGCACCCGCGGCCAGACGGCGTCCGGCTTACCCGCGGCGGCGAAGCGGCTCCAGTAGCCGATCATCGTGTCCGCCAGCCGTCGCTGGTCCGGCCTCAGGGTGACGTCCAGGCCCACGATATCGTGCAGGTAGGGCAGCTCCGAGGCGTGGTAGGCCCCGAGCGGGAAGTCCGGCGACTGCGGGAACTCGAACGACTGCGGTGCGTCTCGGTCGGCGAACTCGTACCCGTAGACCGGCACCCAGCGGGCGAGCACCTGGTCGTTGCGCCGGTTCGGGCAGGCGTAGCCGCGGTCGGTCATCACCGAGCCCAAGGCCTGACGTGGCGAGGTTCCCGCCGGGTAGAGCTCGGCCACCCGTTCGGCGTCGCCGCCGAAGGAGACCGCGAGCAGGCCCCGGTAGGCGGTCTCGTCCAGAGGTGGGTACGTGGCGGCGAAGAACGCGCCCTCGTCGCGGGTCGTCCCCGCGAGCACCGGTACGCGGTTGAACGCGCCGTCGCGCAGTGCCCGCGCGGGATGGACGGGAAGCGTGGGCGTGCCGTACGCCGGGCTCCAGAACACCGGCGGCTGTTGCGGCGCCAGCAGGTCGGCCACCGGGACCCGGCGCAGGCATTCCAGTGCCGTGGCCGGATCGGCGCAGCCGAGCCGGGGCGCCACCCGGGAGCCGATGCTCTCGACGAGCGCGCGCGGCTTCCAGGTGTCGTACTCGGCGCCCACGCCGGGGAAGATCACGTCGGGCACGTTCAGCTCGGTGCAGGACCCGCTCTGGATCACCATGCGGTGGAAGAGCCCGCGCGCCGCCGGCGAGGTGAGCTGGGCGCACATGCTGTCACCTCCCGCGGACTCGCCGAACAGCGTCACCCGGCCGGGATCCCCGCCGAACGCCACCGCGTTGCGGCGTACCCAGCGCAGCGCCGCCTGCTGGTCCATGAGCCCGAAGGTGCCCGAGCCGGCCAGTCCCGGATACCCGAAGAACCCGAAGGCGCCCAGCCGGTAGTTGATCGTGACGACCACGACGTCACCCTGGACGGCCAGGCGCCGCTCGTCGTAGTCGCTGCCGGAGCCGCCGGTGAAACCGCCCCCGTGCACCCAGACCATGACCGGCCGGAGGCCGCGGGAGCTTCGCGGCGTGGTGACATTGAGGTAGAGGCAGTCTTCGGAGGCGCTGCCCGGTAGCCCGGAGATGGCGTCGGCGTTCTGCGCGCAGCGGTTCCCCGGCCGGGCGGCGTCGCGTACCCCCCGCCACGGCTGCGCCGGACGCGGCGGCGCCCACCGTAACGCGCCGACCGGCGGCGCGGCGAAGGGGATGCCCTGGAAGAGGCGGTGATCGGCGGCGACGGTGCCGCGCACCGCGCCCGCCTCGGTCTTGACGACGGCGCCTTCGGTGGATCTCGCGGTATCCGCCTGGGCGGGCACACCCATCGTCGAACAGGCCATCGCCGCCGAGATCACGGCCAGAACTCTGCGGCTCGTCTTCGAGATGTTCATGGTCATGATGATGAGCCTGTGGCTGTGCCGGAAGAACCCGCTTGGGTACCCGGCCGAGGTGCACCTATCTCCACCCCCAGGGTGTGGCCGCCAACGAGGATGCGTGGTAGGCCCCCGACGGATACCGCGCCCGGCGGGCCGTCGGCGACCGGCTGTTCCGTCCTCGCGCCGTGTCCGGCGGAACAGCGACGGCACAGGGGGCGATGCGGGGTGCTCGCCGGAAGGCCGTGATCACTGAACCTGCAGGCCGGTGACGGCGCGGCCTATCAGGAGGCGCTGGATCTCGTGCCGACAAGCTCCAGCCACTCCAGGACCTCCTCTACGATCACGGTAAGCGGCAGAACGGTGCTAACCCGCGAGAAGGTCGTCCTCGAACCCTGACGACCACCCGCATCCGACCCGCGGCGAGCGTGTTGGCCGGATGCGGGTCTGTCCGGCGGCGCTGGTCTGCGGTGCCCGTCCGGCAGTGCGGACGAGCCCTGCCCCGGGGCGGGAACTATGCCTCCTTCTCGTCCCGCCAGCCGCCGGGTTCGGGATAGTAGCCGTAAGCGGCGGCCCGCACCGTTTCCTCGTCCTCCAGCCCGGAGCCGATCGTGCCGCCGACGGTGGCCAGCGAGCTGATGATCCAGGCCAGTATCAGGTAGTCGGTGAAATCGACCGACCGCCGCAGGGTCTGTTCCAGCACGGATGTGTCGATCAGCAGCGCTGCGGCGAGTATCGTTCCGGCGAACAGCACCAGATAGGACACCGCGGTGGCCAGGGTGAGGGTGAGGATCGTGCCCAGGTTGAACAGCCGGGCCAGTTCAGCCGGTGTCTCCTGGTCCGGTTTCTTCCATAGGTCGTGCGCGACGATCAGCCAGGCCACCAGCGCGGTCAGCCCGAGGATCATGATCAGGGCGAGGCGGAGTCCGCCGAGCGCATCGCCCATCTGCCAGATGGTGTCGGTGGTGAGCGCGAACGCGGCCGTGCCGAAGGCGCCGACCAGCAGTTTGGACAGGCCCAGCAGGGCGCGCCCCGGGCGGTTGGCCCGGACCATTCCGGTCACCAGCCGCACCCGGCCGATCAGCCGCGAGGCGACGTAGCCCAGTTCCCCGGCATCAGCCTCGCCGACCACCCGGTGAATGGCGGCGACCTGGCCGGTCAGCTCGGCCGGCGCCCAACCGGCCAGCAGCACCCGCTCCTCGGTGGCGTCGGTGAGTAGCCGGCCCACGAGACCCGGAACGGCTGCGCGGACCGCTCGCAGCTGGCGCAGCCCCAGCGCGGGCAAGGACACCATCGCGACTCGGCGCCGGGCGGACGTCTGCGCGACCAGCGGCACCCGCTCGGCGTGCAGCGGCAGGTCGGTCAGGCAGATCGCGACGTCCCACCGGGCGTCGGCGCGCCGACTGGCAAGATCGTCGAGTAGCCCCTCAACGCCGCCGTCGCGCCGCGGAGCCACTTCACCCCAGCCTTCACGGACGATCCACCGCACGTCCGCGTCCACCTGCTCGGCGAGCCGGTCGGCCAGCTCGGCGGTGAGCCGCGCAACCACCAGGGCCGGGTAGTCCGGCGGGGTCGCCACGAGTCCGACGACGATCTCCGGCCGACGCTGATCACTGGTGGCCATTGGCGCTCCTCGCCGGTACGGGCTCCGTCGGCGGCCATCGACTGCCGACGCGCGGTGATGTCCGGGTGGAAGAACCCGTCCAGCCGGGCGTCGCCGGAGGCGGCGCTGAAGCGGCCGCGTTGCCGTCGGTGAGTAAGTTCACCGGCATGGCGCACCCTTTCGGTGAGCGCCTCGTACCGAGGAAGGCGCGGCACTCGGTACCCATCGGCGGACGAGCTGGTCGCCCTTCCGCGGTGCCGACGGGCGGCCCGGAACCGGCGGCGGACCACCGTCAGCAGAGTGGGACGGGCGCCCCCGGAGCCGCCCGACAGCCACGCCGAACGGCTGGCGACATCGAATCCTCAGTCGCCGGGCGACGGCCGTCCCTCACCCGCGGACGATGAGCGATCATTGAAGACGAGTTCGCCACCAAGCTGGCTGAACAGCTCAAGTTGGTCGTAGTAGATCCGATGAGTAATGATCTTGTTGTTGCCGACGGAGCAGGTGCTGGTGCCGCGAACGGCGACGGGACGGCCGGTTCCGTCCAGCACCCCCCCGCCGGGCAGCGCCAAAGGCCCGTCATGCGTGCCGGTGAGCATCCATTCGGTCACCGCGGGATCGGCGCAGAGCACTATGTGCCAGACCGTCATGCGCAGGTCCGAAAACCCTTTGAAGATCTCCTCGTAGAACGAGGCGATCTGGTCGTGTCCTTCCGCGACGCCCTCTGGTGTCACCAGGACCCCATCTTTGCTGTGGCACTGCAGAATACGATCCAGATCGTGGGCGTTGAAGGCCTCGAACAGCTTGCTCTTGAGCGTGCGAGCGTCGCTCATGATCATCACCTCCCTTGATGGGGCCTTCGGAAGCGCCATTACGGCGGCCGGCCTTCGCCCTGGGCTGGTCGGCACGATGCCGTGCAGTCGTGACGGTGGTCCGGGCGCCGCTTGTCAGCTGAGCTCGCCGGGATGGATGAGGACCTTGGTCCAGCCGAGATCCCGCCGGTCGAAGTGCTCGTAGCCGTCCGGTGCCTCGTCCAGGTCCAGTTCGTGCGAGACGACCCAGGACGGCCGGGCCTTCCCTTCGTGGATGAGTGTCATGAGCGCCCGGTTGTAGCGCTTCACACTGCACTGGCCATTGCCGATCGTCTGACCCTTGAACCAGAACATCCCGTAGTCGAACGCGATCTCGCCCTGCTTGTAGAGATCGTCCGGGCTGCCGGGGTCGGTGGGGATGAAAACGCCGACGACGCCGATGCTCCCGGTGAACTTGACCGATCGGACGAGGTTGTTGAGCGTCATGTTGGGGTGCTCGTGCCCCTGCGGGTCGTGCGCCTGGTAGCCCACGCACTCGCAGCCCCGGTCGGCGCCCAGGCCCTTGGTGAGCTCCATGACCTGATCGACCGGTGACGACCGGGAGTCGTCGATCGCGATCGCGCCGATCTCCTCGGCTTTGGCGAGCCGGTCGGGGTGACGGTCGACGACCATCACCTTGCTCGCGCTCTTGAGCGTCGCGGAGTAGGCGGCCATCAGCCCGACGGGCCCCGCCCCGTAGATCACGACCGAGTCGCCCGCCTCCACTTGGGCGAGTTGGGTCGCGTGCCAGCCGGTCGGCCAGATGTCGGCGAGCATCACGTAGTCGTTCTGCTTCTCCTTCGCGTCGTCCGGAAGGACGAGGCAGTTGAAGTCGCCGTACGGCACGCGCAACAGCTCGGCCTGGCCGCCGTTGTAGGGCCCCATGTCCGCGAAGCCGTACGCCGCCCCGGCCATGCCCGGCTCAGGATTGGTGGTGAGGCAGTAGGCCGTCACGCCCTTTTCACAGTTCGCGCAGAAGCCGCACGCGATGTTGAACGGCATGCAGACCACGTCGCCGACGCGGACGTGGTCGACGGCCGATCCGACCTCGGCCACTTCGCCGAGATTCTCGTGACCGAGGACGCGGCCCGTCTCGAAGTCGGTCCGGCCTTCGTACATGTGCAGGTCCGACCCGCAGATGTTGGTCGTGGTGATGCGAACCAGGACATCGGTGGGCCGCTCTATGCGCGCGTCTGGGACCTGCTCCACGTTGACCTGCCGAGGTCCGTTGTACACGACTGCTCTCATGATTCCTCCCATGCGTTTGACTGCGAAGGATCGCCTTACCCGTCAGCGACGGGATGGAAGGTTCTTCGCCGTACAGCGGGTCAACGGTTCGTTCCTCCTTCCCTGCTCGCCATGACCGCGCCCCTGGCAGGACGCGGCTCCGAACTCGCCGGGCGTTCGGAGCTGATCGCCGAGGTGGTCCCGATCGCCTCAGAGCAGCAGATCGAAGACTCCTGTCGTGCGCTCCCACTGCTCGGTCGCGGGGTTCTTCACATCCGGATCCACGATCGTGAAAGTCTGAGCCAGTGCCACTGACAGGCCGCCGACAATCTCGGGCAAGCGGCCGACGGTCTCCTCGGCGACCGACAGGTCGAGCGGAGGCAACGCGGCGAGCTGCTCCAGGATGGGTTTCAGCTCGATGTCCTCATCGAGAAGACGGAACCGGTGGATGCTCTCCTGGAGGCCCTTGGTGATGGGCAGATCCCAGGGTTCGATGATGTCGCGACCGTTCGCCTTGGCGTGGGCCTGACCGATCACCAGGAGGTCGTATACCTTGTCGTTCACGAAGTCGCCGTAGCGCCGCAGATCGTCCTTGTCGACATCGACACCTGCGGCGCTGCGGAAGAAGCGCTCGAATTTCGACACCGCCATGACAACCATGGAGGTCTCCTTCCTTCCGGCCCGGAGTCACTCTCCGGCCTGGAGGTAGTCGTGGATCAGCCGTACGGCCATGGCGCCTTCACCGACCGCCGCGGCCACCCGCTTGACCGACCCGCTCCGCACGTCCCCGGCCGCGAACACGCCCGCGCTGCTCGTCTCCAGCGGGAACGGCCGGCCGACGGAGTCGGGCACGCCTTCCTTGCCCGACCGGCCGGCGTCCGCGCCCGTCAGTATGTAGCCCCGCAGGTCGAGCGCGATCTCGTCGGCCAGCCAGGCGGTGTACGGCTCCGCGCCGATGAAGATGAACATCGCGCGGGCCTCGATCGTGGAACGCTCGCCGGTGCGGTTGTTCTCGGCGATGACCGCGGCGAGCCTGTCTTCCCCGATCAGCTCCCGGACCTCGGTGTTCAGCATGGTCTGGATCCGGGGGTGCCGTTCGATCTCGACGGCCAGGTAGCGGGACATGTTCCTGGACAGCGCTTCGTCCCGCACGAGCAGCCGCACGCACGCGGCGTGCCGGGCCAGGAACAGGGCGGCCTGACCGGCCGAGTTGCCGCCGCCCACGACGACGATCGAGTCCCGCTCGCACATCTGGGCTTCGAACATGGTCGCCGCGTAGTAGACGCTCGTGGACTCCAACCTTTCCAGGTTCCCCACGTCGAGCCTGCGGTAGCGGACGCCGGTGGCGATGATCAGAGTGCGCGCGTGGATCGTTCCTCCCTCCCCTACGGTGACGATGTGATCGCCCGCGTTCAGGTGCAGTCCGCATGCCTGTGCGGGAACGTAGAAGCGCGCGCCGAACTTGCCGGCCTGGATCGCCGCCCGCTCCGCCAGCTCACCGCCGGAGATCCCGGACGGGAAGCCGAGGTAGTTCTCGATCCGTGAGGAGGTGCCCGCCTGGCCGCCCGTCGCGACATTGTCCAGGACCATCGTCGCGAGGCCCTCCGACGCCCCGTAGACCGCCGCCGCCAGTCCCGCCGGCCCGGCCCCGATGACGAGCAGGTCGCAGTGGGTCTCCTCCTGTACCCGTGGTGCGGACAGCCCGATCGCCCGGGCGAGCTCCGCGTTGCTCGGGTTGCGGAGCACCGTCTCACCACGCCAGATCACGACCGGGGTCTCCTCCGGGGTGACGCCCATGCTCCGCAGGAACCGCTCTGCCTCTTGGTCCTGCTCCAGGTCGATCCACCGGTGCGGCAGCCGGTTGCGTGCCGCGAACTCCCGCAGCCGCCGGGAGTCGGCCGAGAAGCGGGAGCCGATGATGCGGAAGCCGGCCCCCAGTCCGATGAGCATCGTGCGGCGGATGAGGTAGGCCCGCAGGATGAGGTCGCCGAGTGCCGGTTCCCCGGCGACCAGGCGGCGCAGCGCGTCCGCCGGCACGGCGAGGACCTCGCCGTCCTCGGCCACCACGCCGGTGACGAAGCCCACCTGGCCGGTGAGCACGTTGAGCTCTCCCAGGAACCGGCCTGCCCCGTGGACGCCGATCACCTGATCGTCGACTCCGAATCCCTCGACCGTCGCCACCTTGCCGGCCAGGACCGTGAAGAACTCGGCGCACGGAAGGCCCTCCGCGTACAGGACCTCATCCTGGTGGACCCGGCGCCGCTCGCCGTGCGGGGCCAGCGCCTGGAGCTGCGCGTCACTCAGCCGCGGGTAAGCCCCTTGCGGGTCCGGCGTCTCGCAGAGCTCAGGCGGCCAGCGCATGGTCCACCCATTCGCGCAGGGCGGGAGCCGGCGCCGCGCCCGATCGCCGGCTGAGGACCCGGCCCTGATGGATCACGACAAGCGTCGGGATGGCCTGTACGTCGAAGCGTTCCGAGAGCCTGGGCGCTTCGTCCACGTTCACCTTCACCAGCTTCAGGCGACCGGCCAGATCGGCCGCGACCTGCTCCAGCGCCGGGCTGACCATGCGGCACGGCCCGCACCAGGGTGCCCAGAAGTCGACGACCACCGGAATCCGGGCCGCCTCGACGACCTCGCTGAAGTCACCGTCCCCGGCCTCGGTGACCCAGGGAAGCGGCTGGTGGCAGTAGCCGCACTGCGGGATTCCCGACGCAGCACTGGGCAACCGGTTCTTCCGCCCGCATTTCGGGCATCGGACGACGCTCGCGTCCTTGGTCTGTGACCGCATGGTCAGACCTCCGGATTCTCATACGTCACCGACAGTGCGCCGCCGGTCATTCCGACGCGGATGACCGCGCCGTCGAGAGCGTCGCCGGCGACCAGGGCGCGGGCGACACGGGTCTCGACCTCGCGGGCGATGAAGCGGCGCAGCGGCCGTGCGCCGTAGACGGGGTCGTAGCCCTGCTCGGCGATGAAGCGCACGGCCTCGGGTGTGACCTCCAGCGTCATCCTGCGTTCGGCGAGCCGCATCCTGATCTCGGTGAACATCAGTGACACGATCTGCTCGATCTCCGGTTCGGTGAGCGGTTTGAACAGCACGATGTCGTCGATCCGGTTGAGGAACTCGGGCCGGAACCGCGCGCGCAGCTCGGCCATCACCATCTCGCGGACCTCGGGGTCGATCTCGCCCGCCGGACCGGCCTTCTCGCTCAGGAAGTGCGAGCCGATATTGGACGTCATGATGATCACGGTGTTACGGAAGTCGACCGTACGGCCCTGGGCATCGGTGAGCCGCCCGTCGTCGAGCACCTGCAGCAGGGTGTTGAAGACGTCCGTGTGCGCCTTCTCGATCTCGTCGAACAGCACGACCGAGTACGGCTTGCGCCGTACGGCCTCGGTGAGCTGGCCGCCCTCCTCGTACCCGATGTACCCGGGCGGGGCGCCGACCAGCCGGCTGACGGTGTGGCGCTCCTGGTACTCGCTCATGTCGACGCGGACCATGTTGTCCTGGGTGTCGAACAACGCCTCGGCGAGAGTCTTGGCCAGTTCGGTCTTTCCGACGCCGGTCGGACCGAGGAAGATGAACGAGCCGATGGGCCGGCGCGGATCCTTGATCCCGGAGCGCGCCCGGATGATCGCGTCGGCGACGGCCCGCACGGCCTCGTCCTGACCGATGACGCGCTCGTGCAGGATCTGGTCGAGGTGCAGCAGCTTCTCCCGCTCGCCTTCCTGGAGCCTGCTGACCGGGATGCCGGTCCAGCGGGACACGATGCCGGCGATCTCCTCTTCCGTCACGACCTCACGGAGCAACCGCCCCGCACCGTGCTTGGATTCCAGCTGCGTCTCTGCGGCCTCCAGCTTGCGTTCCAGCTCGGGCAACCTGCCATGCGTCAGCTCGGCGGCACGGTTCAGGTCGTACATGCGTTCGGCCTGTTCGGCCTCGCGCCGGACCACCTCGATCTCCTGGCGCAGTTGCTGCACCTTGTGCAATGCGCGCCGCTCGGCCTCCCACTGGGCACGCATGGCGTCGGCCTGGGCGCGCAGATCGGCGAGCTCGGCGCGCAACGCCTCCAGGCGGGTCCGGCTCGCCGGGTCGTCCTCATTGGCGAGGGCCGCCTCCTCGATCTCCAGGCGCATCACCCGGCGCGTGAGCTCGTCCAGCTCGGCCGGCATGGAGTCGATCTCCGTACGGAGCATCGCGCACGCCTCGTCGACCAGGTCGATCGCTTTGTCGGGCAGGAAGCGGTCGCTGATGTAGCGATGACTCAGGACGACCGACGCGACGATGGCGCTGTCGGTGACCTTCACCCCGTGGAACACCTCGAGACGCTCGCGCAGGCCGCGCAGGATGGAGACGGAGTCCTCCACCGACGGCTCGTCCACGAAGACGGGCTGGAAGCGGCGCTCCAGCGCGGCGTCCTTCTCGATGTGCTTGCGGTATTCGGTGACCGTCGTGGCGCCGATCATGTGGAGTTCGCCGCGGGCCAGCATCGGCTTCAGCATGTTCCCTGCGTCCATGGAACCCTCGGCCGCACCCGCGCCGACGACGTTGTGGACCTCGTCGACGAACAGCAGGATCCGCCCTTCCGCCGAGGTGACCTCGGTCAGCACGGCCTTGAGGCGTTCCTCGAACTCGCCGCGATATTTCGCCCCCGCGACGAGGGCGCCCACGTCGAGACTGAAAATCGTCTTGTCCTTCAGGCCCTCCGGGACGTCACCGCGGGCGATGCGCTGGGCGAGGCCCTCGACGATCGCGGTCTTGCCGACTCCCGGATCGCCGATGAGAACGGGATTGTTCTTGGTCTTGCGCGACAGGATCTGCACGACCCTGCGGATCTCGCCGTCGCGGCCGATAACGGGGTCCAGTTTGTCCGCCCTGGCGGCGGTCACCAGGTTGCGGCCGTACTTCTCCAGAGCCTCGTAGGCGACTTCCGGGTTGGCAGAGGTCACTCGCTGGTTGCCGCGCACCTGCGTGAGGACCTCCAGGAAGCGCTCGCGGTTCACCCCGTGCGCTTTGAGCAGCCGCCCGGCGGCGGTGTCCGGCCCCTCGTTGAGCAACGCCAGTAGCAGGTGCTCGACCGAGACGTACTCGTCCTTCAGCCTCTTGGCCTCTCGATCGGCCGCCTCCAGCAGACGGGACAGCCGCTGGGTCAGGTACACCTGGCCGGGTGCGGCGCCGGGACCGGTCACGCGGGGCCGGCGTTCCAACTCGGCCTCCAACTCCAGGGTCAGCTTGTCCACGCCGGCGCCGACGGCTGAGAGCAGGCGGGGAACCAGCCCTTCGGACTGTTCCAGCAACGCGAGCAGGAGATGCTCGCCGTCGACTTCGGTGTGCCCGAGGCGGGTCGCCTTTGTCTGCGCGCTATGCAGGGCCTCCTGTGACTTCTGAGTGAGGCGGTTCACGTCCATGGCACACCTCCGGGAGTTCTCGCGCGGGTCCGCAGAGCCGCTTCGAGCTCCGCGATGCGGTCGAGCAGGTCCGCCACCAGGCCCAGCGAGGCGTAGTTGACGGCCAGTTGCGTGTGCAGCCGCTGGAAGCGCCCGGCGGCCGCGAGCTGGGAGGGCGGGAAGCAGAGGTCCCCCGTCGCGTCGCGAAAGGCATCGAACAGGCCGAGCGCGACCAGGCGGCGCACCAACTCCGGATGCAGACCGGTCGCCCGTGCGAAAGACTCCAGGTCCAGGAGCGGGAGCCGTACGAGGAGATGGCTCATGGCCGGGTCCTCCCGTCCGATGCGGAGCGCGGGTTGAAGCCGGAGACGTCGGCCAGTTGCTCATAGAGGCGGCGCTCCTCGGCGCTCAGCGTGCGAGGGACCATGATCTGGACCTCGGCGAACAGATCCCCGGGATCGCCGCGGGGGTTGGGCATGCCCTGCCCCCGCAGGCGCAGGCGGCGTCCGGAGGAGGAACCAGGCGGAACCTTGACCTTCGCCTCCCCGCCCGGGGTCTCGACCGCCACGGTCGCGCCCAGCGCGGCCTCCGACGGGGTGAGGGGAAGCCGGACATGGACGTCCCGTCCCTCGACGCGGTAGCGGGGATGATCAGTGATTCGCGCGATCAAGTAGAGGTCGCCGCTCTTCGCGCCGCCGGAGCCCTCGCCGCCCTGACCCGCGAGCCGGATCCGCTGCCCGTTACGGACGCCCGGGGGGATCGTGATCTCCAGCGGACGGGAACCGCCGCGGTGGGGAAGGGTGATCGTGCGGTGGCCGCCGCGGTAGGCCTCCTCGACCGTCAGCGGCAACTCGGCCTCCTGGTCGGCGCCGGGCATCGGACCCCAACGGCGGCCCGCACGTCCCCCGCGCCCTCCGAACATGCCGCCGAACAGCTCCTCGAAGTCGATGCCCTCTCCAGTGTCGAACCGGACCTCCTGCCCGGCCGGACCGCGTGCCCATCCGGCCCGGCCTCCTGTGCCCGCCCCGGCCCCGGTCCGGGCGTACGCCGCCGGGTCCACTCCCTCGGGCACCTGCCGGAAGTCCCGGCCGAAGGCGTCGTAGCGCCGCCGAGTGTCGGGATCGGACAGCACGTCGTATGCCTCCGACACCTCCTTGAAACGGTCCTCGGCCTCGGGGTCCTTGTTGACGTCGGGATGATAGGAGCGCGCTAGCTTGCGGTAGGCCCGCTGTATCTCCTCGGGGCCGGCCGTTCGCGGTACCCCGAGGATGTCGTAGAAGTCGCGATCGGCCATCAGTCCTCCGCCTTGGTGGACACGACGACCGACGCGGGACGCAGCTGGTCGGGGCCGTCGCCGTAGCCGGGCCGTATGACGGCGACGACCGTACCCGCCTCGGCCTCCGGGTCCTCCACCGTGCTCACGGCCTCGTGCCTGGCGGGGTCGAACCGCGTCCCGAGATCCTCAACGCGCGGGAAGCCCAGCCGGGCGATCACGGCCACCGCCTGGTCGCGGACGGCGCGGACGGGCACACCCGGCTCCTGCGGCCTCCCGGGCACGACCTGCCGCTCACAGGCCGGTTCAGCCTCCACGGCCTCGGCCGCTGGAGTGCCCCCCTGATTCCGGATCCTGACCTGGTCGGTCATGTCATTCCGAACTGGTGAACTCGGCGTCGATCACGTCCTCGTCCGGCCCGCCCGCGCTGGGCTGCCCCGGCCGGCGCGGCTGGGCGCCGGCGCCCAGCGCGTGAAAGACCTGCTGCAGCTCTCCTGCCAGGTCACGCAGCCGGTCAACGGGCGCCTCCTCCTTGACGGCCTGGCGGGCGTCGGCGATCAGTTGTTCCGCCCGGGCCTTCTCATGCACCGGGACGGCGTCCCCGAGCTCGGACAAGCGCTGCTCCACGTGGTAGGCGATCGAGTCGAGCTCGTTGCGGGCATCGATCGCCTCGCGGAGAGCGGCGTCGTCGGCGCGGTGTCGCTCGCCCTGCAGGACGACCACGTCGACGCCCGGCTGGTCGTCCTCGGCGGGGGTGCGGTCCACGTTCGAGCAGATCACCGCCGACCTGCTCGATCGGGTCAAGGGTCCGGTCGAGCCGACGATCCGGCGGTCGAAGCCGTCGCCGCCCAGGTGGGTGTCCCCCGCTGTGGCGCGGACCTCGACCATGCCCTCGCCGATGTCGAGGATGCTGACGTCGAAGGTCCCACCGCCCAGATCGAAGACCAGGACGGTTTCGCTGTCCTTCTTGTCCAGGCCGTAGGCAAGGGAGGCCGCGGTCGGCTCGTTGATGATGCGCAGGACCTCCAAGCCGGCGATCTTCCGCGACCCCTCGGCATTCGGGATGACCATCGGATGACCGTCCTCCGTCGTCGCGATCACCGAGTTCGTCGTGCCCAGATCGATGCCTACTGCCTTCGCCATCGCCCTATCCCCTGCCATTCCCGCGCGTTCTTCTCGGCCCCTCCCTTGCCCGGTTCCGCTGATCCCGCAATGCGCCGTCGGACGCTCCCGGCCAGGAGGTCCGTATGCGCGAACCCGACCCCGCGACCGTCTGCCTCGGCCTATTCGAAGGTCTTCGCGGCCACCCATGCGAGTTGAACACGAACTCCGGGGCCACCAAGATCTCGTAGCTGCCGGCCACGACCTCAGGCAGTGACACGAACGCCCTGCGCTGCATGGCGTAGCCGATCGCGCCCCAAATCAGGCCGAACACCATCGCGGAACCCAGGGTCCACGATCAGGGCCGGCGATGAGGGACACCGGGCCGACCAGCAGCCCGATCCATACACCGGAGCTCGCGCGCCCGTGAACAGCGCCCGGCCGAGCGTCCAGCGGCCTAGCACCTTCTTCTCACCACCGCAGACCGTCCCCACGATGGACGCATGGTCCATTCTCATGGACCAACCTCTGCGGTTGACTGTTCCGCTGCCGTGGAGCCTCGGTCACGCGCCGTCGGCCACAGCCCAAAGAGCGACCCCACGACCTCTGACCTCTACATCCAGTGAAATGGCCCGGATCGCTCCCACGAAACCCCCGAATACCCATTTTCGGATCAAACAACGCAGGCGGCAGGCGAGGGCCGGGCTCATTGGGCCTGACCCGCCCGTGGTCGCGGAGAGGATCTTCCACCCTCCCTCCCCGAGCCCGTCGATGTGATCTCGCTTCACCAGCCAGGAGCGACCGTCAACACCTGTGGATCAAGATCTGCACGCAGCGATGGGTCACTGCTCATCGTCCCGGTAGTGCCAGGATCCGGCACGGTCAAGAAACGGTCCGGCGCGTGCGCGAGAGCCGGCGGCGGGAACGATGAAGGGAGGTTCACGAAGCGCCGGGGGGTGACGGCGATGACGATGCTGGTCGAAGTCGCCGTGGAACGCTACAGATTCGTCTGCGGGCGCTGCGGGCACACCTGGACGGCGGACTACGACGTGCAGTACGTGAGCGACGACGTCGGCGCGACGTTCGCCTTCTACCGGCTCGACGGTGTTCCGGTTTTGCCCCCCACCGGCGACGAGATCATCTGTCCCAACTGCGGCACCATGGGCGTCAGGGCCATCATCGAAGGGCGCCGCGACAGCCTGCCCGCACTCTTGGACGGCGACCAGCCGCGCCGACGGGTCACGACCAGCCCGGAACAGCGCCGTGCATCGGTTCCGCACCTCCCGGCGGTCGGCGGGCCGTGACGACGGCCGGCGCGGTCGGCGCCCTGGCCTTCAAGCGTGTGAGGTCCACGTTCACCCCGCGACGTTCATACGGGGATCTCCAGGGACAACGAGGACCCGGACTCCATTCCACCCCGTTTGCCGATGAGCCCGCGTAGGAATGAGTCGCTTTAGGGACAGATGGGGGCCAGATGGAGTTCGGGGTCGCAACGTTCGTGACGGATGAGGGCATCGCACCGGCGCGGCTCGGGGAGGCGCTGGAGGAGCGCGGCTTCGCGTCGCTGTTCGTCGCCGAACACACCCACATCCCGGTCAGCCGCGAGTCGCGATGGCCTGAGAGCGACGGGCTGCCGCGGAAGTACTACCGGACCTTCGACCCGTTCGTGACCCTCACGGCGGCGGCCGTGGTGACCGAGCGACTCCGGCTCGGCACCGGCATCCTCCTGCTCGTCGAACGGGATCCCATCACCACCGCCAAAGAGATCGCGAGCCTCGACCACGTCTCCGCGGGCCGGGTCGCCGTCGGCATCGGGGCTGGCTGGAACCTGGAGGAAATGCGAAATCACGGCACCGACCCGAAGACCCGGATGACGCTGCTGCGCGAGCGGGTCCAGGCGATGAAAACAGGTGTGTGATGGTCTCACGATGCGTAAGTATCTGCTGGTAGGGGTGCCGGGGAGCGGTAAGAGCACCCACACCGCCATGCTGACCCGGGACTTCGATCTCGTGCGGATCAGCGCCGGGGACATCCTCCGGTGGCATGTCGGCCATCACACCAAGATCGGCGCACGCGTACGAGAGACCATGGCGGCCGGCCGGCTGGTCGATGACTCCCTCGTGGAAGGGATCATGCGTGAGCGCCTGGAGCAGCACGATTGGAACCACGGGTTCGTCCTTGACGGATTCCCGCGGAACCGGCGGCAGGCGGAGTTCTTTCTCGAGCGGTACGACGTCGACGCCGTCATCTGCCTCGACGTGCCCGATGCGCTGGCTCGCGACCGTGCGCTGTCCAGACGGATGTGCGGCGACTGCGGCCTCGACTACAACCTCATCGGGGGCCGGCCCCGGCGCGAGGGCGTCTGCGCCTCCTGCGGCGGCCGCCTCGAGGCGCGGGAGGACGACACTCCGGAAGCGCTCACTGCCCGGATCAACGACCATTGGGAGAGCATCGCCGCCCTGCTGGACCGGCTCCGGCACAAGGCTCCGGTCTTCATCGTCGACGCGAACCGCGATCCGGACATCGTCCAGGAGGAGATCCGTATGCTCCTTGGGCTCCCCTCTTAACGTTTCGGCCGTCGGCAAGGCGGGCATAAAGCCCGATTAGGCATATTCGGGGGGGAATCATGCCTTATCAATCGGTCAATCCTTACAGTGGTGAGGTCGTCGCCACGTTCCCGGAGATCACCGACGCGGAACTCGAGGACGCCCTGTCACGCGCTCGGTCGGCGTACGGAGAGTGGCGTCGGCGAAGCTTCGACGAGCGAGCGGCCGTCACCAGACACGCGGCCCGGATCCTGCGTGAGCGGCGGGACGAGTTCGCCCGCCTGCTGACCCTGGAGATGGGAAAGCGGATCGGCGAGAGCGTCGAAGAGGTGCTCCTGAGCGCCGACATCTTCGACTACTACGCCGACAACGCCGAGGACTTCCTCAAGCCGGTCCCGATCGACACGCGTAGGGGCGAGGCGGTCGTCGTCAGCAGCCCGCTAGGTGTCCTGTTCGGCGTGCAGCCGTGGAACTTCCCGTACTACCAGCTGGCACGATTCGCGGTCCCCAACGTGATGGCGGGCAACGTCGTCATGGTCAAGCACGCGTCGGGCGTACCCCGGTCCGCGCTTGCCTTCGAGGATCTCTACCGCGAGGCCGGTGCGCCGGATGGCGTCTACACCAACCTTTTCGTCACCAAGGAGCAGGTCGGGAAGGTGATCGACGATCCGCGCGTGATGGGGGTGGCCCTGACCGGCAGCGAGCAGGCGGGCAGTGTCATCGCGACGCGCGCCGGCAAGGCGATCAAGAGGACCACCCTCGAACTGGGCGGCAGCGACCCGCTGATCGCCATGCCCGACGCCGATCTGGGTCCGACGGTCCACTGGGCCGCGTGGGGCCGCCTCAACAACTGCGGGCAGTCCTGCGTGGCCACCAAGCGGCTCCTCATCCACGAGCAGATCGCCGACAAGTTCCTCGAGGAGTTCACGGCGGCCATAAGCGGGTTGGTCGCCGGGGACCCGATGGACGAGCGGACCACCCTGCCGCCGATGTCGTCCCAGTCGGCCGCCGACAAGCTGAAGGCGCAGGTGGCCGAGGCGGTCGAGCACGGTGCCCGGGCGACCGAGGTCGGCCCCCCGGTGCCGGAGACCGGAGCGTTCGTCCAGCCGACGATCCTCACCGACGTGAGCCGCGACAACCCGGTCTACGGCCAGGAGCTCTTCGGCCCAGTGGCGATGTTCTTCAGAGTCCGGGACGAGGACGAGGCGATCGCCATCGCCAACGACACCGGCTTCGGACTCGGTGGCGCGGTCTTCACCTCCGACATCGAGCACGGCAAGAAGATCGCTAACCGCATCGAGAGCGGCATGGTCTTCATCAACCATCCCACCTGGACCGCGCCCGAGTTGCCGTTCGGTGGCATCAAACAGTCCGGTTACGGGCGCGAGCTGTCCTGGCTCGGCATCCAGGAGTTCGTCAACAAGAAGCTGATCGACGTCGTTCCGCTCGACGCCGCGCCGTGAGCATGCCCGGCCACGAGCGCTACCGAGGTTGAAGATGCGCCGGGGCCGACGGAGTGTCGTTGTAGTAGCACGACCGAAGCCGCCCGTCACGGCGGGACAGCGCGCGGATGCCGTCCTCCCTATGCCGCCGTGGCCAGCCGTTCACCGTCCGTCCACCGCTCATGCTCTGCGTGTCCTTCGACGCCCGCGAGGATGCTCCGCCCTCAGCAGCGGATCGCTGCGCTTCTCTGTGCCAATCACTGAACCTGCAGGCCGGTGACGGCGCGGCCTATCAGGAGGCGCTGGATTTCGGACGTGCCCTCGAAGATGGTGTAGATCTTGGCGTCGCGGTGGAAGCGTTCGACGGGGTGGTCGCGGGTGTAGCCGGCGCCGCCGAGGATCTGGATCGCCTGTTCGGTGACCCACACCGCGCTCTCGCCGGCGACGAGTTTGGACATCGAGCCCTCCGCCTTGTCGAAGGGGCGGCCGTTGCGGGCCATCCAGGCGGCGCGCCAGGTCATCAGGCGGGCGATGTCCACGCGCGTCGCCATCTCGGCGAGCAGGAAGGCGACGGCCTGGTTCTGGCCGATCTTGCGGCCGAACTGCTCGCGCTCGCGGGCGTAGTCGCGGGCGTATTCGTAGGCGGCGCGCGCGATGCCGACGGCCATGGCGGCGACGGTAGGCCTGGTGGTCTCGAAGGTGCGCATGGCGGCCTGCTCGCCGCTGCGGCCGCCCTCGCGGACGCGGGCCAGGCGCGCGTCGAGCTTCTCCTTGCCGCCCAGCAGGCAGCGGCCCGGCACGCGCACGTCGGAAAGGACGACCTCGGCGGTGTGGGAGGCGCGGATGCCGTGCTTCCTGAACTTCTGCCCCTGCGACAGCCCCGGGGTGCCGGGCGGGACGACGAAGGACGCCTGGCCGCGGGTGCGCAGGTCAGGGTCGACGGAGGCCACGATGACGTGGACGTCGGCGATGCCGCCGTTGGTGGCCCAGGTCTTGACGCCGTTGAGCACCCACTCGTCCTTGGCCTGGTCGTACACGGCGCGGGTGCGGATGGCGCCGATGTCGGAGCCGGCGTCGGGCTCGGAGGCGCAGAAGGCGCCGAGCTTGACCTCGTCGGCGGTGCCGAACATCTGGGGCAGCCACTCCCCCATCTGCTCGGAGGTGCCGTTGGAGGCGAGCGCCGCGGCGGCCAGGCCGGTGCCGACGATGGACAGCCCGATGCCGGCGTCACCCCAGAAGATCTCCTCGAAGGCGACCGGGATGCCGAGGCCGCTCGGCTCGAACCACTGCTGGGCGAAGAAGTCGAGCGAGTACAGCCCGATCTTCGCGGCCTCCTGGATGACCGGCCAGGGGGTCTCCTCGCGCTCGTCCCACTCGGCGCCGGCGGGACGGATCACGGTGGCGGCGAAGTCGTGGACCCAGTCGCGTACCTCGCGGAGGTCCGCGCTCGGTTCCGGGCAGAAATCGCTCGCGCTCTCAGCCATCGTGACAACTCCTCAGGGCAACGGACCAGACGATCGGTGTCGCGGACGTATATTCCCACGACAGCGGGCGTTACCAACGGTAACATCCGAGCGCTGTCACCCTACCCGCATCCCGCCGCCCGGCCGGTGCGTACGGCGGCCAGGTCGGGCATGCCGAAGGACGGCCAGGGCTGGTCCGCCCGGGCCGTCCTTCGGTGGATGCGTCTTCGCGCCGCGGCGCGCGGGGCGACCCCCGTGCGCCGGGACGCCGGCGGGCGGCGGGCCCGCGCGCACGGCGCGACGCCCGCGCAGGGCGCGGGACGCCCGGAGGCGTCCCGCGCGTCATGCCGGCCGGTCAGTCCTCGTCGGCGCTCCAGATCCAGTTGCCGTGGCCGCGGTCGCGGTACGAACCCTGGGTCTGCACGTTGAGGCGGTCGACGTGGACGCCCTTGGCGGGGTTGGTCCGCGGGTCGTCGATCTTGATGACGTCGAAGCCCCTGTTGAAGTCGCTGGCGTAGATGTAGCCGTTGTAGTAGTAGGCCGACCAGAAGCCGCCCGAGCCCTCGGCGGCGGGCCCGCGCTCGAAGTAGCCGATCTCAGCGGGGTGGGCCGAGTCGGTGAAGTCCCAGATCGAGGCGCCGCCCTGGTACCACGCCTGCACCATGATGTCGCGGCCCTTGACCGGGATCAGCGAGCCGTTGTGCGCGACGCAGTTCTCGGTGTCGGCCTGGTAGCGCGGGATCTTGTAGTAGTTCTTGAAGACCAGCCGGCCCCCGACGATGTCGTAGATCGCATCCGCGCCGCGGTTCGGGCCGACGACCGCGTTGCAGGTGGCCGCGCCGCCGCCGCCGAGCTCGTCGGTGAACACGACCTTCGTGCCGGCGTTGTTGAAGGTGGCCGAGTGCCAGAAGGCGAAGTTCGGGTCGGTCACCCGCGCGGTCACCTTGGGGTTCTCCGGGTCCCTGATGTCGAACAGCACGCCGTCGCCCATGCACGCGCCGGCCGCGATGCCCTTCTCGGCGTAGACGGTGATGTCGTGGCAGCCGCTGGTGGGGACCAGCAGGCCCGGCTGGGTCTCGTTGCCGCCGTCGGGGAACACGACGGGCGTGGCCACCACCGAGGCGGACACCGGGTCACGCAGCGGGACCTTGACGATCGAGATCTTGTCGTGCGGCGGCTGGCAGTCGGGGTAGGTCGCCGACGGGCTGTAGGAGGAGATGTACAGGTAGACGTTGCCGCGCCGCTTGTCGGGCACCAGCGTGTGGGTGTGCGACCCGCAGTTGGTCTCGACCGACTTGATGTACCTGGGGTTGGCCTTGTCGCTCACGTCGAAGATACGGATGCCCTCCCAGGACTCCTTCACCGACGCCGGCTGCGCCGCGCTGTTGCAGGAGTCGTCCGAGCGGGAGGAGTCGACCGAGGCGAACAACAGGTTCCCGTAGACCGACAGGTCCATCTGGGATCCCGGGCACACCACCGAGCTGACCACGGAGGCCTTCTTGGGGTTCTTGATGTCGTAGATGGAGAAACCACCGTAGTTGCCGACGAAGGCGTAGTCGCCCTGGAAGGCGATGTCGGTGTTGATGGTGGCGGCGATGGCCGCGGGTTTCGGGACGTTCGCCACATGCTGGACGTTCGGGCTCATGACGATCTGGTCGGTGCCCGGGATGTCCGCTGCCTGGGCCGGGACCGTCGCCAGCAGCATCGCCGCGACCGAGCCCGCCAGGACGAGGAACCGGCCGGTCAGGCCGCCTCTGCGGGGGGTGGACAACACCTCAGGACCCTCCTTGGTGCTTTTTGCCAGAGATGAACACAGTTGAGGAGATCATGTCCCAAACTCCGCGGTGTTGCCATAGTCCACTTTGTCAGCAAAATGTGCCAACATTCCGTCTTTACCCCAAACTCCGCGCTGGGTTAGGGTGCAGCCGCACAGCAGAGATCTTGAAGGAGGCCGGGTGCGCTTCGCGCTCCTCATCGCCGCCGGTGTGGCCGCGCTCACCGTGACCGGCTGCTCGGGAGGCTCCGCGACGCCGGTCGCGACCTCCACCGTCCCCGTCATCGTCCCCGGCAAGCCGGGCGAGGCGGCCAAGACCCTTCCCCCGGGAGCGACCGTCACCGCCGTCCCCTCCCCCACGGCCAACGCGGCGGACGTGGTCTTCATGCAGGACATGGTCGTCCACCACCGCCAGGCGCTCGACATGAGCGCCCTGGCCGCCACCCGCGCGGCGTCCGGGGACGTGAAGCGCATCGCGGCCCGGATATCGGACACGCAGGGGCCGGAGATCAACGCGATGATCCGATGGCTCCAGCAGCAGGGCCAGCGTGTCCCCGACCACCACGCGGCCCACCACGACGCCATGCCCGGCATGGCCACCGAGCGGCAGCTCTCCGACCTGCGGGCCGCCTCCGGCGCCGGCTTCGACCGCCTCTACCTGCAGCTGATGACCGCCCACCACATGGGCGCCGTCACCATGGCCGCCGGCGAGATGGAGAAGGGCTCGCACATCACCGTGCAGGAGCTGGCCGAGGACATCTCGGTCACCCAGACGGCCGAGATCCAGCGCATGCGCCGCATCCGCCCCGGCGGGTGAGCCTCGGCGTATCCGCCGGATGTGACCCATCTCTCCGGGGCGGCCGGGGAGGCCCGGACGGCCCGCGGTTAGAGTGATCAGGTGGACCTCGCGGCTCTCGCCCTGCCCATCGTGCAGGCTCCTCTCGCCGGCGGCCCCTCGACTCCGGAGCTGGCCGCGGCGGTCTCGTCGGCCGGCGGCCTCGGGTTCCTGGCCGCCGGTTACCGCTCCTCGGACGATCTGCGTTCCGACATCGCCTCCGTGCGCGCCCGCACGGACGCGCCGTTCGGCGTCAACCTTTTCGTCCCGTCCAAGGGCGAGGTCGACCGGGCGGCCGTCGACGCCTACGCCGGGCGCCTGCGCGGCGAGTCCGAGCGGTACGGCGTGGCGCTCGGCGTGCCGGCGGACGACGATGACGGCTGGCAGGCCAAGCTCGCGGTCGTCACCGCCGAGCGGGTGCCGGTGGTGTCGTTCACCTTCGGGCTGCCCGCGCGCGAGGTCATCGACGAGGTGCGCGCCGCCGGTGCGCGGGTCATCGTGACGATCACCACTCCCGAGGAGGCGTCGGCCGCGCACGACGCCGGAGCGGACGCGCTGGCGGCCCAGGGCATCGAGGCCGGCGGCCACCGCGGCGGCTTCACCGACGACGGCGGGGACTACGGCCTGCTCGTGCTCCTGAGGCTGACCCTGCGCGCAACGCCGCTGCCCGTGATCGCCGCCGGGGGCATCGCCGACGGCGCCGGCATCGCGGCCGTCCTGACGGCGGGCGCTGTCGCCGCCCAGCTCGGCACCGCCTTCCTGCGCACCCCGGAGGCCGGCACCAGTCCCGCGCACCGCCAGGCGCTGAGCTCCTACGACCGCACGGCCGTCACCCGGGCGTTCACCGGCAGGCGGGCCCGAGGGCTGGTCAACCGCTTCCTCCAGGAGCACTCGGGCGAGGCGCCCTCGGCGTATCCGCAGGTCCATCACCTGACCGCGCCGCTGCGGGCGGCGGCGCGCAAGGCCGGCGACGCCGACACCATCAACCTGTGGGCGGGGCAGGGCTTCCCGTTCGCCGAGGAGATCCCCGCCGCGGAGCTCGTGCGCCGGCTCGCCTCGGAGGCCGAGGAGGCCCTCAAGCGCGCCGCCCGCCGCTCCTTCGGCTGACGGTTCGCCGGTCGCGGTTCGCCGGTCGCGGTTCGCCGGTCGCGGTCCGCCGGAGGCGTCCAGGCCGACTCGGAGGCCTCGGTCACCGGAGGCGTCCAGGCCGACTCGGAGCCCTCGGTCACCGGAGGCGTCCAGGCCGACTCGGAGCCCTCGGTCACCGGAGGCGTCCAGGCCGATTCGGAGCCCTCGGTCAGCGGTAGGCGTCCAGGCCGAGTTTGACGGCGACGAGCAGGCCGCAGACGGCGGCGGCGTAGCGCAGGCTCGCCCCGGGCAGCCGGCGGGCCAGCACGGGGCCGAGCCGCCCTCCGACCAGGAATCCCGCCGCGAGCGGCAGCACGGCGGCCCACTGAACCGGTCCGAACACGGCGAACCCGATGGCGGCCACGGCGTTCGCCAGCCCGGACAGCACATTCTTGAAGGCGTTGAGCCGGACCGGCGCCTCGCGCACCATCGAGGCGAGCACGGCGAACATCAGGATTCCGCCGGCCGCCCCGAAATATCCGACGTACATGGCGACGGCGAACACCCCCGCGCGCAGCAGCCGGTTCCCTCCTGCGCCCGGCGCGTCCGCTGACCCGTCCGGCCTCGGCGGACGGAACAGCAGCAGTGACGCGGCGGCGATCAGGCAGGGAGCGATCATCTCGAACATCCGGGACGGCGTCACCAGCAGCAGCGCCGCGCCGACGACCCCGCCCGCCATCGACATGGTCCCGAGCGGGAGCAGCCGCCCGCTCTGACCGGCGAGTTCGGGTCGCGACCCGGCCGCCGCGCCGAGAGCGGTGAACACCAGCGAGACGGTGTTGGTGACGTTGGCGCTCAGCGGCGACAGCCCGAACGCCAGCAGGGCCGGGTAGGAGACGATCGACGCCAGGCTCACCACCGTGCTCACCAGACCGGCCGCCACTCCGACCGTCACCAGCCCCAGCGCGTCCGTGATCGTCACGGCCACCACCCAACCACGGCCGGCGTGACCCTCGACCGCCACCCCCACCTCCTCGGCCTTCCCGCCTCCTCGGCCTTCCCGCCTCCTCGGCCTCCGGTTCGCCGGGTCCTCGGCTCCTCGGTGGCCCGGGCCGGTGACCGGCGAGGCCGGACGGCGCGGGCCAGGTGCGCCGGCGCGAGGCCCGGCGCGGCGCCGGGCACGGTGTCCAGTGCGGATTGTGGCAGGAAACGGTCAGCCGACGGCAGCTTACTGCCTTTCATTTCTCTGTTCCGCGGCCCGGAGAAAGCGCAGAGTTGGTGGTGCGAGAACAAATCCCCAGACCACGGAAAAGGAACCGGAAATGCAGAGCCAGACTCCCTTCCCCGCGAGCGGCGCACCCGCCGCGGCCGCCCCGCACGGGCGCGTCCGTCGCCTCGCCGCACCCGTCCGAACGCTCGCCGCGGCGGGCACCACCTGGGACTGAAGGGAGGAACGGCCATGCTCGTCGTGCTGACGATGCGCCCGGCCCGAGGGCGCAAGATGGACGCGAACGTCGACGGGAAACGACTGCTGGCGCTGCTGCCGAAACAATGGGAAAAGGAGTTCAAACAGGCCGCCGGTTTCGTCGCCATTCGCATCGAGACCGATGAGAACATCAGGTCCGCGCAGATCCACGCGCAGGTGGTGTCGGTGCTCACCAATCCCGAACTCGGCCCCTGGCGGCTGGTCTCCTACGAGACGCTGCTCCGCGACCACCGCCCGCCCCGGGCGACCGTACCGGTGGCGCCGGCCCGAAGGGCGGACCAGCGTGCCCAGTGGAACTGACCGCGGCCCGCCGGGCCCCACGACCTCACCGGCCATCGGACACGGTACGCGGCGACCCGGCCGAAAGGAGGCGGCCACGCGGCGACAAGCCCCGTTGAAGCCCACGACCAGGAACAGGAGAAGCACCGGCGACTGACGGATCCGACGGAAAGTGAGGGATGAACCGGACGGGCGGCGCACGACCAGGAACGGAGGCACGACCGGACGACAAGGGACGAGACAGATCATCCGCGGGCATCGACCGATCCCCGCACATACGACTAGAGCAGTTGGAGGTGGTTCGCGGAACCGGCGACACGGCCATGAGATGAAGGCCGGAGGCCCAAGGCCGGTCCGCCGGGAGGACATCACATCGCGCGTACGAGGTTCACCCCGCACAGCGAACGTCAGGTCGCGACCACAGGCGGCGTCACAGGCGCAAGATCGGATTGCCCGGGCGCATGAACTCACATGGTCGGCACGAGAACGTCGCGAGCGGAAGCCGAGTCGCGAACACACGAGAACATCCGGCGGATCACGAACGACAGGAGGCGGGCACAAGCGAGGTCATCACCTATGCGAGATGAACCTGGGAGGCACAACGTCAGACTTTCCCCCGAGCAGGTCGCCGGCATGAAGCGCATCGACACACGAGATCAGAACGGGAGACACAACGCGGACTTTCTTCATCCGAGCAGGCCGCCGACATGAGAACGGATCACACACGCGGAATCAGATCGGGAGATGGAACGTCAGGATTCGATCATCTGAGCAGGTCGCCGACATGAGATCAGGAACGCACACGTGAGATCACCCTGAGAGGTACGAGGTCAGGTTTCGATCACCCCGGCGGTTGGCCGGCATGAGGTCGGATTGCGAGCAGGAGTGACGGCGAAAGGAGCATTCGCAAGGTGGGTCCCGGCGCCGCCCTGGCAGGTCCAGCGGCGATCGCCGGGGCCCGGGCAGACCGACCCGCGCGCTCGGACCAGAAGCGCTTCCCCCTTACGACGAATGTGATGGATGACAATGATCTTCGCGGTTATCGATGAGAACCACCGTCGAGCGGGGAGCCTCCTCGCTTCTCGCGACCGGCGCGCCGGACGGGCGTGGAGCACTCGTCCGTGGGCGCCTCATGACGCGCGGCGACGTCACGGCCGGCACCCTCGGCTGTGCGGGAGGCGTCCCCGCCTCTGGACGGGCCACGCGCGAGGCCGCGGCCACAGCGGACGGCTCTTCGCCCGCCCCGGGCGCGTCCGCGGCCGCGTCCTGCGACTGCTGGGGCGGCGCACGAGAGTCCGTATCCCGCGACCCCGCGGCCGGCGCTCACGACCACGAGGAGGGTTCTGACGGCCGACGCGGACGGCGCGAACACGACGGGGACGGCAAGCCGGCATGCACAATAAGCCGGGCGAGCAAGATGAGCGGAGTGAGCGGATGAGGCCGAGAAAGGGGTGCGGCGGAGCATATGAACGTTAGCGCCGCGGCGGTCGCAAGTGCCGTCACCTTCCTGTGGCTGGGAATGGTCCTGGCCATCTCCTTCCTTGAGGCGCCGCTGAAGTTCCGCGCTCCGGGGGTGACGCTGCCACTCGGCCTGGGCATCGGCCGCCTGGTGTTCCGGGCCCTGAACCGGGTCGAGGCGGCGCTGGCGGCGGCGCTGGTCGTGGCGGGCGTGACAGGCCGTCCCCCGGTGACGCCGGCCGCCGCCGGGCTGGTCGCGGTGGCGGCGCTGGCCGTCCAGCTCGCCGCGGTGCGACCGGGTCTGAACCGCCGTTCCGACCGAGTGCTGGCGGGCGAGGACGCTCCCCGCTCCCGGGCGCACCACGCGTACATCGCGCTGGAGCTGGTCAAGGTCGTGGCCCTGCTGGTCCTGGGGGTGTCACTGCTCGCGGCCCTGTCCTGATCACCGGCGTCATCGGCCGAGGATGCACCGCCGACTCGGCGTGCCACCGGCGCGGGCCCGTTGCGAGACACCGGACGGGAGCTCACGGCGACAACGTCCGCCTCACCTCGGGTGGCCGACATCTGGCACGTCTTCTGTGAACGTACACAGGTGGAAATGCCCGCCATAAGCCCGCCAGGCCGCTGACGTCGTGGTTAGCGCGGGCGCTGACCTGACTGTTTCCGGACGTCTTCCCAAGCCCGTCGGGGCACATTACCGTGCACGTTCACAGAACCGTCCTTTCCCTGACGGAGGACCTATGAGAAGGACGTTGGCGGCGGTGTCGTGCGGCGCCGCGCTGCTGTTCCCGATGGTGGCGGTGACGCCGGCGCGGGCCGCGACGACGGTGACGAACGGGGGGTTCGAGTCCTCCGGCACCGGGGTGGCGAGCCCTCCGGGATGGACGACGTCCGGCACGGCGTCCGCCGACTACACCGAGACCGGCGGGCGTTCCGGCTCCTACCGGCTCACCCACTGGTCGTCGTCGGCGTACACGGTGAAGACGTCGCAGACGCTCACCGGCCTGGCCGCCGGCCCCTACACGCTCAGTCTGTACGTCAAGAACGGCGGCGGGCAGGGGTCGGTGTACGCGGGCCTGGAGAACTGCGGCGGTCCGGCCGCGCAGACGGCGCTGCCGGTGACCGCCGACTGGCTGAAGGTCGTCGTGTCGGCGAACGTCTCCGGCGGTTCCTGCACGATCAGCCTGTACTCCAGCGCCTCGGCCGGGAACTGGGCCAGTTTCGACGACGTCTCGTTCGCGGCGGGCGCGAGCAACCTGTCCATCAAGGGGGCGGACGTCTCGACGCTGGCCAAGTCCGAGGCGTACGGCGGCGTCTACTACGGGTCCGACGGGGCGAGGCGGGACGCACTGTCGGTGCTGAGGTCCTCTGGCGCGAACTACGCGCGGCTGAAGGTCTGGGTGCGCCCGGCCGACGGCTACAACGACAAGGCGCACGTGCTGGCCATGGCGCGGCGGGTGAAGGCCCTGGGCATGGGCCTGCTCGTGGACTTCCACTACTCCGACCGCTGGGCCGACCCCGGCACGCAGACCAAGCCCGCGTCCTGGGCCTCTCTGCCGTTCGACCAGCTCAGGCAGGCCGTGTACGACCACACCTACGACGTGCTGAACGCGCTGAAGGCACAGGGCACGACGGCCGACATGGCGCAGATCGGCAACGAGATCAACGACGGCATGCTGTGGGAGGACGGCCGGGCCTCGGCGAACTTCGGCAGGCTCGCCCAACTGCTCAACGCCGGGTCGGACGCGGTCAGGGCCGTGTCGTCGTCGACGAAGGTGGTCGTCCACCTGGCCGAGGGCGGCAACAACTCGCTCTTCCGCTGGTTCTTCGACAACGCCAGGAACAACGGCGTGCGCTACGACGTCATCGGCGCCTCCTACTACTCGTACTGGCACGGCACGCTCGCCGCCATGCAGGCCAACCTCCTCGACATCAGGTCCAGGTACGGCAAGCCGGTGTTCCTCGCCGAGACGGCCTATCCCTTCACGACGGGCAACGACGACGGCGAGCCCAACATCATCACGGCCGCCACCCCCTACACCGGCTACCCGGCGACGCAGGCGGGCCAGGCGGCCATGTTCCGCGACGTGCTGAGCACGGCGCAGGCGGCGGGCGCGCTCGGCGCCTTCTACTGGGAGCCGACCTGGACGGCCGTCACCGGGAACGGCTGGGACCCCGAGAACCCCGGCTCGGGCGACGGCTGGGACAACCAGGCCCTGTTCGACTTCAACAACCGGCCGACCGCCGCCATGGCCCAGTTCACCCATCCCTGACCCGGCCGCGCCGCCAGAACCCCGACACGTCGAGCCGCCGCCGGCGGGAGCCCATGAGGCCCGCCGGCGGCGGCTCGCGCCGTTTCCGGATGCTACAGTCATGAACATGCGTTCATGAACGATCGTTCATGACAGGATGGCCGGAAGCACAGGAGCTCCCGGGCCGACGGAAGGGACGTACGCCGATGACCTCGATCGTCAACACCGCGCAGGCCGAGGCGTGGAACGGGTACGAGGGCTCACACTGGGCCGACAACCACGACCGCTACGACGCGGTCAACAACGGCTTCAACGACCATCTGCTCCGTGCGGCCGCCATCGGTGAGCACGACCAGGTGCTGGACGTCGGCTGCGGCAACGGCCAGGTGACCCGGCTGGCCGCGCGGCGCGCCCCGCTGGGCGCGGCCACGGGGCTCGACCTGTCGGCGCCGATGCTCAGGCGGGCACGAGCGCTCGCCGACGCCGAAGGCGTGCGGAACCTCGCCTTCGAGCAGGGGGACGCCCAGGTGCACCCCTTCCCCGAAGGCGCCTACGACGTGGCCATCAGCCGGTTCGGCGTCATGTTCTTCGCCGACCCGGTGGCGGCGTTCGCCAACATCGGCCGCGCACTGCGCCCGGGCGGGCGCGTCGCCTTCCTCGCCCTGCAGACGATGGACCGGAACGACCTCGGCCGGGTCTTCGCCGGGCTGCGGGCTCTGCTCCCCCCGACCGCCGCCGTCGAGGAGGCCCACGGCCCGGGGCCCGACTCACTCGCCGACCCGGCGCGGGTGCGGCAGATCTTCACCGCCGCGGGCTTCTCCGACGTCGCCTGCACGCCCGTCGAGGCTCCCCAGGTCTGGGGACGCGACACCGAAGACGCGGCCGCGTTCCTCGGCGACTGGGGCCCTGTGCACCATTGGCTCGGCCAGGTGGACGCCGCGGCGGCGGCCAAGGTACGCCGGGCGCTCGCCGAGGCGCTGGCCCCCTTCGAGCAGGACGGCGCCGTCCGCCTCAACGGCGCCGCCCTGCTCATCACCGCCCTCCGCCCCTGACCCGTCCCCGATCCGACACCCCGCGCCGCCCCCGATCACCGGCGGGGGCGGCGGTCAATACGATGTGGCGTGATGTCTCCGAGAAAAGCGGCCGTGCTGCGTGACGGCGGCGGGCAGAGCCTGCGCGACCACCTGATCGCCACCGCCGAACGCCTGATCGCCGAGGGCGGCACCGCGGGCCTCACCGTGCGCGCCATCGCCCGGGAGGCGCGGGTCGCCGACGGCGTGCTGTACAACCACTTCGCCGACAAGGAAGAGCTGCTCGCGCTCGGCCTGCACGCGCACGTCCGCAGCGTCGAGACGGCGCTGGGCGAACCGCCGCGCACGGCCGGTGAGGGCACGGTGGCCGCGAACCTGCGCGCCTACATCGCCTACAGCCTGGCGCTGCACGTCGCGATCATGCCCGCCTTCGCCGGTCTGCTGGGCCGGCCTCAGGTGCTGGCGAATTTCGAGCGGCTGTCCAACCCGATGGCCGGCGGGCGCGGCCTGCGCTCCGACCTGGCCGGCTACCTGCGCGCCGAACAGCGCCTCGGCCGCCTGTCCCCCGGCGCCGACGTGGACGCCGCCGCCACGATGATCATCGGCGCGTGCCACGACCTGGTCCTCCCGCGCCTGTTCACCGGCGCGCCGGCGACGCCCGTCCCCGACGACCTCATCGACGCCCTCGTCACGACCATCATGCACGGCATCACCCCCACCCCCGGCCGCCCCTCACCCGACGCCACGACCAAGGACGGCGAGCGCGCCAACGAAGCGACGTGACTCCTGGGCCCCCCGCGTAGAGGGTGGTGGGTCAGGCCACGAATACGGCCGGCTTCGGAAATCGTGGTCCGCGACTTCTACTCGGCACGGCCGCACCGGTCACCTTCCACCCCGTCGATGAAGGCGTCCCACTCAGCGTGAGCGAAGACCAGCTTGGGACCTTTCGGATCCTTGGAATCACGAACGGCGACCCCTCCGGAATGATCGGCCTCGTGGCCGGTACCAGCGGCGGCACCCTTCAGTTCCGCGATCTCAACGCAGTCACCGCCATTGTCGCCAGAGAAACCGGACGGTTATCCCTCTGTCGACGACGCCTTACGGCTCGCACAATGATTGCGACGACGATCGCGCCGTCCACGTGCCGGGGACGAATCGGAGGCGTTTCATGGCCGCCAGTGATGACCACCACGCCGCGCTCGATCGACAGACGGGGCCCTTCGACACACTGACCGCGGCGCTCGGCGGCCTGTTCGTCGGGCACTGTCTGGGCGCCGTGGCCAGGTTCAGCGTCGCCGACGCGCTCGACGACACGCCGCGGACGGCCCAGGAGCTGGCCGAAGTCACCGGGGCGAATCCCGAGGCCCTCAGTCGTGTGCTTCGCCTCCTCGCTGCCCATGGCGTCTTCGCGGCCGGCGACGACCGCTTCACCCACACCGGCGCGTCGCGAATGCTCCGTTCCGACCATCCCCAGTCTTGGCGTGACTTCGTGGCAACATTCGGAACCGAACGTACTGCGAAGCAACTGGGTTACTTCGACTACTCACTCCAGACTGGACTCCCGGCCACGAACAAGCTGCATCCGGACGGGTTCTTCGCCATCCTTCAGAGTGATCCCGAGGCGGGCCGGGTCTTCGACGCCGCGATGGTCTCAAAGGCGCGTATCCAGGTCGCGAGCGTCCTGGCCGCCTACGACTTCTCGGACTGCGGAACGATCGCCGACATCGGCGGCGGCCAAGGACACCTAATGCGGGCGGTGGTGGACGCGGCCGAGCGAACCACGGGCATCCTTTTCGACCTGCCCCCGGTGATCGAGCGTGCCGCGGAGATCGCCTCCGATCGGCTCACGCTGCAAGCCGGCGACTTCTTCAAGGACCCGCTGCCGGTC
This sequence comes from Sphaerisporangium sp. NPDC005289, assembly GCF_040607455.1. Lineage (NCBI taxonomy): Bacteria > Bacillati > Actinomycetota > Actinomycetes > Streptosporangiales > Streptosporangiaceae > Sphaerisporangium > Sphaerisporangium sp. NPDC005289. Next base: position 340,661 of record NZ_JBEXGS010000002.1, read on the forward strand.
TGCGACACCTACATGCTCATGGACGTGATCCACGACTGGGACGTCGAGCGGGCCACGGCGATCCTGACCGCCGTACGGAAGGCCGCTCCGCCGCATGCGCGGCTGTTGTTGGTGGAGAGCGTCATCCCCGACGACCCTGGGCCCGACTGGTCCAAAGCCATGGACATCATGATGCTCATCCACACCGGGGGCAGGCAACGCACCCGCAGCGAACACGAGTCGCTGTTGCAGACCTGCGGTTTCCGGCTCGAGCGGGTCGTTGCGACGACATCAGATATGTCGATCCTCGAGGCGGTGTGTGCCTGACCGGGCACTGATTTTCGGTCCGCGTCGAGCGGGATCCTGGCCGATCCCTTGGGAGGGTCGAAAACAGCCAGATCGGAGTGTTCCTCGGCTACGCCTGCGCGGCCGGTCGGGCGCTGCCGGATGTCCGGCTCTACCTGCCGCGGTCCTGGGTCGCCGACCGGGCCGGTGTGCGGCCGCCGATATCCCCGCCGATATCGAGTTCGCGACGTTGTCGGGGCCGCGGTTATGGGGGTGTTGGGCGGCAGGTGAGGAGGTCGGGGAGGTGGGAGGCGGCGTATTCGGGGATCTCGGCCATCGGAGGGCGTTCGGGGGCGGCGACGTCGCGGTCGATCGGCAGGTGGCCGGCCTCGCCGCGGCGGAACTGGGTCAGCCCGGAGGCGGGGACGTGCATGGGCACGATCTTGCGCTGGCGTTCCAGGCGCGCCCACGCCGTGTGCATGATCTGCCCGGCCATGACGCCCAGGGCCTCGGTGGACTGGTGGGAGTGCACCCGCCTTCCGAGGTCCACCTGGGCGAGCGCGTCCAGGCCGGCGTACTCCAGCAGGTCGACGAGCAGGCCGAGTTCCACGCCGTACCCGGTCGCGAACGGCACGCGTTCCAGCACCTCGCGGCGACCTGCGTACTCCCCCGCGAGCGGCTGGACGAAGCCGGCGAGCAGCGGCCAGTGCAGGTTCAGCATCGGGCGGGCGACCAGCTCGGTGACGCGCCCGCCCCCGCTCTGCGCCTCGCGCAGCGGCCGGTCGTAGCACCCCTTGACGTACACCACGGACGGGTCGGCGAGCAGGGGGCCGAGCAGGCCGGTGACGAAGCCGGTGCCGAACTCGCGCAGGTCGGCGTCGATGAACACCAGCAGGTCGCCGGAGGTGACGGCCAACGACTTCCACAGCACGTCGCCCTTGCCGTCCATCGGCGCCACGGCGGGCAGGATCTCGTCCTGGGCGAAGACCTTGGCCCCCGCCTGCACGGCGCGGGCGGCGGTGTCGTCGGTGGAGCGCGAGTCGATGACGACGAGCTCGTCGACGAGCGGGACGTCCTCCACCAGGTCGCGGCGGATCGCCGAGACGATCTCGCCGACGGTTGCGGCCTCGTTCCTGGCTGGGAGGACGACGCTGATCCTGGTGTCGCCCTTCGCGGCGATCAGGTCGCCGACCGGCCAGTCGGCCGATGCCGTCGTGCGGTCGCGCAGCCACGTCTTCACCTCAGGCAGCACGCGATCCCCCCGTCGCCTCCCATCACCTGACGTATCACTTTAAGCGGCGCGATCGCCTCCTTTGGCGGCGCGGCCGTACCGGCGCCGCCGGGTCAGGGGCCGGCGTGGCGTTCGAGGAAGGAGTAGACGTCGGCCTCGTCCACGCCGGGGAACGAGCCCGGGGGCAGGGCCGCCAGCACGTGGGAGTTGCCCCGCGCCGAGGGCCAGGCGTAGCCCTCCCAGCGCTGGGTCAGCTCGGCCGGCGGGCGGCGGCAGCAGTCTCCGGACGGGCAGTTCGACTTGGTCCTGTTGGTGGTCTCCCGGCCCCGGAACCAGCGGGACTCGCGGTAGGGCACGCCGAGCGTGATGGCGAAGTCGCGCTCGCGCGAGGGGTCGACGTGGGCGATGCAGAAGTAGGTGCCGGTGGGCGAGTCGGAGTACTGGTGGTACACCGAGAAGCGGTCGGGTGACAGGAAGACCTGGCGCCCTGACCAGCGCAGGCACATCCGCTGCCCCTCTATGGCGCCCTGCTCGTCGGCGGGGAAGACGATGCCGTCGTTCTCGTAGGCCTTGTAGATGATGCCGCCCGCGTCGTTGCGGACGAAGTGGCACGCCAGGTCAAGGTGGTGGGTCGCCAGGTTGGTGAAGCGGTGCGCGGCCATCTCGTAGGAGACGGCGAACACGTCCCGCAGGTCCTCCACCGACAGCGCGCGGTCGCGCTTGGCCTCCTGCAGGTAGGGGACGGCGGCCGTCTCGGGCACCAGGACGGCGGCGGCGAAGTAGTTGGCCTCGGTGCGCTGACGCAGGAAGTCGGCGAAGTCGCGGGGCTTGTGGTGGCCGAGCGCGAGGTGGCCGAGGGTCTGCAGCAGGATCGTGCGCGGAGTGTGCATGCCGAGCTGCTCGTGCTGGACGTAGATGCGCCGGTTGCGCAGGTCGGTGATCGACCGCACCGAGCGGGGAAGGTCCTGCGCGGTCCGCACGGTGAAACCGAAGTGGGTCACCAGCGCCTGCACGGTGCCCTGCGACAGCGCGCCGGTGCGGTAGCCCACGGCGGCCAGCGCCTCGGCCGCGGCGGTCTCGATCTCGGCGAAGTAGTTGCCCTGCTCGCGCTGCTTGCGCCGCAGCTCGGCGTTGGCCGCCCTGGCCTCCTCGGGGGTGGCGGTGCCCTTGGCCTCGCGCGAGCGCAGCTCCTCGTACAGCCCGACGATGTGCTCCAGGACGTCGCTCGGCACCCGGGCGGAGACCTTCAGCCGGGGCAGGCCGATCGAGGCGTAGACGGGGTCGCGCTGCGCCTGCTCCAGGGCGATCTCGAGCTGCGCGCGGCGGCTCGGAGCCTGGCGGCGCAGCAGTTCCTCGACCGGGACGCCGAGCGCGACGGCGAGCGCCTTCAGCAGCGACAGCTTGGGCTCGCGCTTTCCGTTCTCCAGCAGGGAGAGCTGGCTCGGGGCGCGCCCGACGCGTTCGCCGAGCTCCGACAGGGTGAGCCCGCGCTGCTTGCGCAGGTGCTTCAGCCGCTGGCCGAACGCGAGGAGGTCGAGCTCCTGCGTCAAAGACAGCGGTTCTTCTCCCACCAAAGACGCCATAGCACGATCCTAAACGCAAATTCCACCGTTCTTCCAGCCTTACCCGGGTACCTGGGCCGCTCGCGCCGCGGCCGTGCGCTCCTGTCCCGTCCGCGCCGCCACCCCGACCGCTTCCGCGCGGGCCGGTGGCGGACCCGGCGACCGCGACAGTGATTCAGAGCGGATGGATTGGTCTAGTCCATAGTGAAAACTTTGCGCTTCTTGCCACATGAATACTGCCGAGTATTCATCAGACCCGAAAATTCTGACAGCTTTCACGCGATCACTCTTGTTCTGGCGGCTCGAACCATCGCAGACTCGAACCAAGCCCCCAGAGGACGCAGAAGGAGTCAAAATGGAAGATCGCCTCAAGGGAGCTGCAGATGAGCTGCGGCGCGACTGGGAGAGCGACCCGCGCTGGAAGGACGTCGAGCGGACCTACACGGCCGAGGACGTCGTCCGCCTGCGCGGCACCGTGCAGGAGGAGCACACTCTCGCCCGTCTCGGCGCCGAGCGGCTGTGGTCACTCCTGCGGACCGACGAGTACGTGCACGCACTCGGAGCCCTCACCGGCAACCAGGCCGTGCAGCAGGTCAAGGCGGGCCTGAAGGCCATCTACCTGTCCGGCTGGCAGGTCGCGGCGGACGCCAACCTCGGCGGGCAGACCTACCCCGACCAGAGCCTGTACCCGGCCAACTCGGTGCCCGCCGTGGTGCGCCGGATCAACAACGCGCTGATGCGCGCCGACCAGATCACCTGGTCGGAGGGCGAGGCGGACGCTCCGCACTGGATGGCCCCCATCGTCGCCGACGCCGAGGCCGGCTTCGGCGGCGTCCTCAACGCCTTCGAGCTGATGAAGGGCATGATCGCCGCGGGCGCGGCGGGCGTGCACTGGGAGGACCAGCTCGCCTCGGAGAAGAAGTGCGGTCACCTCGGCGGCAAAGTGCTGATCCCGACCGGCCAGCACATCAAGACCCTCAACGCGGCCCGCCTCGCGGCGGACGTGTGCGACGTGCCGACCCTGATCATCGCGCGGACCGACGCCCAGGCCGCGACGCTCCTGACCAGCGACGTCGACGCCCGCGACCAGGCGTTCACCACCGGCGAGCGCACTCCCGAGGGCTTCTACCGCGTGCGCAACGGCGTGGACGCCTGCATCGCCCGCGGCCTGGCCTACGCCCCGTACTCCGACCTGCTGTGGATGGAGACCTCCACACCCGACCTGGACGTGGCGCGGCGCTTCGCGGAGGCGATCAAGGACCGCTTCCCCGACCAGATGCTCGCCTACAACTGCTCGCCGTCGTTCAACTGGAAGCAGCACCTGGACGACTCGACCATCGCCAAGTTCCAGCGCGAGCTCGGCCACATGGGCTACCGCTTCCAGTTCATCACCCTGGCGGGCTTCCACTCGCTGAACTACTCGATGTACCACCTCGCGCGCGGCTACGCCGAGGAGGGCATGCCCGCCTACGTCGAGCTGCAGGAGGCGGAGTTCGCCGCCGAGCGGCAGGGCTACACCGCGACGCGCCACCAGCGCGAGGTGGGCACCGGCTACTTCGACCTGGTCAGCACCGCCGTCGCACCGGACTCCTCGACGGTGGCGCTCAAGGGCTCGACCGAGGCCGAGCAGTTCGCCCGCCCGCACTAGGTTCGGGCGGCACGGGGCGGTCAGACCGGCAGGGCGGTAGGACGGCGCGGGCGGTCAGGCCGAGGGGGAGGAGTCGCTGAGGGTGGGAGTGGGCTGCGGCGGCGTCGGCTCCGGCGACTCGCCGTCCCCCCACTCCGGGACCTGGCTGATGCTGATCGTCGGCTTGGGGCTCTTGGTGGGCTTCGGATCGCCGGTGCCGCCGGGCGGGCGCGGGCTGGGCGGGCACGGCTTCTCCTTGCCGCGCTTGTTCCGGCACGGCTGAGGCTCGTCGGGCACCTGGGGCCGGGGCGTCGTGCGCTTGGGGGACGGCGACGGCGGCGGCGAGGGGACGGGGGTCTGCCAGGTGGCCGTCGGCGCCCCCTCCGGTCCCTCGGTGCGGCGCGCCGACGGCGACCCCGGCGGGTTCGGCGTGGTGGTGAACGCCGGCGGGCGCCCGGGGGCGGTGGCGGTGCCGGACGGGGACCCGTAGTCGGTGCCGCGCACGACGGGCCCCGAGGTGTCCAGCACCTCGACCGGGACGCGCGACCCCTGGATCGGCACGGCGACCGGCACCCTGCCGGGGCGGTTCGCGCTCTCGTCGATGCGGGTCGCGCCGGTGCTCGCCGCCACGACGGTCACCGCGGCGATCGACACCGTGGCGAGCGCCGCGAAGCCGGCGTGCGAGGCGTGCCCGCGCCGGGCCGCCGCCCGGCGCGCCGCCCGCGCGCCCGTGGTGGGCGCGCCGTCCTGCCGCTCGTCCTCACCGGCGCCGGCGAGCTTGAGGTGCCGCGCGCCCATCGGGTACGGGACGGGCGCCCAGATCTCCTCCAGCACGGCGGTCACGGCCTCACGGCGGTCCCAGGAACGGTCGACTCCCCCGGCGTCCAGCAGCCATCCGAGCAGCGCCGCGGCCCCGGGCCGGTCGCCGGGCTCCTTGGCCAGCGCGGCCGAGACCGGGTCCCACAGCAGCTTGGGCACCGAGGACAGCCGGGGCTGCTCGACCAGGATGCGCCGCGTGAGCACGTCGGCCTCGCCGGCGCCGAACGGGTGGTGGCCGGTCGCGGCGTAGGCGACCAGGCAGCCCCAGGCGAACACGTCGGAGGCCGGGATCGCCGGGCCGCCGGTGAGGCGCTCGGGCGCCACCCAGCCGGGGCTGCCCATGACCTGCCCGGCCTGCGTGTGCGCGACGGCGGCGTCGAGGTCCCTGGCGATGCCGAAGTCGATGATCCGCGGCCCCCTTGGCGAGAGCAGCACGTTGCCGGGCTTGAGGTCGCGGTGGACGAAGCCGGCCTCGTGGATGGCCACCAGCGCGGCCGCGGCCCCGAGGGCGACGCCGTAGGCGAGGTCGGGCGTGAGCGGCCCCCGCACGGCGACCACCTGAGACAGGGACGGGCCGGGGATGTACTCGGTCACCAGGTAGGGCCGGTCGCGGTCGGTGCCGTCCTCCTCGACGGCGGCGGTGCAGAACGGCACCACGCGGCGGGAGAACTCGACCTCCTCGGCGAAGCGCGCGCGCAGCGTCGGGTCGCCGAGATGGACCGAATGCGGGGTCTTGAGCGCGACCAGGCCGCCCTCGGGCCGCTCGGCGAGGTAGACCACGCCCATGCCACCGGCGCCGAGCCTGCCGAGCAGGAGGTAGCGCCCGATGATCACCGGGTCGCCCACCGTCAGCGGCCGAACGCCTGGAGGCGTCCCGCTCGGGACGCCTGCTCCGCCACGTGCCATCCGGAGATGACCTCCCTTCGGGGTACGGCACAGGCCACTGTGTCTCCCCGTGAGGACATCTGGCGTGAACTAGTTGAAAGCGGCATGAGAGGTAAGGTGACTGATCCCTGCAGGTAAGGAAGCGGTGTGCCGCCTGTGACGGCAGGGACCGCTGTGAGCTGCCGACTTCCCAGCACGTCCCCTCTCACAGGGCTCCCTGACGGCCGGTCGGACCCGGTCGTGCGGGGTCGGCCGGCGGCGCTGGAAACCGGGCTCCTCGGCCGTGCGAGACTCCGGCGCCGCCGTTTCAGGCGGCGCGGGACCCCGGTGCCCCTGCGGCGCGGGAAGCGGCGACCTCGCGGCGCGGGAAGCGGTGACCCTGCGGCACCGGAACCGGGGCCTGCGTTCAGGCGGCGGCGGTGGACCCGGGACCCTCAGGCACGCTGGCCCCGGCCACCGCCGACCCGGCCACCGCGGGCCCCGCCACCGCGGACCCGACGGCCGTGGCGCCGGACGGCTCGCTCGCGACGGAGGCGGCGACGGCGTCGAGGAACCGCCCGATGTGGCGGAAGACCATCTGCGCCTCCGGGACGACGTCCGCCAGCATCGCGAACACGTGCGGCATGCGGCGCCACTCCTCGTAGGTCACCTTCACCCCGGCCCGGCGCGCCTGGAGGGCGACGCGGCGGTCCTCGTCGCGCAGCACCTCGGTGGACCCGGTCACGACCATCATGGGCGGCAGGCCGGTGTAGTCCCCGTACACGGGCGAGACCAGCGGGTCATGGCAGTCCAGGCCCGCGGTCCAGCGGCGCGCGAGCCAGTCGACCCGGCCGGCGGACAGCATCGGGTCGGCCCAGCGGTTGGCCCTGCGTCGCACGTCCGACAGGTCGGCCCACGGCGACAGGCAGATCGCGGCGCCGGGCAGCGGCATGCCGCGGTCGCGCAGTGCGAGCAGCGTGGCCAGGGTGAGGTGCCCGCCGGCGGAGTCGCCGGCGACGATGACGTCCTGCGGGGCGAAGCCGCGGTCGAGCAGGCCCTGGTAGGCGTCCAGGGCGTCGGCCAGCGACTCCGGCAGCGAGTGGATCGGCCCCTGGCGGTAGTCGAGGGCGAAGACCGGACGGCGCGCGACCGCCGACAGGCGCCAGGTGATCGGGCGGTGCGTCGCCGGGGAGCAGAAGAAATAGGCGCCGCCGTGGAAGTAGAGCACCACCTTGCTCTCGTCCAGGTCGTCGCCGGCCCGCACCCACTCGGAGCCGCAGGGCTCCCCGTCCACCTTGTCGATCGTCACATGGCCCGGCACCGGGAGCGGCAGCCGCTGGCTCAGCTCGACGACCCGCGAGACGCAGCTGATGCCCAGGCCGTGCCTGACCAGAAGCGCCGACAGGGGTTTGGTGGTCCCGCGCATCAGCGTGTTGAACAGTGCGGCCCGCCAGCTGACGGGGTACGCGGGCTGGATGTCTACGTCGATCTCCCGAGACATCACGAACCTCCACCGGGCGATACCAATCCGAACGCCGTTCTATGCCGACGCGTATACCCCGGTTTACATGACGTTTACACGGTACGTCGAGAGGCAAACGGAAGATTTGACCTGGTAGGGGGCTATAAGGGCTTCAGGTGAGGTTCTGCCGGATCTCTCCGAGGAAGCGCAGGAACTGCTCGCGCTCCGCCGCGTCGAGGGTGCGCAGGGCCCGCTCGCTCAGCCGCGCCATCTCCTCGTCGATCACGCTCTCGAGCTCGCGGCCGCGGTCGGTCAGCAGCAGCCGCACGAGGCGCGCGTCGGTCGGATGCGGCTCGCGGCGCAGCAGGCCGGCGGCCTCCATACGGGTGGCCGCGCGGGTGACGGTGGGCGTGGACAGCTCCAGCAGCCGGGCGATCTCGCCGGGGGCCATGCCGTCGTTCTCCCACAGGCACCGCAGGATGAACTGCTGGCCCGAGCGCACGCCATGGCGGTTGTAGGCGGCCTCGGACGCCAGCGCCATCGCCCGCTTGGCCGTCCAGAACGCGGTCTGGAAGTCGGTGGCCACCTCTCCCCTCCTGCCGATCGTGCCGGGATCTCCCGCAACGTACCAGGAAGACTTGACGGTCTTTCGTTAGCTGACTAACGTAATCCGCTGCCCGGCTAACGTTAGTCGGCTCACGTTCATCGCGGGCGCCCGTCGCCCACGTGCGAAAGGCGCCCCATGACCGACCGACCGCGGGTGAGCTTCGGCCTCAAGACCGTCCCCTCGCACACCACCTACGACGACATCCTGCGGGTCTGGCAGGAGGCCGACGCCATCCCCCTCATCGAGCACGCCTGGCTGTGGGACCACATGCTGCCGCTGTTCGGCGACCCCGGCGGGCCGATCTACGAGGGGTGGACGCTGCTCGCCGCCCTGGCCGCCCTCACCGAGCGGCTGCGCCTCGGGCTGATGGTCACCAGCAACCTCACCCGCCCGCCGGCCGTGCTCGCCAAGATCGCCGCGACCGTCGACGTGATCTCCGGCGGCCGCCTGGTCCTCGGCATCGGCGTCGGCGGCACCCACCAGCCCGGCGACATCTCCGTGCCCCGCGAGTACGACGCCTACGGCCTGACCGCCGTCTCCCCCGCGGAGGGCGTCGCCCGGCTGGCGGAGTCCTGCACGATCATCCGGCGCATGTGGACCGAGGACGTCTTCGACTTCGAGGGGCGCCACTACCGGCTCAAGGGCACCCGCTGCGCGCCCAAGCCGGTGCAGCGGCCCGGCCCGCCCGTATTGATCGGCGGCTGGGGGACCCGGACGCTGCGCGTCGTGGCCGAGCACGCCGACATCTGGAACATCCCCGCCCATCCGCACAACACCGTCGCCTACGTCAAGGAGCGCGGCGCCGTCCTGGACGAGCACTGCGCCGCCATCGGGCGCGACCCGGCGGAGATCATCCGGTCGGCCCAGATGGTGGCCGACTACGACGACCCGGCCGCCACGCGGGGCACGGCCCTGGAGCTCATCGACGCCGGCGTCACCCACATCGCCCTCGGCCTGCGCACCCCCTACCCCGAGGGCGTCGCCCACTGGGCCACCGACCACGTCATCGCCCCCGTACTCTCCCAGACCGCCCACTCTTGAGCCCCGGGGCGACCGGGCCGGGAGGGCCTGTCATCGGCGGACGAGGGACGGCTGCACCTCTGCCTGGGACCGGTGACGACCGGCCTGCCCGGCCCTCGCGGCCGGGTGGCCCTTCGTAGACGCCGTCGCGCGGTCCGGTGCGGCGGCACGGAAGGCGCGGAAAATGCCGATGATCTGTACGGCGCGGCTGGTTACAATGCGAGTCCAGCCGTCACCGGAGGTGCCGCCTTCGCGCTCTATCTCACCATCTTCCGATACGGTTTCCGCCGTCACGCCACCTACTGGGGCGCGGCGCTCGCCGGGGCCTTCACCAACACGGTGTTCGGCTTCCTGCGCGCGTACGTGCTCATCGCCCTGTGGCACGCCCGGCCCGGCCTGGCCGGGTACGACGTCACCGACGCGATCACCTTCTGCTTCCTCACCCAGGGGTTCATCGGCCCCATGGAACTGTTCGGCGGCGGTCTCGATCTCGCCCAGCGGGTGCGCACCGGCGACGTCGCCCTCGACCTGTCGCGCCCCGCGTCGCTCCAGATGTGGGCCCTCGCCGACGACCTCGGCCGGGCGGTGTTCCTGTTCGTCGCCCGCAGCGTCCCGCCCACTCTGGTCGGCGCGGTGGTCTTCGGCATCCACCTCCCCGGCGGCGCGGCCACCTGGGCGGCGTTCCTGGCCTCGATGACGCTGGGCGTCGTCGTCAGCTTCGGCCTGCGCTACCTGGTCGCGATGTCGACGTTCTGGATCGTGGACGACCGTGGCGTCCAGTCGCTGTCGCTGGTCATGACGATGTTCTTCAGCGGCATGACCCTGCCGCTGGTGCTGTTCCCCGGCTGGCTCGGCACGCTGGCCGACGCGCTGCCGTGGGCCGCGATGGTGCAGGTGCCGGCCGACGTCTTCCTCGGCAAGCGTGACGTCCTCGGCGCGCTCGCCTTCCAGGCCGCCTGGGTCACGGCGCTCCTCGCGGCGGGCGCCGCGGTCACCCGCACCGCCCGCCGCAAAGTCGTCATCCAGGGCGGGTGAGGCGGCGTGCTCGAACCGGCCAGGACGTACGTGCTGCTCGCGGTCACCTGGATCCGCGCCGCGGCCCAGTATCCGGTGTCGATGGCGATGCTCATCATCGGCTCGTTCCTCGTCACCGGCCTGGAGCTCGCGGCGATCGCGCTGATCTTCACCCACACCGCCTCGCTCGGCGGCTTCACCCTGCCCGAGGTGATGTTCCTGTACGGCACCTCGGGCATGTCCTTCGCACTCGCCGACCTGCTGTTCGGCAACGTGGACAAGCTGAGCCAGCACGTCAAGGCGGGCACGTTCGACGCGATGCTGATCCGGCCGGCCAGCCCGTTCGTGCAGATGGCCGTGGACCGGTTCAGCTTCCAGCGCTTCGGACGCACCGCCCAGGCGGTCACCGTGCTCGCCATCGCGCTCCCCCAGTTGCACGTGCCCTGGCAGCGGGCATGGATGGTCCCGCTCATGGTGCTGTGCGGCATCGTGCTGTTCGCCGCCATCTGGACCCTCGGCGGCGCGCTCCAGTTCCTGCTCACCGACGCGCCGGAGATCGCCAACGCCTTCACCTACGGCGGCGGCCAGCTCACGCAGTTCCCGCTCACCGTCTTCGGCACCGACCTGGTGCGCGCGGTGACCTTCATCGTGCCGCTGGCCTTCGTCAACTGGCAGCCCGGCCTCTACGTCCTGGACCGCGCCGACCCGCTCGGCCTGCCGTACTGGCTGCGCTTCATGGGCCCGGCCGCCGCTCTCACACTGGCCTGCCTGGCCGGGCTCGCCTGGCGGGCCGGGCTGCGCCGCTACCGTTCCACCGGGAGTTGACCACAGTGATCACAGTCGACGGCGTCGGCCGTTCCTTCACCGTCCGGAGCGGACGCGGACTGCTGCGCGGCGGGACGCGCGTGGTGCACGCCGTCCGCGACCTGTCGTTCGAGGTGGCCGCCGGGGAGTTCGTCGGCTACCTCGGCCCGAACGGCGCCGGCAAGTCCACCACGATCAAGATGCTGACCGGCATCCTCGCCCCGACCGGCGGAAAGATCGAGGTCGCCGGCCTCGATCCGTCCCGCCGCCGCACGGCGCTCGCCCGTCGCATCGGCGTGGTCTTCGGGCAGCGGACGACGTTGTGGTGGGATCTGCCGTTGCGGGACAGCTTCACCCTGATCCGGCACCTTTACAAAGTAGATCGCGAGGAGCACCGCAGGCGACTGGCCGAACTGTCGGAGGTGCTCGAACTGGGCTCGTTCCTCGACAAGCCGGTCCGCCAGCTCAGCCTCGGCCAGCGCATGCGGGGCGACATCGCGGCGGCGCTGCTGCACGATCCGGCCGTCCTGGTGCTGGACGAGCCGACCATCGGGCTCGACGTGGTGAGCAAGGCGGCGGTCCGCGGCTTCCTGCGCGACCTCAACGCCGAACGCGGGACGACCGTGCTGCTGACCACCCACGACCTCGGGGACATCGAGCGGCTCTGCCGCCGGGTCATGCTCATCGACCACGGGAGCCTCGCCTTCGACGGCACCGTGGACGATCTCATGGCCACCGCCCCGGACGAGACCTCCATAGAGGACGTCGTCACCCGCCTCTACACCCGCCGCCTCCCCCTGTGACCCGCCCGCCACCGGCGGCCGCGCTCGCCCCGCGCCCTGCGAGCCCGCCTGCACCCGTAGCCCGGCAGGTCAGGGGTCGCTCATGACCGAGTTGCTCGTCCCCGGAAGCGCGCCACGACCGCCGGTCAGTAGTAACCTCCGGCGGCCTGCGGGGTCTCCTCCTCGTAGCCGTCGTCCAGGTCGCGCCGGCGCCCCGCCCAGCGGGAAGGCATCAGCACCGGGATGAACAACGCGATGCCCAGCATCGCGAACACCCCCTTGCCCAGCAGGTCCTGCATGCCCTTGCCCGCCTGGACGACCATCGGGTGCATCGACGGAGCGGTGGGGGCGAGCCCGAGCGCGCGGTGCACGTCGAGGGTGTAGATCACCGTCCAGGCCAGCAGCACCATGGACGGGACGAACGTCGCCAGCGGCGAGACCCGGCTCGCCACGACCAGACCCAGCACGAGCCCGGCCACCAGCATCGCGCCGAGGCCGACCAGCGCCGGGGTGTCGCGCACCGGGTCGACCGCGCCCGCCGCCATGCTCCTGGCCGCGTCCTGGGACGCCCAGCCGGTGCCTGCAAGCAGGACCGCGGTCACGACGACGCCGAGCAGAAGTCCCAGGAAGTGCCGCACGGCCACCACCACGCCCTTCACAGAACCAATGAACGCGGGCAACAGTAGCGACAAATACCGCCAAACGGCAGACATCAGACGCACACCGAAAGACCACCCACCAGCGCCGCACCCTCACCCGCCCACCAGGGGCTCACCCATCCGGACAGGCGAGCGTGATTCTGGAAGCGACCGGCGTATGCACAGGAACCTCAGCCCTCCACCGCCCCACCGAGGCGAAAGACGGGTCCGACCGCTCCATCCGGACAAGCAGGCACAGCCCGTGCCAGCGAGACCAGCGGGGCGCCCGGTCAGGGGAAACCAGCCGGGTCAGCGGAAGCAGCCCGGGCGGGCCAGCCGGGGCAGCCGGGGCAGCCGGGGCCGCGGGGGCGGGGGGGCGGCGGGGGCACCCCAGTCCTGGGGTGGGGTGGGGACAACCGGACTCACGGCATGGCACGATGTGGGGCGTCATGCGTGCCCGCCTTCCCCTGCGCCTGGCGCGGTCGGCCGTCTTCACGGTCGTCTGCGTGGGCCTCGCCGTGCTCGGCCACCGGGTCGCCGGCGGGACGGGGCCCGCCACGTGGGCGGTGGCGGGCGGATCGGCCGGCGTGACGCTCGCCGCGACGCTGATCGCCGGGCGCGAGCGCTCGCCACGGACGATCATCGGTTTCCTGATCGCCGCCCAGGTCGTCCTGCACGAACTGTTCGGCGCCTCGGGTGGCGCGGGTTCCCCTCTCAGCCTCCACGTCTCCCACGGCCAAGGGCTCGGCGCGGGTCTCGGCATGGTCATCGCCCACCTCACGGCCACGCTGATGACCGGCTGGTGGCTGGCCCAGGGCGAGTCGGCCCTGTGGTCGGTACTGCGCCGGATGGGCACCCGCGCCCTGCTCGGGCTGTCCCGGCTGCTGACACTGCTGGGCGGCGACCCCACCGCCCTCCTCCCCCGACCGACCGGACGCGGTCCCCGCCGCCTCGCGCCGCCCCCGGCTCGCGAGGCTCTCCGCCACACGGTCACCAGGCGCGGTCCACCACTTCCCGCCACCCGCTGACCCTTCGCGGCTCGGGCACCGCCCGGAAAACCCTCACCGGCGCCCCGTCCGCCCCCTTGACGGCCACATCACCTCGTCAGACCACATGACCTCGCCAGACCACGGATGAACCAACCGGCCACCGGCATCGGCCCCCGATCCGGCCGGCCCACCGGTGGCTCGTCCAACGGTCACCCGGCGCGATCGGCATAGGCCGCCCCTGGGCCCGGTCCTGTGGCCCGCGGCTGACTGGCCCTCCGTCACGTGGCTTTGCGGGTGGACGGGTCCTCCCTCACGTGGCCTTGCGGATGGACGAGCCTCCGTCACGTGGCCTTGCGGGCGGTAGTTGGATCGTCCGTCCCGTGACCTCGCGAATGGACGGTCCTCCGTCGCGTGGCCCTCAAGGGTGAGCGGCTCTTTGTGGAGCGCCCTGGCCGGCACTTCCATCGTGCCGCCCCGAGAGTGGTCCGTATGGCGCGCCTGTCCACCGGGCGTTGTCGAGGGCCGGCGTCTTCCTCGGCCACCGTGGCCGCGCGCGCCGTCCGGTGCCGCCGGCGGCCTGCATCGCCTTGTCTTTCCTCGATGAAGTGGAGTCCTCACATGTCGTTCACCGCAGTCGCGCGTCGCGGCGTCGTCGTCGCAGCCGGCGCACTCGCCCTCGTCACGGGTCTCGCCCTGCCCGCCCTCGCCCATGTCACCATCAACCCCGGCACGGCCGAGAAGGGCGGATTCACCAAGGTCGCCTTCCGGGTTCCCAACGAGCGGGACGACGCCTCCACCACCAAGCTCGTGATCGACCTCCCGGTCGACCATCCGCTGCCGTTCGTGTCGGTCCGTCCGGTGCCCGGCTGGAAGGCCGAGGTCACCGAGACCAAGCTCCCCAAGGCCGTGCCGTCCAAGTACGGCGACATCACCGAGGCCGTCACCAGGATCACCTGGAGCGGCGGGAAGATCGGCCCGAAGCAGTTCCAGGAGTTCGAGGTGTCCATGGGCTTCCTTCCCGAGGACACCGACCAGTTGCTGTTCCCGGCGACCCAGACCTACTCCAACGGTGAGGTCGTGAAGTGGGCCGACGAGCCGAAGGCGGACGGATCGGAGGCCGAGCACCCCGTCCCGACGCTCAAGCTGGTCGCCGCGGGCACACAGGAGGATGACCACCACGGGGCGGCCTCCGCGAGCCCCGCGGCCTCCACCGCCCCGGCCGTGGCGGTGAAGGCGTCCGGTCCCGGCGCACACGACGAAGCCGACTCCGACGGGACCGCGCGACTGCTCGGCGGCATCGGCATCGCCGTCGGCCTGGCCGGCGTGGCCACCGGCGTCATCGGCCTGCGCCGCGGACACCGCCCCTCCGAACACTGACGACGCCTCCGGACGCTCACGACCGTGACGTGACCGCGGCCAGGTCGGCCATGGAACCGCGGGCGGAGCCGTGGGCAGGCGAACCGCAGTTGGGAAGCGGAGCCCTGGATGGGCGCGCCAGGGGGATGAGCCTCTGGCGCGCCTGGTCAGCTGGTGATGTCGCGGCCGGTGAAGTGGGCCCAGGCGATCGAGAGGGCGATCAGGATGTAGGCGCCGTACACCAGCAGGCCCTGGGTCATTCCCTCGGTCGCTATCGGGTCGCGCAGAGCGCCGTCGAAGGAGCTCCACCAGTAGGTCAGAAGATACGGCCGCGCCGGCTCGAGCTGCGGGATGGCGCTGAGCACGTGCGAGAACACCACGCCCACGATGGTCGCCGCCACCGCGCCGATCGGAACCTCGGTCAGCGTCGAGACGGCCAGGCCGACCGCTCCGAGCGCCGCCATGCCGGCGGCGGTGTACCCGGTGACGATGAGGACGCGCACCAGCCCCTCGCCGACGGAGATCGTCGACCCGGACAGCAACGTGATCGGGCCGACCGGGAAGAGCACCAGCCCGGTGACCAGCGCGCCCGCGGCGACGACCGAGGTGGCCACCAGCGCGTAGACGGTCACGTTGGCGAACTTGACGGCCAGCAGGCGGGTGCGCCCGGCGGGAGCGGTGAGCAGGTAGCGAAGGGTGCCCCCTCCGGCCTCCCCCGCGATCGCGTCACCGGCGACCACCGAGACCGACAGCGGGAGCAGCATCACCAGCAGCAGCGACAAGGCCACGAAGGTCAGCATGAGCCCGTTCCCGGCGACCTGCGTGATCAGCGAGGGGATCTCCTCGTCGACGTCCCCGCCGAAGGCCCGCAGCACGACGCCGATGAGCGCCGGGACGCAGGCCAGGACGATGAGCATCGCGATGTTGCGGGGCTTGCGGAAGGTCAGCCCGAGCTCTGAGCCGAGCAACCGCAACATCGCCCGCCCTGGAGACGGCCGCCCACGCCCCTGAGGCGGACGACCGGCGGAGCCCTCGGTCACGCCGACCGCACCCGCGGCAGCCGGGACCTCATGGGCGGCGGACGGCGTGATCGCCGCATCGGAGAGACCGCCGTGCGCGGCGGGCAGGTCGGCGACGGGTGGGGGCTGGCGGGGAAGAGGTGAGGTGGCCCCGCCCCCGGGGGCATCGCCGGGCGGGGCGGAGGTGCCGGCGGCGGGTGCGGCCTGGCGGGGCAGGGTCGTGGCGTTGGTCCCGTGGAGGGTGTCGGCGTGTGGCGAAGACAGGGTGGCGGGGGTGCGGGGGGTGGCGTCAGGCGTCGACATCGAAACCTTCTCCTGTGAGGCTGACGAAGACCTCTTCGAGGCTCGGCCGTTCGACGGTGAAGCCGCGCACGGCGACGCCGTCGGTGACGAGCAGGGCGCAGACCCGTTCAGGGGCGTGCTCGCCGAGCAGCGCCGTGACCCGCTCGGCCTCCCCGGGCTCGGCCGTGGCGCGCACCTCGGCCAGGCCGAGACGGCGCAGGACGGCGGCGGCCTGGGCGACGTGCGGGGTGTCCACGCGCACGCGCGGCGCGTGGCCGGCCCGTAGCCCGGCGATGGGCCCCTGGGTGACCAGCCGGCCGGAGCGCATGACGCCGACGTGGGTGCACATGTGCTCGACCTCGGTCAGCAGGTGGGAGGAGACGAAGACGGTGGTGCCGTCGGCGGCGACGTCCTTGATGAGCGAACGGACCTCGCGGGTGCCCTGAGGATCCAGGCCGTTGGTCGGCTCGTCCAGGACGAGCAGCTCGCGCGGCCCGAGGAGGGCGCCGGCGATGGCCAGGCGCTGGCGCATGCCCAGGGAGTAGGCGCGGTACCTCTTGCGGGCCGCCGCCCCGAGCCCGACCCGTTCGAGCGCGGCGCCGACGCGGGCGGACACCGTGCGCGGGTCGGCGGCCGGGTCGGCGGCGTCGTACCGGCGGAGGTTCGCCTCGCCGGACAGGTAGGGGTAGAAGGCGGGCCCCTCCACCAGGGCGCCGATCTTGGGGAGCGTGGCGGCGAGACCGGCCGGCATCGGCCGGCCGAGCACGTCGCAGCCGCCGCTCGTGGGCTGGACCAGGCCGAGCAGCATGCGGATCGTGGTGGTCTTGCCCGACCCGTTCGGGCCGAGGAAGCCGAACACCGAGCCGCGGGGCACGGCGAGGCGGAGGTCGTCGACGGCGACCTGGCCGCCGCGGAAGCGCTTGGTCAGCCCGCGGGCGACGATCGCGCAGTCGCCCGCGAAGGCCGTCTGGTGGGCCGCCCGAGGGGGCGCCGCCTCGTGCGCCCCCTCGCCCGTCGTCACCATGGTCACCTGCGTCCGGCCGCCTCGGTCAGCGCCTCGGGCGTGACCGCGCCGATCAGCAGCCGGCCGTCGTCGGTCAGCAGCGCCGAGACCAGCTTGCTCTCGATCACCCTGCCGCTCCCCCACGGCCCGGAGACCCGCTTGGCGGACTTCAGCAGCGAGTCGGCGAGTTTGCTCGGATCGGTGTCGCCGAACTTGCCGGCGCCGAGCCGCTTGGACGGGGTGGACGGGGTGGACGGGGTGGACGGGGTGGACGGGGTGGACGGGGTGGACGGGGTGGACGGGGTGGACGGGGTGGACGGGGCCAGGTTCTCAGGAGAGAACGGCAGCTCGGCGATGGTGCCCCAGCCGGTGCCGTGGGTGCGCGCCCCCGCCTTCGCCTGCTGACCGGCCTTGGCGCCGGCCACGACCTCGTCACCGGGACCCCCGTCCCCGGCGCCGAGCGTCTTGTCCTCGACCTTGGCCCCGGCGGGCGGCGTGAAGGCGAAGTTCTCCGGCGCGGGAGTGGTGAAGGCGACCTGGGTGAAGCCCACCTCGAACGCCGGCTCGGCGGTGCCCTTGGCGTAGACCTGGACGCGCAGCGGGATGTAGGTCTCGCCGTCGAGCGCGACGGTGACCTTGCCGACCAGGGACGTGGCGACCTTGGGCGTGAGCACGAGCTGGTAGGCGGCGCGCCCGGCGACGTGCTGGCCGTTCTCGACGCCGACCGCCGTGTCCTGGCCGGCCGCCTTGAGCAGCTCTCCGGCCAGATCTTCCGGCGTGCGCGCGGTGGGCAGCACCGACGGGGTGGGGATGGCGTGCGCCCCGGCCGGGCCGTCGAGCTTGTAGCGGGTGGCGGTGTTGGTGCCGCTCTGCCACAGCCACGCCTCGCCGTGGCCGGTGGAGATCAGGTCGGTCTCGCTCATCTGGCCGGGCAGGGCGAGCCGCACGCGGTCGTCGCCGCCGTACCAGACCTTCAAGGTGTGGGAGCCGGACAGCAGGGCGAACGGGGAGCTGCTCACGCCCGCGGTCGCCGGCAGGGCCGGCAGGCCGAGGGATGCGGTCTCCACGACGGTGCCCGACATGGCGGGGGGCTCGGCGCGGCTCGCGTTCTTGGCGACCTCGGCGAGCAACTGCTGGGCGGTGCGCTCGGGCAGCGCCGGGTCGCCCTGGACGGCGGCGATCACCGGCCCGGTGCCCACGGCTGCGCCCACCACCACGACGGCGGCGATGGGGACGCCCCACCTCACGGCGCGTGATCTTCTCGACTGGGACGGCATGTCACTCCTCAACGGTAGTCGGCGGCGGGGGGCCCGCCGCTCGCGATCCGATACCGGAAGACTGCCGCGCGGGTCCTGTGCCCAGGCTGAGACGGCCTGAGAGGCTTCTCAGGAGCCGCCCGGGGCGGCCCGCGCCGCAGCTCGCGGGCGCGGCCGCCGGTTCCGGCCTCTCAGCGGGATCTCAGCCGGGACGGGCCAAGATGGGGGGACACATCGGCTGGGAGGGTGAGCAATGCGCGTGCTCGTCGTGGAGGACGAGAGGCGGATGGCCGCCGCGCTGCGGCGCGGGCTGCGCGCCGAGGGCTTCGCGGTCGATCTGGCCTACGACGGCGAGGAGGGCCTGCACCTGGCCCGTGAAGGCGACTACGACGTGGTCGTGCTCGACATCATGCTGCCCCGGCTGTCGGGCTACAACGTGTGCAAGCGGCTGCGCGCGGAGGAGAACTGGGTGCCGATCCTGATGCTGTCGGCCAAGGACGGCGAGTACGACATGGCCGACGGCCTCGATCTCGGAGCCGACGACTACCTGACCAAGCCGTTCTCGTACGTGGTGCTGGTGGCGCGGCTGCGCGCCCTGCTGCGGCGCGGCGCCCGCCGCCGGCCGCCGGTGCTGCGCTCGGGCGACCTCACCCTCGACCCGGCCCGGCGGTCGGTGTCGCGCGACGGCACGCCCATCGAACTGACGCCCCGCGAGTTCGGCCTGCTGGAGTACCTGCTGCGCCGCCCCGGCGAGGTGGTGTCCAAGGCCGAGATCCTCGAGCACGTCTGGGACACCTACGACACCGATCCGAACGTGGTCGAGGTCTACGTCGGCTACCTGCGCAGGAAGATCGACGTCCCGTTCGGGCGCAACGCCCTGCAGACGGTGCGCGGCGCGGGCTACCGTCTGGTCGGCGATGGCGGCTGACCCCCTGGCGTGGTGGCGGCGCAGGAGCCTGCGGTTCCGGCTGACCGCGGCGGCCTCGG
The DNA here is from genome assembly GCF_040607455.1 of Sphaerisporangium sp. NPDC005289. Lineage (NCBI taxonomy): Bacteria > Bacillati > Actinomycetota > Actinomycetes > Streptosporangiales > Streptosporangiaceae > Sphaerisporangium > Sphaerisporangium sp. NPDC005289. The sequence continues at coordinate 360,247 of NZ_JBEXGS010000002.1, forward strand.
CGGTGCTCGCGGTGGCCCTGGCGGCGGCGGCGTCGCTGCTGGTGGGCGTGCTCGGCCGGGCGCTGATCGGCTCCACCGACGGCATCGCCTACCAGCGGGCCCGCGAGGTGGCCGCGCTCGCCGACGACGGCCGGCTGTCCGACCCGGTCGCCGTCGCGGACGGCACGATCATCCAGGTGCTCGACGCGCATGGGCGCATCACCCACGTGACCGCCGGCGCCGACCGGCTGGTGCCGCTGGTGAGCGCCCGCGACCGCGCCACCTCGCCCGGTGAGGGGCGGGGCCGGTTCGTGGACGGCGACCTGTACGGCATCCCCGGGCCGCTGCGCGTGGTGGTGGTGCACGCCGACGAGGGCCGCACGGTGATCGCCGCCCGCTCGTTCAAGGACGTCGCCGACAGCCTCACCACGACCGTGCACATGCTGGTCATCGGCACTCCGATGCTCCTGGTGCTGCTCGGCGCGGCCGGCTGGCTGATCATCGGCCGCACGCTGCGCCCGATCACCGCGCTGCGCCGGGGCGCCGCCGAGATCAGCGGCACCGCCCGCGCGCACCGCCTGCCGGTGCCCGTGGCGCGCGACGAGGTGCAGGAGCTGGCGATCACGCTGAACGGCATGCTGGCCCGGCTGGAGGGCGCGGAGGCCTCGCAGCGGGCCCTCATCTCCGACGCGGCCCACGAGCTGCGCAGTCCCCTGGCCAGCATCCGCCTGCAACTGGAGGTCGCTCTCGGCCACCCTCCCGACGAGCAGGAGTGGCGCGAGACGGCCGAGGGGGTGCTGGAGGACACCTTGCGCCTGAGCCGCCTGGCCGAGGGGCTGCTCACGCTGGCCCGGCTGGACGAGCACCGCCGCCCGGCCCGCAGGCAGCCGGTGGACCTTGCCGAGCTGGTCGGCGCGACGGCCGGGCGCTACGACCCGGCCATGGTGAAGATCACGGGGGTCGAGCCCGCGGTCGTCGAGGGCGACGCCCTGGACCTCGGACGGGTGCTGGTCAACCTGCTGGACAACGCCGTGCGCCACGCCTGCGCCCGTGTCACCGTCGAGCTGCGCGCCCGCGGCGGCGAGGCCGAGGTCACGGTGACCGACGACGGACCGGGCATCCCCGAGGCCGACCGCGAGCGGGTGTTCAACCGGTTCACCCGCCTCGACAGCGCCCGCAGCAGCGACGACGGCGGGGCCGGCCTGGGCCTGGCGATCGTGCGCGAGACCGTGCGCGCGCACGGCGGAGCGGTGCGCCTGGAGGACGCCGGGCCGGGGGTGCGTGCGGTCGTACGGCTGCCGCTGAGCCGGCCCGTTCCAGGGCGCGCAAAACCATGACATGGTTCCATCAAGCGATCGCCCCGGCACGGATGGTGAGCATAGCGTCGGTTCTATGACCTCCGAGCGGGAAAGCGACCGCGAGCTGCTGATGCGCGCCGCCATCAAGCTGTTCGCGGCCTTCGGCTACGACGGGACGTCCTTGCAGCAGATCGCCGACACCGCCGGGTTCGACCTCGCCACCGTGGAAGAGATCGTGGGTCACAAGCGCGATCTCTACCTGGCGGTCGTGCGGCGGCTGTTCGAGCAGGAGCGGGCCGCGCGCGAGGCGGTCATGACGCAGTTCTCGACCGAGACGCCCGAGAAGACGGTGGAGTCGCTGCACCGGCTGCTGGACGACTATACGGAGTACACGCTCAGCAACCCGGAGCGGACGCAGTTGTGGGTGCACCGCTCCCTGCTGGACGCCGCCGACCTGGCCGAGCTTGAGGAACAGTTCATCCAGCCGATTTTGCAGATGGTGCTCGAGGGGGTCCAGCCGGCGCTGGAGAAGGGGTACATGGACCCTGAGGTCGACCTTGAGCTCGGGCTGTGGACGGTGATCTGGATGGTGCAGGGCATCACGACCCAGGCAACGGTGATGGGGCACATCCCCGGGCCGCCCGACGCCTGGCTGCTGGAGCGGTTCAAGCGGCATCTGCACCTGTTGATCGACCGCCTGTTCCGCCTGCCCGGAACCTCGTGATAACCTCCCACGCCGATCACGTGCGGCGACGCCGCACCATCTGGCGAGGGAGAACCGCGTGCTTCCCGAGAACGGCCGGACCTCCGAAGACCTGCTGGCGGAGATCTCCCTGCTGAGACGGCACGACCTGCAGGTGCGCGGCGGCAAGGTCACCGCCTACGTCTACGACACCGGGCGCCCGGAGGTGCACGACGCCGCGGCCCGCGCCTACTTCGAGATGCTCGAGGTCAACACCCTCGACCCCACCGCCTTCCCGAGCGCCGTCGCGATGGAGCGGCAGGTCGTGGGCGCGGTGGCCGGCCTGCTCGGCGGGGGGCCCGGCACGCCGGGCATCTTCACCAGCGGAGGCACCGAGTCGATCATGCTCGCGATGAAGGCCGCCCGGGACGCCCGTCCCGTCGCCGGACGTCCCCGCGTCGTCGTGCCGGTCACGGCGCACCCCGCCTTCCACAAGGCGGCGCACTACCTCGGCCTGGAAGTGGCGCCGGTGCCCGTGGACCCCGCCACCTTCCGCGCGGTCCCCGAGGCCGTGGCCGAGGCGATCACCCCGGACACGGTGCTGGTGGTGGCCTCGGCCCCGTCCTATCCGCAGGGGGTCGTCGACCCGGTCGCCGACATCGCGGCGATCGCGGCCGGACGCGGGGTGCTGTGCCACGTGGACGCCTGCGTGGGCGGCTGGTTGCTGCCCTGGCTGGCGGAGGCGGGGGCGAGCGTCCCGCCGTTCGACCTGTCGGTGCCCGGGGTGACGTCCATATCGTGCGACCTGCACAAGTTCGGCTACGCCCCGAAGGGCGCCTCGGTCGTGCTGTTCTCCGACCCCGCCCTGCGCCGCGCCGCCTACTTCGCCTCGGCCGCCTGGCCCGGCTACACGGTGATCAACGCGACCGTGCAGAGCTCGAAGTCGGCCGGGCCGCTCGGCGGCGCGTGGGCGACGCTGAACGCCCTGGGCCGCGAGGGCTACCTGGCCCTGGCCCGCGACACCCTGACCGCGACCCGGCGGCTGGCCGAGGGCATCGGCGCCATCCCAGGCCTGCGGGTGCTCGGTGAGCCGGAGGCCTCGCTGGTGGCCTTCGCGGGGGACGACGTGGACGTGTTCGTGCTGTCGGACGAGGCGCGCAAGCTCGGCTGGTTCCTGCAGCCGCAGCTTTCCTACGCCGGCATCCCGGCCAACCTGCACGTGACGGTGACCGGGGTGACCCTGGCGGGCGTGGAGGCGATGCTGGAGGTGATCGCCGCGTCCGCGGAGGCGGCGCGGGCGGCGGGCCCGCCGCGGGTGCCGGAGGGCCTGGCCGAGATCCTGGCCACTCTCGACCTGGACGCGATCGACGACGCCACCTTCACCGAGCTTGCCGCCTCGGTCGGCATCGACCTCGGCGGGGAGGGCCAGCCGGAGATGGCGGTGGTCAACGCGGTGCTGGACGCGCTGCCGGCCCCGGCTCGCGAGGCCATCCTGACCCGGTTCCTGTCGGTGATCTACAGCTGACCGCCCGGCGGGGGGCGCAGCGCGCCGACGGTGGCGAGCGCGGCGCGGGCCGAGGCGGCGTCGTGGACGCGGAAGACCCGCGCTCCCTGCCAGGCGGAGACGGCGAGCGTGGCGATCGTCCCGGCGTGGCGCTCGTCCACGGGGAGTCCGCCGAGCGTCTCGCCCACGAAGTCCTTGTTGGAGACCGCGACCAGCACCGGCCAGCCGGTGTCCACCAGTTCTCCGAGCCGGCGGCCGACCTCCAGGGAGTGCCAGGTGTTCTTGCCGAAGTCGTGCGCGGGGTCGATCAGGATGGCGTCCTCGCGCACCCCGGCGCGCACGGCCCGCTCGGCCAGGGCGACGGTGTGGGAGACGACGTCGGCGACCACGTCGCGGTAGCCGATGCGGTGCGGGCGGGTCCTCGGGATCACCCCGCCGGCGTGGGCGCACACCAGCCCTATGCCGTGCTTGGCCGCGACCTCGGCCAGGCCGGGGTCCGGTCCGCCCCAGGTGTCGTTGAGCAGGTCGGCGCCGGCGCCGGCCACCACCTCGCCGACCTCGGCCCGCCAGGTGTCCACGCTGATCACCAGGTCGGGGTGCGCCTCGCGCACGGCCGCCACCAGGTCGGCGACCCTGCGGATCTCCTCGGCGGGGTCCACGGTGTCGCCCGGGCCGGCCTTCACCCCGCCGATGTCCACGATGTCGGCACCGGCGGCGACCGCCTCGCCGACGGCGGCCAGGGCGGCGTCGAAGCCGAACGTCCTGCCCCGGTCGTAGAAGGAGTCGGGGGTGCGGTTCACGACGGCCATGACGGCGTGTTCGCCCGGCCGGAACTCGCGGTCGCGCAGGCGCAGAGTATGCATCGCCGCAAGCGTACGCCAGCTCCCCGCCGGCCGCGTCCGCACCGGCGGAGGCCGGCGCGAGCCGTTCGGGAACGCTCCAAAACGGCTCAGACGGCTGATCCGCTCTCGGCCACGGTGAGGAAGTCCTGCGCCATCGCGGGGATGCGCCTGCGCGTGTGCACCAGGGCGATGATGCGGCGCAGCGGCGGGTCCAGGGAGCGGACGACCAGCCCGGCCCTGAGGGCTTGGTCGGCCATCGTGCGGTAGCCGAGCAGGGACGCCGAGGCGGTGCGGACCGTGACGGGCCAGCCGCCGCGCTCGTCGGTCTCGGCGACCACGACCGGCCGCACGCCGTGGGTGGCGAACAGCTGCTCGAACTCCCGGCGCCGGGCGCTGCCGGGCTGGGGCAGGACGATGCGCATGCCGTTCAGGCGGCTCATCGCGACCGACCCGGGGAGGTCAAGGCCGGGCGGGGAGATGAGCACGATCTCCTGGCGTTCCAGGGGGTGGCTCACCAGGTCGGCCGGCACGGGCAGGTCGGTCAGGCCCAGGTCGGCGCGCTGCTCCCTGACCGCGTTCACCACGCCGTCGCGCCCGTCGCACCGGACGACCTGCACCCGCACCCCCGGGTGCTCGGAGACGTAGGCGGGCAGGAGCCGCCCGGCCAGCGCCGGCTCCAGGCTCGGCGGTGAGGCGACGCGCAGCTCGCCGGCGCCCGAATGGGTGTGCGTGGCCAGCGCCTCGATCTCGTGCACGGCGTCCAGCGCTTCCTTGGCGAGTTTGACGACGCGGCGTCCCTGCGCCGTCACGACCACTCCCCGGCCGGAACGCGCGAAAAGCGTCATGCCGAGTTCCCGTTCGAGGTCGCGAATCGCGCGGGAAAGCGCGGGCTGCGCGATGTAAAGCGATCGTGCCGCGTCGGTCATGGTGCGGTGCTCCGCAGTGGCGACCACATAACGCAGCTGCTGCAGATTCATGCATCGAAGCTAGGGCAGACCGGTCCGGCGATTCCGGACTATCGCAGAGATCACCTTGGATGATTTCAGAATGTAACCAGATACCGCGACATCCGTGACTACTGGGAATTGAGTACAGTTCTGCCCAAAATGATGCAGAATGTGGATCTTGTGACGGGGGAGAACGCTCGGTCTGGTGGGGCCGAGAAGGGGGCAGCCGGAAATGGCGAGTAACGGTCAGTATCCGAATCAATCGTCACCCGGCGGACGCCATCCGTATCCGCCTCCGCAAGAACCGGCATGGAACGGACCGCCCGGCGGCTCCCCCGCCGCGCCGCCGCCCCCTCACCCGGACGCCCCGGACGGCGGGTGGCAGCCCCGTGACTCCCGGCAGCCGCCTCCCGGCTACCCGCCCCAGGGGTACCCGCCGCAGGCGCCGCCGGGCTCGCGTCCGGCGCCCGGCGGCCCTCCCGCGCCGGGCCAGGGGCAGCCGCCGGGGCCGCAACAGCCGTACCGTCAGCCGTATCCGCCGCCGGGACCGGGGGCGCCGCCTCCGCAGGGCCCGCCACATCCCGCCGCGCCGCCCCCGGGGGGCGGCCCGCATCCCGGCGGAGGACCGTATCCGGGAGGGGGCCCCTATCCCGGAGGAGGGCCGTACCCGGGAGGAGGTCAGTACCCCGGAGGGGGCCCGCATCCCGGAGGAGGGCAGTACCCGCCGGGTGGCGGCCAGGCGCCGTACGCGCCGGGCGGGCAGCCGCAGCCGACCGGCCGGCCGCCGTTCCAGGGGACGCCTCCATACCCGGGCGGCCAGGCGCCATACCCGGGAGGGCAGGGCCCCCACCCGGGAGGACAGGGGCCGCTGCCGTCGCCCTCGCCCGGGTGGACGCCGCCCGGGCCGCCCCGGGGACCGCACGGGCCCTACGGGCCGAACTGGCGCCCGCCCAAGCGCAAGTCCAGCGGCGCGGCGGTCGCCGGCGGCCTTCTCGGCGTGATCGCCGCGGTGTTCGTGCTGCTGGTCATCGGCTCGGCGGCGTTGAAGAGCGCCCGGCACGCCGAGCCGCCCTCGCCGGTGGCGATCCCGACGTTCGCGGTTCCCACGTTCTCCCCGTACACCCCCAAGCCGTTCCCGACCTCGACCTCCGCCCCGACCTCGAACCCCCGGCCGACCAGGTCGTCCAGCGACTCCTCGACGTCCTCCGACACCGGCACGACGACCTCCCGGCCGCGGCTGAACACGACCCTGACCGGCAACACCCTCTACCGGGCCGGCAGCCTGCCGCGGACCGCCTGCCGCGCCACGGCTACCAACGTCTTCAACGACGCTCAGCTGAAGTCGCTGATCCTGAAGACGGGGCAGTGCATGAGCCGCACGTGGTCGGCCGCGCTCGGGCGGGTCGGCATCGACTTCGCGCCGCCGCACTACGCGATCACGGCGCGCGGCGGACGGGGCGCGTGCGGCGACTTCCCGCAGCGGGGCAGCATCGTCCCCTACTACTGCCCGCGCAACACGACGATCTACGCCTCGACGTCGGCGATGTCGCGCGGACGGGGCAACCAGCGCGGATACGGCTCGCTGTCGAGCTGGCACGGGGCGATCATCGGCATGATGGCCCACGAGTACGGCCACCACGTGCAGCAGTTGTCGGGGCTGGCGAACTCCTGGTGGAGCAAGACGCTGTCCTCGCGCACGCTGAGCGGCAGGCTGGCCCTGAGCCGCCGGTACGAGCTTCAGGCCAACTGCTTCAGCGGCATGTGGATGCGGTCGGTGGCCACCAGCTACCCGATCCCGCCGGTCCGCCGCAACAACCTGTTCTACTTCTTCTCCAACGTCGGCGACTGGCCGGGGTATCCACGCGACCACGGCAGCCCGCCCAACAGCGGCCGGTGGTTCCGGCAGGGGTACGAGCGGACCAAGGCCTACCAGTGCAACACCTGGCTGGCCTCCTCCTCCTCGACCTCCTAGCCCGACGTCACGGTGGTCGGAGCCTCGAAGGCGGCCCTCCCGGCGCGGAAGCGGACCGACCGCGCCGGGAGGCCATGGGCCCGCCGTCACGGGCGACCGTGCCGAGGGCCCGCGGATGGCCGCCGAACGGCTGTGGCTTCAGCTGCTTGTTACCGTCCGATTCCCCAATATTGGCTTTGCGTCAGTGATGTCCAGGTATGGGGGTTAGAATCCTGGGCATCCGTGAACCCGCGGGGGGCCAATGATGGGTTTCTCCTGGTTGACGGGAGAATCCAACCGTCATGAGGGAGCACGTGTGACCACGCCTCTTGGCCGTACCGCGGGAGAGGCGGACGGGGACGGCTCCGGCCAACCCGCGCCGGCGAACGGCTCCGCGCCACCCGTCTCCCGAGAGGGCCACGCGCCACCGGTTTCCTCCGAAGAGCACAGGCGATCCGCGTCCGCCGAGGGCCGCGCCCGGACGAGGTCCGGCCGTGAGGGCGACCCGCAGGATCCGCCCGCCGGGGACTCCGGCGATCGGGCCTCCGCCACGGACGCCCCGGCCCGGCAGCCCGCCACGAACGCCACAGGCCGGCCGTCCGCCACGGGCGCCCCGACCCGGCCGTCCGCCACGGGTGCGCCGGCCCGGCCGTCCGCGGTGGACGGCTCCGCGGGAAGCACAGGCGGCTCCGCGCGGGACTCCGAGGAGCGCAAGGCGGCCCTCCCCCGCTTCGCCAAGCCCCCGACGACCGGCTCGGTCATCGGCTGGACACTGCTGTCCACCGTCGTCCCGGGCGCGGCGCACCTGCGGGCCGGTCAGCGGCGCACCGGGTTCATCCTGCTCGGCGTCTTCGGCGCCCTCCTGGCGGCCGCCGTGATCTTCGCGGTGGTCATCGACGCCAATCTGGGCCTGGCCGTCAAGGACGGCGTCTGGGTGACCATCGTGGTCGCCGCCACGATCGGCGCGCTCGCCTGGTTCGCCCTGGTCATCACCTCCTACATCGCCCTCGGCCCCGACCGGCTCCCGCAGTCGGGGCAGGTGATCTCGGGCATCGTGGTCGGCATCCTGTGCGTGGGCGTGATGGGGCCCTTCGCCCTCACGGCCGGAGGCATGCTGACCGTGCGGCAGACCACCAACGACATCTTCCAGCCCGAACCGGGCACGAGCGTGGCCCCCGTCAAGCAGGAGGACCCGTGGAACGGCCGCCGCAGGGTCAACTTCCTGCTCATCGGCGGTGACGCCGCGGGCGACCGCACGGGCGTGCGCACCGACAGCATGACGGTGGCCAGCGTCGACGTCCGCACCGGCAACTCGGTCATGTTCAGCCTGCCGCGCAACCTGCAGTTCGTGCACTTCCCCAAGGGCGACCCGCTCGCCGCGCGGTTCCCGAACGGGTTCACCGGCGACTCTGGCCAGGGCCTGCTCAACGAGGTCTGGCAGTACGCCGAGGACCACCTCGGCAAGGGCAGGGGCCCGCGCGAGCTCAAGAGCGCCATCGGCTACACCCTCGGGATCAAGGTCGACTACTACGCGATCGTCGACATGTACGGATTCGCCGCGCTCATCGACGCGATCGGCGGGCTGAAGATCCGCGTCGAGCAGGACATCAGGTGGGGCGGCCACTTCGGCACCGCGGGCACGATCAAGGCCGGATACCAGCGGCTCGACGGCGAGCACGTGCTCTGGTACGGCCGCTCGCGGGTCGACAGCGACGACTTCTCGCGCATGTCCCGGCAGCGCTGCGTGATGGGCGCCCTGCTCAACCAGGCGACGCCCAGCGTGGTGCTCGCCAACTTCGGCAAGATCGCCACCGCGACGCGGCACCTGTTCCGCACCGACATCCCGCGCGACCTGCTGGAGCACCTCGTGCCGCTGGCGGTGAAGGTCAAGGACGCCAAGACCACCAGCCTGCAGTTCGTGCCGCCCACCATCTGGCCGGGCGCCGCCGACTGGGTGAAGATCCGGCGGCTCACCGTGCAGGCGGTCAAGGAGTCCGAGCGCACCGGGTCCGGCACCGTGGCCGCGGGCGCGACCGCCGCCGCGGCCGCGTCGGGGACCACCGGCGCGAGCGCGACGCCCTCCGGCGGCGGTTCCTCGGCGACGCCGTCCACCTCGCGCTCGGCGACGGCCCCCACTCCGGTCAGGACGCCGACGCCCAACCGGCAGAGCAAGGCGGCCGCCAAGAGCCTCAAGGAAGCCTGCGGTTTCTGACCCCCGCCGCTTCCGACGCCCGCCGTCGGCCACGCCCGGCAGGCGCGGGCGTCCGCCGATGCGACGACGGCCGTCCGCCTTCCGAGCGGACGGCCGTCATGGCGGAGCAGGGGACCCGGGCGCCTACAGGGCCCGTGCGGTGCGGGGCAGCAGGGCGAAGGCGCCCAGATAGAGCAGGCCGGCGACCACCAGCAGCCCCTCGTAGCCGATGACGAGCGAGAGGTACTCCAGGCACCCGCCGAGGATGGCGCCCAGCAGGTTGGCGCCGAAGGCGACCGTGGCGTCGGAGGTGTCGGCGAACCGCTTGGCGAACACGACGTTGGCCGCGAAGATGGGCAGGAAGGCCACCACCACCGCGCAGACCACCCGCAGCGGCACCGGCAGCCCGAGCAGCCAGGAGTTCGGCACCAGCGCGGCCAGCACCAGGCCGCCGAGCAGGATGGCGTACATCACCGGCAGCGGCGGCGTGCGGAAGCGCCGCGTCACCTCCACCGCGGCCAGCACCGCCACGAGCACCCCGGCGAAGACGATGGCGTTGACCACCCAGGTGGTGCCGAAAAGCAGCGCGAACCCGGTGACGTTCTTGGTCTCCAGCAGCAGGAACGACACCCCGAGCAGGAACAGGTCGGCGTAGGGGCGCATCCTGCGGAACGGCCCGGCGACCGCGCGCACCGCGACGATGCTGACCAGCAGGATCAGGCCGAGCGCGATCAGGTAGATGGACGGGATGTCGCGCCCGTGCAGGTAGAGGAAGGGACGGTCGTCCACGGCCGGGGGCGGGGTGTCGGCCTTGGCGCCGGCCCATTCGGAGGCGCAGCGCTGGGCGTCCGCGGTGACGCCCGCGGTGATGACCGCCTGCTGCCCCGAGCCGACCTCGTCGACGCACGGCTTGTGACCGAAGGCGGCCTGGGCGGTGGAGGCGAGCCGGTCGACCAGCCACTGTTCGCGGTAGTAGTTGTACATCGAGAACGCGCCGCCCGGCTTGAGGTGGTCGTGCGCGGCGCGCATGGCCTGCTGGGTGAACAGGTAGCTCTCCAGGCGCAGCGAACTCGCGCCGGACACCAGGGTGAGCGAGTCGGGCAGGGCGAACAGGATGAGGTCGTACTTCTTGTCGGTGCGTTCGAGGTAGGCGCGGCCGTCGGTGATGTGGGTGGTGACGCGCGGGTCCTGGTAGGGCCGGTCGGGGTGGTAGACGCCGCCCAGCTCTCTCAGCTTGGGGTCGATCTCGACCGCGTCGACGTGCTTGGCGCCCTTGGACAGCGCGATGGCCACGTCGGTCCCGCTGCCCGCGCCGACGATGAGCACGTCGTCGAGGTTCGCCGCCGACGCCGCGCGCTCGTAGGGCAGGGCGTACTGGCGCTCCCACTGCAGCCGGGCGGCGGCGGGGATGGCCTGCTGGTGCGGGATGCCGTTGACCGCGATGTCCATGATCGGCACATCGCCGAGGAAGTGCTGCTGGTAGGTGACCTTGTAGTACGGCGACCACAGCGCGCCCGCGGTGAAGGTCTCCACCGCCAGGGCCGCGATGACGACCAGGGAGGGGAAGGTGACCAACCCCAGGTAGCGGCCGATGGAGCGCGGCCGCAGCAGGACGCCGTAGGCGCAGGCGGCGATGATGCCCCAGGCGACCGGCGGCGCGCTTGCCAGCGACAACAGCGAGAACATGGCGATGCCGGTGAGGCTGCCGATCAGGTCGTAGCGGTAGGCCTCCAGCCGGGGCAGCTCGGGGAAGCATCGGCCGACCAGCTCGGCCGGCCCCATGAGCACCAGCGCCGCGGCGGCGAACACCACCGGCAGGATGGCCCAGGCGGGAGGGCCGCTGGTGGACAGGCTGGTGAAGTACAGCACGCCTTCGGTCTGGCGGTCCACGGTGACCGGGAAGTAGTAGACGATCAGCACCAGCGCGGCCAAGACGACCGGCGAGTAGTACGGCTGCCTCGTGGAGCGGCCGACGCGCAGGAAGCCCAGCCCGATGCCGAGGAACGAGCCGAGCAGCACGAAGTTGGTGAAGTAGCTGAGGTGGACGATGTTGGACCCCGTCCAGCGGATCAGCGCCAGTTCGAGGAACAGCATGAAGGCGCTGGCCACGATCAGTCGGGCCCGGACGGGGATCCAATGCTCTCCCGTCGCTCCGGAACCGGGACGGGATGGGGTATCTACCTCGGCGATCACGGGTCTCAAGGTAGTCAACCCCCGCCCTCCGCGAAAGCCTTACGCGCCACCGGACCGCCACCGGCCGCCGGCCCGTGCACCCGCGTGACGGCGGCGCAGCTCGCCGGCCCCGGCACGGCCCTCGGCCCGCACACCCGCTGAACGTTTCCCGTCCACCCGCATCCGCGCGCCGCCGCGCGCTCGAAGCCCCGGCTCTCACGACTCCCGGATGGACGCGGTCGCGGCCGGGCGGGTCCGGCGGCGAGCCGGCCGGCGGGCGGGCGGGCGGGGCGACGGCGACCGGACGGCGGCGAGGCAGGGGCGAGGCGGCGGGGAGGCGGCGACCCGGGTGGCGGGCAGGGGACGGCGCGGTGGGCGTGCCGAGAGGTGCCGCCGGGCGGTGGGCGGCGGCGAGGGCCGGGCGGCGGAAATTGGTTCGGCGAATCGCGGGGAATGCGGGGAGACACGGTATTTCTGCTGGTGGACGGGGGTGTCGTGGATACAGGAATGTGGTGGTGTCACGACTTGGCGATCTCAGGGTGGTGTCCTCATGCGGGTCCTGATCCAGCTCCGTCCCTCGCCCGACGTGGTCGCCGCCGTCGCGGCGCCCGACCTCACCGCCACCACCGCGGACGTCACCGACGGCCTCCCCGGGGTCGCGCTGGACCACTCCTTCACCCCCGTCGCCCTCCCCCGCGCCCACCCCGCCTCCGCCGGCGGCGACCCGCTGTCGCTGCACCAGCCGCTGGTGTTCTCCCTGGCGCCGGAGGAGGCGTCGGTCCTGGTCCGGGGCGAGATCGCCGACGACGAGAGCTCGGCGCGCATGGCGCTGCTGCCCGGCCGCGGCCGCGACGTCGTGGGCGTCTACGCCGACCCGCTCATCGAGACCAGCCTCACCTGCGGCGGCAGCCCGCCCGTCGGCACCTGGCAGGACGTGGCCCGCCTGCTGCGGGTGCCCGAGCTGCACGCCGAGGGCTACGACGGCGCCGGCGTGGCGCTGGCCGTCTGCGACACCGGCGTCAACGCCGCCCACGTGCGCGACCACCTCGGCAAGGACGTCACGGTCGACCGCGGGCGCAGCTGGAACCCCTCCGGCGTCACCGGCGAGCCGGGCGGGTTCGCGGTGGACCACGGCACGATGTGCGCCTTCGACACGCTGATCGCCGCGCCGCGCGCCACGCTGGTCGACGTGCCGATCCTGCTGTCGCGGCGGCAGGGCGGCACGGTCATGGACGGCCTGCTGTCGGACGCGGTGGCGGCCTTCGCCCACCTGCGCACGGTCCTGGACGCCCAGCCCGCCGACTCCCGCGCGCTGGTCGTCAGCAACAGCTGGGGCTCGTTCTCCCCGCTGTGGGACCTGCCGCCCGGGCAGCCGGGCAACTACTCCGACAACGCGGCCCACCCGTTCAACATCATCGTCGGCAGCCTGGAGCAGGCCGGGGCGGACATCCTGTTCGCGGCGGGCAACTGCGGCACCGAATGCAAGGACCGGCGGTGCGCCTATCCGGGCCGTCCCATCGTGGGCGCCAACTCCCATCCGCAGGTGCTGTCGGTCGGCGGGGTCGACACCAACGGCGAAAGGGTGGGGTACTCCTCCCAGGGCCCGGGGCGGCTCAGCGACCGCAAGCCCGACGTCTGCGCGTACACGCACTTCGCCGGGTCCAAGGCGTTCGGCGACGACGTCCCCGACTCGGGCACCTCGGCGGCCTGCCCGGTCGCCGCGGGCCTGGTGGCCGCGATCCGCACGCGCTGGCCGGCCTCGCGCATCTCCCCGAGCCAGTTGCGCACCCTGCTGCACCGCACCGCCGAGGACCGCAGCACCGTGGGCTTCGACTATGACTACGGGTACGGCGTCGCCGACGCCGCGGCGCTGGTCGCGGCGCTGCGCCGCCGAGCGGAGCGTCACCGGCTGTGACGAGGCGGGGGCGACGTGTACGGGCGGGGCGGGGACGCGTAGCGTGGGCCGCATGGTCCTGGTCACCGTGGAGCTGCCGCCGGCGGAGGCGACCCTCGAGGAAGCCATGCGCAGGCTCGGCCTGAGCGAGGAGGAGGTGGACACCGCCTACGGGCTGGTGCCGCTCGACCCGGGCCAGGGGCTGTACGCCGTGCGCGTCACCGAGCAGGCCGGCCAGCGCGTCACCCCGCCCGGCGAGGGCCCCTTCGCCGACCCCCCGATCGAGCCCTACGGCCCACCACAGTGATCCCCCCTGCCCGCGTGCCGCCGGAGGCGTGAAGGCCCGCCGGCTTCAGCGCGCGAGGGGCAGGACCAGTGTGAACGCGGCGCCGTGACCGGGGGTGGTGCGCAGGGTGACCCGGCCGCCGTGCGCCGCCGCCATCGACTGCGCGATGGCGAGGCCGAGGCCCGCCCCACCGCCGCCCGATCTGCTCCGCGAAGCGTCCGCGCGGTAGAACCGGTCGAACGCCCGGGCGGCCTGTTCCGGGGTCAGGCCGGGCCCGTCGTCCTCGACCACCAGGACGGCCTCGGAGTCCACCGTCCCCACGCCGACGCGCACGCGGGTGCCGGCGGGCGTGTGCGCCACGACGTTGCCCACCAGATTGCTCACCACCTGGCGCAGGCGCGCCTCGTCGCCGAGCACCGGCGCCGAAGCGGGCGGGCCGCCGCCGGGGCCGGTCAGCTCGACCGGCCGGTCGCGGGCGAGCGCCCTCAGATCCAGGCGCGCGTCGGCGGCAAGGGTCCGCAGGTCCATCGGCGCCAGGTCGAGGGGGAGCGCATCCCCGCCATCGTCCAGCCGCGCGAGCAACAGCAGGTCGTCGACGAGGCGGGCCAGGCGGCCCGACTCGCTCTCGATGCGGGCCATGGCGAGCCCGACATCGCTCAGACCGCCCATGCGATACAGCTCGGAGAACCCTTTGATGCCGAACAGCGGGGTGCGCAACTCGTGGCCGACGTCGGCGACGAACCTCCGCAGCCGCGCCTCGGAGTCGGCCCGCGCGGCGAACGCCCGCTCGATCTGGGCGAGCATGCCGTTGAGCGAGGCGGAGAGGCGGCCGATCTCGGTCGCGGGCCCGGCCACGCGGGGAACCCGCCGGGCCAGGTCTCCCGAGGCGATGGCCGCCGCGGTGTCCTCGATGCGGCGCAGCGGGCGCAACCCCGCCGTGATCGCGAACCAGCCGCACAGCGTGAGCAGAACAAGCAGGACCGACCCGGCCCCCAGAAACGCAGCCCGCAGCCGCCCGACCGTGGTGGAGACGGCTTCGAGCGACGCCGCCACGACGACGCTGCCCCCGTCCCCCAGCGGCGCGGCGCCCCCGGGCGGCCGCACCGGCCGAGGCACGGCGACCACGCGCCATCGTCTCGTGCCTCCCAGGCCGCCCACCTCGAACGGACGCCGTCCGTGCCGGGCGACCGCCGCGGTGTCCAGAACCGGCAGAGCGGGCCCGCCGGCGACCGAGCCGCCCGGAACGCGGGTCTGGCTGCGGACCGTGCCGTCGGCGGCGAGGTCGGCGAGGTGGATCTCGGTGATCAGATCGAAGTTCGCGGCGAGCGCCCGCCCGCCCAGGGGACCGGACCCGTCCTGGTCACGGCCGGCGCCCGGGAGTCCCGCGGGCATCAGCGCGGCCAGGCCGCCGAGCGCGCGCAACTGCCGGTCGACGCGGTCCACGAGGTTCGCGCGCAGGAGGCCGATCACGATGGACCCGCCGAGCACGAGCCCCACCGCCAGCAGAACGCTGGTGATGAACAGCAGCCGTGCGCGCAACGACACCCGCCCGAGCCGGCCCGGCGCGCTCACAGGACCCCCGCCACCGCGCGCCGGACGCGTGGGACGCGTGCCCGGCTCACCGGGACTCACGGAGCACGTAGCCCACCCCGTGGATGGTGTGGATCAGCTTGGGCCCGGCGGAGTCGAGCTTGCGGCGCAGATAGCTGACGTAGGTGTCGACGATGCTCGCGTCTCCGGCGAAATCGTATTGCCACACGTGGTCGAGGATGCGTGCCTTGGACACGACCCTCCCCGCGTTGACCGCCAGGTAGCACAGCAGCCGGAACTCGGTGGGCGACAGCCGCACGGGCCGCCCCGCCCGCGTGACATGGTGCCCCTCCGGGTCGACTTCCAGGTCCCCGATGACCAGGGTGCCTGCGCCGGGCGAGCCGGTGCGTCTCAGGATCGCCCCGATACGCGCGATCAGCTCCTCCAGGTCGAACGGCTTGGTGACGTAGTCGTCCCCGCCGAGCGTCAGGCCGGTCACCTTGTCGGCCGGCGAGTCCCGGGCGGAGAGGAACAGGACGGGAACCGGCGGCCTGACCAGGTCGCGCAGCCGCCGCACGACCTCGAACCCATCCAGATCGGGCAACATCACATCGAGGAGCACCAGGTCGGGCGGCTGGTCACGCGCCGCGGCGAGGGCCTCGGCTCCGGTGGCGGCCGAGGTGACGGTGAAACCCGCGAAGCGCAGGGTCGCCGACAGCAACTCGCGCACCGTCGGCTCGTCGTCCACGACCAGCAGCCGCTCTCCCCGCCGCCGGCGGACGCCCGGCCCCTGCCCATCCCGCTCCATCTCCGCCTCCTGTCTCGCGGACCGGCCACCGCACGGCCACCGCACGGTCGCCCCACGCCGTCCGCCCGTGGCGACGGGCGTCAGGCGTCGCGCCTCCGGAAGACGGCGGCGGCCACGAGCAGGGCGACGGCGACGTATCCGCAGAACACCGCGTACCCCGTCCAGGGTGACAGCAGGTCGAACCGGTCATGCACGCTCACCAGCCGCCCTCCCGCCGGCGTCGGCCAGTACTTCGTCACGAAGGACGCCAGCCATGCGGGGAAGACGGGGGCCATCGACGGCACCAGGGCGGCGATGACGACCAGGACGGCGAGCCCGCCGGAGGTGACCCGTACGAGGAACCCGATCGCCAGCCCGAACAGGCTCATCGTCGCCATGAGAAGGCCCGCGCCCACCATCGCCCGCGCTACGCCCGGCTGCCCGAGGTCGTAGACGGGCACCGCCCGCGCGGCCAGCACGGCCCTGCCGGTGAAGTAGACGGCCCACACTGCCACCTCGCCGACCACGAAGGCCATGGCCGCGCAGACCACCGCCTTGGCCGCCAGCAGGCGCCCCCGCCGCGGCGCCGCGACCAGAACGCCGGGCAGCGTCCTTGTGACGTACTCCACCGTGACGGTGCGCATGCCCAGGTATCCGACCAGCAACTGCATGAAGAAGAGCGCGCGGAAGGTCATGCCGAAAGGATCGAAGTCCCCACGCTCGGCCACCGTGGCCGTCGTGTACTCCCGGGCCCCCGCGCTCGCGAACAGGACGCCGAACAGCGCGCCGATCGCCACGACGGCGATCATGACACACCAGGTGGACCGGATGGTGCGCGCCTTGGCCCACTCCGAGCTGAGCACGTCGCCGAACCTCTGCCGCTCGTGCACCGCACCGCCTGCGCGGGCCATGCCGTGCCCCCGCCGTTCCCGCCGTTCGCTCACAACGCCCCTCCGTTCACCATGCGTCCCTGTACCGTCCCTGCGCCGTCCGCTCACCGCGCCGCCCCGTCCGCCACGCCGTACTCCACGCTGTCGCGCGTCAGCTCCATGAACGCCTCCTCGAGCGAGGTCCGCAGCGGCGTGAGCTCGTACAGGACCACACCCGCGGCCGCCGCGACCCGTCCGATCTCCTCGGCCGCCATACCGCTCACGACCAGGCCGTCTGAGGCTTCCCTCCGCACGTCCGCCCCGGAGGCGCTCAACGTGCGGGCGAACTCCTCCGCGCCAGGAGTGCGGACGCGGACCTCGCCGGACTTCACGAACGTGTCGGCGGCGATGTCGGCGATCAGCCGGCCGCGCCCGACGACGACCAGGTGGTCGGCGGTGAGCGCCATCTCGGCCATCAGATGGCTGGAGACCAGGACCGTGCGCCCTTCGGCGGCCAGGTCGCGCATCAGCGTGCGGATCCACACGATGCCTTCGGGGTCGAGCCCGTTCACCGGCTCGTCGAAGACGAGCACCGCCGGGTCACCCAGCAGGGCGGCGGCGATCCCCAGCCGCTGGCTCATACCGAGAGAGAAGCCACCGGCCGCGCGTCGCGCCACCGACGCCAGCCCGGTCAGCTGGAGCACCTCCTCGACACGTGTGCGGGATATCCGGTTGCTGAGTGCGAGGCACGTCAGATGGTCCCGGGCGGTCCTGCGTGGGTGCACGGCTCCGGCGTCGAGCAGAGCGCCGACCGCGCGCATCGGCGCCGGCAGGTCGGCGTACCGGGCGCCCAGCACCCGAGTGTGGCCGCCGCTCGGCGCGTCGAGTCCCAAGATCATGCGCATCGTGGTCGTCTTGCCCGCCCCGTTCGGGCCGAGGAAGCCGGTCACCGCGCCCGGCCTGACGTCGAACGTCAGGTCGTCCACCGCCGTCACCCGGCCGAAGCGCTTGCTGAGTCCCCTTACCTCGATCATCGATCTCCCTTCGCGTGGCGGAACTCCTGGCGGGAAAGCCTGGGCCACCCGCCTGAGCGGCGCCGGGGAGGTCCTGGGAGATCTCTGTGAGCCGACGGGCCCGAACGGGCCGACCGTCGGTCCGCCATGTGCCGTTTCCCGCGCCGTCCACGACATGGTTCCCAGATCATTCCAAGAACCGGCGGCGTGCCGGCCTTGCCTGAGTGACGCGGACGGCGCCCCGGACGTGGGGCATCCGCGCAGACTCTAAGATCTTGCGCGACCGGTCCACCGACCCCTGGAGTGCTCGCCCCCATGCGTGAACGTGTCCGCCGTGTCATCGAGTCGGCGTGGTTCCAGCGCGCGATCATCGTCGTGATCGTGGTCAACGCGGCGACCCTGGGGGTGGAGACCTCGCCGGAGGCGACGGCGGCGTACGGCTCGGTGCTGCACGTGGTGGACCACGCCGCGCTGTACGTGTTCGTCGCCGAGCTGCTGGCGAAGATGTACGTCTACCGGGCGCGGTTCGTGCTGGACCCGTGGAACCTGTTCGACACGGTGATCGTGGCAGTGTCGTTCCTGCCGACGGCGGGCGGGCTGTCGGTGCTGCGCGCGCTGCGCATCCTGCGCGCGCTGCGGCTGATCTCGGTGGTGCCGAGCCTGCGCCGCGTGGTGGCGGCCCTGCTCACGGCGATCCCGGGGATGACCTCGATCGCCATGCTGCTCGGGCTTGTGCTCTACGTGGCCTCGGTGATGGGCACCAAGCTGTACGGCGCGACGGCGCCCGAGTACTTCGGCGACCTGCCGACGTCGCTGTTCACGCTGTTCCAGGTGATGACCGGGGACGGCTGGTCGGACATCAACCGGCGCGTCATGGAGCAGCACCCGTCGGCATGGGCGTTCTTCGTGGTGTTCGTGCTGATCTGCACCTTCGTCGTGCTGAACCTGTTCATCGCCGTGGTGGTGAGCGCGATGGAGGAGGAGCACCAGCGCGAGCGCGACGAGAGCCCCGCCCAGGCCCCGGACGAGGCGGTCCAGGGCATCGCCGGCCCCATGGCGCGATCCCCGGCCACGGGGGATGACCCCGTCGCGGGGGTCGCCGCCGAGCTGGCC
This sequence comes from Sphaerisporangium sp. NPDC005289, assembly GCF_040607455.1. Classification (NCBI taxonomy): domain Bacteria; kingdom Bacillati; phylum Actinomycetota; class Actinomycetes; order Streptosporangiales; family Streptosporangiaceae; genus Sphaerisporangium; species Sphaerisporangium sp. NPDC005289. The sequence continues at coordinate 379,305 of NZ_JBEXGS010000002.1, forward strand.
GCGCTGCGCGCCGAGATCGCGGCGCTCCGCGCGGCCCTCCCCTCTCGCGAGGACGCCCCCACCCTGCGCTGACAGCGCACTCCTGACGCCGAGCGCCATACCGGCCACTCCTGACGCCGAGCGCCATACCGGCCACTCCTGACGCCGAGCGCCACGCCGGCCGGACCTGCGGTGAGCGCCACGTGGGCGCGCCGGCCCCGCGCCGAGCGGTGTGTCCGGCCGTGCCCTGCCGGGCGGCTCAGCGGGAGTAGTGCTCGACGACGAGTTGCTCGTCGACCGGGACGCGCACCTGCGCGCGTTCCGGCGTGGCGAGCAGCGTGAAGCGCAGTTGCCTCAGGTCGGTCTCCAGGTACGGCGCGGTGATCTCGTCGGCGTACACGCCCTCGGCGGCGGCCACGAACGGCTGCATGCCGCGCGACCTCTCGCGCACGGCGACGGTCTGGCCGGGCCGCACCAGATAGCTGGGAATGTCGACCTTGCGGCCGTCGACGGCGATGTGGCCGTGGGTGACGTACTGGCGGGCCGCGTAGATGGACGGGGCGAGGCCGGCCCGCAACACCAGGGAGGCCAGGCGGGACTCCAGCAGCGTCACCAACTCGGCGCCCGAACGCCCGGGCCGGCGCAGCGCGAGGGCCCAGTACCTGCGCATCTGCCGCTCGGACACGTCGTAGTACCAGCGGAGCTTCTGCTTCTCCATCTGACGCAGCCCGTAGTCGCCGGCGGTGCGGCGGCTGGTCTTGCGGCCGTGCTCGCCGGGCGGGTAGGGCCGCTGTTCGAAATGGCGCACCGCCTTGCGGGTCAGGGGGACGCCCGCGCGGCGGGACAGGCGGACCTTGGGTCCGGTGTAGCGCATGTCGACCTCGCTGTGGTTAGGTAAGCCTTAGTTAGGCAAGCCTAACCATAGCCGAAGGGGTGGCGCCACCGCCGCCTCCCGCCCCGGCGCGTGACGCACCGCCAAGCGTCGTGCGCCGCCCCTGCGAACCGAGGAGCCGACGCCCATGCATGTGAAGGTGCCCCCGATTCCCGAGCGCGTCCGCGGTCTCGCCGGCGCCGCCGCGCCCACCCATGTGTCGCTGGACGGCTCGGCCGGGCCCGCCCGGGGATGCGTCGACGGCACGGGCCGGCCGCTGCTGCTGGTCAAGCCCGGCGAGGCCCTGCACGGCCTGCGCGCCGGGGACGACGCCGTGGTGACCGTGGACCTGTCCGCGACCCGGACCCTGGCCGGGGTCGAGTATCCGCGCGGCCTGCTGAAGGTGCAGGGATGGGCGCAGGCGGTGCCGCCCGAGGGCCTGCGGGAGGCCGCCGTGAGGGTGTCCGCCCGATGCCCGGACGAGGCGCTGTTCGCCGCCGTGGAAGGCGATCCGGCCGGCCCGCGCCTGATCCGCGTCGACGTCGGCTACGTGATCTACCTGACCGGCCGGGAGTCGGGGATGCTGGACGCCGAGGAGTACCTGGCCGCCGGCCCCGGCCCGGTGCACGACGCGGCCGAGCGCATGCTCCGCCACGTGAACGAGGCGCACCGCGAGCAGCTCGCGCGGGCGGTCCGGACGCTGACGGGCGAGCCGGTGCGCGAGCCGTGGCTGTGGGAGCTCGACCGCTACGGCGCGACGGTGCGCTCGGACTCCGTGGACACGACGTTCATCCGGATCCCCTGGCCGGCGCCGGTCGAAGGGGCGCATGAGCTGGAGCGAGCACTGAGCCTGCTGCTGTGCCCGCGCTGACCCCCTCGATGGCGGCGTCCACCGCCTCGGGCGCCAGTATGTGGTCGATGACCATGAGGGCGCAGCCGGTGATGCCCGCGCTCTGGCCGAGGCGGCTGCGCTCGATGCGCAGGCTGCGGGTGGACAGCGCCGTCGAGCGCCGGTAGACGACCTCGCGCACCCCCGACACCAGCGGCTGGAAGCGCTCGGCGACGTCGCCGCCGAGCACCACCACGGCCGGGTTGAGCAGGTTGACCGCGCTCGCGATCACCTCGCCGAGCAGCCGTCCCGCCCTGCGCACCACGGTCATCGTCTCGGCGTCCCCCGCGCGCACCAGCGCGACGACGTCCGACAGCGAGTCGACGTCGCGCCCGCTCGCCCGCAGGTCGCGCAGAATGGCCGTGCCGCTCGCCACCGAGTCGACGCAGTCGACGTTGCCGCACCGGCACAGCACTCCCCCGCCGTCGCGGACGGGGATGTGGCCGATCTCCCCCGCCGCGCCGAGCGCGCCGCGCAGGATCTCGCCGCCGGCGACCACCCCCGCGCCGATGCGGGTGGACACCTTGACGAACAGCAGGTCGGAGACCTCCGGCGCGTACGCCTCGCGGTACTCGCCCATCGCGATGACGTTGACGTCGTTGTCCACGAAGACCGGCACGGGGTAGCGGGCGGAGATGACCGGCGGGATCACCACGCCGGTCCAGCTCGCCATGACGCGGGCGCTCTCGGTGCGGCCGGCCGCGAACTCGACGGTGGCCGGGACGCCGAGGCCGACGCCCTTGACCGACGACATCGGACGGCCTTCCAGCAGGTCGGCCCACACGTCCATCAGCAGGGGCAGCACCACGTCGGGGCCGCGCTCGACGTCGATCTCCAGATCGGTGCGGGCCAGCTCGCGGCCGGCCAGGTCGCACAGGGCGATCTGGGTGCGGCTGGCGCCGAGGGATGCGACCAGGACGACGCCCCCGGTGGCGTTGAAGGCGAGCCGGGCCGGCGGGCGGCCTCCGGTGGACGGCCCGTCGGTGTGCTCCACCACCAGGCCGTGGTCGAGCAGCCCCGCGACCCGCAGTGCCACGGCGGGACGGGAGAGCCCGGTGATCCGCCCGATGTCGGCCCGGGTCACGGCCTCGCCGCTGCGGATGAGGTGGAGCACCTCACCGCCGCTGGCGAGCGTGGAAGCTGATCGTCGACCCACCGGGCAAGTCAATCACACCTCTTTTGTAATCCAAAATTCCTAAGTTCCTCATCTCAAATTGCAGAACTGTGGTTGTGGGAGACCAAAGATCGGGCTAGTGTCCGTTCTGTCCCGCCTTGGTCGATCTATGGAGCCGCTCCCGTGTCTGCTGATCCAGCACCCACGTCACCTGCCGTGCACCGCACCGTCCAAGAGGTCACCGAGCGGCTCGTCGAGCGCAGCGCCCGTACCCGAGCGGCCTATCTGCGCCGCGTCGCGGCCGCGGCCGAGGAGGCCTACGAGCGAGGCCCCGCGCGCGCCGGGCTCGGCTGCGCCAATCTCGCCCACGGCTTCGCCGCCTGCTCCCCCGGCGACAAGCTGGTCCTGCGCGGCGCCGAACGCCCCGGCGTCGCGATCGTCACCTCCTACAACGACATGCTCTCGGCGCACCAGCCGTTCGAGACCTACCCGCCGGTCCTCAAGGACGCCGTGCGCGAGGCGGGCGGGGTCGCCCAGGTCGCCGGCGGAGTCCCCGCCATGTGCGACGGCGTCACCCAGGGCCGCGCCGGCATGGAGTTGTCGCTCTACAGCCGCGAGGTCATCGCCATGTCCACGGCGATCGCCCTGTCCCACGACATGTTCGACGCGTCGCTGCTGCTCGGCGTCTGCGACAAGATCGTCCCGGGCCTGCTGATCGGCGCCCTGCACTTCGGGCACCTGCCCGCCATCTTCGTCCCCGCCGGGCCCATGCCGTCCGGCCTGCCGAACAAGGTCAAGGCGCGCGCCCGGCAGTCGTTCGCCGAAGGCAAGATCGGGCGCGGCGAGATGCTCGACGCCGAGGCCAAGTCCTACCACTCCCCCGGCACCTGCACCTTCTACGGCACCGCCAACTCCAACCAGGTGCTCATGGAGGTCATGGGCCTGCACCTGCCCGGCGCGACCTTCGTCAACCCCGGCACCGAACTGCGCGACGGCCTCACCCGCGCCGCGGCCCGGCGCGCCGTCGAGATCACCGCGCACGGCGAGGAGTACACCCCGGTCGCGCACGTGGTCGACGAGAAGGCGCTGGTCAACGCCGCCGTCGCGCTGTTGGCCACCGGCGGCTCCACCAACCACACCATGCACCTGGTCGCCATCGCCGCCGCGGCCGGCGTCGAACTGCTGTGGGACGACCTCGCCGCCCTGTCCCGCGTGGTCCCCCTGCTGACCCGCATGTACCCCAACGGGCAGGCCGACGTGAACCACTTCCACGCGGCGGGCGGCATGCAGGCCCTCATCGGCGACCTGCTGGACAACGGGCTGCTCCACCAGGACGTGCTCACCGTCGCCGGCCGCGGCCTCGGCCTGTACCGCAGCGGCGCGGAGCTCAAGGAGGGCCAGGTCGTCTGGGAGGAGCGCCCGTCGGTCAGCGCCGACCTCGACGTGCTGCGCCCGGCGGCCGAGCCGTTCTCCGCCGACGGCGGCATCCACATGGTCAGCGGGAACCTCGGCCGCGCCGTCAGCAAGGTCTCGGCGGTCAAGCCCGAGCACCTGGTGATCGAGGCGCCGGCGAAGGTGTTCGACGACCAGGCCGAACTGATGGCCGCCTTCCAGGAGGGCGCGCTGGACGGGCAGGACTTCGTCGCCGTCATCCGCTACCAGGGGCCGAGCGCCAACGGGATGCCCGAGCTGCACAAACTGACGCCACCGCTCGCGGTCCTGCTGGACCGGGGACAACGCGTCGCGCTGGTCACCGATGGCCGGATGTCCGGAGCGTCGGGCAAGGTGCCGGCCGCCATCCACCTGTCGCCCGAGGCGGCCGACGGCGGCCCGATCGCCCTGGTCCGCGACGGCGACCTGGTCCGGCTCGACTCGGCCGCCGGGACGCTCGACGTGCTGGTCCCCGCCGAGGAGCTGGCCGCCCGCACGCCGCAGGGCCGGCCTCTGCGGGACGACGAGTGGGTGGGCACCGGGCGCGAGCTGTTCGCCGCGTTCCGCCGCGCCGCCGCCCCCGCGGACCGCGGCGCCGGCATCTTCGCCATCAGCGGCGCCGAAGGCGCCGGCACCCCGCTCCCGGCCGGCGGCGCTCTCCGGACGGGTGCAGGGCACCCGGCGGGCGACGTGCTCGCGGCCGGTGACGCGACCGCGACGGGCGACGTGCTCGTGGCCGGCGGCGCGCTTCCGGCGGCCGGGAACGCCGCGGCTTCGGGGGCCGGCGGCGTTCCCGGCGGCCGGGAGGCGCGGGCATGAGCGCCGCGCCCACCCCCGGGCACCCGTGGCTGGTCGCCGACATCGGCGGCACCAACGCCCGCTTCGGGCTCCTCACGCGGCCGGGCGGACGTCCCGGACGGATCGCGGTGCTCCCGGTGGCCGAGTTCGACGGCCTCGCGGCGGCGGTGGAGCACTACCTGACCCACCACGGCGGCGGCGTGCGGGCGGCCGCCGCGTCCCTCGCCATCGCCGGGCCGGTCCACGCCGACCGCTACCGGCTGACCAACGCCTCCTGGTCCGGCTCGGTCTCGGCCCTCGGCATCGCGCACGTGGAACTGCTCAACGACTTCGAGGCCCTCGCGCTGGCCCTGCCCCATCTGGGCGCCGGCGAGCTGGCCTCACTCGGCGGCCCCGAGCCCACCCCGTACATGGTCAAGGCGGTGCTCGGCCCCGGCACCGGGCTGGGCGTCGCCGGACTGGTGCCCGCGCGCAGCGGCTGGGTGCCGGTTCCGGGCGAGGGGGGGCACGTCTCGGCGCCGGTCGTCACCGGCCTGGAGTTCGAGATCGTCCGGGCGCTGCGCGCCGACGGCATGAGCTTCGTGGACGCCGAGCACCTGCTGTCCGGGCCCGGCCTCGTACGCCTCCACCACGGGCTCGCGCTCGTCGAGGGCACCCCCGTCGCCCCGCTTCCCGCCTCCGAGATCGTGGCCCGGCTGGACGACTCGCTGTGCGCGCGTACCGTTGAGGTGTTCTGCGGGCTCCTGGGAAGCTTCGCGGCCAACGTCGCCCTGACGCTGGGAGCGCACGGCGGGGTGTACCTCGGGGGTGGGATCGTGCCGCGGATGGTGAACCGCATCAACGGCAGCGACTTCCGCCGCAGGTTCGAGGCCAACCTCGTCCTGTCGGGCTATCTCACCGGCATCGCGACCACCGCGATCGTGGCGGAGCAACCCGCCCTGACCGGCGCCGCCGCCTGGCTCGCCCAGCGGATGTCCGGCCTCGACACCCCGGCCGCCCCCTCTTCTCCCCGGCCATCCCCGGCCGGCCCCGTGAACTCCCCCGCCCCGTCCCGGCCATCCGGCGCCGGCACCGCGGACGCCTCCGCACCGTCCCCGCCATCCTCGTCCGGCATCGCGGACGCCGCCTCGCAGGCGTCCCACGAAGCAAGGAGCACCGCCTCGTGAGCATCCTCGACCTCGCCCCCGTCGTCCCGGTCGTCGTGATCGACCGGGTGGAGACCGCGGTCCCTCTCGCGCGGGCGCTGGTGGCGGGCGGCCTCCCCGCCATCGAGGTCACTCTGCGCACCCCGTGCGCTCTGGAGGCGATCGCCCGGATCGCGGCGGAGGTCCCGGACGCCGTCATCGGCGCCGGCACCGTGCGGACGCCCGCCGACGTGACGGCGTCGGCCGAGGCGGGCGCGCGTTTCCTGGTGAGCCCCGGCGGCACGCCCGCCCTGCTGGAGGCGATGCTCGGCAGCGGCGTGCCGTTCCTGCCGGGCGCCTCCACCGCCTCGGAGGTCATGGCCCTGGCCGAGCGCGGCCTGACCGAGCTGAAGTTCTTCCCGGCGGTGCCCGCCGGCGGCATTCCCTACCTCAAGGCGCTCGCCGGGCCGCTCCCCGAGGTGCGCTTCTGCCCGACGGGCGGCATCCGGCCCGAGACCGCGGCCGAGTTCCTGGCGTTGCCGAACGTCGGCTGCGTCGGCGGCACCTGGCTGACCCCCGCCGACGCGCTGGCCACCGGCGACTACGCCCGCGTGGAGAAACTCGCCGCCGAGGCCGCCGCCCTCCGCCCCTGACCACGCGCGGCCGGCGTGTACCGGCGTCCCGCCGAGAGGCCGGTGCGGCAGGCGCCGCGACGCCCACCGGCGGCCTGCCGGCGGCCGCGGCGCGGGTCGCGTGTCGCGCCGCGGGGTGCGCCCGTCGGGGCGGGAGCGTGCGAAGCTGATGAACGTCTCGTCCGCGTCCAGCCTCCCTCGGGCGGCGGGCGAGCGCCATGGAGGTCGTCGCGACCCGATGCGACGTTCATGGGAACTCCGCTCGCGGGCGCCTCACCCGGCGCCCGCGAGCACGCTCGGGGTGGTGCGTGACAAGTGCGCGGTCACGATCGTACATTTACGGACGTTCCGCTCGCTCTAGGAGGAATCTCCGTGACCACCCCCCGACGCCGCACAGCCGTCGCCTGCCTGGCCCTGGCCTCCGCCACCGCGCTACTCGCCCCTGGAACCGCCCACGCCGCCGCCGGCCCCTCGGCCACCGTCTTCGCCCGAGGCGTGCGTGGCGGAAGGCCGACGCCACCCGCGCCGCGTTCGCCGGCCGCGGCCTGCTCTGACCGGCCCGGCCATCGGCCCTGTTCCTCGTCCCGCCCGCCGCTCCGGTACGCCCGGGGCCGGCGGCGGGGCTCGGACCCGCCTCGGCGGGAGGACGACGGCGAGGGCGGACCGGCTCCGGGAGGGACGGGCAGGAGCGGGCCGGGTCAGGTCGACGACAGGGGACGGGTGACCTCCTCCAGGGACCTGCGCTCGGCGTTCACCGCGAGGAACCAGGCCACCGCTCCGGCCGCCACCATCAGCGCCGCGGCGAAGGAGTAGCCGTAGAACAGCCGGGCCGGGTCGAGGTGGGCGCGATCGCCGATGAGGGCGCCGAACACGGTCGGGCCGAGGGCACCGAAGCCCTGGGCCACCGAGAAGAACAGCGCGATCGCCAGCGCCCTGATCTCCAGCGGGAACAGCTCGCTCACCGTCAGGTACCCCGAACTCGCCGCCGCCGACGCCACGAAGAAGATCACCGACCACAGGATCGTCTGCGTCGTCGCCGTCAGCGCCCCCTGCTTGAACAGCCACCCGGTGACCGCCAGCAGCAACCCCGAGAAGACGTAGGTGGAGGAGATCATCACCCGGCGGCCGAGGGTGTCGAAGAACCGTCCCAGCAGCAGCGGCCCCGCCAGGTTCCCCACCGCGAACGCGAACAGGTACTTGGAGGCGTCGTGCGGTGAGACGCCGTAGAAGGTGCTCAGCACCAGCACATAGGTGAAGAAGATGGCGTTGTAGAGGAACGACTGGCTGATCATCAGCGTCGCGCCGAGGATCGTCCGCCGGGGGTACTGCCGCAGCACGACCCGCAGGATCTCGCGGTAGGCCGGCGCGCCGTGCGGGCGGAAGTCCATCGCGCCGGCGGGGTCCACCGGGGGCACCGCGCCGCCGCTGCGACGCACGGCCTCCTCGATCTCCCCGGTCGCGCGCTCGGCCTCCTCCCCCCTGCCGTGCATGAGCAGCCACCGAGGGCTCTCGGGCAGGCGGCGGCGCAGCACCCAGATGGCGGCGCCGAGCGCCGGGCCGATGAGCAGCCCGATGCGCCAGCCGAGGTCGACGGGCAGCAGCGCGGGGTTCAGCAGCACGTACGTGCTCGCCGTTCCGAGCATCGCCCCGAGCCAGTACGTGCCGCTGACGGCCAGGTCGACCCGGCCCCGGTAGTAGGAGGGGATCAGTTCGTCGACGGCCGAGTGGATCGCCGAGTACTCCCCGCCGATGCCGGCGCCCGCCAGGAAGCGGAAGAACAGCAGGAACAGCAGGTTCGGCGAGAAGGCGGTGATGCCGTTCGCGACCAGGTACAGGCCCAGGGTCAAGATGAACAGCCTGCGCCTGCCGAAGCGGTCCGACAGCCGGCCGAACACCAGCGCGCCGATGACCTCGCCGATCAGGTAGACGGTGGCGGTGAAGCCGACCTGGACCGCCGACAGCCCGAGCGTGCGCCGGTCCTGCAGCACCGACCCGATCGCTCCCGCGATGGTGATCTCCATGCCGTCCAGGACCCAGGCGACGCCGAGGGCCGCGACCAGCCGCGTGTGGTACCCCGACCACGGCAGCCGGTCGAGCCGCGCCGGCACCAGACTGCGGACCACCCTCACCATGGTCACTCAGCGTAGCGACACCTCATCCATGGCGAGCCCTGTCAGGAGATGAACGTCGTCCAGTTCTCCGCGATGTGGAAGCCCATGCTCTCGTACAGCGGGACGCCCATCGTGCTGGAGTGCAGGAACGCGGTGCGCGCCCCGGTCGCGTACCCGTCGCGCAGCACCGCCGCGGTGGCGGCCCTGCCGTGGCCGCGCCGCCGGTGCGCCGGGAGGACGGCGATGTTGAACACCGCCACGTGGTCGCCGAGGAAGACGCCGAACGAGGTGGCCACCGGCTCGCCCGCCTCCTCGGCGACGTAGGCGCGCATGGCGGGGTGGTCCAGGACGGACGGCAGGCACATCGGGGTGAACAGGGACGGCGGCCCCTCGTACCCGGCGGCCAGCATCGCCTGGTATAGCGCGCTTTCGTCCCCGCCGACCGGGCGCACCTTGGACGCGCCGTCCTCGGCGTCCGCCGCGTCGGCCTGCGACAGCGACTTGAGCATGAACGGCAGTGCGGACCGCCGCGCCAGCCCGTGAGCGGCGGCCGTGTCGGCGATGCGCGGGTCGAACCGCTCGCCGCGCACCTGGACGCTCCACGGCATCGACCGCAGTTCCGGAGACCCGGCGAAGGCCGCGATCTCGGCGGCGTCGGGCTCCCGGGCGCTGCTGAACACCCCGTTCAGCAGCGGCATCGCGGCGCCCGAGATCACCTGCGAGGTGCCGTGCGCACCGTCGCGGGAGAAGCCGCTCGGCTGCGCCCGCGCGAACATCTTCATCGCGTCCATCCACACGGCGGCCGCGGTGTCCTCGTTCTGCCTTGTTTGCACGTGAGAACCCTACGATGCCCTCTCACCTGGACAGGAGCCGGGCTCGGCCCGCCGCCGCGGACGGCGGGCGGGCCGGCTCCGGCTCCAGAGGGGGCGGTGGGTCAGCCGGCCGCGGCCGCACTGGTTTTGGCGTCCCTCATCGACAGCGACGGGGCGAGGTCCTCCAGCGACCGGCGCTCGGCCTTGACCGCGAAGAACCACGCCACCAGCCCGGCGCCGATCATGAGGGCCGAGGCGAACAGGTAGCCGTAGAACAGGCGGGTCGGGTCGGGGTGGGCCTGGTCGCCGATGAGCGCGCCGAACACCGTGGGGCCGAGGGCGCCGAAGCTCTGGGCCACCGAGAAGAACAGCGCGATCGCCAGCGCCCTGATCTCCAGCGGGAACAGCTCGCTCACCGTCAGGTACCCCGAACTCGCCGCCGCCGACGCCACGAAGAAGATCACCGACCACAGGATCGTCTGCGTCGTCGCCGTCAGCGCCCCCTGCTTGAACAGCCACCCGGTGATCGCCAGCAGCACTCCCGAGACGATGTACGTACTGGAGATCATCGGCCGGCGCCCGACGGTGTCGAACAGCGGGCCGAGGATGAACGGCCCGGCCAGGTTGCCCACCGCGAAGACCAGCAGGTACTTCGAGGCGTCGTTCGGGGACACGCCGTAGAAGGTGTTCAGCACGAGCACGTAGGTGAAGAAGATGGCGTTGTAGAGGAAGGACTGGCTGACCATCATGGTCACGCCCAGGAAGGTGCGGCTCGGGTACTCCCGCAGGACGACGCGCATGATCTCCCGGTAGGACGGGGACCCGTGCGGGCGCAGTTCCAGCGCCTTGCTCTCGTCGACCGGCGGCAGACGGTGCCCGCCGGCGGCGACCGCCTTCTCGACCGACTCGGCGGCCTGCTCGGCCTCCTCGTGCCTGCCGTGCATGAGCAGCCACCGCGGGCTCTCGGGCAGGTGCCGCCGCAGCACCCAGATGGCCGCGCCGAGCACCGGGCCGATCAGCAGGCCGAGCCGCCAGCCGAGGTTGAGCGGGAGGAGGTCGGGGTTGAGCAGGATGTAGGTGCTGGCGGTGCCGATGATGGCTCCCAGCCAGTACGTGCCGCTCACCGCGAGGTCGACCCGGCCGCGGTAGCGAGAGGGGATCAACTCGTCGATGGCCGAGTGGATGGCCGCGTACTCGCCGCCGATGCCGGCGCCGGCGAAGAACCGGAAGACCAGCAGGAAGGCCAGGTTCGGCGAGAAGGCGGTGATGCCGTTCGCGGCGAGGTACAGCGCGAGCGTCAGGATGAACAGCTTGCGGCGTCCGAAGCGGTCCGACAGCCGGCCGAAGACCAGCGCGCCCGCCACCTGGCCGATGAGATAGACCGTGGCGGTGAACCCGACCTGGACCGCCGACAACCCGAGCGTGTGCTTGTCCTGCAGGACCGACCCGATCGCGCTGGCGATCGTGATCTCCATCCCGTCCAGCACCCACGCGACTCCGAGCGCGACGACCAGCCGCGTGTGGAACCGTGACCACGGCAACCGGTCCAGGCGCGCCGGGACCAGCGTTCGCACGACATCAGACATGTTGACCCGCCCTAGCGTCCGCACTGCCCGGACCGGCCGCCAACCTCGGCCGCCCCCGGCAGCGACTACGGCAACGGCCTCTGCCCAGGGAGAGCACGTCCTAACGGGCCCCGCCCCGGCCCGGTGAGCGCACGGTGAGCGCATGGGGAGCGCCCGGGGACGGCGCCGCCGGTCAGCCGCTGGTGAGCGGGCCCGGCCAGGCCGTCTCGGACGAACGCGCCAGGGTGCCCGCGTCGATGGGGTTCTCGTGGGTGCCCAAGCTGGTGCAGGCGTGGGCGCCGGCGACGGTGCCGAGGCGGACGCAGTCGGCGGCGGGCAGGCCGCGCAGCCGGCCGTAGAGGAAGCCGGACACGAAGGCGTCTCCGGCGCCGTTGGCGTCCACGACGGGCCCGGTCAGGGGCACGGCCGGGAAGTGCCGCACGTCGACGGAGGCGGCGCGCTCCCACTCCCCCGCGCCCTGCGGCCCCGCCGCCGCAGGTCCGTCAAGCTCGCCTGGGGGGACCTCCAGGAGGTAGGCGCCGGCGGCTCCGGCGGTGCAGACGACGGTGGTGGCCCGGCCGCGCTGGATGATGTCGCGCATGACGGCCGGCGGGTCGGTGAGCTTGGCGGCGGACAGGAAGACCAGGTCGGAGCCGTAGGCGAAGTCCCGGTGGTGGTCGTTCTCGCCGTCCCAGTCGTGCAGGTCGGTCGACACGGGCACGCCCAGTTCGCGCAGCTCGGGGTACAGGTGGCGGGAGAAGTCGGTGATCGACACGTGGACGTGCCGGGCACGGCGGATCGCGGGCCGGTACAGGCCGCCGGGCAGCCGCTGCCCGGCGGCCGCGCGGGCGTCGTACAGCGAGGTGCGCCGCCCGTCGGGGCCGACGAGGAGCACGCTGCGCCGGGTGCCCTCGGGGACGATCGCCCATGCGAAGCCGGCGCCGCGCGCGGCGAGGTGGTCGCGGATCAGCGCTCCCTGCGGGTCGTCGCCGATCAGGTCGATCAGCAGCGACCGCAGTCCGAGGGCGTGGCAGCCGAGCACGACGCCGCTGCCGGTGTTGCCGATGCGGTCGACCACGGGCGGCACGCCGTAGGTGTCGGCGTACGGCAGCGGCAGCTCGGGCACGTAGACGGTCGTGTCCACGCCCGCCCCGCCGATCACCACGACGTCCTCCCGCTCCACGCGCCCCCGCTCCACGCGCCCCTGCTCCACGCGCCCCTGCTCCACCTCGCCCTGCCCGGCCTCCGCCTGCCCCGTGGCCCGCCGCGCGGCCCCCTCCTGTCGCGCGCCGTCCTCCGGACGCTCACCTCGGTGCACGTACGCCCACCCCTTCCGATCCGGCTCCATGCCCTGATCCCCGTCCGGACCGGCACTGTCTCAAAATCGTCTCAATAACTGTCTCATTAATGTCCCGGTCCGGGGAGGTGCCGGTAGACGGTGGCGCGGGAGACGCCGAGCGCGGAGGCGATCTCGGCGGCGGTGCTCCCTGCGGCGTGCATGCGGCGGGCCGTCTCGGCCATGGCCGGGCTCATCACTCCCGGCCGTCCCCGCCGCACGCGGGCCGCCCCAGAGGTCGCGGCGGCTCCGGCGCCGTTCCCGGCCTGCCCCGCCGCGCTTTCCGCCGGTAGCGCGAGACCGTCGGACGCGCCGCCCGCCGGCGGGGCGGAGCCGCCGGACGCGCCGTGCCCCACCAGGGCGGGGCCGCCCGCCGCGCCGCCGTCCTCCGGCCGGCCGGGACCGTCCGGCAGGCGGACCTCCGCCGCCGCACGGGCGAGGCCGTCCGGCGCGGAGCCCTCCGTCCGCCCGGCGGACAGGTGCGGCGGGGCGTCCAGCAGCAGGCGCACCCCGCGCAGCACCGCGGCGCGCAGGGCCCCGGCCGGGGCGTCGGCGAACAAGACGATCGGGTCGGAGAGCATCGCGATCGCCTGCGCGGCGCGCACCTGCCGCTCGAAGTCCGGGTCGGGCCCCGCGACCAGGGCGTTCGCCCGCATCATGGCGTCGCGGAAGCGGTGGAAGATCGTGTTCTCGACGGCCAGCGCCAGGTCGTAGAGGTTCATGCGCAGCAGGTAGCGGTGGGCCAGCCACACCTCGACGAGCCCTTCGATGACGGCCCACTTCGCCGCGACCGGCTCAGCCGACCGCGCGGCGGCGGCCACGGCCGCGTCGAGATCCTCCAGCATCGGCGCGGCCAGTGCGCCGACGATCTCGGCCTTCCCCGGGAAGTGGTAGAGCACCGCCGTCTTGGTCACGCCCACGCGTTCGGCGATCTCGCGGATCGACGTGGCGTGGTAGCCGCGCGCGGCGAACTCCTCCAGCGCGGCCTTGAGGATGCGGGTGCGGGTGTCCGGCGGTGTCGCTGCCATGGGGATCAGCATAGCGGTTGACTGACCGCCGGACAGGAAGGTAGCGTCTCGTCCTGACCGATGGTCAGTGGATGGCCGCCGGGGCTTCGCGCGCCGCAGGGCGCCGAAGAGGAGGACCCGGGCCGTCACAGGGCGGATCGGCGGGGACCGGCCGTCGGATGGCGGCGCGGAGACGGGAGAGCATGATGGCGGGGCGCACAGTGCTGATCTCAGGGGCGGGCATCGCCGGGCCGACGCTGGCGTACTGGCTGGCGCGGCACGGCATGCGGCCCACGGTGGTCGAGCGCGCGACGACGGTCAGGTCCAGCGGGAGCCCGGTGGACGTGCGAGGCCCCGCGGTGGAGGTCGCCGAGCGGATGGGCATCATGCCCCGCCTGCGCGAGGCGGCCACGGACGTCAGGGGGTTGAGCTTCGTCGACGCCGCGGGCAGGCGCGTCGGGCGGGTGAACATGCGCGCCGTGCAACGCGCCGCCGGCAGCAGTGAGGTCGAGGTGCCGCGCGGCGACCTCGCCTCGATCCTGTCCGAGGCGAGCCGGGACCACGTCGAGCTGCTGTTCGGCGACTCCATCACCACCCTGAGCCAGGACCCGGGCGGAGTGGAGGTGACCTTCGAGCGCGCCGCACCCCGGCGCTTCGACCTGGTGATCGGGGCCGACGGCCTGCACTCGACCGTGCGACGGCTGGCGTTCGGGCCGGAGCCCGGCTACGTGCGCCACGCCGGGGTCTGGGTGGCGACGCTGCGCCTGGACCGCCCGGCCGAGGACCCTCACCACGTCGTCATGCACAACACCCCTGGCAGGGCGGTCGCCGTGCATCCCTCGATGGGCGGCCCGGCCCTGGCGGCGTTCATGTTCCGCGGGCCCATGGTGCCGGACTTCGACCACCGCGACGCCGGCCAGCACAAGCGGATGATCGCCGACGCCTACGCGGGCGGCTCGTGGCGGGTGCCCGAGCTGCTGGAGCAGGTCGCGGCCACCGACGACCTCTACTTCGACTCGGTCAGCGTGGTGGACCTCCCCCGCTGGTCACACGACCGGGTCGCGGTGCTCGGCGACGCGGCGTCGTGCGTGTCGCTGTTCGGGGACGGCTCCACCCTGGCCATCGCCGGGGCCCACACCCTGGCCGAGGAGCTCGCCGCCTCCCCCGCCGACCACGCGGCGGCCTTCGGCCGGTACGAGATGCGGCACCGGACGCTGGTAGAGCCCAAGCAGCGGAGCGTCGACCAGGCCGCCGCGATGATGATCCCGGCGACCTCGGCCGGCATCCTGACCCGCAATCTCGCCACCCGCCTGTGGCCGCTGGGAGCAGCCGCCGTCTGGACCAGACGCCGCCTCGCCGCACACCCTCAAGGCGCGTGACCGGCGGCCCGCGGAGCCCACGACCGGTGGCCGCCGTCTTGTCCAGGGCGGGCCGTCAGCGGTCTCAGCGGTTGACGAGGGGGCCCGAGCCGGTGGAGCCGCGGACCACCAGTTCGGGCTGGAAGACCAGTTCGATGTTCTTGGGCGGGGCGCCGCCGATCTCCTCCAGCAGGGTCTGGACGGCGGCCGAGGCCATCGGGCCGATCGGCTTGCGGACGGTGGTGAGCGGCGGGTCGGTGAAGGCGATGAGCGGCGAGTCGTCGAACCCGACGACCGAGACCTCGCCCGGCACCGACAGACCGCGCTCGCGGGCGGCGCGGATGGCGCCCAGGGCCATGAGGTCGCTCGCGCAGACGATGCCGGTGCAGCCGCGGCCGATGAGAGCCGACGCGGCGGCCTGACCGCCTTCG
The DNA here is from genome assembly GCF_040607455.1 of Sphaerisporangium sp. NPDC005289. Classification (NCBI taxonomy): domain Bacteria; kingdom Bacillati; phylum Actinomycetota; class Actinomycetes; order Streptosporangiales; family Streptosporangiaceae; genus Sphaerisporangium; species Sphaerisporangium sp. NPDC005289. Next base: position 394,763 of record NZ_JBEXGS010000002.1, read on the forward strand.
ACCGAGAACAGCGAGTGCTGGATCAGGTCCTCGCAGTCGGACACGCCGAGCAGTTGCGACATGGCCTGCGCGAAGCCCTCGATCTTGCGGATGACCGGGACGAAGCGCCGCTGGCCGAGCGCCAGGCCGATGCGCTCGTGGCCGAGGTCGACCAGGTGCTGAACGGCCAGGCGGGCGGCCATGCGGTCGTCGGGCGAGATGAACGGCGCGGCGATGTGCTCGCTGTAGCCGTCGACCAGGACGATGGGCAGCCCGCGGTCGGTGAGCCGGGTGTAGCGGTCCATGCGCGAGGTGGTGTCGGCGTGCAGGCCCGAGACGAAGATGATGCCGCTGACGTCGCGTTCGAGCAGCAGCTCGGTGAACTCGTCCTCGGGGGCGCCGCCCGGGCTCTGGGTGCACAGCACGGGGGTGTACCCGTGCTGGGTGAGCGACTTCTCGATGGCCTGGGCGAACGCCGGGAAGATCGGGTTGTCGAGCTCGGGGGTGACCAGCCCGATGAGGCCGTTGCTGCGCTGGCGCAGCCGCTGCGGGCGTTCGTACCCCATGAGGTCCAGCGCCGTGAGCACGAGCTGGCGGGTGCTCGCCGACACCCCCGACTTGCCGTTGAGGACGCGGCTGACCGTGGCCTCGCTGACCCCCGCCTGGGCCGCGATGTCGGCGAGCCGCGCAGTGCCGTTCATGGACGTTACTTTACGCATCGCCGAGGGCCCACCACGCCGCGCAGTCCGGCGCCATCAGCGCGACGCCGCCCTCCACGGTCACCGGGCCGCTCGCCAGCAGCAGGGCGCCGGGCCTGGGCAGCTCCACGGGCTCGCCGGTGGCGTTGACCGTGCAGGCGAAGGCGCCGTCCCGGGTGAAGGTCAGCGTCCCCGCGGGTGACTCGTGCCAGGTGAGGCCGCCGTCGCCGAGCTCGGGGCGATCGCGCCGCAGCCGCAGCGCCTCCCGGTACAGCCGCAGCGTCGAGGCGGGGTCGCCGAGCTGGGCCTCCACGCTGAGCGGGCCCCAGGACGCCGGGACGGGCAGCCAGGTGTCCTGGATGCCGGGCGGGCTGAACCCGAACGGCGGCTCGGAGTGGGCCCAGGGAAGGGGGACGCGGCAGCCGTCGCGGCCGTCGTCGGGGTGGCGCAGCCGCTGCGGGTCCTGGCAGACCTCGTCCGGCAGGTCGAGCACCTCGGGCAGTCCGAGCTCCTCGCCCTGGTAGACATAGGCGGATCCGGGCAGGGCGAGCATCAGCAGGGCGGCCGCGCGGGCGCGGCGCAGGCCGGCCTCGCCGCCGCCGTACCGGGTGACGTGCCGCTTGACGTCGTGGTTGGACAGCACCCAGGTGGGCGGGGCCCCGACGGGGCCGACGGTGGCCAGCGACTCGTCGATGACCGCGCGCAGCCGGCCGGCGTCCCAGGGAGCCTTCAGGAAGTGGAAGTTGAACGCCTGATGCAGCTCGTCGGGACGCACGTAGCGGGCCAGGCGCTCCTGCGAGGGCGCCCACGCCTCGGCGACGCCGATGCGCTCGCCGTCGTAGGAGTCCAGCACCCGGCGCCAGGTGCGGTGGATCTCGTGGACGCCGTCCTGGTCGAAGTACGGCAGGACGGCGGTGCCGAGCAGCTCGATCTGCCCGGCCGACCCGATGTCGGGCAGCCCGGCGGCCTTGACCATGCCGTGGGCGACGTCGATGCGGAAGCCGTCGACGCCGAGGTCCAGCCAGAAGCGCAGGATGGCCTCGAACTCGGCGTGGACCTCCGGGGCGTCCCAGTTGAGGTCGGGCTGCTCGGGGGCGAACAGGTGCAGGTACCACTCGCCGTCGGGCAGCCGCGTCCACGCCGGGCCGCCGAACACCGACTCCCAGTCGTTGGGGGGCAGCTCGCCGGCCTCGCCCCTGCCGGGACGGAAGATGTAGCGGTCGCGGGCGGGGGCACCGGGGCCCGCCTGGACGGCCTCGAGGAACCAGGCGTGGCGGTCGGAGGTGTGGTTCGGCACCACGTCGATGATGACCCGCATCCCGTGCCGGTGGGCGTCCCGGATGAGGGCCTCGGCGTCGGCGAGCGTGCCGAAGATCGGGTCGACGTCGCGGTAGTCGGCGACGTCGTAGCCGAAGTCGGCCATGGGAGAGGTGTAGAAGGGGGTGAGCCACAGGGCGTCCACGCCGAGCTCGGCCAGGTAGTCCAGCCGGCTGCGCACGCCGAGCAGGTCGCCGACGCCGTCGCCGTTCCCGTCGGCGAAGCTGCGAACGTAGACCTGGTAGATCACCGCGTCCCGCCACCACCGGGTGGCCGCCTTGACGGGGCGGGCTTCACGGACGACGTCGGTCATTGGGATCCCCGATTCTCCGAAATTTCAGGACCGATACCACCATGAGGGTCAGGACTTCGTCGCCCCGGCGGTGAGGCCGGTGACCAGGTGGCGCTGGACGAGCAGGAAGACCACCGCGGCCGGCACGGCGATCAGCACCGAGGACGCGGTGAGCAGGCCCCACTCGGCCTTGTGCTGGCCGACGAACTGCCCGAGCCCGACCGCCAGCGTGTACTTGTCGTCGCCGGTCATGAACGCGGTCGCGTAGGCGACCTCCGCCCAGGCGGTGATGAAGGAGTAGAAGGCCGCGACGGCCAGGCCCGGCCTGGACAGCGGGAGGATCAGCCGCCAGAACGTGCCGAAGGGCGTCAGCCCGTCCACCCGTCCCGCCTCGTCGATCTCGGCCGGGACGGTGTCGAAGTAGCCCTTCATCATCCAGGCGCAGAACGGCACGGTCGAGGTCAGGTAGGCGATGACCAGGCCGGGGAACTGGTTGATCAGACCCAGGCCGGCGAGCAGGTTGTAGATGGGCACGATCAGGATCGCCACGGGGAACATCTGCGTGACCAGCAGCATCCACATGATCGACCGGTAGCCGGGAAAGCGGAAGCGGCTGACCGCGTAGCCGGTGGTGGCCGCGAGCACCACCCCGAGAACGGTGGTCATCGCCGCGACCAGCAGCGAGTTGAACAGCCAGCGCGGGAAGGCGGTCTGGCCGAGCACCTGGGCGTAGTTGGACAGGCTCGGGCTGTTGAACAGCTCCACCGTGGAGGACTGCCAGGCGTCCCTGGGCTTGATCGAGGTCAGCACCAGCCACAGGACCGGGAAGACCGCGATGACGCTCGCGGCGATCAGCGTGGCGTGCAGGGCCAGTGACCTGCCGGGGCCGCGGCTCTCGCGGCCGCGCGGGCGCGTGCCGCCCGCCGGGGTGAGCGCGCTCACCATGCCTCCCCCTGCCGGCGCAGCGCCCGGCGGTACACGACGGCCAGGACGATGAGCAGGACCAGGATGAGCACGCCCCACGCCGCCGAGCCCGAGTAGTTGCGGATGCCCTCGAACGCCTGCCGGTAGGCGTAGGTGACGAGGATCTCGCTGGACCCGCCGGGGCCGCCCCTGGTGACCAGGAAGATGACGGGGAACTGGTTGAAGGTCCAGATGGTGCCGAGCAGCACGACCGTGCTGGACACCGGCCGAAGGCCCGGCAGGGTGATGTGCCGGAAGCGCTGCCAGGGCGTCGCGCCGTCCACCTCGGCCGCCTCGTACAGCTCGCGAGGGATGGCCTGGAGCCCGCCGAGCAGGGCCAGCATCATGAACGGCACGCCGAGCCAGACGTTGACGGCGATGACCGAGGCCTTGGCCCACAGCGGGTCGTCCAGCCAGTCGACCCCGGCCAGGCCGGCCGCCCGGAGCATCGCGTTGACGACGCCGAACTCGCCGTTGAGCAGGTAGCGCCAGATGAAGGCCGACACGAACGCCGGCACGGCCCACGGCAGCACCAGCAGCATGCGGTAGAGCGAGCGCAGCCGCATCGGCCGGTTGAGCAGCAGGGCGAGGCCGAGGCCGATGCCGTAGTGCAGGGCGACGCAGACGACGGTCCAGGTGACCGTCCAGCCGAGCCGGGACAGGAACTCGCTGGAGGTGACGATGTCGGCGTAGTTGGACAGGCCGACGAACTCGTAGGTCGAGGGGATGACGTTCATGCCGATGGTGCGGCCCATGTTGGCCTCGGTCGCGTCGGTGAGCGACAGGTAGAGGCCGCGCACCAGCGGGTAGCCGATCAGCACGAGGGTGACGATGACCACCGGGGCGCACATCGCCCACGCATACCAGTGGCGCGCGAGGAACCGCCCCGCGCCGCCCTCGCGCCGGGGACGGCGGGCGCGGCCGCGGGACGGTGCGCCCGCGGCCGTGCCGTCAACGACCTGCGTCGTCATGGGTCACAGGCTCCAGCCCTTGAGGATGCCCTGGTAGGCCTTGGCGACGTCCTGCAGCGCCGCGTCGGTGCCCTTCTGGCCGGCGGCGATCTTCTGGTAGCCCTCCAGCAGCGGCTGGAACAGCTGGCCGCCCTCGGGGATCCAGGGACGCTCGACCGCGGAGGCCATGGGCTCCTTCCACTTGGCGATCATGTCGTTGGCCTGGGCGTCGGGCATGGCGTAGGCGGACTGGCGGGCGGGCAGCAGGCCGAGCTTGCCCGCGACCTTGGCCTGGCTCTCGGCGGAGTCCATGAACTGGACGAACAGGTAGGAGGCGTCCAGGTTCTTGGAGCCGGCGTACACCGCGTAGTCGTGGCCGCCGGTCGGGGAGCCGGCCTTGGCCGAGCCGGACGGCACCGGGGCGATGCCGAAGTTGTCGGGCTTGTCCTTGAAGACCTTGCCGCCGAGGTTGTCGGTGTTCGACCACGGCCCGTTGAAGATCATCGCGACCTTGCCTTCCTTGAAGGCGGTCTCGGCGTTGGTGTAGCTGTCCTGGATGGCCGGCTTGGCCGCGGCGCCGGACGTGATCAGGTCTTCGACGATCTTCACGCCCGCGGTGGACTGCGGCGAGGCGACGGTGATCTTCTTGCTCACGACGTCGAGCAGGTCGCCGCCCTCGCCGTAGATGAACGGCAGCAGGAAGTAGGCGTCCACGTTGAGGGCCAGGCCGTCGGCGCCGGCCTTGGACTTGACGTCCAGCGCGACCTGCTTGAGCTCCTGGAAGGTCTTCGGCGGCGCGTCGTGGCCGGCCTTCTTCAGCAGCTCCTTGTTGTAGAGCAGGCCGAGGGTGTCGGTGACCTGCGGCACGGCGTAGGTCTTGCCGTTGTACTTGCCGCTGCTCGCGGGGCTGGCGAGGAAGTCCTCCGGCTTGTCGAGGGCGGGGGTGCCCTCCAGCGGGGCCAGGTAGCCCAGGGAGGCGAACTCGGCGACCCAGCCGACCTCGGCGCGCAGCACGTCGGGCGCGCCCGAGCCGCTCTGCGCCGCGGTCTTGAACTTGTTCTGCGCGTCGGCGAACGGCACGTTGACGTAGTTGGCCTTGATCTTGGGGTACTTGGCCTGGAAGTCCTTGATCAGGTCCTGGAAGACGGGCCCCTCGTTGGTGGCGTCAGAGGTGTCCCACCACGTCACCTCTCCGGAGACGGCCGAGGCGTCGGCGCTCTTGGCCGGGGCGGCCGACGGGGTGGGGGAGTCCTGGCCGCCGCAGGCGGAAACCGCCAGCGCGAGCGCCGCGGCTGCCGCCGCTGCCGAGATGCCTCGCCGCATTGTGTGCACTCCTTGCTCAGCTCCATTGCCATGAGACCGGGACGCCCGCCACTCCCCGAGCGGTGGCGGCGTCCACCGGGTACGCGGAACGTAACAGGCGTGTGAACTGACATGAAAGACCTTTCGGAAAGTTGCTGCAAATTGTGACACGTCCGTCATTGCATCGGCATTACCGGAGAACGCGCGGACGAGTGACGCGCGTCGCCAGCGGCCGAAGGACGCCTCGCGGACGCCTTTCCCAGCGGGTGTTTGCACACGTCCTGACGTCGGCCGCGAGGCAACGGTCAAGTAACCAGCGCATGAGCGATTTATTACGACACGTATGGACACGGCGGCCCGGGACGCGATGTACTACCTCATCAATCACAATGACGGCTGGGATCCGGGTTCTGATGCCCGGGAGGAACGAGTGACGATGAGTACCGTCGTTCTCGACAGCGTGACGAAGGTGTACCCGGGGGGGCATCTCGCGGTCGATCGCATGAGCCTGCGCGCGGAAGAGGGCGAGTTGCTCGTCCTGCTCGGGCCGTCCGGATGCGGGAAGTCCACGCTGTTGCGCATGATCGCCGGGCTGGAGGAGATCACCGCCGGCGATCTCTATCTCGACGGGAAGCACGCCAACGACCTCGCCCCGCGCGACCGCGATGTGGCGATGGTCTTCCAGAACGGCGCTCTGTACCCTCACCGCACCGTCCGGGGCAACATCTCCTTCCCCCTGGAGATCGCCAAGGCCGATCCGAACATGGTCAGGGAGCGGGTGGTCGAGCTCTCCCGCGCCCTGCACATCGACGAGACGCTGGACCGCCGGCCTGGAACGCTCTCCGGCGGGCAGCGCCAGCGGGTGGCGATGGGCAGGGCCATCGTCCGGCAGCCCTCGCTGTTCCTGATGGACGAGCCGCTGTCCAACCTCGACGCCGGGATGCGCACCGAACTGCGCATGGAGATCTCCTCGCTGGTGCGGGCGCTCGGCGTCACGACGATCTACGTCACGCACGACCAGGTCGAGGCGCTCACGCTGGCCGACCGCATCGCCATCATGAACCGCGGCGTCCTGCAGGACGTGGGGACCCCCGGGCAGATCTACAACGACCCCGCCACCGCCTTCGTGGCGGCCTTCCTCAGCTCACAGCAGCTGAACCTGCTGTCGGCGACGGTGCGGACCCCGCAGAACCAGTACATCTCGCTCGACTTCGGCCTGCACAACATCACGATGCCGTGGACCGACCCCCGCGCGTACGCCGTCTCCCAGCACACCGGCAGCCAGATCATCGTGGGCATCCGGCCGGACGGGCTCACGCCGATCCCCGAGGGCGCCGACGGGCCGCACTTCACCGGCAGGGTGCGGGCGCTGGAATACCACGGCCACGAGTGGCTGGCCTACCTGGAGGTGGGCATCCCGGCCGTGGTCGCGCCCGAGCCCGGCCCCGCGAGGGTCAACGGCCACACCAACGGCAACGGCAACGGCAACGGGCACGCGGCGCACGGCCCGGGCCGGGTGCGCACGATGATGCGGCGCTTCATCTCGGGCGGCGAGGGACCCCCGCACGCCGAGGAGAACACGCCCACGCCGGGCAGCGGCCACCACCGCCGCGCCGACATCATCGTCCGGCTCGGCTCCCGCCCGGTGTGGCGCGCCGGGGAGATCGGCCGCGTCGCGGTCGACCTCAGCAGGCTGATGCTCTTCACGGTGCAGGGCAACCGCATCGACCCGCCCCGCCGGTAGGAGCCCCCGCCCCGCGCCGCGCGCCTCAGGCGAGCGTGCGGGGCTCCGCCGCGCCGGCGAGCAGGGCGATGATCTCGACCACTCTGACCACCTTGTCCAGCTCGACCTGGTGGAAGGCCGGCCCTTCGGAACGTGCCACGACCAGGTGCAGGCCCGCCGCCTTGACCGGGAGGCTGAGCAGGTGCAGCGGCCCCTCGCTGAACGCCGAGGGCCGCAGCGGCGTCAGGTCGGGCATCTCCTCCACGCCCGGAGCCTGCCAGCTGCCGTGCACGACGGCGCCGGTGTCGGAGTCGACCGCGACGGCCCACTCGGCGCTGACCAGGTCGGGCACCGCGTCGACGAGCGTGACGAAGGCCCGCTCGGCGTCGGTGACGACGTGTCCGAGCAGGTCGTAGTCGGGGCTCGCGCCGGGCACCTCCCTGGTCGGCCACACGCCCTCGATGCGCACCCCCGGCACGACGGACAGGCGGTCGCGCAGCTCGTCGGCGGCGAAGCCGCCCGGCCAGGACACGGTGAAGTCGTCGACCGCACGCCCCGCCTCGCGCTCCAGGACCGTGACCTGCAGGATGTCCGCGCCGAGCACTCCGAACGCCCGGGCGACCTGTCCGAGGACCCCCGGGCGGTCAGGGAGCGACACCCGAACTCTCAGCACCTTCACCACCACCTCTCATGTCCAGCCGGGCCACGCACGCGTGCCGACCTCCTGTTTTGTTTCATCCGCGGCCCCTCGCCACACAGGGTGTCGGATGTAGGTTTCACCGATGTTCCGGAGATATGTAGGAAATAAATCCAATTCAGTATTGATAGGCGCCCGCGTCCGGGTTCTTCGATCGCCGGATCGTCCGTCCCGCCGCGTCGTGGGCCATGGAGGCCCCGCCGTACCAGGATGCCCCGAGTGGCACACCCTGCCCGATGGCGGGTGACCCTGGACGAAGCCGCAGGTCACGACGGCCGGCGAAGCGCGGGTCCGCGTGGATGGAGCGGTGGCCGGGCTTGAAGTGCTTGATCCTGCCGTCGTAGACCCCGCCCGCGTCGTCGATCCCCGAGGCGTCCTCGAACCCGACGACGCCGCCCACCTTGATCGCGTTGTTGCGCAACCTGAGGATCTTCTTGCCGCAGCCGTCGGCACAGGAGAAGCCGATGGTCCGGCGCGCCGGAAGGTACACCGAGTTGTTGACCGCGACCGTGCCCCTGACCGGGCCGACGATGTGCCCGGGCCCCCGGGTGATCAGGAACGACCCCCGGGGACGCGAGGAGGTCACCACGTTGTTGGCGAACAGGTTCCCGTCGGCGGTCGCGCCGGGCCGGTGGCCGAGCTCGGTGAAGGTCTCGTTGTCCCTGGCGACGTTGTGCGCCACCAGGTTGCGGTCGCCGTCGTACACCTCCACCGCCGCGCCGTCGGTCACGTAGTCCTGGCTCCTGGCGTAGCTGCCGGAGATCAGGTTGCCGATCACGCGGTTGTCGTCGCCGTTGAGCAGCACGCCGAACGCGCCCGAGTCGTTGTCGGGCTCGGCGTCGTCGACGCTCATCCGGTCGTTGCCCACCATCTGGCTGTTGCGCAGGACGTTGCGCCCGCCGCGCGCGGTCATCCACACCCCGGCGACGTTGCGGTCGGCGTACACGTCCCACAGGTCGTTGTGGCGGCCGTCCACGCGGAAGCCCGCCCATCCGCAGTCGCTCGCCCGCACCTCCGACACCCGCAGATAGGACCCGGCGACCACCACGCAGTCGTCGTCACGCCCGCTGATCTTCGGCCGCCCGCCCTTGCCGTAGGCCCCGACGGTGATGGGACGCCGGGCGGTGCCGTCCGCCTCCAGCCTCAGCGTGCCCTTCCACCGGCCGCCCCGCCTCAGCAGCAGCGTGTCCCCCGGGCGCAGCCGGGCCTCCCCCGCCCGCTCCAGCGACCGCCAGGCCTTGCCCGGCGAGGTGCCCGGCGCGTCGTCGTCCCCCTCGCGGGAGTCGACGTAGAAGGCCCGGCCGGCGGCGGAGCGTTCCAGAGCCGCGCCGGCGCCGCCGGTCCCGGACGCCGCCCGCGGCGCGGCGGCGGCGTTCGAGCGCTCCACGGGAAGCGAGGCGGCCGACGCCGGGGTGGCGAGCAGCACGGAGGTCAACGGTAAGGACAGACAGGCCCGCCAGGCTTTCGGCGCCATAACCCCACACTCGGTATTAAAAGGTTGCTGCCGCACACCGTAGCGGTCGGTGATCCCCAGGGGGAGACCCCAACCCTCCGGCGGCCGGATCGGTGATCCGGCACGCCGGACGCTAGGGTCCGGCGGCGTGGCGCCCCGGCCCGCGCCGGGGGAGTTTGCCATCCCTTGGCCACCTCTTTCCCGGCACGCGGATCTTGACGGAGATCCGCGCGGATAGCCTTTGCCAATGCCCCTCCCACGGGCCGCCATCTGGCCACGATCGATCAGAGGGCGGGTCACCCTCCTCACGCTCGTCCTGGCCGCCCTGTTCCTGATCCCCCTCGGCGTCGCCGCCGACCTGGTCATCAGGGCCACGGTCGCCAACGCCATCTGGCACGACACCAGAGAGGCCGCCTCGCGGGTCGTGGTGGCCTACCGCGAGTCGTCCCTGCTCAACCCGATCGCGCCCGGCCCGGGCGACGTCGACCTCATCCAGGTGGTCGGGCCCGGGCGGCACATCCTGGCCTCGACCGCCCGCGGCCGGACCCTGCCGCCGCTCAGCGACGCGCGGCCGGTGGTCCCGCACGACCTGCTCGACTTCACGACCTGCCGGCCCCTGTCCGTCGGCTGCTTCCACGTGACCGCGACGCTCACCGGCCCCGGCCCCGGCGCGCCGGTGGTGTACGCGGCCGCGCCCACCCCGGCCGTGCTGTCCACCCGCATTCTCGACGTGGCCGTCGGCCTGCAGATCGCCGCCGTGGCCGGCCTGGTCGGCTGGATCGCCTACAAGACCGCCGACCGTGGCCTTGGCACCATCGACCACATCCAGGCCCAGCTCGCCCACATCACCGCGAGCGATCTGTCCCTGCGGGTGCGGGAGCCTCCCGGCGAGGACGAGATCTCCCACCTGGCCCGCACCGTCAACAGCACCCTGGCGCGGCTGGAGCACTCGGTGGAGCAGCAGCGCAGGTTCGCCGCGGACGCCTCGCACGAGCTGCGCACGCCCATCGCCGGGCTGCGCGCCCAGCTTGAGGAGTCACTGCTGCACCCCGAGGAGACCGACCTCGGCACGCTGGTGCGGGGGGCGCTGCGCGACACCGACCGGCTGGAGACCATCGTCACCGACCTGCTGTTCATGGCCAGGCTCGGCTCGGGCGGCCCGGCCGCGCAGGAGCCCGTCGACCTCGGCCAGCTCGCCACCGGCGAGATCGCCGCCCGGCCCGGCCGCGTGCCGGTCATCGCCGGCGTCGAGGAGCACGTCACCGTGATGGGCGTGCGCACGCACCTGTACCGGGTGATCGACAACCTGCTGGACAACGCCCAGCGGCACGCCGCCGACATGGTCAAGATCGAGGTGCACCGCGACCACGGGTCGGCCGTGCTCGCCGTCACCAACGACGGCGACCGCATCGCCGAGGAGGACCACGAGCGCGTCTTCCACCGCTTCGCCCGGCTGGACGCCGCCCGCAGCAGGAACAAGGGAGGCACCGGCCTCGGCCTGGCCATCGCCCGCGACGTCGCCATCGCCCACGGCGGAACGCTCCACGTCGAGAACGTCCCCGAGGGCACCCGCTTCGTGCTGCGGCTGCCGCTCGCCGAGTGAGCCCTCCGCCCGCCCGCCGAACCAGCCCCCGCTCCCTCGCCAGTTGAGCCCGCCCCCGCCCGCTGAACGCGTTACCCGCCCGTCGCCGGATGAGCCCGCCCCCGTCCGCCGTCCGGCCGGACGGGGCGCGGCGGCGGCGGCCCCGGCCTCCCGGCTCTCCCAAGTGTTAACAGGAGTGACGCTGGGCGTTCAGCTCGCAATCTCCTAACGGGATGGTGCCGGTGGTTAGCGTGCGTGACACCTCGCGAGCGTGGCCGAAGGACGGCCCGCTCGCACGCCGCATATCAGGGAGTCAACCTTGCGAGTCCTGGCCGTCGTCCCCGCCCGTGGAGGTTCTGCGGGCGTCCCGCTGAAGAACCTGGCCAAGGTGGGCGGCACGCCCCTGGTCGCCCGCGCGGTCGCCTCCTGCACGGAAGCCGAGCTCATCGACCGGGTGGTCGTCAGCACCGACCACGACGCCATCGCCGCCGCGGCCCGCGCGGCGGGCGCCGAGGTGGTCCAGCGCCCCGCCGAGCTGAGCGGCGCCACCGCCTCCAGCGAGTCGGCCCTGCTGCACGCCCTCGACCAGGTCGGCACCGACCCCGAGGTCGTCGTGCTCGTCCAGTGCACCAGCGCCTTCATCGACCCCGCCGACCTGGACGCCGCCGTGTCCAAGGTGCTCGACGGCGCCGCCGACGTGGTGTTCTCCGGGCTGCCCACCCACGAGTTCGTGTGGGCGCGCGGCGAGGACGGGGTGCGTGGGATCAACCACGACCCGGCCCACCGCCCGCGCCGCCAGGACCGCGAGCCGGAGTACCGCGAGACCGGCGCCTTCTACGCCATCCGCGCCGCCGGCTTGCGCGAGCACGGGCACCGCTTCTTCGGCACCGTCGCCGTCCAGCCGGTGCCGAGCCGCCACGCCGTCGAGGTGGACTCCCCCGAGGACCTGGAGATGGTGCGGGCGCTGGCCCCGTTCGTGGACCGTCCCGGCCCGCTCGACGTTGACGCGGTGGTCACCGACTTCGACGGCGTGCACACCGACGACCTGGTCTACGTCGACCAGGACGGCCGCGAGACCGTCGCGGTGAGCCGCTCCGACGGCCTCGGCATCGCCCTGCTCAAGCGGTCCGGGGTCAAGATCCTGGTGCTGTCCACCGAGCGGAACCCGGTCGTCACCGCCCGCGCCCGCAAGCTCGGCGTCCCGGTCCTGCAGGGCCTGGCCTCCAAGCAGACCGCCCTGCGCGACTGGCTCAGCATCGAGGGCCTGGACCCGGCGAGGGTCGCCTACGTCGGCAACGACCTCAACGACCTCGGCTGCATGGAGCTGGTCGGCTGGCCGGTGACCGTGCCCGACGCCCACCCCCGCGTGCGCGCCGCCGCCCGCATCGTGCTCGGCCACGGGGGCGGCGCCGGCGCCGTGCGCGAGCTGTGCGACCGCGTGCTCGCCGCCCGCCCCGTGGACGCCGAGCCGCCCGCCGCCGGCCCGCGCGCGACGCTGCGCGTCAAGGGCGCCCCGGTCCAGATCGGCGAGTCGCTGGTCGGCCCCGGGCAGCCGGTGTACGTCATCGGCGAGATCGGCATCAACCACAACGGCGACCTGGACATCGCCCGCCGCCTCATCGACGTGGCCGCCGACGCCGGCTGCCAGGCGGTGAAGTTCCAGAAGCGCACGCCGGAGATCGCCGTGCCGGCCCACCAGCGCGACCAGATGCGCCAGACGCCCTGGGGCGAGATGACCTACCTGGAGTACAAGTACCGGGTGGAGTTCGGCCAGGACGAGTACACCCAGATCGCCAAGTACTGCGCCGAGCGGGGCCTGGACTGGTTCGCCTCCCCGTGGGACGTGCCGTCGGTGGACTTCCTGGAGGAGATGAACGTCGTCACGCACAAGGTCGCCTCGGCCAGCGTGACCGACCACGAGCTGCTGCGCCGGCTCGCCGCCACCGGCAAGCCGATCATCCTGTCGACCGGCATGTCGACGCTTCCGGAGATCGACGCGGCCGTGGAGATCCTCGGCACCTCCAAGCTGGTGATCATGCACGCCACCTCCACCTACCCGCTGCCGCCCGAGGAGGCCAACCTCCGCACGATCATCACCCTGCAGGACCGGTACGGCGTCCCGGTCGGCTACTCCGGCCACGAGCGCGGCCTGCAGATCTCCCTGGCCGCGGTGACGCTGGGCGCGGTGACCGTGGAGCGCCACATCACCCTGGACCGCACGATGTGGGGCTCCGACCACGCGGCTTCGCTGGAGCCGAGCGGCCTGGAGCACCTGGTGCGCGACATCAGGATCATCGAGCAGGCCCTCGGCGACGGCGTCAAGCGCGTCTTCCCGGGCGAGGAGGCCCCCAAGTCCCGCCTGCGCCGCGTCACCGTCTGACCCACGAGATGATCATCGACATGGACGCGCGCCGCCCCGTGCGGCGCGCGGCGGGAGGCGGCGCGGCGACGCGCACCGGAGGACGCCGGTGATCACGCTGTCGGTCGTGGTGCCGGTGCGGGACGCGGCGCCGTTCATCGGCGACACGCTGGCCTCACTGCGGCGCAACGCGCGGCCCGACTTCGAGTTCATCGTCGTCGACGACGGCTCGGTGGACGCGACCCCGCAGGTCATCGACGACTTCCGCGACGACCTGCCGGGGTTGACCGTGCTGCGCAACAGCTCTCCCGTGGGGCTGGCAGACGCCCGCAACGCCGGCCTGTCTCTCGCCTCGGGCCGGTATCTCACCTTCCTGGACGGCGACGACTGGGTGGGCCGGGGGTACCTCCCCCGGCTCGTCGAGGCGATCGAGGGCCTGGGCTGCGACTTCGTCCGGGTGGACCACGTGCAGGTGGAGGGGCGCAAGCGCACCGTGCACCGCGCGCCGGAGGCCCGGCGGGGCGTGGTGCTCGACCCGCGCGACCGCATCCTGCCGGCCGGCGCGCGGACGATGGTGGACTACCCCTACGCGTGGGCGGGGGTGTACCGGCGCTCGCTGGGCGACCTGCTCGCCTTCCCGGGGCACCTGCACACCGCCGAGGACCGGCCGTGGATCTGGCGGCTGCACCGCGAGGCGCGGTCGTTCGCGGTGGCCTCCATCGCCGGGGTGTTCTACCGGCGGCTGGTGTCCACCTCCCTGACCCAGGTCGGCGACGAACGGCAGCTGCACTTCTTCGACGCCTTCGACCTGGTGTTCAAGCAGATCGAGGGCGAGCCGCACCTGCAGCCCAAGGCGGTGCGCACCTTCTGCGCGCTGCTGGCCCACCACCTGGAGCTCGGCGACCGCTTCTCGCCCGCGCTGCGTGCCCGCTTCGAGGACAGGGCGCGGGACGTCCTGGCCGGTCTCCCGGCGGACCTGCTCGGGCAGACGGGGCTGGACGAGGAGCGGCAGGCCCTGCTCGGGCCGCTGCTCCCCCGACCTCTCAGACAGCCCGAGGAGCGTTCGCCATGACGCAGGTCTTCTACAGCTCCACCCTGTTCGGGACGATGACGCTGGCGGCGGCCATGGACGCGGGCAGGTTCGGCCCGCACGACGGCCGCCGGGTGCTGCTGGTGTCCAACAACGCCGCGATCCCCGAGGTGACCCCGTCCCTGGACGAGGCCCCGGGGTTCGCGGCGCTGCGGCCCCGGTTCGACGAGGTGTGGTCGTGGAACGACATCATCGCCCCGCTGCACCCTTCCGACTGGAAGGCGCGCGTCATCGAGGTGCCCATGCTGGAGCGCCTGGTGCGCGGCCACCTCGCACTGGGTGAGGGGGCCGCCGAGCTGGTGCTGGAGTCGGTGGCGGTGCCGCCGGCCAGGACGGTTGCGGCGCTGGTCCGCGACTGCCCGATCACGGTGTACTCCGACGGCCTGATGAGCTACGGGCCGACCCGCGACCCGCTGCCGCTGGAGATCTCCGGCCGGATCACCCGGCTGCTCCACCTTGACCTGGTGCCCGAGCTCACGCCGCTGCTGCTGCGCGAGGTCGGGGTGGCGCCCGAGCCGCTGCCGGACGCGGCGTTCCTGCGGGTGCTGGAGGAGATGCCCGCCGTCGAGGGGCTGTACGGCGAGGCGATCATCCTGGGCCAGTACCTGTCGGCGCTGGACATCGTCACCGCCGAGGAGGAGGCCGAGCTGCACGCCGGGATGCTGCGCGCCCTCGCCGCGCGCGGCCACCGCAGCGTGCTGTTCAAGCCGCACCCGGCGGCGGGCGGCCACCACGCCCGCCTGCTGCGCGCGGTCGCGCGGGAGCTCGGGGTCGACCTGTGCGTGGCCGGCGACACCGTGCCGGCCGAGGTGTGCTTCCTGGCGTTGCGCCCGCGACTGGTGGTCGGATGCTTCTCCACCGCTCTGATGACCGCGCGCCGGCTGTTCGGCCTGCCGATCGCGACCATGGGCTGCGAGCTGGTGCTGGAGCGGCTGGCGCCCTACGAGAACAGCAACCGCATCCCGGTGACGATCGTCGACGCCACCGTGCCGCGCCTGGCGCCGGACGGCTCGATCACCGAGACGCCGACCGGCGATCGGAGCGACCTGCGCGCGCTGGTGGAGGCGGTGGGCTTCTGCATGCAGAGCGAGCACTACCCGGCGCTGCGCGAGGCCGCGGCCCGCTACATCGAGGCCAACGGCCCGCAGGCCCGCTACTTCAAGAACCGGCGGCTGGCCTCGGTCGGCCTGCTGCCCGCGCCCGAACCGGCCAAGTCCCGTCCCCTCTCGCGCCTGCGCCGCGCCCTGTCCCGCTGACCGCCGGCCGCTAGCAGGCGGCGGCGCGGGGCGCGCCGCCGCACACGGCGAACGCGGACAGCGCGGCGTAGTAGGCCTGCTTCTTGTTGTAGTCGCGGTCGAAGAGCAGGGGCGTGCCGCCACTGCGCCAGGAGTACCTGTCGGTCACGCCCCACACGGTGACGCCGGTGCAGCGCGGCACCATCACGCAGGCGGTGAGCGCCTTGCGGTAGTCCTGCGCCTGGGCGGCGCCCGAGCCCTCGATGTCCAGCTCGGTGATCTGGACGTCCACGCCGAGCGCGGCGAACTGGGCGATGGTCTGGGCGTAGGCCGCCGGCAGCGGCGCCGTCGCGGAGAAGTGCGACTCCAGTCCGACGCAGTCGATCGGCACGCCCCGCGTCTTGAAGTCCTTGACCATGGCCAGCACGCCGCGGGTCTTGGCGGCCGCCGGATCCTCGATGCCGTAGTCGTTGAGGCACAGCCGGGCGGCCGGGTCGGCCGCGCGGGCGGCCCGGAAGGCCGTCTCGATGTAGGAGTCGCCGAGGCGCCGCTGGAACAGGCCGGGGCGCACGCCGCCCGAGTCGGCGAACGCCTCGTTCACCACGTCCCAGCTGTGGATCTTCCCTCGGAAGTGGCCGGCCACCGCGGCGATGTGGGCGGTGAGCGCCTGGTAGGTGTCCTGGGCGGTCGACAGGTTGCCCGTCCAGGCCGTGTGCGGGGAGTCGACCAGGCTGTGCCCGCGCACCCGCATGCCCTTGCTCTGGGCGTGGGCGACGATGGCGTCGGCCGGCGTGAAGTTGAACTGGCCGCGCACCGGTTCCACCGCGTCCCAGTGCATCTCGTTCTCGGGCGTCACCGAGGTGAACTCCCGGTCGAGCACGGCCGCGTAGGGCGCCTCGCCGAGATGGGAGGCGCCGACGGCGGCGCCGAAGTAGCGGCCGGTGGCCGCGGCCGCCCCTCCCAGCGTGGCGGCCGCGGCGCCTGCCGGGGCCGCCGTCAGCGGTGGTGAGGCCACCGCGCCGATGACCGCGAAGGCGGCGATCGCCGCGCGCGCGAGAGGGCGGCGCATGGCGACCTCCGACCCGGGGTTTCCCGCCATGACCGTCCTCCCGTCACCAGGGGCGCTGACGTCACTGATTGTGACCGCACGCCGGGAGTTGTCAACGTGGCGCGTCGTGTTCCGCAGGGCGGACGGGGGTCGCAGCGCCCATGCCACCACTGATGCGGACGGGGCGGCGCGAAAGTTTCACGCCATCCCGTCCGGTGTTCAGCCCAGCGCCTTGAGGTAGCGGCGCACGCGGCGGCTCGCGCGGTAACCGGCGCGCAGCACGTTCGGCGGCACCTCCACCCGCAGGCGGGCCCGCCGCCGGGCGGCCGCGTGCTCGGGTCCGGTGAGCAGCGGCCGCACCGGGGCGAGCCGCCCCGCGCGCGCCTCGGCGATCAGGGCGCCGAGCCTGGCCACCCAGTCGCTGGTGGCCGGATCGTGGAAGTAGTTGGCGTCGCACCAGGCGGCCGCCGGGTGCCGCAGGTCGCCGCGCGCCAGGTCTTCCAGGGTGCCCAGGCACCCGCTGTCCTCGAACACCAGGTTGATCATCTCGGCGCTGACCCCGAAGTCCGACAGGACCAGCAGCGGGACGCGGCCGGCGATCGCCTCCAGGGCCGCGGTGGAGCTGACCGTCACGAACCCCGCCGCGGCGGCCAGGTGCTCGTGCATGGCGCCGGCGGCGAAGCGCACCGAGCCGGGGCGCACCGCGCCGGCCTCGGCCAGCGACCGCCATAGGCGCTCGTAGTGATAGCGCTCGTTGTGGGTCTGGCGCTCGTTCTCAAGAGCGCGCAGCTTGACCACGACGTCCAGGCCCGGACGCGCCTCGGCCAGCCGGGCGAGGGCCAGCAGGATGCTCTCGCGGTCCTCGCGCCGCTTGGGCACCTTAGCCTGGGTGGCGAACACCAGGCGGTCGCCCGTCCCGCCGCCGGCCGTCCGATGGTCCAGGTAGGGCAGGCGGGCCAGGGCCATCGACCCGGTGGCGCCCAGTTCCCTGCCGATGCGGCCGAACTCCTCCACCTCCCTGCCGCTGTGCACGACGAACAGGTCGCAGGCCCCGCGGTACAGCCAGGCCTTCTCTGTGGCGGGGATGGAGATGCCCGGCAGCCCCGACACCAGCACCGGCCGCGGCGAGAGCCCGCCGAGCACGTCGCCGGCCAGCACGTCGACCACCGGTCCTGTGCAGGCCAGCAGGATGGCGTCGGGCCGGTCGCGCTCGGCGATGCGGCGCAGCGCCCGCGCCGACACCACGGCGGGCGGCTCCCCCGCGCCGGAGCGGGTGCCGCTGACGGCGGCGGTGATCTGGGCCGGGGACGGCACGATCGGCGTGCGCACGACGGCCAGCGTCGATGTCCAACCGGTCGGTAGCTGGTCGAGAAGACCCGCCGCCCATTTCAGATACGAGTCCGAATCGGCCACAGCGAGAACCCGGCTCAAGGAGAAGCCCTTTCGTGCGCGAACATCTGGAGATGCGATCGGAGGGAGACCGACGCGGAGGGAGTCCACCAGTCGTCGGGCACCTCCACGGTCTGGACGGGCACCCCTCGGGCGGCGAGCAGCACGCGCAGCGAGGTGACGGCCGTGGACGGGAGGCTGAGAACGCGCTGGCCGGGGCGCAGGTCGCGCAGGGTCATCTCGACCGGCGCCCCGGCGTCGTACACGGTGACCCCGGGGTGGTCGCGGACCGCGGCCAGGTCGCCGGGGTCCTCCCTGCGGTGCGGGTAGTACGCCAGCGGCCCTTCGAGGGCGAACAGCCACGACAGGTAGCGGTCGCGGTGGATCAGCCCGTTGCGCACCAGCGAGGTGCCGAGGACCACCGTGTTCTCGCGGGGCCGGGGGTGGGCGACCACCGGCTGGGAGCGCAGCCAGGCGAAGTCGTGGGTGACCAGCTCGGCCCCGAGCCCGCGCACGGCGTCGGCCAGGGCGGCGGGGACGGGCAGGGCGGTGAAGACGGTGAGCCGTCCGGCCCTCGCCGCGGCGCGCAGGCGGATCCCCGCGGCGACGCCCAGGGCCAGGCGGGAGGGCTTGGCCGTGGCGCGGGCGCGCAGCAGAGGGGTGGCCAGACCCGCGGTCAGCAACTCCAGCAGGCGGATGGTGGCCAGGCCGTCGTCGACGATGACCATGCGGGTGGGGAAGGCCGTCAGCGAGGTGAGCTGCATCCTGCCGGAGAAGGCGTCCCCGAGGACCCAGGCCTCGCGGCGGCCGGGACGGGGCATGCCCTGATCGGCGGCCTGGATGCTCAGCCCGGCCGGCAGCTCCAGCGCGTCCAGCTCGGCGCGGGTGACGCGCAGGCCGGGCAGCTTGCCGCGGGTCACCACGCGGGTGCCCGGCCCGATCAGCCCCGCGTGCCGCGCCTCGACCGCGCACAGCAACTGGAGCGGAGACTCCACCCAGGCGACGGCCGACCCCTGCTCCCGCACGCGGCTTCGACCGTTCCTCTCCACGCCGGGCATTGACACGTTCACGACGCATGCAACCTAGCCCCGCGACCCTACGTAATAGGGAACAGACGATGAACGGCGGCCGACGGCGGCCCGGCCGTTGTCGGATGAGAGCGGCTCCCAGGCGTCACATGGGCAACGCGGGCCCCACTTGACACAGAAGGCGTCGCAGGCTCCGAGTATCACTGGGCCCGGACGGCCCCGGAGGCGTGTCCGCGCCCGCAGGGCCCGGATCGGCGGCACCGTACCCGCGTCGCGGCAGGTCAACCGCGCCCAACGCGCATTCTCGCCGGACCGCGTGCCTGGCTTTGCCATGAGAAGGCCAGAACGGACGAGAGCTTTGTCCCACTTGCATGTGGTTTGTCCGATGTATTACTCTCGGAGGAATCCCGGCACGGGAGACCGCTTCTCTGAGCGACCCGCCCGTGCCGCCGATATCGCCCGGCGCGGCCGGTCCTCTGCGGAGAGACCCCTCTCCCACCGTCACGCGCCTCCGTCGAGTCCGCGCCCACGCGGAGCCGGGGACCCACCTTCTTGGGGTGAATCAGGCGCGCCCGCCCACGGACGCGCCCGTAGGACGAACCTTCACGTCCGAACCCGTCAGCTAACCCGGTAGGCGGCAGGAAGAAGGAGTCTCAGCTTGTCCATGTTCGTCACGACCGTACATCGGCTTCTGGATGCCCCGAAGAACCAGTTGAAGGCCGTCGCGTTCGGCGGGCTCGTGCTCGCCCAGGTTGTCACCGGCACCGCCCTTGCGGCGAACGCCGACTCCTCTCCCCAGGCCGACGCCGCCTCTCCCAAGAGCGGCATCGTCGCCGTCGCGCGGCAGGAGGCGGCGAAGGCGGGGCTGCCGTCCCGGCAGGTCTCCGCCGAGCAGTTGCTGGCACTGGCCGAGAAGCAGGTCGGCATCAGCGAGAACGGCAGCGGCGGCGGCACCAAGTTCCACGCCTGGTACATGAGCTCCCCGCGCGCCAGGGAGACCGTGGCGCGCGACAGCGGCACGATCGCCGACTACGCCGACGCCGCCTGGTGCGACATGTTCGTCTCCTGGGTGGGCGCGCAGATGGGCCTTCAGGACACCGTCGGCGCCGACGCCTACACCGTCGCCCACGCCAAGTGGTTCGCCGCGCGGGACCGCTGGGGCACCACGCCCAAGCCCGGCGCGGTCGTGTTCTTCTCCTTCAACGGCGACAAGAGCATCAACGGCATCGAGCACGTCGGCTTCGTCATCAAGGACAACGGCGACGGCACCATCCGCACGGTCGAGGGCAACACCGACGGCGGCAAGGTCGAGATCCGCACCAGGCCGGCCTCGCAGATCGTCGGATACGGCTACCCCGGCTACGCCGCCTGACCTCGGCGGCCCGCCGCCCTCGTTCCACCTTTCCGCGGCGTCCCGCCCGCCTCCCCGCGAAGGACGCCTCCCGGCGCCGCACGGCCGGCCCACTCCCCCGGCCGCGCGGCGCCGGCGCTCGTTCCCATCACTCCGGCGAGCCGGCCGGAACGCCGCGCAGCCCGCGCGCCGCGCCCCCAGGACCTCGGCGGAGCCCGCGCGCCGTGGCCCAGGAGCCCGGCGAAGCCCGTGCGCCGTGGCGCATGGATGATTTGCGCCCGACTGTGCCGAAGCGGTGGGAGCGCTCCCAATGCTGCGAAAGGGCCTTATGGGGGCTACTCTACGGTTTTCTCAGCGCTAACCGCCCCAGGAGTAACAGTTAGGTTTCGGCATATTGACGCCAGCATTGCCCGTCGGGGACCCTTCGTGGGAGCGCTCCCAAATATCGCTCGCAGGCTCACCCCCGCGAGATCACGACTGAGGGATCCAGCACATCGTGGGCCCGACTGTCGGGGCCGGCCCTCGATGCACCTCCCAAAGATCGGGCAACCACCTGAGAGGGGTCCGGAATGATGAACAATATGCGCCGCGGGAAGACACTCGCGGTCGCATCGGTGATGACGGTCGCACTCGGCATCACCGCCGCGTGCAGCTCCGGCGGGGACGGCGGGAACACCAGCACCGGTGGCTCGTCCTCGGCCGCGGCCGAGAAGATCACCCTTACGCTGCAGACCTTCGGCGGCGGGACCAACTTCGGCTACAAGGCCGCGGTCGCCAAGTGGAACAGCGATCACCCCAACGTTCAGGTGAAGTACAACAACCTCACCGACAGCTTTGAGAACGTCTACTGGCCGCAGATGCTGCAGTGGCTGCAGTCGGGCACCGGCGCCGGCGACGTGGTCGGCATCGACGAGGGCGGCATGGGTCTGGCCAAGGCCCGTCCCCAGTTCTTCACCGACCTCGGCCAGTACGGCCTGCAGAGCCGCCAGGCCGACTTCCCCGCCTGGAAGTGGGAGAACGGCATCAACACCGAGGGCAAGCTGTTCGCCCTCGGCACCGACGTCGGCGGCATGAGCATCTGCTACCGCTCCGACCTGTTCAAGCAGGCCGGGCTTCCCACCGACCGCGACGAGGTCGGCAAGCTGTGGAGCGGCGGCTGGGAGGACTTCATCAAGGCCGGCCAGCAGTTCCAGTCCAAGGTCAAGGACGCCAAGTTCGTCGACAGCATCAACACCATCTACAACGTGGTGCTGGCGCAGGAGGCCGCCAAGAACGGCAACGTCACCTACTTCGACAAGAACCAGCAGCTCATCGTGGACAAGAACCCGGCCGTCAAGTCCGCGTTCGACCTCGCCACGAAGATCAGCCAGGACGGCCTGACCGCCAAGCTGCAGAACTTCACCGACGGCTGGAACACCGGCTTCGTCAAGTCGCAGTTCGCGACCCTGGGCTGCCCCGGCTGGATGCTCGGCGTGGTCTCGGGCAACGCCGGTGACAAGTTCAAGGGCAAGTGGGACGTCGCGACCGTGCCCGGCGGCGGCGGCAACTGGGGCGGCTCCTGGCTCGCGGTGCCCAAGCAGTCCAAGCACCCGAAGGAGGCCGCCGAGCTGGCCAGCTACCTGACCAGCCCCGACGCCCAGCTCATGGCGTTCAAGGAGGGCGGCAACCTGCCCAGCACCATCCCGGCGCAGGACAACCCCGAGCTCCAGAGCGTGAACAACGAGTACTTCAACAACGCGCCCATCGGCAAGATCTTCGGGCCGTCCATCAAGTCGCTTCAGCCGATCTTCCTCGGTGAGAAGCACGCGCAGGTCAAGCGCGAGGTGGAGCAGGTCCTCAACGGCATGGAGCAGGGCTCGGTGCCCGTGGCCCAGGCCTGGCAGAAGTTCGTCGAGGCGGGCCAGAAGGCGGCGGGCTGATCCTCCCCGGTCCTCACCGGTTCGCCGGGGCTCACCGCCCCGGCGAACCGGTGACCTGCCGTAGTGAGCGGCGTGGCGGTGGTGGAACCCACCACCGCCCACGCCCCGCGAGGCACTCGTCCAGTCGTACCGATGCCGAGCTTGGTTATCGCTTGGTAGCGGGCACACGATCGACCGTTACCGACGAGAAGAAGGAGAATGGGGCTCCTCCCCGTGGCCGCCGGCCAGGGAGCGCCCCGGAAATCCGATGAGCGTCAACCTCCACACGCAGCGGGCGGATCCGGCGCCTCCGCCGCCCCGGCCGGGACGCCACCAGGCGCGCTCCCGCCGCAGTATCTGGTCGCAGTTCGACATCAAGGCGACCCCGTACTTCCTGATCTCCCCGTACTTCCTGCTCTTCGCGATCTTCGGCCTGTTCCCCCTGGTGTTCACCCTGTGGGTGTCGCTCCAGGACTACGGACTGGCCGGCGGAGACGCCTCCTTCACCGGCCTGGCCAACTACACCAAGCTCCTGGCGGACGAGGACTTCTGGAACGCGGTGATCAACACCGTCGGCATCTTCGTCCTCGCCACGGTGCCGCAGCTCGTCCTCGCGCTCATGCTCGCCAACGCGCTCAACAAGCGCCTTCGCGGCCGGCTGTTCTTCCGGCTGGGCGTCCTGGTGCCGCTGGTGACCTCGGTCGTCGCCGTCGCCATCGTGTTCACCCAGCTCTACGGCCGCGACTTCGGCCTGTTCAACTGGCTGCTCGGCTTCGTGGGCGTCGACCAGCACATCGACTGGCAGAGCGCCAAGTGGTCGTCCTGGACCGCCATCGCCACCATGGTCGACTGGCGCTGGACCGGCTACAACGCGATCATCTACCTCGCGGGCATGCAGACCATCCCTCGCGACCTGTACGAGGCGGCGTCCATCGACGGGGCCTCCCCGCGCCGCCAGTTCTGGCAGATCACCCTGCCGATGATCCGCCCGACGATCATCTTCACCGTGTTCGTCTCGACGATCGGCGGGCTCACCCTGTTCGCCGAGCCGGTGATGTTCGCCAGCAACCGGATGGACGGCGGGGCCACCGGCCAGTTCCAGACGATCGCCATGTACATCGTCGAGCAGGGCTTCCGGAACTTCAACTACGGCTACGCCGCCGCGGCCGCCTGGCTGCTGTTCCTGCTGATCCTCCTCGGCGTCGGGATCAACTACACGTTCGTCCGCCGGATCGGAGGCAGCAAGTGACCGCGATCACGCAGGTCAGGCCGGCGCAGAGGGGCAAGGCGCGCAGCAAGCGGGACCCGTTCCGCGCCACCCCCCTGACGAAGATCGCCCTGGGCTTCACCGTCCTGCTGTCGATCTTCCCGATCTACTGGATGATCATCATCGCGTCGCGGACCAACTCCGACGCGGTGGAGGTGCCCCCGCCGCTGCTCCCTGGCGGCAACCTCGGCGCCAACATCCAGCGCGTGCTCGAGACCGAGGACGCGCACTTCATCACGGGTCTGGTGAACTCGCTGATCGTCACCTCGACGGTGACGCTCTCCGTCGTGCTCATCTCGACGTTCGCGGGATTCGCCTTCGCCAGACTCCACTTCCGCGGCCGCAACCTGCTGCTCGGCTCCATCCTCATCACGATGATGGTGCCGCTCCAGCAGATGGGCATCGTCCCGCTCTACCAGCTCATGGTGACCCTCGGCTGGACGGGCACGCTCAAGGCCGTCATCCTGCCCTACCTGCTCAACGGCTTCGGCGTCTTCATGATGACGCAGTACACCGATCAGGCCGTGCCCGAGGAGCTGGTCGAGGCGGCGCGGGTGGACGGCGCGTCCACCATGCGCATCTGGTGGAACGTGATCCTGCCCGCCGTCCGGCCCGGCATGGCCGTGCTGGCGCTGCAGACCTTCATGCTCAACTGGAACGAGTTCATGTGGCCCTTGATCGTCCTGAGCCCGGAGAACCCCACGGTTCAGGTGTCGATCAGCTTCCTCACCGCGGCCCACAGCACGGACTACGTCCTGATCTTCACCGGAACGGCCCTTTCCGTACTACCGCTCATTGTCGTTTTCGTCGCGTTCGGCCGGCAGATCGTCGGCGGACTCATGGAAGGTGCGGTCAAAGCGTGACCACGCAGGAGACTCAACCCCAGACCGGCATCCCCGCCCTCGCGTTCCCCACCGGCTTCGTCTGGGGCGCCGCCACCTCGGCGTACCAGATCGAAGGGTCCACCGACGTGGACGGGCGCGGGACCTCCATCTGGGACACGTTCGTCCGGCAGCCGGGCCGCATCCTCAACGGCGAGAACGCCGATGTGGCCATCGACCACTACCGCCGCTACCGGGACGACGTGGCCGTCATGGCCGAGCTCGGGCTGACCGCCTACCGCTTCTCGGTGTCCTGGCCGCGGATCATGCCGGACGGCGCCGGCACGGTGAACCAGGCCGGCCTGGACTTCTACCGGCGGCTGGTGGACGAGCTGCTGGCCAACGGCATCGAGCCCTGGCTGACCCTGTACCACTGGGACCTTCCCCAGGCACTTGAAGACCTCGGCGGCTGGCCCGCACGCGACACGTCGAAGCGCTTCGCCGACTTCGCCGCCTGCGTCCACCAGGCGCTCGGCGACCGCGTCAAGCAGTGGAGCACCGTCAACGAGCCCTGGTGCGCCGCCTTCCTCGGCTACTCCTCCGGCGAGCACGCGCCGGGACGCCGTGAGCCGGCCGCCTCGATCAGGGCCGCCCACCACCTCAACCTCGCCCACGGCCTGGCCGTCCAGGCGCTGCGCGCCCAGGGCGCCGACGCGCGCATCGGCGGCTCGGTGAACCTGTACGCGATCAGCCCGGCGACCGACGACGCCGCCGACCTGGACGCCGCGCGGCGCATCGACGGCCTGCAGAACCGCTTCTTCCTGGACGCGCTGCTGAAGGGCTCCTACCCCGAGGACGTCCTCGCGGACCTGAGCGCGGTCACCGACATCGACTTCATCCAGGACGGCGACATGGAGACCATCTCCACGCCGTTCGACACCCTGATGGTGAACTACTACAGCCGGTTCACCGTGTCGGGCAAGCCCGGAGGCGCCGCCTCGGCCGCCGCCGCCCCGACCGGCGCCGGCTCGCCGTGGCCCGGCAACGAGCACGTGTCGTTCGTCAACGGCGGCCGGCCGGTCACCTCGATGGGCTGGGAGATCGACGACCTCGGCCTGTACGAGGTGCTCCAGCGGGTCGCCACCGAGTACCCGAGCATCCCCCTGGTCATCTCCGAGAACGGCGCCGCGTTCGACGACGTCGTGGCCGACGGGTCGGTCGACGACCAGGAGCGCCTGGCCTACATCGAGGCGCACCTGCGCACCTGCCACGCCGCCATCGAGGCGGGCATCCCGCTCAAGGGGTACTTCGCCTGGTCCCTGATGGACAATTTCGAGTGGGCCTGGGGCTACGGCAAGCGGTTCGGACTGGTGTACGTCGACTACGAGAGCCAGCGCAGAACCCCCAAGGCCAGCGCCTTCTGGTACGCCGACACGATCCGCAGAGGCGGGTTGCTGGGTCCGGCAGAATAAGGCGTTAACTGTCAGGAGGGGGCTACTTTGATGAACGGGGACCGCCGCTCGGGAGCGCGACCGACCCTCGAGGCCGTCGCCGCTCGCGCGGGCGTCGGCCGCGGCACCGTGTCTCGCGTCATCAACGGCTCGCCGAAGGTGAGCGACAAGGCGCGCGAAGCGGTGCAGCAGGCGATCGACGAACTCGGCTACGTGCCGAACCGGGCGGCGCGCACCCTGGTCACCAGGCGCACGGACACGATCGCGCTGGTGGTGTCGGAGTCCGAGCAGCGCATCTTCGACGAGCCGTTCTTCGCGGGCATCATCCGCGGCATCGGCTCGTCGCTGTCGGAGACCGGCCTGCAGCTCATCTTGACGATGGCGCAGTCGCGCGACGAGCACGAGCGCCTGGAGCTCTACCTCACCGGGCAGCACGTGGACGGCGTGCTGCTGATCTCCCTGCACGGCGCCGACCCGCTGCCCGGCCGGCTGGAGGAGATGGGCGTGCCGACCGTCCTCGGCGGCCGCCCGGTGGGCTTCACCCCGTTCAGCTACGTCGACATGGACAACAGGGCCGGCGCCCGGCAGGCGGTCAAGTACCTGCTCGGCCGGGGCAGGCGGCGCATCGCGACCATCGCCGGCTCCCAGGACATGGGCGTGGGCGTCGACCGTCTGGCCGGCTACCGCGACGCGCTGCTGGCCACCGGCATGCAGGAGATCGTCGCCTACGGAGACTTCAGCGAGGCCAGCGGCGTGTCGGCGATGGAGCGCCTGCTCCAGCAGCACCCGACGCTGGACGCGGTGTTCACCGCCTCCGACCCGATGGCCTTCGGCGCGATGAGGGTGCTCAAGGACCACGGCAAGATCATCCCGGACGATGTCGCGGTGATCGGCTTCGACGACTCGGCGGTGGCCGCGCACACCGTGCCGCCGCTCACCAGCGTCCACCAGCCGACCGAGGACATGGGCCGCCAGATGGCGCAGCTGCTCGTCTGCCGCATCAACGGCGAGCGACTGGAGCAGCCCGTCGTGATATTGGACACCCACCTGGTCGAGCGCGGCTCGGCCTGACCCCCAAAGGCGCGGCCCGGGCAGCCCGTGCGGCCGGGAGCCCGGGCCGTCGCGCGCCCCCACCCCCCGAAGGAGAACCCCGTGCCTGAGCAGCGTTTCCCCGACGAGTTCGTCTGGGGTGCGGCGACCTCCGCCTACCAGATCGAGGGCGCCACGGAGGAGGACGGGCGCGGGAGGTCGATCTGGGACACCTTCGCGGCGGTCCCCGGCAACGTCAAGAACGGCGACACCGGCGCCGTGGCCGCCGACCACTACCACCGTCTGGGCGAGGACCTCGACCTGATGGCCTCGCTGGGCCTGCGCGGCTACCGCTTCTCCATCGCCTGGCCGCGCGTCCAGCCGGACGGCGCGGGCGCGGTGAACCAGGCCGGCCTGGACTTCTACCGCCGCCTGGTCGACGGGCTGCGCGAGCGCGGCGTCCATCCCATGGCCACTCTGTTCCACTGGGACCTGCCCCAGGCGCTGCAGGAGGCCGGCGGCTGGGAGAACAGGGACACCGCCGAGCGGTTCGCCGACTACGCCGCGATCATGTTCGACGCGCTGGAGGTCCGCGACTGGCTGACCATCAACGAGCCCAAGACCGTCGTCGACTGCGGCTACCGCTGGGGCATCCACGCGCCGGGGGTCCAGGACGAGGGGCGGGCCTTCGTGGCCCTGCACCATCTGCTGCTCGCCCACGGACGCGCCTCGCGCGTGCTGCACGAGGCCCACCCCGGCCGGCGCATCGGCCCGGCGCTCAACCTGCACCCGACCTACGCCGCCGAGCCCTTCACCGGCGCCGACGCGGCGGTCTGGCACCAGGACGGGCTGGAGAACCGGCTCTACCTCGACCCGATCTTCACCGGCGCCTACCCCGAGGACACGCTCGCGTGGATCGCCGAGCGCAGCCCGATGCCCGACCGCATCCTCGACGGCGACCTAGCGGTGATCAGCGAGCCCATCGACGTGCTCGGCGTGCAGTACTACACCCCGCACTTCCTGGACGCCGAGGGCAACCGCGTGCACAAGCACCCGACGGCGCAGCTCGACTGGCTGGAGATCTACCCGCGCGGTCTGTACGACACCCTGACCCGGCTGAAGTACGACTACCCCGCGGTGCCGATCGTGATCACCGAGAACGGGGTGCCCGCGCCCGACGAGGTCGGCCCGGACGGCGGGGTCGCCGACGGCGAGCGCGTCTCCTTCCTGCGCGACCACCTCGCGGCCGTGCACGACGCGCTGGCCGAGGGCGTGCCGGTGGAGGGGTACTACGTCTGGTCGCTGCTGGACAACTTCGAGTGGGCGGAGGGCTACGACGCCCGCTTCGGCATCGTGCACGTCGACTACGCCACCCAGCGCAGGACGCCGAAGAGCAGCGCCCTGTGGTATCGCGACCTCATCTCCTCCGGCCGCCTCGCCTAGACCTCCGGCCGCCTGGCCTGAACTTCCTCCGGCCGCCTCGCGCGACCGGCGCGGGAAAGGTCAGGCGCGCGGGCCGGGGGCGCGGCGGAACTCGAACGGGGCGCTCTCGCGGCCGGGCACCACGAACCAGCACTCGCCTGTGCCGTCGCTGTCGAGCAGCTGAATGAAGGCCTCGGTCACCGCGGAGACCGGGAGGATGGGAAAGCCCATCTCCTCGAGCACGGCCTTGCCGCCGCCGAGGATCGGGGTGTCGGCGAAGGACGGGCACAGCGCCTGCACCTTGATGCCGGCCCGGGCGAGGGCGGGGCCGAGCGAGCGGACCAGCCCGACGACGGCGTGCTTGCCGGCGGCGTAGATCGGGTCGGCGGGGATGCCCACGATGCCGGCCATGCTGGAGGTCGCCACGATGGTGCCGCCGCCGGCCGCCCGCAGCGCGGGCGTCGCGGCCCGCACGCCGAACACGACCCCGTCGAGGTTGACGCTCATCGCCAGGCGGTAGCGCTCGAGGTCGAAGTCGTCGCCGAGGCCGCAGCCGGTGGTCACGCCGGCGTTGAGGAAGGCCAGGTCGAGCCGCCCGTACCGCTCGACCGCCAGGGCCACGGCCTTCTCGCTGTCGGCCGGCCGCCGCACGTCGCAGCGCGCGGCCGTCCCGCCGATCTCGCCGGCGACCTCCGCGGCGCCCGCGTCGTCGATGTCGGCGACGACGACGCGGGCGCCGCCCTCGGCCAGCCGGCGGGCGACCGCGGCGCCGATGCCGCCGGCGCCGCCGGTGACGAGGGCGACCTTGCCGTCGAGCCGGTCGGAGCGCACCACGTTGGACGGCGCGGGCGCCGGCCGCTCCTCCCCCGTTGCGGGGACGAGCCCGCTGATCAGGTCGATCTCGTTCACAGTGGCAACCCTCCGGTGGCGGCGCTGGTGGAACCGGTGGCCCGGTACGCGGCGATCGTACGCTCGGCGATGCGCATCTGGTGGATCTCGTCCGCGCCGTCGGCGAAGCGCGCCCACCGGGCGTGCTGGAACATCTTCGCCAGCGGGGTGTCGGTGGAGTAGCCGAGCGCTCCGTGCACCTGGATGGCCCGGTCGATGATCCGGTTGAGGCTGCCGGCGACGAAGTGCTTGGCCATCGAGACCTCGGTGCGGAAGTCCTCACCCTTGTCGATCTTGGAGGCGGCGTGCAGCACCATGAGCTTGCACTGGTACAGCTCCATGGCCGAGTCGGCGATGAGCCACTGGACGCCCTGCTTGTCGGCCAGCAGCGAGCCGTGGCTGTAGCGGTTGAGCGCCCGGTCGACCATCATGTCGAGCGCGGTCTCCGCCTGGGAGATCCAGCGCATGCAGTGCGCGAGCCGCGCGGGGCCGAGACGGTACTGGCCCAGGCGGTGGCCGTTGCCCCGGCCGCCCAATATCGCGCCGTCGGGCACCCGCAGATCGGTGATGACGATCTCGCTGTGCCCGGTGGAGCCGTGCATCGTCTCGACCTCGCGGACGTCGTTCCAGCCCTCCTGGGGCAGGTCGACCAGGAAAGCGGTGTTGGCGCCGCGGGAGCCCTCAGGGACGTCGGTCTCGGTCCGGGCGATGAGGATGGCGAAGCTCGCGCGGCGGGCGTTGGAGATGAACCACTTGTGGCCGTTGATCACCCACTCGTCCCCGTCCCTGACGGCGTGCGTGCGGATGAGCGTGGGGTCGGAGCCTGCCACCTCGGGCTCGGTCATGGCGAAGCACGACATCTTGGCGCCCTCGAGCAGCGGCCGCAGGTAGCGTTCCTTCTGCTCGTCGTCGCCCCAGTGCAGCAGCGTGTGCATGTTGCCCTCGTCGGGGGCCGCGCAGTTGAGGATCCAGGGGCCGAGGCGGGTCTTGGCGGCCTCCGACTGGACCATGGCCAGCTCGACGTGGCCGAGACCCATGCCGCCCCACTCCTTGGGCATATGAGGCAGCCACAGCCCCTCTTCACGCGCCCGGGCGCGCAGGCCGAAGATCACCCGCAGGTACTCCTCGCGCGTGGTGGCGGCCGTCTCGTCGTCCAGGCCCTCGACGGCGGGGACGACGGTGCCCCGGATGAAGTCCCGCACGCGCCGGCGGATCTCCTCATGCTCGGGGGCGAGCGTGAAGTCGATGGCCATCGGACCCCTCCTCGTCGGCAGGCGTCGCCCGCCCTCGGCGCGCCCGCGGCGGCACGTCCCAATACGCTCGCCCGAGGATCTCAGGCATCCGCCCGGCACGATAGACGCCCCTCCCCAAAACGGCACCGCCCCGCCGCCCCGCCGCCCCTTCCCTTCGCCGGGTGCGATGGACCGCCCGGCGCTCAGGGGACCGCGTAGCCCGGGACGGAGGGCCAGCGGACGGTGATCACGACCGAGTCCTCCTCGGCGTACCAGGAGTGGTCGACTCCCCGCCCCCAGACGACGTAGTCCCCCGGCTCGGCGAGCAGCACGCCGCGGCCCGGCAGTTCGACCCGGAACCGGCCGCGCACCAGGATGAGCAGCGCGGTGCGCTTCTCGCCCCTGACCCATTCGGCCCGCTCGTCGCCGCGGGCGTGCACGCCCCACTTGATCTCGACCTCGTCGCTGTGGCGCGGGTCGCCGGGCGGCTTGAAGTGCCCGAGCAGCCAGCCCTGGTCGCCGGCCGCGTCCACGTCGGCGCGCCCGACGTACACCCCGTCCATCGGATCCGCCGGGTCCGCCGGGCCTGCCGGGTCGGTCATGTCCGTCACGGACGGTGACGCTAGCAGGCGGCCGGCGTTCCCCGGCGAGGAGGCGGGGATGGCGGGGGTCAACTGGGATGGTCGGAGGTCTCCTCACAGGACCGAATCGCCGGTAACCTGACGTGGTTCACATAATGAGCTGACAATGGGCATTGACTGCCTGTGCGGGAGTTCTCGCACGCCGGGGGCTTGTGGTGAAAGGGCGGGACAGCGCCGCACCGGGGATCGGTCTCGGCTGTCCGAAACCGGTTTGACCTGCGGTGGCGCCCATTCGATCAGGGTCGCGCCGAAACCCCACTACGTGTGACCGTATTTACTCAATTAGTTGACTCTTTGCGCCAAAGCCCCTACCTTTAGGGCGCTATGGGAGCGCTCCCACTTTCCGGGACCCGGTGACGACCACCGGAAGACGACCGGGAAGATGGGAGGCGTGCGCCCTGGTGCCGCCCGGAATCTGGTTGTTCGCACGTCGATGAGAGGATTTCCCCCGTGCCTCAGTACGCTCTCCACGGTGGCGGCTATCACGCCGAGGTGACCAAGATGGGCGCGGCCCTGCGAGTGCTCAGGCACGGCGACCGCGACCTGGTGGCCACCTGGCCCCCCGAGGGACCCGTCCCGCACTACAGCGGCACCCTGCTCGCCCCCTGGCCCAACCGCGTGGCCGGCGGCCGCTACGGTTTCGACGGCGAGCGGTTCGAGGTCCCGGTCAACGAGCTCGAACGCGGCCACGCGCTGCACGGCCTGGTGGCCTTCGCCGACTGGGAGCTGGTCGAGCCGCCCACCGCCGAGGGCGACCAGGGGTTCGTGCGGCTCGCGCACACCATCGAGCCCACCCCCGGCTACCCGTTCCGCCTGGCCCTGCAGGTGCGGTACGCGGTGAGCCCCGAGGGGCTGGCGACGACGCTCACCGCCGAGAACATCGGCGAGCGCCGCGCCCCCTACGGTTGCGGCCCGCACCCGTGGCTGATCGCCGACGACGGCCCCGAGACGGGCTGGGAGCTCGACCTGCCGGCCGGCCGCGTGCTGCGCGTCGACGACGTCCTGATCCCCACCACGCTGGAGCCGGTCGACGGCACGCCGTTCGACTTCCGCTCCCCCCGCCCGCTCGCCGCCACCGTGATCGACGAGGCGTTCACCGGGCTGGACGCGGCCCCCGACGGCTTCGCCCGCGTGCGGCTGAGCGGCGAGCGCGGCGCGGTGCAGATCGTCTGGGACGCGGCGGCGATGCCGTGGGTGCAGGTCTGCACGGGCACCGGCTTCGGCCACCGCGGCATCGCCGTCGAACCGATGACCTGCCCCCCGGACGCCTTCAACACCGGCACCGACCTCGTCGTCCTGGAGCCGGGAGACAAGCACGAGGTCACCTGGACCATCTCCGCCGTGTGAGGCGCGCGCGCCCGGGCGGCCGGCGAGGGCCCCGGTCTTCGCCGGCCCCGCCCGTCCTTCCTTTCTCCTTCCCTTCCCCTGACCGTCTTGACCAGCCGAAGTGATGTGACCGATGGAGAGCAGGACCAAGCGCCGGCTGTCGGCCGCCCAGTTGGACGCGCTGATCCGTGGAGCGGTGGAAACGGGGGTGCGGTCGGCCGAGGAGCTCACCGACGGCTTCGCCAACGCGGTGTGGCTGGTCACCCTCGACGACGGCCGCCAGGTCGTCGTGAAGGTCGCACCGCCCCCCGAGCTGCGGCAGCTCACCTACGAGCGTCACCTGCTGCGCACCGAGGCGCTGGTGTACCACCTGGCCGGACCCACCGGCCTGCCGCTGCCGCGGCTGCTGCACTCGGGCTTCGACGACCCCGGGCTCGGCGGCGACTATCTGCTGTTCTCGGCGCTGGACGGCGTCCCGTGGAGCCAGGCGGGCTCCCTGACCGACGCCGACCATCGCGCGCTGCGGCACGAGGTGGGCGGTCATCTGGCGACGCTGCACACGATCCCCGGCCAGGGCGTCTACGGCTACCCCTACGCCGGTCTCACCGGCACGACGTGGCGCGACGCCTTCGTGGTGATGACCGGCGCGCTGCTGGACGACGCGGTCCGCTACGCCACGCCGCTGCCCTGCTCGCTGGTGGACATCGCGGGCGCCATCCACGCCAACCTCCACGTGCTGGAGGAGGTGACGGCGCCCTCACTCGTCCATTTCGACATCTGGCCCGGCAACGTGTTCGTGACCGCGCAGGGCGAGGGGCCGCCGCGCGTCCAGGCGCTGATCGACCACGAGCGGGCCTTCTGGGGCGACCCGCTGGCCGACTTCATCACTCCGACGATCTTCGGGCGGCTGAGCGAGGACGACCCGATGCTGGTGGGATACCGGCAGGCGGGCGGCAAGCTGGACCTGACCCCGCAGGCCCGCGTCCGCGAGGCTCTGTACCGGCTGTACCTCAACCTCATCCTGCTGGTGGAGAACGGCCCCCGGCAGTACCCGCCGGAGGACTACGCCCGCATCCGCGAGCCGGCGACCGCCGGGGTGACCAACTGCCTGGCGCTGCTCAGGCAGCGCTGACGCGCCGTCCCCGGACACGCCAGGAGCGCCGCCGCCCTCAGCGAGTGGGGGCGAGGCGGGCGCGCCTGACGCCGCGGCCGGCGCGGGCGCCGGGCCGAGCACCGGTGCTCCACCGGCCGTGACAGCCGGCGACGCCCCGGCAGGGCCGCCCAGGGACCGGGTCCCCGGACGGCCGCCGGGTCGTCGATGGTGTCGCCGCGCATGTCAGGCGCTCGTGTCCCGGCCGGCCCGGGGCCCGGCGACCAGCCGGTCGCCGTCGTAGGCGTCGCGGCCACGCACCGGTTCGGTGGTGGTCTCGACGTGGTCGGCGCCGGGGTAGGCGCCGCGGTCGGCGGGACGGGCGGCGGGGATCTCCACCCGGTCGTCGACGCCGTCGCCGTCATGGTCGGGCATGTGCGCGTGCCGTCCGGCCGGCGTGGGCGCGGCGGCGGTGGCGGCCGGAGTGGTGTTCTCGGCCTCCAGCCGGCGCTCGAGGCGGCGCTTCTCCTCCTCCAGCCGGGCGACGCGGTCACGCGTCTCCACCCGCGCCTCGCGCATCTTCCTGCGCTTGGCGCCGGCGCGCCGCATGCCGGCCGTCAGGATCATCAGGCCGATCAGGAACACGGCCGCGGTGGCCGCGCCTGCCAGGAACAGCTCCAGCTTGCTGAGCTGGAAGGTCCGGTCGAGCACCGTGACCGACGCCGCGATGCCGCCGGTCTCGTCGTTCGCCACCGCGACCAGGGTCGCGCCGGCGAGCACGATCAAGAGCAGGCCCAGCACTATCATGTGACCTCAACTCCAAGTCGCCTCGTTGTCGCCCCTTCGTGGGCGCAGACCGACTGCCCCGGAGCCCTCCGGTTATTCCTCCCGCGCCCCAACCATGACGTACGCGATCGCCGTGGGCGCCGGGGAATCCGGCCCGTGGGTCCCTTCGGCGGCCGGTGGCCCCGGCATGGTCACGAAAGGCGCCGCCGTCCGCCGCGCCGGGCTTCACCCGAAAGACAGGGTGTGCGATGATTTCATCAGGTGATGAAAATGCGGACCACATGTGCGATCGCCGGAGGCGGCCCCGCCGGCGCCGTCCTGGCCCTCCTGCTCGCCCGGGCCGGGGTGGAGGTGACGCTGCTGGAGAAACACGCCGACTTCCTGCGCGACTTCCGCGGCGACACCGTCCATCCCTCGACCCTGCAGATCCTCGACGAGCTCGGGCTCGCCGGGGAGTTCCTCGCGCTGCCCCACCGCAAGGCCGAGAAGGTGCTGGTGTGGACCGACGAGCGCGTCCTGACCGTCGCCTCCCTGCGCGGGCTGAAGAGCAGGTTCCCCTACATCGCGTTCGTCCCGCAGTGGGACTTCCTCAACCTGGTCACCGCGGCGGCCCGGCGCTATCCCACCTTCCGGCTGCTCATGGAGGCCGAGGTGGTGGGCCTGATCCGGGAGGGCGACGCCGTGCGCGGCCTGCGCTACCGCGACCGGGACGGGCGGGAGCACGAGCTGCGCGCGGCCCTCACCATCGGCGCCGACGGGCGGCGCTCGGCCGTGCGCCGCGCCGCGGGCCTGGTCCCGGTGGAGCACGGCGCGCCCATGGACGTGCTGTGGTTCCGGCTGCCGCGCGAGGACGGCGACACCGCGGACGCCTTCCTGCGCGTCTCGGCCGGGCGGATGATGGTCGCGATCAACCGCGAGAGCTACTGGCAGCTCGCCTACCTGATCCCGAAGGGCCGGTTCGAGCAGGTCAGGGCCGAGGGCATCGAGGCGCTGCGCGCCTCCATCGGCACGCTGGTGCCCTTCCTCGCCGGCCGCACCGGGGAGCTGGCGAGCATGGAGCAGGTCAGCGTCCTGCGGGTCGCCGTCAACCGGCTGCGCCGCTGGCACCGTCCCGGGCTGCTGCTCCTCGGGGACGCCGCGCACGCCATGTCACCGGTGTTCGGCGTCGGCATCAACCTGGCCGTGCAGGACGCGGTGGCCGCCGCCAACCTGCTCGCCGGGCCGCTGCGCGCCGGGGCGGTCCCCGAGGAGCTGCTGCGCCGGGTGCAGCGCCGCCGCACCCTGCCCACGGTCGTCACCCAGCTCGCGCAGCGCGCGGTGCAGGCCCTGGTCATCCGCCCGGCGCTGCGCGACGCGCCCCGGCCGGCACCGGCCCTGCGTGATCGCGCCACGCCGGGCGGGGCGGCGCGGCCCGATGCCGCGCCGTCGCGGCCGCGTGACCCCGCGCGCCTGCCGCTCATCGGAGCCCTCGCCCGCCGCTTCGTCGGCTTCGGCGTCCTGCCCGAGCATGTCCGCACGCCTCAGGCTCCCCGGGCGGGCGCCTCCTGAGGGCAGGAAACGGGCGCCTCCTGACGGCGGGAAAGGGGCACGAAAGGGTCCGGATGGGCGAGCCGGCCTCGCGACGGCCGGCGTACGGGCGTGGCACGACTCCTCGCATCTCCCCCCGAATGGAGAAAGATTTCTCACCTTGTGGACACGGACTCTGTCACACGGGGAAAGGTGCAATAGCCTTTTAGCGTGAGCGCCGAACCGATCAACCTGGATTCCTGGCGGGAGCTGCCCGCCGCGCAGCAGCCCGAGTGGCCCGACCACTCGGCGCTGGAGCGCACCGTCGCCGAGCTGCAGGGTCTGCCACCGCTGGTGTTCGCCGGCGAGTGCGACGAGCTCAAGGACCGGCTCGCCGCCGTGGTGCGCGGCGAGGCGTTCGTGCTGCAGGGTGGCGACTGCGCCGAGACCTTCGCCGGCGCGACGGCCGACAACGTGCGCAACAAGCTCAAGACGCTGCTGCAGATGGCCATCGTGCTCACCTATGCCGGCCGTGTCCCCGTCGTCAAGATCGGCCGGCTGGCCGGGCAGTTCGCCAAGCCGCGTTCCAGTGGGACCGAGACCCGGGGCGGGGTCGAGCTGCCCGCCTACCGCGGCGACATGGTCAACGGCTTCGACTTCACCCCCGAGTCGCGCACGCCCGACCCCGCGCGGCTGCTGCGCGCCTACCACTCCTCGGCAGTCACGCTCAACCTGGCGCGTGCCTTCACCAAGGGCGGCTACGCCGACCTGCGGCAGGTGCACGCCTGGAACCAGGACTTCGTGGCCGAGTCGCCGGCCGGCCGCCGCTACGAGCAGCTCGCCCGCGAGATCGACCACGCGCTGGCGTTCATGCGGGCCTGCCGCGCCGATCCCGAGGAGTTCCACACCGTCGAGTTCTACTCCTCGCACGAGGCGCTGATCCTCGACTACGACCGCGCGCTCACCCGCGTCGACTCCCGCACCGGTCTGCCCTACGACGTGTCGGCCCACATGGTGTGGATCGGCGAGCGCACCCGTCAGCTCGACGGCGCCCACGTCGAGTTCTTCAGCCGCATCCGCAACCCCATCGGCGTCAAGCTCGGGCCCACCACCTCGCCCGAGGACGCCCTCGCGCTCATCGACAAGCTCAACCCCGCCAACGAGCCCGGCCGGCTGACCTTCATCACCCGCATGGGTGCCTCCAAGGTGCGCGACGCGCTGCCCACGCTGGTGGAGAAGATCCACGCGAGCGGCGCCCAGGTCGCGTGGATCTGCGACCCGATGCACGGCAACACCTTCGAGGCGCCGAGCGGCCACAAGACCCGCAGGCTCGGCGATGTGCTGGACGAGGTCACCGGCTTCTTCGAGGTGCACCACGCCCTCGGCACCCACCCGGGCGGCATCCACATCGAGTTCACCGGCGACGACGTCACCGAGTGCGTCGGCGGCGGCCACCCGATCGTCGAGGAGGACCTGGCGCTGCGCTACGAGACGGCCTGCGACCCGCGCCTCAACCGCAGCCAGTCGCTCGACCTGGCCTTCCAGCTCGCCGAGCTCTACCGCTCCAGCTGAGCCCGGCGGGCCCCGCACGACAACGGCCGGGCCCGCCGTGCGCCGAGCCGGGCGGGCCCCCGCACGACGAGAGCCGGCCCCGCCGCCCGTGGAAAGGGCGGCGGGGCCGGCTCTGGCGTTCGCGTGGCTCCCGTGCTCGGGGGCGGCGGCCTCGCTCAGGGGCGGCGGCCGTCGTCGGGGCCCTCGGCGACCCCGGAGTCGATGTCGGAGGCGATCTCCTTGCGGATGGCCTCCATGTCCAGGGCGCGCACCTGCCTGATCAGGTCCTCGAGCGCGGGCTCGGGCAGCGCCCCCGGCTGGGCGAACACGACGATGCCGTCCCTGATCGCCATGACCGTGGGGATGGAGGTGATCTCGAAGCCTTCCGCCAGGCCCCGCTCGGCCTCGGTGTCGATCTTGCCGAAGGTGATGTCCTCGTGCTTCTGCGAAGCCTTCTCGAAGATGGGCCCGAAGGTGCGGCAGGGCCCGCACCACGCCGCCCAGAAGTCGAGCAGGACGATGCCCTCGTCGGCGATGTCGTTGAAGTTCTTCTCGGTCACCGCGATGGTCGCCACAGTGTTTCCTCGTCTCGTGTCTCGTCGATTCCGATCGGCATAACCATCTACCCTTTCCCGGAATTCCGCACCAGATCGCGTCTGGGGAGGGCGCCCCGCGTACCGGTGGAAACGAGCCGGCCACCCCTGGGGGACCCAGGGGTGGCCGGAGGGAGCGGCGCGGCTTCGGCGGCGAGGGGGGCCGGGCGGCGGCGGTTCGTCGCCGCCGCGGGGACCGGTGGGACGGGGGCCACCGCGGTTCGCCGGGCGTCGGCTAGGAGCAGTCCTTCGCCAGCTTCTGGGTGGCTTCGGTGGCCCGGGTGCCGAGCTTGGTCAGCTCGGTCGCCGCCGCGGCCGGGTTCGACGCGTCGATCTTGATGGCGCCCCAGGAGAGGGACAGCTCCGTCAGGGTGTCCTTCAGGTGGCCGTCGGCCTTGCCCGACAGGCCCTTCAGCTTGGCGGCCAGGCCGGCGTTCGCGGTGTTGAAGGCGTCCAGGTTTCCGGCGCCGGCCGCGGCCTGGGTGCTGTAGTCCTGGAACGCCTTGACGGCGTCCTGGCAGACCGCCTTGGTGCTGCCGCCGCCGCATCCCGTCGTGAGCGAGAGCAGGACCGCCGCCGCGCAGACGGCGAGGGCGCGGCGGGAGAGGATGAGGGACATCGTGCGCCTTTCCTAGTGATCTTTTTCGATCGAGAAGCTAGTGGCGGCGCCTTACAGGCCGCTTTCATCCCGCCTGCACGCGGGTCCGGCCGTTCCCGGGCCCGCGCGCCGCGCGCTTCGTCCGATCACTCGTCGGGGCGCATGCCGTCTTGGGGTGCGGTGGTCCTTCGGCGGCCCACCGCGGTTCCCCGCGGGCGCTCGCAGGCCCTGCGGGGAACCGGGTCAGGTCGCACGTTCGGCGCTCCAGGCCGCGTGCGTCCTACAGCTTGAGCCCGAACAGCAGCGGGTCGTGGTCGGAGGAGCGGAAGGCTCCCGGCGAGTAGAGGGCCGGCGGGTTGAACTCGGTGTTGTAGTCCATGAACCTGCCCTCGTCGGCGTTGATGTGCCAGATGGTGGCGCCGGTCACCTGCTTGAGCAGCTGCCTGCCGACCAGCACGTGGTCCAGCTCGCCCGACAGGCTGTCGAAGACGTAGCTGTAGCGGTCCTTCTTGTCGAGGAACTTCTTGCTGACGCTCACCAGCTTCCCGGCCTCCAGGGTGTGGATCGGGTCCTCCTCGCCGTAGGCGTTGAGGTCGCCGAGCACGACCGGGTTGGTGAGGCCCAGGGTGTCGATCAGGCCGAGGACGGCCTTGGCCTGGCGGACGCGCTCGTCGTTGAAGCAGCTCTG
This sequence comes from Sphaerisporangium sp. NPDC005289, assembly GCF_040607455.1. Lineage (NCBI taxonomy): Bacteria > Bacillati > Actinomycetota > Actinomycetes > Streptosporangiales > Streptosporangiaceae > Sphaerisporangium > Sphaerisporangium sp. NPDC005289. The sequence goes on from NZ_JBEXGS010000002.1 coordinate 434,006, forward strand.
CCCGTCGCCCTGGTCGAGGTCGGCCCCGGTGGCGCCGTCGCAGCCCTTGGACTTGAAGTGGTTGACGATCATCGTGAAGGAGGATCCGCCGCCCTTGACGCGCTGGAAGTCCTGGATGAGCGGCGGCCGGCGGAAGACCGGGTCGCCGGAGGAACGGGGGGCGCCGACCGGCTTGACCACCGCCGGCTTGTAGATGAGGGCGACCTGGATGGCGTCGGTCCCGGGGACCGGCGAGGTGACGCCCTTGTAGGTGCCCGCGCCGACGGCGGCGTTGAGCGCGTCGACCAGGGTGTTCAGCGCGGTGGCGCCGTTGTTCTCGACCTCCATGAGCCCGGCGACGTCGGGGTCGAGGCCCTTGAGGGTGGAGACCAGCTTGGCGAGCTGGCGGTCGCGCTCCTCGGCCGTGGTGGCGCCGCGCGATCCGAGCGTGGTGAACCAGTTGAGGGTGTTGAGGCTCGCGACCCGGACGTTGCCGCCGACCTTGCCGGGCGCGGCCGGGCGCGGGTTGTCGGGGGTGAAGACGACCGGCTGGGACGGCTCCACGCGGTACAGGCCGAAGCCGTAGGTCAGCACGCCGGTGAGGCCGGTGGTGGCGTCGCCGACGCGCACGGTGTTGGCGCCGTTGGTGTGGTAGGGCAGCTCGGGCGGGTTCTGGAGGTTGGAGGCGTCGTCGAGCAGGATCCGGCGCCGGGCGTCCAGCGCCGGGTCGACCTTCTCGCGGTCGGTCGGCTGGAAGAGCCGGCCGTGGGAGGACAGGGTGATCTCGCCGTAGCGGCCGAGGTTGTAGACCTCCGAGACGGTGAGCGCCTGCGGGAAGGTGACCAGCACGCCCTCCAGCGGCTCCAGGCTCGCGCCCTCGGCGACCGGCAGCTTGACCTTCGCGGGCTTGACCTTGCCGGTGCCGCACACCTCGACGGAGGTGACCGGGGACAGCTCGGTCAGGCCGTTGTACTCGGTGACGGTGCCGCTGACCAGCACGCGGTCGCCGACGGCGGCGGGCTTGGCGGTGAAGACGAACACCGCGTCGGAGGTGGCCGGGTCGGCGTCGGGCGTCGGGTCCTGCAGGTAGAAGCCGCCGAGGGATCCGGTGCCCTGGTAGTCGGCGGTGACGACGCCCTCGACGCGCACGGTCTGCCCGGCCAGCGGGCTGGTCGCGCCGCCGCCCTGGACCTGCGCGATCTGGTGGTCCGCCGGGAGCGTGCAGGGCTCGGCGGTGCGAGTCGGCGTGGGGCTCGCCGTCGGCGTCTCGGTGGGGGTCGGTGTGGGGGTGGGGGTGTCGGTCGGCGTCACCGTGGGCGTCGGGGTCACCGTCGGCGTCGGCGTGGGGTCGCCCGGTGTCGTGCCGCAGGGGGCGGCGGGGGTCGCCGAGTTGCGCGGCGCCGGGGCGCCGGCGGTGAAGTCGGCGGCGTTGGCGTCGGTGTCGGCGCAGCCGTGCTCGCCGCGGATCGCCGCAGTGGAGTTGGTCAGCGCCGGGGCCGCCGCGCCCTCGGAGAAGTTGGCGGTGCCGTATCCCACCAGGTCGCCCAGCAGGGCGAGCTGGTCGGCCGTGCAGGGCGCCGAGCCGCCGTTGCAGGCGAGGCCCTCGGCGGAGCGGACCAGCGCGACCTTGCCCGCCGTGCCGCTCAGCGCGAGGCCGCCGGTGGCGTCGGGGGCCGGCAGCGGGGCGCTGGGCGTCGCACCCGCGGCGAGCTGGACCAGGTGGTAGCGCCCGGGGGCGAGGGTGCCGGACAGGTCGAGCTTGTTGGCGTCGAAGGTCCCGGTGCCGGTGGCGCTGGCGTACTGCAGGGACCATCCCTCGAGGGTGACGGCGGAGTCGCCGCGGTTGAACAGCTCCACGAAGTCGTTGGTGAGCGGGGCGCCGGTGTTGCCACCGCCGCCGTACACCTGGCTGATCACGACGGTCCCCGGCTCGGCCGAGGCCGGGGACGAAGAGAGGGCGGCGGCACCGGCGACGATCATGCCGGCGGCCGTGAGGGCGGCGAGCGCCCGGGATAGAGCACGCATGACCGGGAGCGTAGGCCCGGGAAAGCCCGCTATCTCGTACTAGAACTAGATAGAAGGTGAAATAACCGAAGCTTGACAGTTGATGTCTAGCGAGCGCCGCCAGGCTTGTCGTGCTTGGACCTAGCGGGCCGGGCGCACCCGACGCCATGGATACACTCTGTCAGCTTCCCGTCACGATTTAGCGACCCGTTACCCGACATTGGGTATGACTTTGGCATGACGCCCCCGCTGAAGACGCTCTCCCTCGACGTCGGCTGGCAGACCTGCGACGCGTCGGCCGCGTGCGTGGGAATCACGTGCCGGCCCTACGACCGCTGCCTGGCCCATCTGACCCCCGCCGAGTTGGAGGAGGTCCTGGCCGGCCTCGCGCCCGGCCGCGGGGTCGACCTGCGCGGCACCACCCTCGCGGAGGAGCTGCTGGACCGCGTGCTGTCGGCCACGGGGCGCCATCTCGGCAGGGCCAGGTTCGACCGCGCGCAGTTCACCGGGCCGGCCCGGTTCGCCGAGGTCGTCTTCGCGGGGGACGCGAGCTTCGACCATGCCCGCTTCGACCGTCTGGCCTCCTTCTTCGGCACCCGCTTCACCCGCAACGCCTCCTTCCGCGAGGTGCGCTTCTCCCGCGAGTTCTCCATGCACGGCGCCCGCCTGCGCGGGCACGGCGCCTTCGACCGCGTGCGCATCGGCAGCGACGCGCTGTTCGGCGACGCCCGGTTCGGCAGGGACGCCTCCTTCCGCGGCGCCGAGTTCCACGGGTTCGCCGCCTTCGACGGCGCGGTCTTCGACAACGACGCCCTGTTCCGCGGGTCCCGCTTCCGCCGGGCGGTGTCCTTCCGCAAGGCGGCCTTCGGCGGCACGGCCGGGTTCGAGGGGGCCGGGTTCCACGGCGGCGCCTACCTCACCGGTCTGCGCGCGGGCCGCCGGCTCGTGCTCTCCGGCGTCCACGCCTCGGCGCCGGTGGAGCTGGAGGCCGCGGGATGCCCGGTCGACCTGCGCGGGGCCCGGCTGTCCTCCCGGCTCACCGCGCGCCTGTCGGACGTCGACCTGGAGCTGCGCGAGGCCGTGCTCAGCGGGCCGGCGACCGTGACCGGCGCGGCCGGCGGGCTTCGGGTGCTGTCGCTGGACCGGCTGGACGCCGGCGCGCTGACGCTGCGCGGGGCCGACCTGAGCGGCTGCCGGCTGGCCCAGGTCCGCCATCCGGAGGCGCTGCGGCTGTCGGAGTGCGTCTTCGCCGGCACTCCGCGGGGCGTGCGGGTCGCCCTGAACTGGCCGCCGGTGCTGTGGTGGAGCGAGCGCCGGGTCCTCGCCGACGAGCGGGCCTGGCGCGGCTGGTCCGCGCGGCCCGAGCAGCCGCTCGACCCGGGCCGGCTGGCCGGCCTGTACGAGCGGCTGCGGCGCGCGGTGGACGACAAGAAGGTCGCGGCCGACTTCGCCTTCGGCGCCATGGAGATGCGCCGCCTGGCGACCCGGCGGCGCCGGGTGCGGCTGGCCCTCGCGGCCTACTGGCTGGCCTGCGGGTACGGCCTGCGCATGGGGCGCGCGTTCGGCTGGCTGGTCGTGGCGGCGGCCGTCGCCGCCGGGGCGCTGTTCTGGACGGCCGGCGCCCATCCCGCCCGGCGCCCGGTCGGCCACCGCTCCCCCGCTCCCGCCCCGGTCGTGCACGCCACCGCGACCGGCGTCGGCTGACCCGCGGGCCGGCAGGGGTCTGAGCGGCACAGATGCGCGCCCGCATACCGGGGGAACCGGCCCGACCTCCAGGGATGCGTCAGGGATTACCCGGATTACCCCCCGGCCCGTCCTGAGGAGACAATGAGGGCCGGAGCCCACGGAGGGCGGAGACCTGGGGAGAGCATGGCGAGCGCGAGTGTCATCGACGACTACGTGAGCACACTCGGCCGCACGCTGCGGGGCTCCACGCGCGTCAGGCGCGATCTGCTCGCCGAGGCGCGCGACGGCCTCGCCGACTCCGCCGAGGCGTACCTGGCCGAGGGGTTCGACCGGGCGGAGGCCGAGCGCATGGCCGTCGCCGAGTTCGGTCCGGTCGACGAGATCGCCCCCGGTTACCAGGAGGAGATCGCCGCCCACCAGGGTCGCAGGACCGCCGCGGTGATGTTCGTGACCGTGCCGCTCATGACGCTGATGTGGAGCGTCATCTGGAAGATCTTCCCCGAGAACCCCTGGACCGTCACCGAGGTCAGGGCGGCGTGGTTCACCCCGCTCGCGCGCTTCCTCGACTTCTTCCAGTTCGGCGTGGGCGTCCTCGGCGCGCTGGCGCTGCTCGCCTTCAGCGGTCCGCTGCGCGCGGTGCGGCGCCCGGGCGTGCTCACGCGCGCCCTGGGCATCCTGCTGTGGATCCAGGTGCCGGCCATCTGCCTGATGGGGCTCGCCCTGGCCGCGGGCGCCGGCCGGGCGCTGAGCGGCTTCGACGCCTACCCGCCGGGCATGGTCGCGAGCCTGGTGAGCTACCTGGTGTCGGGCTCGCTGCTGTGGAGCGCCACCCGCTGCGTGATCGTTTCGCGCCCGCTGCCGGCCGCGTCCGCCGCGACGGTCTCCCAGCGGGGCGCGCTGAACTGAGCGGCGCCGCCCCGGCCGGCGCGTGCCGGGGCGCCCCTTCCCGAGGCGGCGCGCACGGCGTCCACTCCTGAGGTCAGGGCGTCCAGTCCTGAGGCAGGGCGCCGGCCTCCTGCGGCGCGTTCACTCCTGGGGCTGGGGCGCCGACTCCTGGGGCCGGGGGGACAGGACGCTGCCGATGGCGTCGGTGAACTGCCGCCATGACGACCGCTCACCGGCCAGCGCGGCGTACCCGCCGGAGGTCAGCCGGTAGGTGCGGCGCCGGCGGCCGGCCACCGTCGCCCACTCGCTCGTCAGGTGGCCCACCCGCTCCAGCCGGCGCAGGGCGGGATAGACGGTGCCGGTCGGGACGTTGAGCGCGCCTCCGCTGCGCTCCTGCAACGCCTCGATGATCGCGTAACCGTGCAGCGGCCCGCCCTCCAGGACGGAGAGCAGCAAAGCGTCCATGTGACCGCGGAGCGCGTCGGGATTCACCGCTCAAGCCTACTCAGGTGCGTCATGACGTCATTCTATAGGTAGGCTCTCTACATGTAGACAGACACAACGTAGAGAAAGAGGAGCCATGGACGTGACCGACCTGGCGCGGCTCCAGTTCGCGGTGACGGGGGCCCTGCACTTCCTGTTCGTCGTGCTGACGCTGGGCCTGGCCCCCCTTGTCGCGATCATGCAGACCCGCCACGTCATCAGCGGCAGGCCGGTGTTCGAGCGCATGACGCGCTTCTGGGGCCAGATCTATCTGATCAACTACGCGCTCGGCGTGTTCACCGGCCTGGTGATGGAGTTCCAGTTCGGGCTGAGCTGGAGCGGGCTGACGCACTACGCCGGGGACGTGTTCGGCGCGCCCCTGGCGATCGAGACGCTGGTGGCGTTCTTCCTGGAGTCCACCTTCCTCGGCCTGTGGATCTTCGGCTGGAACCGCCTGCCCAAGAAGCTGCACCTGGCGTGCATCTGGCTGGTGGCGCTCACCGCCTACGCCAGCGCCTTCTGGATCATGGTGGCGAACTCCTTCCTGCAGCACCCGGCCGGCAGCGTCCAGCGCGGCGACCACCTGGTGCTGACCGACTTCGGCGCGCTGCTCACCAACCCGAGCCTGGTGATGGCCTTCCCGCACGTCATCGGCGCCGGACTGTTCGCCGGCAGCTCCCTGATCATCGGCGCCAGCGCCTACCAGCTCTTCCGCCGCACCCCCGAGCAGGAGTTCTTCCGCCGGTCGCTGCGCACGGGGGTGGTGTGGGCGCTCGTCGGCACCAACATCGCCGTCGGCTTCGGGTACGCGCAGTTCGGCTTCGTCCGCGACATCCAGCCGGACAAGTTCAAGGGCGCGATCCCCGGGATGGCGCTCGGCAACATGATCCTCATCGGGCAGCTCGTGCACCTGATCGTGCTGTTCCTGCTGCTGCCGCTGCTGTTCCGCGACCTGCTCGCCCGCGCCCGGTGGCTGCATCCGGTGCTCATGCTGATGACGCCGCTGCCGTTCGTCGCCGCCGTCCTCGGCTGGCTCGTCCGCGAGGTCGGCCGCCAGCCCTGGCTGGTGTACGGCAAACTCACGGTGGCCGACGCCATGTCGCCCGGCCTGACCAGGCCGATGATCACCCTCTCCTTCGCCGCCTTCGCGGGCGTGCTGGCGCTGCTGGCCCTGGCCGACTACGTGCTGATCGCCCGGGTCGTCCGGCGCGGCCCCGACAGGGCCGACCTCGGCGTCGCCGAGCCCGCCGACCCCTCCCCCACCCCCTCGCTCGTCCTGTGACCCCCGGCGGCAAGGCCGCCCCCGAATGAGGAGCTCCCCCCATGGAGATCATCTGGTTGGCGATCCTCGCCGTGCTGCTGGTCGGCTACTTCGCCCTCGAAGGCTTCGACATCGGCGTCGGCATGCTGCTCCCGGTGCTCAGCCGGGCCCGCGAACGGGCCGGCGAGCCGGGCACGCGCGCGCGGCACCGCGACCGCCTGGTGGCCGCGATGGCCCCGTTCGTCCTGGCCAACGAGATCTGGCTGATCGCGGCGGCCGGCACGCTGTTCGGCGCGTTCCCCTCCCTGGAGGGGACGGTGGTCCACGGCCTGTACCCGGTCGTGGTGACCCTGCTGGTGTCCTGGATCCTGCGCGACGCGGGCCTGTGGTTCCGGCGCAGGCTGGACGGCGCCGCCTGGCGCGGCTTCTGGGACGCCGTGCTGTGCACCGGCTCGTGGGGTCTGGCCCTGAGCTGGGGCGTCGCCCTGGCGTCGGTGGCGCGCGGGCTGCCGGACGGGCCGTTCGACCTGGCCGGCCTGCTCGGCGGCGCCGTGGTGGCCGCCGTGTTCGCCTTCCACGGCCGGGCCTTCACCGAGTGGCGCCTGTCGGGCCCGGCCGAGGCCCGCCGCACCGGCCGGCGGCTGCGCCTGTCGGCCGTCGTCGCCGCCCTGCCGGTGGCCGTGCCGCTCGCCGCGCTGTCCCCGGTGCTGCTGGAGCACGCCGCCTCCCCCGCGACGCTGAATGTGCTCAATCTCATCGTCCTGCCCGTCGTCCCCATCATGGTCGCGGCGCAAGTATGGGTATGGCGCACCTTCGGCCCGGCCAGGCCGGCGGGCGCCGCCGCGGCCGTCCCTTCCTTCTTCTAGAGGACTTCGAGGAGCCGATGCACAAGGATCTGCTGCGCCTGGCGCGCACCGTGCCAGCGGTCCGCCTGCACCTGATGGTGTGCCTGGCGGCGGCCGTCCTCGCCGGGTCGCTCGTCCTGGCGCAGGCCGAGCTGCTGTCGGGTGTGCTCTCAGGGGCGTTCACCACGGCGGCCCTGCTCCCGCTGGCGGCCGTGGTCGTGGTGCGCGCGCTGCTGGGCGGCCTGCAGGGCGTCACGGCGGGGCGCACCGCGACCGCGCTGAAGTCGGTGCTGCGGCGCGAGCTGCTGGCGCGGCTGCGCGACCTCGGGCCGGGCGGGCTCAGCGCCCGCCGGTCCGGCGAGCTGGTCACCCTGGCCGGACGAGGGCTGGACGCGCTGGACCCCTACGTCACCGGCTACCTGCCCGCGGTCGCCGTCGCCGGGGTCGTGCCGGTCGCCGTGCTGGTGCGGCTCTTCGCGGCCGACCTCGGCACCGCCGTCATCGTCCTGCTCACGCTGCCGCTGATCCCGGTCTTCGGGGCGCTGGTCGGGTGGCAGACCAAGGCGGTCACCGAGCGGCAGTGGCGGGCGCTGTCGCGCCTCGGCGGCCACTTCCTCGACGTGGTGCGCGGCCTGCCCACGCTGCGCGCGTTCGGGCGCGCCCAGTACCAGGCCACGGTGGTCCGGCAGGTCGCCGACGCCCACCGTTCGGCCACCATGCGAACCCTGCGGGTGGCCTTCCTGTCCTCCCTGGTGCTGGAGCTGGTCGCCTCGCTGTCCCTCGCGCTCGTCGCCGTCCCGGTCGGCCTGCGGCTGCTGTCGGGGTCGCTGGACCTGCGCACCGCCCTGCTGGTGCTGCTGCTCGCCCCCGAGGCCTACATCCCGCTTCGCATGATGGGCACCAGGTTCCACGCTGCCATGGAGGGGGTCGCCGCGGCCGACGACGCCTTCGCCGTCCTGGAGCGGACCACCTCCGGCGCCCTCGACACGCCCGTACCCGCCCCGGCCGCCGCGATGCCGGCCGGTGTGCCGGAGATCAGGCTGGAGAACGTCACCGTCCGCTACCCGGGGCGCGAGGACGCCGCGCTCGACGGCGTGTCGCTGACCCTCGCCCCCGGCGAGCGCGTGGCGCTGGTCGGCGAGAGCGGCGCCGGCAAGAGCACCCTGCTCCACCTGCTGCTCGGCTTCGTCACCCCCTCCGAGGGCCGCGTGCTGGTCGACGGGGTGGACCTTTCTGCCGTGGACGCCGGCCGGTGGCGCCGCCGCCTGGCGTTCGTGCCGCAGCGCCCCCACCTGTTCGCCGCCTCCGTCGCCGACAACATCCGGCTCGGCTCCGACGCCTCCGACCAGCAGGTCCACGCCGCGGCGTCGGCCGCACGGGCGGCGGAGTTCGCGCAGGCGCTCCCCGAGGGGTACGCCACCGTCGTCGGCGAGCGCGGGGCCGACCTGTCGGCGGGCCAGCGGCAGCGCGTCGCGCTGGCGCGCGCGTTCTGCCGCCCGGACGCGCAGGTGCTGCTGCTGGACGAGCCGACCGCGCGCCTGGACGGCAGGAGCGAGGCCGCCATCGTGGCGGCCACCCGGACGCTGGCCGAGGGCCGCACCGCGGTCATCGTCGCCCACCGGCCCGCGATGATCGAGCTGGCCGACCGCGTCGTCCGCGTGGCCGACGGCAAGATCATCTCCGACCGCCCGTCCACCCCGCCCGGCGACGCGCTCCCCGTCCCCGCCGCCCCGAAGCCCCCGCCCGCCTCCGGCGACGCGACCTTCGCGTCCCCGCCCACCCCGGCGAGGAATGCGGCGAACGGGGACCCCCCACCCACCCCGAAGCCGCCGACGACCTCCGGCGAGGCCATCCGGTCCGCCGCGGAGCCGGTGCGGGTCGCGGGGCCGGGCGGCGAGGGCGGGACGACGCCGGGAGGCGGGCGATGACCGCCGGCACGCCGACCGGGCCGGTGACCAGCCCGGACGCGTCCGTCCCTGGGAGGAACCCGGTGTCCTGGCGGAACCCCGTGTCCGGGATGGGCGGGCGCACGCTGACCGCCGTCGCCGCGGGCGCCGCCGCCGAGCTGGCGTCGCTGGCGCTCATCGGCTGCGCCGCCTGGCTGATCACCCGGGCCGCCGAGCGGCCGTCCCTGGCCGCCCTCAGCGTGGCGATCGTCGGGGTGCGGGCCTTCGCGACCAGCCGGGGCGTGTTCCGGTACGCCGAGCGCCTGGCCGGGCACGACGTGGCGCTGCGCGCGCAGGCCACGACCCGGGAGCGGTTGTACCGGGCGCTCATCCCGGCCCGCCCGCCCGGCCACCGAGGCGCCGACCTGCTGAGCCGCATGGTCGACGACACCGACGCCGTCCAGGACCTGCTGGTCCGCTGCCTGCTGCCGGCCCTCGCCGCCCTGGTGACGGCCGTCGCCGCGGTGACGCTGGGGGCCTTCCTGCTGCCCGCCGCCGCGCTGGTCCTGCTCGCGGGCCTGCTGCTCGCCGGTGTGCTGCTGCCCGCCGGGACGGCCGCCGCCGCCCGCCGGTGGTCGGCGCGCCTGGCGCCCGCGCGGGCCGACCTGGCGGCCCGGGTCGCCGACCTGGTGCACGGCGCCGCCGACCTGGCCGCCTACGGGGCCGGGGACCGGGCGCTGGCGTCCGCCGCCGAGGCCGACGCGCGGCTCGCGGCGCTGGAGCGGCGGCAGAGCCGGGCGAACGCCGCGGCCCTGATGGCCGGCACCCTCGTTCAGGGCCTCACGGTGGCCGCCGTGGTGCTGACCGCCCAGCGGGCCCAGCTTGGGACGGTGGCGACGGCCGTGCTGGCGCTGACGGCCCTGGTGTCGTTCGAGCCGGTCCTGCCGCTGGCCGCGGCGGGCGAGCGGTTCGCCGGGGTGAGCGCGGCCTTGCGCCGGCTGCGGGAGGTCCAGGCCGTCCCGGCCGCCGTACCCGAGCCGGCCGCGCCCGCCCCCGCGCCGCGAGGCCCGCTGACCGTCGAGGTGGCGGACCTGGTGGTCCGCCACGCGCCCGGCCGCCCCGCCGCGCTGGACGGCGTCGGCCTCACACTGACCCCCGGCAAGCGGGTGGCCGTGGTCGGGCCGAGCGGGGCGGGCAAGAGCACGCTGCTGTCCGCGCTCATGCGCACGACCGGCTTCGAGTCGGGGAGCATCCGCCTCAACGGCGCCGACGTCCGCGCGTTCTCCACCGACGACGTCCGCTCCCTGATCACCGGGCTGACGCAGGACCCCTACGTCTTCCGTGCGACGCTGCGCGACAACCTGCGGCTGGCCGGTCCGGACGCCGGTGACGACGAGCTGGCCGAGGCGGTGCGCCGGGCGCGGCTGGACGCCTGGGTCGAGCGCACCGGCTGGGAGGTGACGCTGGGCGAGGACGGGCGCACGGTCTCCGGCGGCCAGCTCCAGCGGCTCGCCCTGGCGCGCGCGCTGCTGCACGACCCGGAGGTCCTGCTGCTCGACGAGCCCGCCGAGGCGCTGGACGGCGCCACCGCCGACGCCCTGATGGCCGACCTGCTCGACGCCACCCACGGCCGCACGACGCTGCTGGTCACCCACCGCCTGCACGGCCTGGAGGGCGTGGACGAGATCGTCGTCCTGGAGTCCGGCCGCGTGACCCAGCGCGGCCGCCACGAGGAACTGATCTCCGCCCCCGGCTACTACCACGACCTCTGGCACTCCGAGGCCCTCACCACGCCCTCCGCCTGACCACCCGCACCGATCCGGCCGCCTGATGCCGAAACGCGGGGCAGTGGTTTACATCGCAAACCTGTTTGGTTTATAGTTCAAACCAGTTTGCGGCGCGGTGTGAGGAGAGGGTCATGCGGGCAGGTGAGGCCGAGGACGCCGAGGGTGAGCGGGCGCTCAGTCCGGAGGAGATGCTGGGCATCATCGAGGACCAGCGGGCGGCGGCGGCCCGGCATTTCGCCGGTCCGCTGCCCGCCTTCTACATCATGTGGGGGCTGGTCTGGCTGATCGGTTACGGCGCCCTGTTCGTGCGCTACGGGGTGTCGGGGCGGCCGCAGGGGCCGCTCTCGCTGGGCATGGCGCTGACGATCCTTTTCGGCACGATGATCCTGGCCCTGGTCATCACCGGGTACGCCGGGTGGCGGCAGGGCAGCCAGGTGCGCGGCGCTTCGCAGGCGCGGGGCGCCATGTACGGCCTGAGCTGGTTCTTCGGCTACATGCTCGTCGGGGCGCTGTGCGGCCACTTCGGCAGGCTCCTGCCCGAGGCCGAGCGCACCCTGCTCTGGTGCTGCGTCTCGATGCTGGTCGTCGGCCTGCTGTTCATGGCCGGAGGGGCCGTGTGGGGGGTGCGCCAGATGTTCGCCGTGGGCGTCTGGGTCACCGTGGTGAACGTCGCCGGCGTGGTCGCCGGCCCCGGGCTGCACGCGCTGTTCTCCGCCGTGGGCGTGGGCGGCGTCTTCATCGCCATGGGCGTGGGCATCCACCTGCGCACCCGCCTGCGGCCGGGCAGGGCATGAGCCCGTCCGCCGGGCTCCCCGAGCTCGACCCCGTCATCCACGCCCAGGCGCGCCTGCGCGTCGTCACCGCGCTGTCCACCCTGGCCGAGGGGGACCAGATCAGCTTCCCCGGCCTGAAGGACATCCTCGGCATGACCGCCGGCAACCTGTCGGTGCACCTCAGCAAGCTCGAGAGCGCCGGGTACGTCGAGATCGGCAAAACCCACCGGGGGCGCACCCCGGTGACGTACGTGGCGCTCACCCGGCGGGGGCGGCTGGCCTTCGACGACTACACCGCCGCCATCCGGGCGCTGCTCGACATGGCCGGCGCCCAGCCGGCCCCGGCGCGCGCGCCGGAGATCCGCGCGGCCGGCGGCGAGACGGCGCCTTCGGCGCCATCCGGTACAGACCAGAAAGAGACGGGGCAGGAACCATGACCGAGACGCTCGCTCGCCTCGAGGAGGTCACCCGCCGGTACGGCGAGGTGACCGCGCTCGACACCACATCGCTGGAGATCCGGGAGGGGGAGCTCATCGGCCTGCTCGGCCCGAACGGCGCCGGCAAGTCGACCCTGGTCAACCTGCTGGCCGGACTGCGGCGGCCGTCCTCGGGCTCGGTCAGCCTGTTCGGCGGCCCGCCCGGCGACCCGGCCCGCCGCCGACTGCTCGGCATGACCCCGCAGGAGACCGGGCTCCCGCCCACCCTGCGCGTGCGCGAGTGCGTGGACTTCGTCGCGGCCCACTTCCCCTCGCGGGCCGACCGCGACGAGCTTCTCGAGCGCTTCGGACTCACCGGCATGCGCGACCGGCAGATCGGGGGCCTGTCGGGCGGGCAGAAGAGGCGGATCGCGGTCGCCCTGGCGTTCGCCGGGCGGCCGCGGCTCGTCCTGCTCGACGAGCCCACCACGGGGCTGGACGTCGAAGCCCGCCGCGCGCTGTGGGAGGCCGTGCGCGCCTTCCACGCCGATGGAGGCACCGTGCTGCTGACCAGCCACTACCTGGAGGAGATCGAGGCGCTGGCCCAGCGGGTCGTCGTCCTTGGCAAGGGCCGGGTGCTCGCCGACGACAGCCTCGCGGCGGTGCGCGGCATGGTGGGCGTCCGCCGGGTCAGCCTGACCGCCGCCCACCTGCCCGAGCTACCGGGCGTCCTGCGCGCGGAGACCGACGGCGACCGGACGCACCTGGTCACCGCCGACGCCGACCGGCTGGTCCGCGAGCTGGTCGGGTCGGGCGTGCCCTTCTCGGGCCTGGAGATCCGGGCCACCACGCTCGAGGAGGCGTTCCTGGCGATCACCGCCCGGGACGACGCGCCCGCCGCCGCCTGAGCTCCCCGCTGACAGCCCCTGCCCCGCCCCCCCCGAGGGAGAGTCCTGTGTCGCTCGTCGTCACGCACGTGAAGTACCAGTTCCTCGAGACCATCCGCATCCCCATCGCGGTGATCGGCAACACCTTCTTCCCCTCCGCCTCGATGCTGTTCTTCGTGGTCCCCTTCGCCGGCGGCGACCCGGTCGCCGCGACGTTCGCCACCGGCTCGATGATGACGTTCGCGGTCATGGGGACCTGCCTGTTCTCCTACGGCGTCGGCGTCGCCGAGGACCGCGCGCAGCCCTGGGACCCCTACCTGCGCACGCTGCCCGCCGGCGCCGGGCCGAGGTTCGCCGGCCGGCTGCTCAACGGCCTGGCGTTCCTGGCGCTGGCGCTGCTGCCGGTGGTCCTGATCGCCGCGCTTCTCACCGAGGCGACGGTGACGCCCCTCGGCGCGCTGCTGGGCCTCGGCGCGCTGGCCGTCGCCGCCGTCCCGTTCACCATGCTGGGCCTGCTGATCGGTTACGCGCTTCCGTCGAAGGCGGCGATCGCCGTCGCGCAGGTCGTGTTCCTGCCGATGGCGTTCGGCAGCGGGCTGCTCACCGGCCCGGGGCGGGCTCCGGGCTTCATCGAGGCCATCGCCCCCTACCTGCCGGCGCGCGGCGCGGTGGAGCTGGTGTGGGCCGCGACGGGGGACTTCACCCCGCACCCCCTCGCGCTGGTGATGATGGCGGTGTGGACGGTGGTCGCGGGCGGCCTGGCCGCCTGGGCCTACCGCCGCGACGAGGGCCGCAGGTTCTCCTGAGCTCCCACGCCCCCTGCTCCCCCGGTGCTCAGGCCCCCTGAGGCCGACACTCCTCGGGCGCCGGAGAGCCCCTGAGGCCCGCCTCCCTGGACGCCGGAGAGCCCCTGAGGCCCGCGACCTGCTCGGTCGCGGGCCTCAGGGGAAGGGCAGACGCGCCGCCGGGCCCGCAGCGTACCCGGTGGCGCGTCCGGTCCTGGAGACGGTCAGCTCGTCACGGTCTTCTCGGTGAGGGTGACGGTGGCCGTGGAGGTGGCGCCGCCCCGCAGGTACGTCACCTCGACCTTGGTGCCGGGCTGGAAGCCGCGCACCGCGCCGACCACCGTCTCGGCCCCGGACACCTGCGTCTGGCCGATCTTGGTGATCACGTCGCCGGCCTTGAGCCCCGCCCGCTCGGCCGGGCTGCCCTCCTGCACCGACCCGACGACGGCGCCGGGGGTGTCGCCGGTTGCGTCGGCCAGGGTGACCCCGAGGTAGGCGTGGCTGACCTTGCCGGTCTTGATCAGCTGGTCGGCGACCTGGCGGGCGGTGTTGATGGGGATGGCGAAGCCCACGCCGATGTTGCCCTCGCCGCCGTTGGTCGCGATGGCGCTGTTGACGCCGACCACCTGGCCGGAGGCGTTCACCAGGGCGCCGCCCGAGTTGCCGGGGTTGATCGCGGCGTCGGTCTGGATGGCCCCGCCGATCGTCGTGCCGGAGCTCTGCGGCTGACCGGGTTGCTGCTGGCCGGGCTGCTGCTGGCCGAACCCGCCGTCGCCCCAGCCGGGCGGGAGCTGCGGGCGCTGCTGCTGGGACTCGCCGCCGACGGTCAGCGTGCGGTCCAGCGCGCTCACGATGCCGGCGGTCACCGAGCCCTCCAGGCCCAGCGGGCTGCCGATGGCCAGGACGGCGTCGCCGACCCTCAGCTTGTCGCTGTCGCCGAGAGTGGCCTTGGTCAGCCCGGACACGTCCTTCGCCCGCACCACGGCGAGGTCGGTGGCCGGGTCGGTGCCGACGACGTCGGCCGAGGCGACCTTGCCGTCGCTGAACTTCACCTGGAGCTTGGCGTCCTGCCCGGCTCCGGCGACCACGTGGTTGTTGGTGAGGATCAGGCCGTCCTCGGACAGGACCACCCCTGAGCCCTCGGCCTGGCCGGCGCCGCTGGTCACGGTGATGGAGACCACGGAGGGCTGCACGGCCCGCGCCACGTCGGCGACCGTCGCGGCGGCGGTGTTGGACGCCGGGCGGACGATCGGGCTGGAGATCACGGGCTGGGTCCCGGCGGCGGCCGTGGCGACGAAGGCCCCCGCGGCCCCGCCTCCGATCGCCACCGCGGCCAGGGCGAGGCCCGCCACCGCCTTGCGACCGGTGGTCCACCACCCGCCCGCCGGGCCACCGGCCGGCACGGCGCCCGCCGCGAAGGGCGGCAACTGCTGGGTGTCACCGGCCGGCCCGCCCGGTGCGCTCCACTGGTGCCGGAAGCCGCCCGTCTGGGGCGCGGTCCGGCCGAACTGCGTCCAGCCCCGCGCACCCGGCGCCTCCACCGGGGTGGTCTCGCTGGTCGTGTGCTCACGCGGGTCTTCGGTGCTCATCTCTTTCCCCCAAGGTCGTCCGCATGCGCCGCTATTCGGCGGCGGCCGGTTGAGGACCGGTAAATCAATGATGGCGCACCGGTGATAAGAACGTCCTAAGCCCTGACTGAAGGTCTGCTGAACGTCGTCTGGAGGTTGTCACCGGCGGCGGCACGGCGGTCGCCGACCGGCGGAGCGACCTGCGGAAATGGCGCTGACCTGCATTATCGCCGTCCCGACTGCGGCGGAAATGTAAGGCCGGGATAAGGAGAAAGGAGGCTCGGTGAATTACCGTGGGCGCCGCGCTCCCGACGAGGTCTCCCGTCGCGCCGGCTTTTCCCACGAGTGCCGGGTGATCATGCGGGTAGGTTTCCCCCGCGACGGTTCGCACACCGTCGTGAAACGCTTTCCGGGGGTATCGATATGCGACATAAACTGATATTGGCAGTGGTGATGTCCGGGCTGCTGACGGTGGCCGCGCCCGCCTTCGCCGGTGACGGGGACGGTGACGGCGACGACGACGCGCTGGACTGGCTGTGGCAGCAGCAGGTCGAGCACCCGTCCCAGTTCGTCACCGCTCCAGACGTCACCGGGCAGCCGCACACGATCGGGTTCGCGGACATCGACGGGCACGCCGTCACCGAGGGCGACATCATCATCGGCACGCCCGCCGACGCCTCCGCCGGGAAGATCCAGTTGCCGGGCGTCTTCCCCGGGACCGGCCGCCTCACCCCGCCCCCATTGGGAGAGCGGGGGCCGGGAGAGCCGGTGACGGGCGCGCAGGACCCGCCCCGGGTCATGCCCGGCTCACCTCCGGCCGCGCCTGCTCCACCTCCGACCAGGCCGGCCTCACCACCGGCCCCGCCGGCTGCACCTCCGGCCGCGACTGCTTCATCTCCGACCGCGGCTGCTTCATCTCCGACCGGATCGGCCTCACCTGCGGCCAGGCCGGCCTCGCCACCGGCCGCGCCGGGGCCGCCGTCTGGGCGGCCGGCGCGTCTCGCCGCCTGCCCCGGTTCCTCGGCGGGCGCGGGCACCACCCAGGCGGGCGCGCTGTGGCCCGACCGGAGGGTGCCCTACGTCCTGTCCCCCGCGCTGACGCCCGGGGCGCGCGAGGCGGTCGTCCAGGCGATGAAGGATTTCCACGACAACACCTGCGTGCGTTTCGTCCCGCGCACCGACGAGGCGGGATATCTGAACGTCATCTCCGGCAAGGGCTGCTATTCGTACGTGGGACGCATCGGCGGGCAGCCGCAGGACGTCTCGATCGGCGCGGGGTGCGAGCGCAAGGGCGTCGCCATTCACGAGTTGCTGCACGCCATCGGCTTCTACCACGAACATTCGCGCTCCGACCGGGACTCCGCGGTGACCGTCCATCTGGAGAACGTGCTGAAAGGGTACGAGCCCCAGTTCCAGAAGCTGGCGCCCGAACAGAACCGGCTGTTCGGGACGCTCGACTACGGGTCGGTGATGCTGTACGGCAGGAACTTCTTCAGCGCGAACGGGCTGGACACCCTGGTCCCGCTCATGCCGGTGCCGATCGGTCAGCGGGAGGGCTTCAGCCGGGCCGACCTGACGGCCGTGCGCTCGCTCTACGACTGCCCGCCGGCCGTCGCGAAGCCTCCGGCGCCACCCGAGGAGCCGCCCGTGAAGCCCGGCGAACCGCCCGTGAAGCCGGAGCCGCCCGTCAAGCCGGAGCCGCCCGTCAAGCCGGAGCCGCCCGTC
Organism: Sphaerisporangium sp. NPDC005289; assembly: GCF_040607455.1. Classification (NCBI taxonomy): domain Bacteria; kingdom Bacillati; phylum Actinomycetota; class Actinomycetes; order Streptosporangiales; family Streptosporangiaceae; genus Sphaerisporangium; species Sphaerisporangium sp. NPDC005289. The sequence goes on from NZ_JBEXGS010000002.1 coordinate 450,976, forward strand.
AAGCCGGAACCGCCCGTCAAGCCGGAACCGCCCGTGACGCCCGGCGGACCATCCGTGAAACCCGAGCCTCCCGTGAAGCCGGAACCGCCCGCGAAGCCCGGACCGCCGGCGGAGCCCGGACCGCCGGCGCACCTGGGGTCACCCGTGATGCCGCAGCCGGCCGCGGGGCTCCCGGCGCTCGCGCCCTGACCGGCGCGAGCGGGCGACCGGGCGGGATCAGCCGGCGGACGGCCAGTACTCGTCGCGCAGCAGGCGCTTGTAGAGCTTCCCCGTGGGATGGCGGGGAAGCTCCGGCCGGAAGTCCACAGATCGGGGGCACTTGTAGTGGGCGAGGCGGTCGCGGCAGTACGCGATGAGCTCGGCCGCGAGGGCAGGCCCGGCCTCGGCCGGATCGGCGGCCTGGACGACGGCCTTCACCGCCTCGCCCATCTCCTCGTCGGGCACCCCGAAGACCGCCACGTCGGCCACCTTCGGGTGCAGGGACAGCACGTTCTCCGCCTCCTGCGGGTACACGTTGACCCCACCAGAGATGATCATGTAGGAGCGGCGGTCGGTGAGGTACAGGAAGCCGTCCTGGTCCAGGTAGCCGATGTCGCCGAGCGTCGTCCACCCCCGGCCCTTCGGGTCGCCGGCCGCGCGCGTCTTCTCCGGGTCGCCGTGGTACTCGAACCGCGGCCCGTCGGAGAAGTACACGGTGCCGTGCTCGCCGGCCGGCAGCTCCTCGCCGTCCTCGTCGCAGATGTGGACGACGCCGAGCAGCGGGCGCCCCACGGTGCCCTTGTGGGCGAGCCAGTCCTCGGGACCCACGTACAGGAAGCCGTTGCCCTCGGTGCCCGCGTAGTACTCGTGGACGACCGGCCCCCACCAGTCGATCATCTGCTCCTTGACCGGGACCGGGCACGGCGCGGCCGCGTGGATGGCGCAGGTCAGCGAGGACAGGTCGTACTTGCGGCGCACGGCCTCGGGGAGCTTGAGCATCTTGATGAACATGGTCGGCACCCACTGGGAGTGGGTGACGCGGTACTTCTCGATCAGCGCCAGCGCCTGCTCGGGGTCGAACCTCTCCATCACCACGACGGTCGCGCCGATGCGCTGGAAGGCCATGCAGTAGCGCAGGGGCGCGGCGTGGTAGAGCGGAGCCGGCGACAGGTACACCGCGTCGGACGACGGGTCGAACAGCAGCCGGACCAACCCCACCAGTGCGCCGGGAGCCTCGAGCGGCGCGCGGCTCAGCGGCGGCTTGACGCCCTTGGGCCGGCCGGTGGTGCCCGAGGAGTACAGCATGTCCGCCCCCTGGCACTCGTCCTCGACGGGAAGCGGCGGGTGCTCGGCGACGGCTCGCTCGTAGGAGGCGAAGCCGGGGGCGACGCCGTCCATCATCAGCCTGAGCCGGACCTTCGGCGTGCGCTCGGTGACCGAGGTGGCGACGCCGGCGAGCGCCGCCGAGGAGATGAAGACCTCGGCCTGGCAGTTGTCCAGGATGTAGGCCAGTTCGTCGGGCCGCAGACGAGGGCTGATGGCCGTGTAGTACAGCCCGGAGCGGTGCGCCGCCCATGCCACCACCAGGAACAGCGGGTGGTTCTCCAGCATGAGGGCGATGTGCTGCCCGGGTCGCAGCCCGGCCGACCGGAACAGCCGCGCCAGCCGGTTGGACTCCTCGTCCAGTTCGCGGTAGGTCACCACCCGCCCGGAGCCCGCCATGATCACGGCAGGTTTGTCGGGCGTCTCGGCCGCGACCGCTCCCGGGTACATAAAACCGAACCGTACTCGGTTATCTCGCCGCGGAAAAGCACCCGCTGATCGGCGCGGCGCCGGACCGCCGGCCCGGCGGGCACGGGAAGGCTCCGCACGACTTTGCCGTGCTTGGAGGACGACGGGACTTCCTGGCGTGTCCGCGACGTTCTCGTAGCCGGTAGCCGACCTACTGCTGGGTAGCGTGATCGATAGGTTGACACCCGACCACGGAAGGACCACGGCCATGGTCGACAAGTGGGAAGTCAAGCGCGGACTGGCCGACGCGCTCAATGATCACGATGTGAGCCGGATGCTCGAACTCTTCACCGAGGACGCCGTTTTGGTCTCCCCCGTAGGAGTGGCGGAGGGACACGAGCAGATCGCGTGGGTCTACGAGCAGTTCTTCCAGGGATTTCCGGACCTCCACCTGGCGGTGTGGTACGAGGCCACCAGCACCGATAGACCCATGATGGTCGAATGGACGGGGACCGGCACGCACACCGGGCCGTTCCTGCTGCCCGACGGGCGGGAACTGGAGCCGACCGGTCGCCGCATCACTCTGCGCGGCACCTGCGCCTCCTTCGTCGAGGACGGCAAGATCGTCACGCACCGGGAGTACTTCGACCAGTTGGAGCTGTACACCCAGCTCGGCCTGCATCTGTCGACCGACGACCCGGCCGGCGCGTAGCCCCCCACAGGGAACTCACCCGATGCGGCGCCCGGTTCCCCTCGCCCCGGCCATGCCGTCCCGGGCCTGCGGTCAGGCGGCGGTGCGGTACGGGTCGCGCAGCGGCTCGACGCGGGCGGCGAAGTCCGCCTTGACCTTCTCCATCCGGGGGCCGGGAGCGTAGAAGCGTCCCTTGGTCTCGCCATAGGGGGTGAGCCAGTCGCGTGCGGCCAGCTCACGAAGGTCCCGGGCGGCCTGGCCCTGGCTGAGCGACTCCTCGGCCTGGTAGGTGCCGCGCCGCAGCCGCCTGCTCACGAAGACCTGGTACAGCGCGGAGACGCACCGGGTGTGCAGGCCCTCATTGTCGACCTGCTCCTCGAGAAGCGTCCACACCTCCCCCGCCTCGGCCAACCGGCGCCGCACCCGCTGCGCCTGCATGTGATGCGCCCGCAGGCAGAACCGCACCCAGGGCAGCATCTCGTCGTGAGGTGACCAGACGCCCTGCTGTGCGTCGCGCAGAGCTCGGTAGTAGTCGACGGTGTTCTCTCCCAGGCCCAGCCATTCTTCGATGGAGCAGAACTCGGGTGTGGTGATCTGGTCGCGGCCGAGCACCAGGGTTTGCAGGGCCCTGGACATGCGCCCGTTGCCGTCCCGCCAAGGATGGATGGCGACCAGGTTGAAGTGTGCCATCGCCGCCCGGACGTAGCTGGGCGCGTGCAGATCTCCGTCGTTGAGCCAGGCGATCAGCTCGTCGAGCAGACCGGGGACCAGCTCGACGTCCGGCCCCTCGTAGACCACTTCTCCGGTGGCGGAATTGCGGACGTAGATGCCGCCCGGCCGTACGACGCCAGGGGTCTTGTCGTGGTGGTGGCCGATCATCATGAAGTTCAGCGCGTGCAGCAGACCCTTGTCGTAGCCGAACGAGCGGGCCATCGACAACCGCCGGACATAGGTGAGCGCCTGCTTGTAGCCGGCGATCTCGTTCGCGACCGCCTGTGAGGTCTCCAGCGGCTCCTCCCCCAGCATGATGGACTCGATGTCCTCCACGCTGGCCCGGTAGCCCTCGATGGAGTTGGACCCCTGGATGGCACGCGCCTGAAGCTGGCGCCGGAGCTGCCCGTCCCAGCGGTGCGGCTCGGCCAGGCGGTACTTCAGGTCGCGGCGCATGTCCTCGATCTCGCCGAGCACGGCCTTGTCGGCCGGCTCCAGCTCAGGGGTTCCGTAGATCACCCCCTCATAACAGCATGGACGAATCATCCGGTCAAGCGACCGAATGATTCGTCCAGAAATGTCCCTGCGCTCCGGCCGGCGTGTGGCCCGGGCCGGCGACGGCCCGGGCCACACCGCGGCGAGGACCGGGCCGTGCCGAGGTCAGACGGCGGCGGTCTCGGCCACCGTGGCCGGGGTCAGCGCGATGGCCAGCACCTCCCGCACGTCGCTCACCGCGTGGACGGTCAGCTCGTTGCGGACCTCCTCGGGCACGTCGTCCAGGTCCGGCTCGTTGCGCGCCGGGATGAGCACCGTGGTGATGCCCGCCCGGTGGGCGGCGAGCAGCTTCTGCTTGACGCCGCCGATCGGCAGCACCCGGCCGGTCAGCGAGACCTCGCCGGTCATCGCCACGTCCGAGCGCACCGGGCGGCCCGACAGCAGCGAGGCCAGGGCGGTGGTCATCGTGACGCCCGCCGACGGGCCGTCCTTCGGGATCGCGCCCGCCGGGACGTGGATGTGCACCGACCGGTCCTTCAGCGACCCGACCGGCAGCTCCATCTCGGCGCCGCGCGAACGCAGATAGGACAGGGCGATCTGCGCCGACTCCTTCATCACCTCGCCGAGCTGGCCGGTGAGCGTGACGGCCGTGGAGCCGGTCTCGGGGTCGGCCAGCGACGCCTCGACGTACAGCACGTCGCCGCCGGCGCCGGTCACCGCGAGCCCGGTCGCGACGCCCGCCACGGCCGTGCGCTGCGCCGACTCCGGCAGCGAGGACTCCGGCACGTGCCGCGGCCTGCCGAGGTAGCCGACCAGGTCGCCGGCCCCGACGTGCACCGGCAGCGCCGCCTGCTCCAAGGCCGCGTTGGCCGTCACCTTGCGCAGCACCCGGGCGATCGCCCGCTCCAGCGAGCGGACGCCGGCCTCCCGGGTGTACTCGCCGGCGAGCCTGCGCAGCGCCTCCTCCTCGACGGTGACCTCCGAGGAGGTCAGACCGGCCTTGTCGAGCTGGCGGGGCAGCAGGTGGTCGCGGGCGATCGCGACCTTCTCGTCCTCGGTGTAGCCGTCGAGGGTCACGATCTCCATGCGGTCGAGCAGCGGGCCGGGCACCGCCTCGAGGACGTTGGCGGTGGCCAGGAACAGCACGTCGGACAGGTCGAGCTCGACCTCCAGGTAGTGGTCGCGGAAGGTGTGGTTCTGCGCCGGGTCCAGCACCTCCAGCAGCGCGGCCGTCGGGTCGCCCCGGTAGTCGGCGCCGACCTTGTCCACCTCGTCCAGCAGGACGACGGGGTTCATGCTGCCGGCCTCGCGGATCGCCCGCACGATGCGGCCGGGCAGCGCGCCGACGTAGGTGCGCCGGTGGCCGCGGATCTCGGCCTCGTCGCGGACGCCGCCGAGGGCGACGCGGACGAACTTCCGGCCCATGGCGCGGGCGACCGACTCGCCGAGGGAGGTCTTGCCGACTCCGGGAGGGCCGGCCAGCGCCAGGACGGCGCCGCTGCGGCGGCCGCCCACCACGCCGAGCCCCTGGTCGGCGCGCCGCTTGCGGACGGCGAGGTACTCGATGATGCGGTCCTTGACGTCGTCGAGGCCGGTGTGGTCGGCGTCGAGCACCGCCCGCGCGGCGGTGATGTCGTAGGAGTCCTCGGTGCGCTCGTTCCACGGGATGTCGAGCACGGTGTCCAGCCAGGTGCGGATCCAGCCGGTCTCGGGCGACTGGTCGGAGGTGCGCTCGAGCTTGTCGACCTCCTTGAGCGCGGCCTCGCGGACCTTCTCCGGCAGGTCGGCGGCCTCGACGCGGGCGCGGTAGTCCTCCTCCTCGGAGGCGGCGTCCCCGTTCAGCTCGGCAAGCTCCTTGCGGACGGCGGCGAGCTGCTGGCGCAGCAGGAACTCGCGCTGCTGCTTCTCCATGCCCTCCTGGACGTCCTTGCGGATCGTCTCGGCGACGTCCAGCTCGGCCAGGTGCTCGCGGGCCCACTCGACCAGCCGGGCCAGCCGCTCGGCCGGGTCGGCGTTCTCCAGCAGCTCTACCTTCTGGGGCGTGGTGAGCCACGGCGCGTACCCGGAGCTGTCGGCCAGGACCGAGGCGTCCTCGATCTGGTTGATGGCGTCGACGATCTGCCAGGCGCCGCGCTTCTGCATGATCGTGGTGGCCAGGGCCTTGTACTCCTTGGCCGCCTCCTCGGCGCGGCCGTCGGCGGGGACGGTCTCCATGCGGGTCGACTCCACCCACAGGGCCGCGCCGGGGCCGGTCGTGCCCGAGCCCATGCGCACCCGCTCGACACCGCGGACGACGGCGGCGGGCTCGCCGCCGGGAAGCCTTCCGATCTGCTCGACGACCGCCGAGACGCCGACGGCGCCGTACTTGCCGTCGATGCGCGGAACAAGCAGCACGCGCGGCTTGCTCTGCTGGGAGGTGGCCCGCGCGGCGTCGATGGCGGCGCGCACCTCGGCGTCCGACAGGTCGAGGGGAACGACCATGCCGGGCAGGACGACCTCGTCGTCCAGCGGAAGCACCGGAAGGATCAAGCTCTCACTCATGCGAACTCCAAGGGTTGAGTTACATCGACTCAATTAATGAGAGCCCGAGATTGTTCCCATGTCTGCGCTTGTTCGCTTGCAGCGATCGTAATTCTGTAATCGACATTGCCGGACGCGCTGCCCGCCGGCACGCCAACGGCACCGCACTAGACACGTCTTCGCAGGTCAGCGCATGACGAGCGGCCACTCGGACGACGACCGCGGCCGGCCACCGGCGGTGGCCTCGACCCCGGCGGCGCCCGATCAGCCCCTCGGTCGGGAACGACGGGCCACCTCGTGATCACGCGGGGCCGCCGCCTCGCCGCGTGTTCACTCGCCGGGGCGCACCAGGCCGGTCTCGTAGGCGAAGACGATGGCCTGGGCGCGGTCGCGCAGACCGAGCTTGGCCAGGATGCGGCCGACGTGGGTCTTCACCGTCTGCTCCGCCACCACCAGCCGTCCGGCGATCTCCCCGTTGGACAGGCCCTGGGCCATCAGCGCCAGCACTTCGGTCTCGCGGCCGGTCAGCTCGGCCAGCCGTTTCACGGTCGGCGCCCGCGGCCCGCCGAGCCGGGCGAACTCGGCGATCAGCCGCCTGGTGATCGACGGGGCCAGCAGCGCCTCCCCCGCGGCGACCACCCGCACGGCCTCGACGAGCTGCTGTGCGGAGGCGTCCTTGAGCAGGAAGCCGCTCGCCCCCGCCCGCAGCGCCTCGTAGACGTAGTCGTCCAGGTCGAAGGTCGTCAGGATCAGGACCTTGGTGGCGGTCCCGGCGAGGATGCGGCGCGTCGCCTCCAAGCCGTCCATCACCGGCATGCGGACGTCCATCAGCACCACGTCCGGCGTCAGCTCGCCTGCCCGCGTCACCGCCTCCTGCCCGTTGACGGCCTCCGCGACGACCTCGATGTCGGGCTGGGTGCCGAGGAAGGTGGTGAAGCCGGTGCGGACCATGCCCTGGTCGTCGGCGATCAGGACACGGATCACGGCTCCTCCGGCGCGGCGGGTTCGGCGGGGGCGAGCGGAAGGGTGGCCGTCACCCAGAACCCGCCGTCCGCCATGGGCGCGGCTTCCAGGGTGCCACCCAGCAGTGCGGCGCGCTCGCGCATTCCGGCGATCCCCTGGCCCGGTGCGTCCGGGGTGCCGGGCGCGGGCGCGCCCGAGGGGCCGTTGGTCACGCTCAGCCGTAGCTCGGCGACGGTCCGCTCGATCTCGGCCCGCACCGGCGCCCCGGGCGCGTGCCGCATCGCGTTGCTCAGCGACTCCTGCAGGATCCGGTACGCCGACAGGCCGACCGCGGCCGGCAGGTCGAGAGACCCGGACACCTCGGCCGTGACGGCGAGCCCCGCGGCCCGGACGTTGCCGATCAGGTCGTCCATCCGGTCCAGCCCCGGCTGCGGCGCCGTCTCCCGGCGACCGTCCGAACCACGCAGGACGCCCAGCACCTGGCGCATCTCGGCGAGCGCCGCCAGCGACAGCACCCGGATCTCGGCCAGCCCCGCCTCCAGGGCCGCGACGTCGCCGTGGGCCCGCAGCGGCACGGCCTCCGCCTGGATCGCGATCACCGACATGTGGTGGGCGACGATGTCGTGCAGCTCTCGGGCGATGCGCGTGCGCTCCTCCAGGACGACGCGCGCCGCCCGCTGCTCCTCACCGCGCCGCCGCTCCTCGTCCAGCCGGCCGGTCGCCCGCCTGCGTGCCCGGATGTTCTGGCCGAACAACAGGGCCACCGTCACCAGGACCGTGGCAAGGAACATCGAGTTCGGATGGATGATCCACGCACCCACCATTGAGACGATCCAGACCCCGATCGCGACGTCGCGATCCGCGCGCACGGCGATCGAGTACGCGCAGAGAAGATAGGTGATCGCCTGGGCCGCCACGTAGGGCATCACGCCGTCACCGTGGCCGGCGGCGCCGCCCATCGCGCCGTCGAGGATGCGCGGGTTGACCAGGCCGCCCACCACCGCCGCCATCGCCGAGATCCGCCACGCCGCCACCGGCCAGCGCTCGCGAAGAGCGACCGGCACCGCGTATGCGGCGGCGAGCACGAGCAGGACGGGCCCATCGGGGGAGAAGTGGGCCGCCACCGCCTCCGTCTCCAGGTACGACACGCCGGTGCCGAGCAGGATGAAGGCCAGCGCCAGGTCGGCGACGACGACGAGGTCGACAGTGGCGAACGGCAGCCACCGCGCCCACGCCGGCACGGCGGGCCGCAGCCACCGCGACCGCGGGCCCGCGGGCTCCGCCGTCCCGGTGACCAGCGCCGCGGTCAGCGGCGACGCCAGCCGGACGAGCCCGGACCAGGCACGCGAGATCACCGCCCCAGCGTACGAGCCACGACCCCACCCGGCGTCACCCTCAGGGGTGATCTGACCGCCTCACCCCGTGGTGCCATCGCGCCGCTCGGCCGTGTACCGGGGCGGGAGCGGAGAAGACCGCACCTGGCGGGGACGCGGGTCAGCGATCGCGATTCCTAGCTTGCTGCTGTGTTCGCGGCGGCGCGCCGCGAACTGGACAGGAGGCTCCCTCATGGCCAGGAGCGCTTTCGCAGCGATCTCCCTCACCGGCGCACTCGGCGTCCTCACCCTGCTCGCCCCCACTCCCGACGACCGGATGGCCGAGGTCTTCGGCGACCTGGCGACGGCGGACCGGGTCTCCGTCATCGTGCCCGGCGCCGACGTCACGCGTGCCACCTTCGACGGCGGGCGGCGCAAGGCGTACAGCACGCCGGGCGGCGCCGCGCGCGCCCTGATCGCGCAGGTGCGGGGCCTTGATCCGGCGGCCCGGCCGGCGGTGGTCGCCTGGCTCGGGTACGACAGCCCGCGGGCCATCAGTCTCGCGGCGGCCACCGACGCGGTCGCCGAAGACGGCGCCCGCGAACTGCGCCGCGCCGTCGCCCGTGTCCGCTCGATCACCTCTGCCCCGGTGACGCTGCTCTGCCACAGCTACGGCTCCGTGGTCTGCGCGAAAGCCCTGCCAGGCCTGCCCGTGGCCGACGTGGCCGTCTTCGGCAGCCCCGGCCTCGGGGTCGGCCGGGCGGGGGATCTCGGCACCCGGGCCCGGCTGTGGGCCGGCCGCGGCGGGAATGACTGGATGCGTTTCGTCCCCCCGGTGCGCATCGGGCATCTCGGTTTCGGCGCCGACCCGGCGCGCCCCTCGTTCGGCGCCCGCGTCTTCGCGGCCGGAGCGGCCGGGCACAGCGATTACTTCCAGCCCGGTGGCGTGTCCCTGCGGAACCTGGCGTTGATCACGCTCGGCCGCGCCTCCGAAGTGAGCGCGCCGTGACGCGGGCGCACGACCCGGCCGGACGGATCTGGGCCAGGCTTGCGGCGATCCGGACGAGATGCGCGTCCCCTGACGCCCGGCCGCGGCCCGCGTCACCGGCGGCACTGCCGGGGTGGCGGGCGTGGGACGCCTTCGCCGGGCGGATCGAGGCGGGCACGCCGGCCACGCGCGACCGGGGAGCCGACGCGCTGCGCGCCCTGGCGATCCTTGGAGTGATCGCGGGGCACTGGCTGGTGACCGCCTGGGTGGTGGACGATCTCGGCCATCTCCGGGTCACCAGCCCGCTCTCCGCCATGCCCGGCCTCGTCCCGCTGTCGTGGGTGCTCCAGACGCTGGCCGTCTTCTTCTTCGTGGGCGGGTACGCGGCGGCGCGCGGCCTCGGCCGCGCGCCGGCCGGGGAGTGGGTCCGCCTGCGCCTGCGCCGGCTGCTCGTCCCGGCCGGGCCGCTGCTCGCGGTATGGGCCGGGCTGCTGGTCCTGCTGGCGGCGGTCGGCGTGCCGCCGGGGTCGCTGCGCTCTCTGGCCGTGCCGGCCCTCGGCCCGCTGTGGTTCCTCGGCGTGTACGGCCTGCTCACCGCGGTCACTCCGTTACTGGTCCGGGTGCGGCCCGCCCGTGTGGCCGTCGCGGCGGTGGTGCTGGTGCTGGTCACGGACGTGGTCCGCTTCGGCCTGGGCGGCCCCGTGTGGCCGGCCTGGACCAACGTGCTCGCCGGTTGGCTCGTCCCGTACGCCCTCGGCCTCGCCCGCGGGGCCGGTGACGCGCCGGGGCTCGGCGGAGGGTGGGGAGCGGCGGCGATGCTGGCGGGCGGGGCGGTGGGGACGGTGATCCTGGTCACCGGGTTCGGCTACCCGGCGAGCATGATCGGAGTCACCGGGGCGCGGGTGTCCAACCTGAGCCCGCCCACTCTGGCCGCGGTGTGCTTCGGGATCGCCCAGGTGAGCCTGGCCATGCTGCTGCACCGGCCGCTGACCTCCCTCATGCGGCGTCCGCGCGTGTGGGCGGCGGTCGTCCTGTCCAACCTGTCCGCGATGACGGTCTTCCTGTGGCACCAGACGGCGCTGACCGTGGTCCTGCTGGCCGCGCTACCCTTCGGCACCGCCGTCCCCGGCCTTCTCGTGGCGCCTGACTCACCGGGCTGGCTGCTGGAGCGGATGACCTGGCTGCCGCTGCCCGCCGTCCTGGTCGCTCTGCTCTGCGCACTGCTCCTGCGCCGGGACCGGCGTTCGCGACAGAAGCGCACCACCTAGGCCCCCGGGCAGGGTGGGGCAGGACGGATGTTCGGAGCACGCTGAAGAGCAGAGCATGATGGCACCATGGAAAAGGGTGGAATCCGGATCAAATCCCCAAGTGGCCGGTGGGTTCTGTTCGCCACCGTGCTGGGTTCGGGGATGGCCTTCCTCGACGGCACGGTGGTCAACGTCGCGCTGCCCCGGCTCGGCAACGACCTCGGCGCGTCGATCTCCGGCCTCCAGTGGACGGTGAACGCCTACACCCTCACCCTGGCCGGGCTGATCCTGCTCGGCGGCTCCCTCGGCGACCGGTACGGCAGGCGCAAGATCTTCGTCATCGGCGTCATCTGGTTCGCGCTGGCCTCCGCGCTGTGCGGGCTGGCGCCCAACATCCAGACGCTGGTGCTGGCCCGCGGCCTCCAGGGCATCGGCGGGGCGCTCCTCACCCCGGGCTCACTGGCCATCATCCAGTCGTCCTTCGCCCGCGACGACCGTCCGCGCGCCGTCGGCGCCTGGTCGGGCCTGGGCGGTGTCGCCGGCGCCGTCGGCCCCCTGCTCGGCGGGTGGCTGGTGGAGACGGCGGGCTGGCGCTGGGTCTTCCTGATCAACCTGCCGCTCGCCGCTCTCACCGTGGTCACCGCCGTCCGGCACGTGCCCGAGACCAGGGACGAGGCGTCGGCGGGCCGCTTCGACATCCTTGGCGCCATGCTCGCCGCGCTGGCCCTGGCCGGCATCACCTACGGGCTGATCGAGCGCGGGACGGCGATCCCGCTGGTGTCGGCGCTGGCCGGCGTCGCGCTGGGCGCCGCCTTCGTCGTGCTGGAGATCCGCCGTTCGCGGGCCGGGGCGGCGGTGTCGGCGCTGGTGCCGGTCCGCGTGTTCGCCTCCCGCGAGTTCACCGCCGTCAACGTGGTCACGCTCATCATGTACGCGGCGATGGGCGTGGTGTTCTTCCTGCTGGTCGTCGAACTCCAGGTCGCCGCCGGGTTCTCGCCGCTGGCCTCCGGGACGGCGATGCTCCCGGTCATGCTGCTGATGCTCGTTCTGTCCCCCCGCGCGGGCGACCTGGCCAAGCGCATCGGGCCCAGGCTGCCGATGACGGTGGGCATCCTGCTCTGCACGGGCGGGCTGGTCCTGATGAGCCGCATCGGGCCGGGCGCCTCCTACCTGCTGGACGTGCTGCCGCCGGTCGTGCTGTTCGGCCTCGGCACGTCCTCGGCGGTCGCGCCGCTGACCGCGACCGTGCTGGCCACGGCCGAGGAGCGGTTCGCGGGCGTGGCCAGCGGCGTCAACAACGCGGTGGCGCGCACCGGCGGCCTGCTGGCCGTCGCGGCCATCCCCCCGCTGGTCGGGCTGACCGGCGCCGCCTACACCTCGGCGACCGCCTTCACCGCGGGGTTCCGCACCGCGATCTTGATCAGCGCCGCGATGATGGCCTGCGCCGCCGTGCTGACCTTCCTCACCATCCGGACCAACGTGCTGCGCGCCCCCGAGCGCAAGGCCGCGTGCAACCTCGACGCCCCTCCGCTGCAGCCCTGCCCCCCGATCGAGGAGACCCGCGACCGCCCCGGCACCCGGCCGCGGCCACGCTCGCGCTGACCGTCGGCGGCGCCGCAGCCGTCGAGGCCCGGACGCGGCCTCGGCGCGTGGGGCGCCGACCAGGCCTCAGCCCTTGAGGCCGGAGCGGGAGATGCCCTCGATGACCCAGCGCTGGGCGACCAGGTAGAGCAGGATCACCGGGAGGCTGGCGATCACCGCGCCGGCCATCAGCAGGTCGTAGCGGATGGTGTTGGCGCTCTGGAAGTTGCCGAGCCCGGCGGGCAGGGTCAGCGAGTCCGGGCTGAGCAGCACGTAGATGGGCCACAGGAAGTCGTTCCAGTTAATCAGGAACGACAGCAGGAACAGCGTGACCAGCGCCGGCTTGGCCAGCGGCAGCGCGATCGAGGTGAAGATCCGCCAGCGGTCGGCCCCGTCCAGCTCGGCCGCCTCCTCCAGCTCCGCCGGGAGCGTGATGAAGAACTGCCGCAGGAAGAACACCCCGAAGCCGCCCGCCGCCGCGGGCACGATCACCGCGGGCAGGCTGTCCACCCACGACAGCTCGTTGACGATGAGGAAGTTCGGGATGAGCAGCACCACCGGCGGCACGAACAGCGTCGCGACGATCACCGCGAAGATCGTCGACCGCCCGCGGAAGCGCAGCCGGGCGAGGGCGTAGGCGGCGGGGGTCGCGGTGAGCAGCACCAGGGCGGCGTGGCCGACGGCCGCGATCAGGCTGTTGGCGAACCAGGTCAGGATCGGACTGTCGGGGCTGTTCAGGATCTCCCGGTAGGCGTCCAGGGTCGCCGGGCTCGGTATCCACTGGGGCTCGGTGGACCCCGCGGCCCCGCGGGTCTTGAACGAGGTGAGCACCATGTACACCAGCGGGCTGATGTAGAGCGCGGCGACGACGGCCAGCACCAGGTGGAGTAGGGCCCGGCGCACCCGGCGCGGAGCAGGCGCGGTCACGAGGTCCTCCTGTCGCGGAAGGCGCCGAAGACCAGGGCGCTGGCGCACATGAGGAAGCCGGCGAGGATGAAGCTCATCGCCGAGGCGCTGCCCATGTCGAAGCGCCGCAGGCCGGTCTCGGCGATGAGGTAGATCGCCGTCTTGGTCTGGTCGGCGGGCGCGCCCGCCGTGATCAGGTACGACTGGCCGAACATGTTGGCCGAGGCGAGGATCGTGGCGTTGACCACGAAGACCATGACCGGCCGCAGCCCCGGCAGCGTCACCGAACGGAAGCGGGCCGCCGGCCCCGCGCCGTCCACCATCGCCGCCTCGTACAGCTCACGCGGGATGTCCTGCAGCCCGGCCAGGAAGATGACGGCGTTCAGGCCGAGCGTCCACCACACGGTGACCCCGACGAGGGCGATCCAGGCGGGCGGCACGTCGGTGGTCCACTGCACGTCCAGGCCCAGGTAGTGGTTGATCAGGCCGATGTTGCCGTCCAGCAGGTACCGCCAGACGAACCCGACCACGGCCACCCCGAGGACGTAGGGGGCGAAGTAGACGGCGCGGTAGAGGTTGCGCCCGCGGAACCGCCCGTTCATCAGCAGCGCCGCGAACAGCGGCAGCAGGATGAGCAGGGGCACGGAGAACAGGGTGAAGACGCCGGTGGCCCGCATCGCCGTCCAGAAGCGCGAGCCGTCGACGCTTGCGGGGTCGAACAGTTCGGCGTAGTTGGCCAGGCCGACGAACGGCTTGGCCGGCAGGCTGATGTCCCACTCGTGGAGGCTGGTGTAGAGGCCGAAGCCGATCGGCAGCACCATGAAGACCGCGAACAGCAGCAGGTAGGGGGCCAGGAAGGCGTAAGGGGTCCACCAGCGCATGCGGCGCGCGGCCCCGGCGGGGGCGGCGGCCGCCCCCGCGAGGTCGCGCGAGCGGGTGAGCACGCTCACCGGCCGTACTTCCGCTTGTTGTCGGCCAGCAGCTGGTCGGCGGTCTTCACGCCCTCCTTCAGCGCGTCCGCCGGCGAGGACTGCTTCAGCACCGCCTTGGCCACGGCCAGCTCAAGGGCCTTGGACTGCACGTCGCCGACGCCGGGCAGCGCGGGCAGGAAGCGGAAGACGTCAGGGTTCTCGGCCAGCTTGATCTGCGGCAGGTCGGCGATCGAGGGGTCCTGCCGGACGGAGTTGCGGGCGGGGATCATGCCGGCCTTGGCCCACTCGGTGGACTGGCGGCTGATGTGGTCGATGAAGAACTTGGCCGCCTGCACCTTGTTGGCGTCCTTCGCCGCCTGCGCGGTCATGACGAAGTTGTGCGAGGAGCTCCACACCGCGGGGGTGGCGCCGATGGCGGGCACCGAGGACAGGCCCCACTTCAGGCTCGGGGCGTTGGTCTTCAGGTCGTTGATCTGCCAGATGCCGTCCCAGGTGAAGCTGGTCCTGTCGTTCTTGAAGGCGGCGTACTGGCTGTCGATGGCGACCTTGGCCGGGCTGCGGCCCTTGTCGATCTGCTCGATCATCCAGGCCAGCGCCTGCTCGCCCTCGGCGCCGCCCCACAGGGCCTTGGCGCCGTCCTGGCTGTACAGCTCGCCGCCGTTCTGCCACAGAAGCGACATGAACATCAGGTGGGCCGGCCACTTGTTCGGCATCCAGAACGGCTGCGCCACGCCGGCCTTGGCCAGCTCGGCCAGGGCGTCCTCGTAGGAGGCCTTGTCCTTGGGCGCGTCCTTCAGGCCGATCTTGTCCAGGTGCCCGGCGTTCCAGTAGTCGCCCAGGCAGTGGACGTCCAGCGGGACGGCGTAGCGCTTGCCGTCGTAGACGCCGGCGTTCCAGATGGCGGGGATGAAGTCGGCATCGCTGATCTTGAGGGCGGACACGACGTCGTCGAGCGGTGTGAGCACCGAGCGGGCGGCGAAGGTGCCGATCCAGTCGATGTGGATGACCGCCACGTCCGGGCCCTTGTTCGCGGCGATGGCGGTGGGCAGCGCGGGGTAGAGGTCCTCCCAGCGCCGGGTCACGTTGCGGACCTCGATGCGGCCGGCGTACTGCTTGTTGAACTCCTCCAGCATGGCCCGGAAGTGCGGCCCGTCGCCGCCGGTGAAGCCGTTCCAGAACTCCAGGGTGACCTTCGGGCCGTTGTACTCGCCGCCGGAGAAGGTGGGCGCGGCCGAGGCGGGCGCGCCGCCGCCGGCGCCGATCTTGGTGCCGCCGCCGCAGGCGGCCAGCGTCGCGGTCAGCCCGACGGCGCCGGACAGTCCGAGGAAGGAACGGCGGGACAGAGGAGAGGTCATCGTGCACTCCTGGCGGTGAGGGGAGCAAAGCGGACAATAGTCCAAGAAACGGGCGGAAGCGTAAGCGTGGCGCGCCGGCCGTCCAGGGCGGCACCCGTGCCTTGACGTGGGACGACGCGCTCGGGGTCGGCCGCGGTGTTGCGCGCGGAGGGGTCGTCGTCGGCCAGTTCGAGGTGCTCGGCCACGCGCATGTCCCCCGGCAGCGCGATCTCGAGCGGCAGCGCGCCGTGGCGGTCGCGGTTGACCGCGAACAGCGTGATCTCGCCGGTCTCCGGGTCGTGGGTGGCGGTCGCCCAGATGGCGGGCACCTCGCCGTACTTGGCGGTCTCGATGAGCGGGGAGTCCGGCTCGACCCGCAGCACCTCGCCCCGGGCGTACCGGGCGGTGAGCGCGAACGGGTGGAAGATCGTCTGCCGCCACGCCGCGCCGCCCGGCTCGGTCATGATCGGTGCGATGACGTTGGCGAGTTGGGCCTGGCAGGCGACGCCCACCCGGTCGGCGTTGCGCAGCAGCGTGATGAGCAGGCTGCCGACGACGACCGCGTCGGTGACGTCGTAGACGTCCTCGATGAGCCGGGGGTGGGCGGCCCACTCCAGGGACGACTCTCCCTTGAAGCGGCTCTGGTACCAGACGTTCCACTCGTCGAACGACAGCTTGATCTTCTTGCGGCTGCGCAGCTTGGCGCCCACGTGGTCGGCGGTCGCGGCGATCGATCTGATCATGTGGTCCATGTCGGCCGCGCTGGCCAGGAAGGAGTCGGCGTCGCCGTCACTCGGGTCGTAGTAGGCGTGCAGCGAGATGTAGTCGACCATGCCGTAGGTCGCCTCCAGCACTTCGGCCTCCCACGAGCCGAAGGTCGCCATCCCGCTGTTGGAGCTGCCGCAGGCGACCAGGGACAGGTTGGGGTCGAAGCGCTTGAGCGCCCTCGCGGTCTCGGCGGCGAGCCGGCCGTACTCGCCGGCGGTCTTGTGGCCCATCTGCCACGGCCCGTCCAGCTCGTTGCCCAGGCACCACAGGCGCACGTCGTGCGGCTTGTCGACGCCGTGCGAGCGGCGCAGCTCCGACAGGCGGGTGCCGCCGGGGTAGTTGGCGTACTCGACCAGCTCCAGCGCCTCGGCCACGCCGCGGGTGCCGAGGTTGAGCGCCATCATCGGCTCGACGCCCGCCTTGGCCGCCCAGGCCATGAACTCGTTGAGCCCGAAGCTGTTGTCCTCCAGGCTGCGCCAGGCGAGGTCCAGGCGGGCCGGCCGGTCCTCCACGGGGCCGACGCCGTCCTCCCACCGGTAGTTGGAGACGAAGTTGCCCCCGGGGTAGCGCACCAGGGTCACGCCGAGCTCGCGGGTCAGCTCCAGCACGTCGGTGCGCAGGCCGTCGGCGTCGGCCAGCGGATGGCCCGGCTCGAAGACGCCGGAGTAGACCGTGCGGCCCATGTGCTCGACGAACGAGCCGAACAGCCGCGGCTCCACCGGGGCGATCCGGAAGGAGGGGTCAAGGGAGATATGAGCAGCCGCAGCCAAGGCACGACCTCTCTGTCATCGCGCGTTCAGTGGTACGTGGATTTGTACAACGTTGTTTCAACGTTGTAAACAGGCACAAACACCCCGATACCGTGCTGTTACGTGCGATAGGACCGGTACCGTCGTAGGCGGAGATCGAAGCGGGGAAGGGGAAGGATGGCCACGTGGGAGGCACCGTGGGAGTGAGCCTGCGCGACGTCGCGCGCCTGGCCGGGGTGTCGGTGAAGACCGTCTCCAACGTGGTCAACGGGTACGCGCACGTCTCCGCCGCCACGCGGGAGAAGGTCGACCGGGCGCTGTCGGAGCTGGACTACCGCCCGAACCTCTCCGCCCGCAACCTGCGCCAGGGCCGCACCGGGGTGATCGCGCTCGGCCTCCCCGAGATCGACAAGCCGTACTTCGCCGAGCTGTCCCGGTTCGTCATCGCCGCCGCCGCCGAGCACCGGTGGATCGTGGTCATCGAGCAGACCGACGGCGACCTCGGGCGCGAGCGCCAGGTGCTGGACGGCGTGCGCGACCACCGCATCGACGGGCTCATCCTGAGCCCGGTCGCCATCGGCAAGGAGGAACTCGCCGCCCGCAGCGACGACACCGCGCTGGTGCTGCTCGGCGAGCGCATCCACGACGGCCCCGCCGACCACGTGGCGATCGACAACGTGCGCGCGGCGCGCGAGGTCACCGAGCACCTGATCGGCCTCGGCCGCACCCGCGTCGCCGCGCTCGGCGCCCAGGAGAACGCCCCGAGCGGCACCTCCTCGGTCCGCCTGGAGGGCTACCGGGAGGCGATGGCGGCGCACGGCCTGCCCGAGACGGTCGTCGAGGTCGAGCGGTTCGGCCGGGCGGAAGGCGCCGCCGCGATGGAGACGCTGTTGGACTCCCCCGACCGGCCGGACGCGGTGTTCTGCTTCAACGACCTGCTGGCCCTCGGCGCGATGCGGGCCATCCTGTCGGCCGGCCTGCGCGTCCCGCAGGACATCGCGGTCGCCGGGGTGGACGACATCGAGGACGGCCGGTTCAGCACCCCGACCCTCACCACGGTCGCCCCCGACAAGGACGAGCTGGCCCGCGTGGCCGTCGACCTGCTCAAACGCCGCCTCGACGGCCCCCTCGACCACCCCGTCCAGGAGGTCCGCGCCTCCTACCACCTCATGATCAGAGAAAGCACCTCCCCCGCGAGGCCCTGACGCACCGGGCCGGAAGTTGGCCGCGTGAGTTGATCACCCGATAAGCGAAGCCGGAAGTTCGCCCCTTGAGTTGATCATTTGATCAGTCGTCGACGGTGTACGGGCCGGGGTGGTCGGGAAGCATCACCAGATGAGCCCGCTCTGCCGATGGCCCCGGCCATCCCTCGGCCAAGGGGAGCGCGCTCATCGGATCTCCTTCCACACCGTCCAGTGTGCACCGCCCACAGGGCACGGGCCAACCGGCACACCAGGTTCCGGCATGACCCTCGGTAATCGTAGCGTCACGTTCAGGTCATCGTGGACCGACTTCGGAACCGGTATCCCAGGTGCCTCGACGGCCCCTCGACCATCCCGTCCAGAAGGTCCGCGCCTCCTACCGTCTGACGGTCAGGGAAAGCACGACCCCCGCCTCATGGCCTCGGCGCCGCGCGGAGCCCGCGAGCGCTCCGGGGCTATTCGGCCTGTGCCTTGATGGCGGTTCGGACGGCGTCGAGGAGGGTGGCGGCTCGCAGGTCCGGCACGCCTTCCTGGATGTGGTTCATGACGTAGCCGAAGGCCAGGCCGGTCGCCGGGTCGGCGAAGCCCAGCGACCCGCCGTAGCCGGGGAACCCGAAGGCGGTCGGGCTGTACCAGAAGGCATCGGGCGTCGGCAGGCCGAAACCGGTGCCGATGCGGACGGGCACGCGCAGGACGCGGTCGACGCCACCGGCCTGTTCCCTGGTCGCCGCGGCCAGGGTCTCGGACGAGAGGATGCGATGCCCGTCGACCTCGCCGATGAGCGCGGCGTAGAAGCGGGCCAGCGCGCGGGCGGTGCAGATGCCGTTGGTCGAGGGCATCTCGGCGGCCTGCTCGGCGGGGTCGTCGTGGTTCGGCATCGGCGTGATGACGGTCATCGCCCGCATGGTCAGCGACGTGGGGTCGGTGTAGGCGCTCATCACCTCGCGCGCGGACTCCGGCAGGGAGTCCAGATCGACGGCGGCCAGCGCGTCCAGGTCGTAGGAGGGGGCGATGATCCGGCTCACGCGGTGCCGCTCGGACTCCGGCAGCCCGATCCACAGGTCCAGGCCGAGCGGCGCGGCGATCTCCTCGGCGAGGAACGTGCCGATGCTGCGGCCGGTCACCCGGCGGACGACCTCGCCGACCAGCCAGCCGTAGGTGTGCCCGTGGTAGCCGTGGTCGGTTCCCGGCTCCCAGAACGGGCGCTGGGCGGCCAGGGCGGTCACCATCGGCTCCCAGGCGATCGCCTCGGCCGGGGTGATCGGGCGGTCGAGCGCGGGGAGCCCCGCCTGGTGGGTGAGCAGCCATCGGACGGGGATGCGCTCTTTGCCGTTCGCCGCGAACTCCGGCCAGTACTCGGCGACGGGCGCGTCCAGGTCCAGCTCGCCACGCTGGGCCAGCAGGTGCGCGCAGGCGGCGGTGATCCCCTTGGTGGTGGAGAACACCACCTGGAGGGTGTCGCGCTCCCAGCGGCGGCCGGTCTCGGGGTCGGCGACGCCGCCCCACAGGTCGACGACCTTGCGGCCGTGCAGGTAGACGCCGACCGCCGCGCCCACCTCCTGCCCGCCGGCCAGGTTGGCCGCGAACGCCTCGCGCACTCCTTCGAATCCCGGTGCGGTCTGTCCGCCTATTTCGGGCATGCGTCATCGCCTTCCGTCTCGCTGAGGGTGGCCGGGAAGTGGCTACCTGCGCCACTTCTCGATGAGCCAGGCGCAGATCTCCGGCTCGGTCATCTCGGGGAACTCTTCGGTGAAGGTGACGAGCGCGCGCGTCGCCTCGTCGCGGTCCAGGCCGTGCGCCGCCGCCGCCCTGAAGTACTCCTGGCGCGCGGCGGACGGGCGGCCTCCGCCCGCACCGCGGCCGGGCAGGCCGTCGCGCCACCGCACGATCTCCGCGAGCCGGTCAGGACGCCAGCCGGGAGCCCCGTCGACCTCGACGTCGGGCTCGGGAAAAGGATGGGTGGAATCGCCGGGATAGCGGGAGCGCCACTTGTGCACCGCGTGCCGGCTCACTCCCAGCGCCTCGCCGATGCCCACGACGCCGAGGAATCGCTCGGTCATGGCGCACCAACTTGTCCGTCCGGCCTCCTTCGGGGGTCTCATTACTACCATGCCGCGGCGGGATCTTCGCCCAGGCGACGACCGGCAGAACATCGTCTCTGACAGAGACGAAGCTAGTGGAGACGGACCAACCTCGTCAACGAGGAAGACAAGGTTTCACCGTCCGCCGAGTCGCCGCTTGTCGGCGAGCGAGCTTCATCACGCTTTGGCATGCGCATTGATCGAGGTCACTCGCTGGGCTAGCGTCTGGTGGTCATGGGGAGACCTCTGGTCGCGACGGTCGTCACGGCGCTTGTGGCCGCGGTCGTCCCGTTGTCCGCCGCGCCGGCCTCCGCCGCCGTCGTCCTGTCCGCCGCGCGGGCCTCCGCCGCTTATCCCGTCAAGAACGCGCCGGCGCTGACGGCCAACAAGCTGTACAAGAGCGGCGCCCTGCCCGTCTTCGAGTGCCGGAAGGGCGCGCTCAGCACGGCCGACGCCAAGGCCGCCGCGAAGACGCTCCAGGCGTTGTGGGGGTGCATGAACACGGCGTGGGAGGGCTACTTCCGCAAGGCGGGGCTGCCCTTCACCCCCGCCAAGCTGGTCGTGCTCACCAAGGGCGCCCGCTTCTGCGGCGATGCCTGGGGCAAGGACCAGGCCGGGTCGTACTGCGACGAGACCTCGACCGGCGCGGTGCTCGCGGACAAGGACTACCTGCGCACCCGCGAGATCTTCCACTTCCAGCTCGTCGCCGGCGTGTACGCCTACCACCTGCAGCGGCTCACCGGCATCGGCAAGGCGTTCGAGGCGATCCCGTACTCCTCCAAGGCCGAGCTGAACGAACAGTTCCGCCGGTACTCACTGCAGTCGAAATGCCTGGCCGGGATCTTCCTCGGCGCCACCTGGAAGACCGCGGCGCGCGAGGCCGAGAGCTGGCGGGCCCTGCTGGAGCTGATGAAGGACAACGGCGACGAGGGTAAGAAGCCGGGACGGCAGGGCAGGGGCGCGAGCATCGCCCGCTGGCTCGACAGGGGGCACGCCTCCCGCGACCCGCGTTCCTGCAACACCTGGACCGCCGCCTCCAAGCTCGTCGCCTGACCGGCCCCTTCCTCCCCGGCTCCGCCCCCGCTCCCGTCTCGCTTCCGTGCGGGCGGCTTCCCGTCACGCACGGGCGGCTTTGCGTCACGCACGGGCGGCTTTGCGTCACGCACGGGCGGCTTTGCGTCACGCGCCGGACGCCCGCCGTCACGAACTTGGCAAACGCCGCACGCTGCGAAAAGGTCGTTTCAATGACGACAGTGGAGGTCTGGTGACGTACGACGTCGCGGCGGTGCGAGAGCGGTTCCCGGCACTGAAGGAAGGGGCGGCGCACTTCGACGGGCCCGGCGGCACGCAGGTGCCCGACGCCGTGGCCGACGCGGTGGCCGGCGCGCTGACGGCCGCCGTGGCCAACCGGGGGTCGGTGACCGCCGCCGAGGTCCGCGCCGACCAGATCGTCCTGGACGCGCGGAGCGCGATGGCCGACCTGCTCGCGGGCGTGCCGGCGGGCATCGTGTTCGGCCGCAGCATGACCCAGCTCACCTACGACCTGGCCCGCGCGCTGGCCAAGGACTGGGACCCCGGCGACGAGGTCGTGGTCAGCCGGCTCGACCACGACGCCGACATCCGGCCCTGGGTGCACGCCGCCGAGGCGCGCGGGGTCACGGTGCGATGGGCCGAGTTCGACCGCGAGAGCGGCGAGCTGGCCGTGGAGGCGGTCGCCGGGCTGCTCGGCCCGCGCACCAGGCTCGTCGCCGTCACGGGCGCGTCCAACCTGCTGGGCACCCGGCCGGACGTCCCCGCGATCGCCGAGCGCACGCACGCCGCCGGGGCGCTGCTCTTCGTGGACGGGGTGCACCTGACCCCGCACAGCGTGGTCGACATCGGGGCGCTCGGCGCCGACTTCTACGCCTGCTCGCCGTACAAGTTCCTCGGCCCGCACCTCGGCGTCCTGGCCGCCGACCCGGGGCTGCTGGAGGGCGTCCACTCCGACAAGCTGCTGCCGCAGACCGGCGCCGTTCCCGAGCGCTTCGAGCTCGGCACGCTGCCCTACGAGCTGCTCGCCGGCACGACGGCCGCGGTCGACTTCCTGGCCGGCCTCGTCCCCGGCGAGGGCACCCGTCGCGAGCGGCTGGTGCGCTCGATGACCGCGCTGGAGGACCACGAGCAGGTCATGCTGGAGCGGCTGGAAAAGGGGCTGGCCCGCATCCCCGGCATGCGCCTGTACGGCGCCCCCGGACGCAGGCGCACCCCCACGACGCTGTTCTCGGTGGACGGCGTGGACTCCGCCGAGATCTACTCCTTCCTCGCGGCGCGTGGCGTGAACGCGCCGGCCGGCAGCTTCTACGCCCTCGAGTGCAGCCGATGGCTGGGACTCGGCGATGCCGGAGCGGTCCGCGCCGGCATCGCCCCCTACACCGACGAGTCCGACGTCGACCGCCTCCTCGACGGCCTCGACGCCCTGACCGCCTGACCGCCTGACCTCACCCGGCCCTCCCCCGCCCGCGCCCATGCGCGCGGGCGGTGGCGCCCGGCGTGGTAGGCGCCACCACGGACCAGTGGCGTCCGGCGTGGTGGACGCCACCACAGGCCGGTCGGCAGTCCTCAGCTCGGGCCGGCCACGCCCTGACCTGCCGAGCCGGGTCGGGCGCAGTGGCGGGTCCGGCGCAGCGGCGGCTCGGATGTCAGAGGTCGAACTCGCCCTTGGTGGCCCCGTCAAGGAAGCAGGCCCATTCGTGCGGGGTGAACACCAGCACCGGCCCGCCCGGATCCTTGGAATCCCGAACCGCCACCACCCCCGGCATATTCGTCGCCACCTCCACGCACCCCGAGCCCACCTGGTCTCCGCTCGCCGTGGCCTTGTGCCAGTCGGCCTTGCTCATATCTGCTTCTTCCATCGGTCCCGCGCGTCCTTGATCAAGATGAGCGATGCCTGCTGCGAGTGTGCGTCCGCCCGTATGGCGTCGTACCTGCCGCGGACCTGGGTCACGATGCTCTCGTCCGTCGTGACGAGCCCCTCCGCCGCGGATTCCGCGTACACCGTATCGGGCTGCCCGCCCGGCAAGAGCTCCGCTATAGCGAACTGTGACATCAGTCCTGGCGTGCAACCGGCGGTCAAAGGCACGACCTGAATGGCCGCATTGGGACGCTCCGCGGTTTCCAGCAGATAGTCCAGTTGCTCGCACATGGTCTTCGGGTCACCCACCGGCCGATGAAGTATCCCCTCATCCAGCAACGCCCATAGGGTGAATGGAGGGTTCTGCCGGTCCAGGACCAGTTTGCGCCGTATCCGGCTGGCGAGCCGCCGATCCACCTCGGCTGCCGTGATCATGGGAGCACGCCGGAATATGTACCGAGCGTAGGACTCGACCTGGAGCAAACCGGGGGCCAGCAGCGGATCCCAGGTGCGCAACACCCCGGCCCGGGGTTCGATCTCCTCCACCCAGGCCAGGTGGTAGCGCGGTCCTCCGTCAGGGGAAAGCATCAGCCTGTATAGCGCGACAAAGTGCGATTTAGCGGATAGACCGAAGATCTGATCGAGCCTTTCTGCGTAATCACGGGACGGCCTTCGCTTGGCCAGTTCGATCTGCGACACGAGATCCTGTGAACAGCCAAGACGTTCTCCTATGCGCGCCTGCGACAGGCCCGCCTCCATTCTGTACGCCCGCAGGTCAGCGCCGAAGCGCTCCAGCGGAGAGCATGACCCGGCGCCGGGTTCACCGTTCATGACCGCTCCAATCATGGGGTGAAGTGCAGCGAGAACGGCGATGGACGTCAATTTACGACGCTTTACGACAGGCGTGTCGTCGTCGGCCGTACACCGCCGTTCATCGCCGTTCCCTGCCGTGTGAATTTACTTCGGAACGGCGGGCCGTGCGGGCATTCTTTGCGCACGGTAAGGCGATTCTGCCGGTCGGTCACCGCGCGAAACGTGACAAGTCACCGGAATAGACGGCAGAGAAAGGGGACGGCATGACCGTGGGAATTCTCTTGGGTGAGACGGAGCTGGAGGGCACGCCGCGGAGCGTGGGCGTCGCGCGGCGGTTCGTCCGGGACACTCTGGGGGCCGGGCACCCCGTCCTGGACGACGTGACGCTGCTCGTCTCGGAACTGGTCACCAACGCGCTGGCCCACTCGGGCTCTGGACTGGACGGCGGGATCATCCGGGTAGGCATCGGAGAACTACCCGGGAGGAGACTTCACGTCGTCGTGGTCGACGACGGCTCGCCGCATGCGATCCCTCGCCCCAGGACCGCGAAGCCGGTGGACGAGAACGGGCGCGGACTGGCGATACTGCAGTCGGTCGCCAAACGCTGGGGCACCTACCGGGACGGCACCCGCCGCGTCGTCTGGTTCCAAGTCGACTTCCGCGAGCAGGGCGCGCACGGTTAGTGCGCTGTCCGGCAACGTTGACCGGCTCGGGTCCGTAGCCGGCGCCGACATCGCCGTACCACGACCCGCCGACCCGGCGCCGATCATCTCCAGCACATGGCCGAAGCGGAAAGCCGCGCCCGGTGAACGCTCGTGGTCACTACAACCAGAGCCTTCCTCGGCGAACGAGGACTCCACGCCGAAGCCGGTCCGCGGAGACAGGTCGTGCCGTCCAAGGTGCAGGCCGGTCAGGTCACAAGCGGTCCGGATCAGAGACGCAGGGGAAGCGCACCGTGATGGACAAGCCGTGCCAGCCAATGTGCAGGCCGGTCAGGTCACAAGCCATCCGGATCAGAGACGCGGGCGAAGCGCACCCTGATGGACAAGCCGTGCCAGCCAAGGTGCAGGCCGGTCAGGTCACAAGCCATCCGGATCAGGGTCGCAGGGGAAGCGCACCGTGATGGACAGGCCGCCTTCGGGGGGTGCACTGGTGGTGAGGGTGGCGTGGTGGGCGTGGGCGACGGCGTTGACGATGGCGAGGCCGAGCCCGTGGCCGTCGTGACGGCCGTGACGTTCGGGCGCCAGTCTCTGGAAGGGCTGGAAGAGGCGGGCGATCTGATCGTCCGGGATGGCCGGCCCGGTGTTGGTGACCGTCAGGGCGACCTGCGTGCCGGTGGTCCGGGTGGCGATCTGGACGTTCCCGCCTGCGTGGTTGTGGCGGATGGCGTTGTCGACGAGGTTGGCGACGAGGCTCTCGATGAGTCCAGGGTCTCCGGCCGTCACCGCGGGCGACAGGCGTTCGCCGAGATCGACGGCCTTCTCCTTGGCCAGGTCGCGGCGAGAGGCGAGCACTCCTTGGACGAGGTGGGCAAGGTCGACGGCGTCCCAGCGGGTGACGCCGCCCTCGCCGGTGGCCAGAGCCAGCAGTGCCTGGACGAGCCGTTCCTGGTGTTCGCCGAGAGCCAGTGCCTCCTGGCAGACCGAGCGCAGAGTGGCGGCGTCGGCGTCGCGGTCGCCGAGGGCGACTTCGAGAAGGGTGCGCAGACCTGCCAGGGGGGTGCGCAGTTCGTGGGAGGCGTTGGCGACGAAGTGGCGCTGGGCGTCGAAGGATGCCTGAAGGCGGGCGAACAGGTCGTCCAGGGTGTGACCGAGTTCGGTCAACTCGTCCGCGGGCCCGCCGAGGGCGAGTCGCCGGTGGAGGTCTCCGGCGGAGATGCTCCTGGCGGTGGCGGTGATGGCGCGCAGCGGGCGCAGGAACCGTCCGGCGACGAACCACCCGAGAGCCAGGGCGATGGGGATCAGGACGACCAGGGCGACGGCGGAGCCCGTGAGGAGTTGGGGCAGGGCGATTCCGGGCCCGATCTCGGCGGTCGTGCTCGACGGGCGCGCTGCGGGGATGGCCGCGTCGATGCGGGCCAGCGGGACGGCGGCCAGGACCAGCACCAGGACCCCGGCGGCGTAGATGCCCGCCGCGTAGGCGAGCGCGAGCCGTGTCTGCAGGGACCTTCTGGGCAGTGCGTGAGCGGTCATGACGGTTCGATGCGGTAGCCGCCCTCGCGGATGGTCTCGATCACGGGCGGGTCGCCGAGCTTGGCCCGCAACCGGTGCATGGTGTGCTTGACCGCGCTGCTGAAGGGGTCGGCGGCCTCGTCCCAGACGCGTTCGAGCAGGTCCTCCGCGGAGATGACCACGCCGGGCACGGCGAGCAGGCATTCGAGCAGGGCGAACTCCCGGGGGCTCAGGTCGAGGCGCCGGCCGGCCCGGAACGCGGTACGGCGGGCCGGATCGAGGGTGATGTCCCCGCACGCCAGGGTCGGCGGCAGCGGCGGGGTGGCGCGGCGGGCCAGGGCGCGGACGCGGGCCACCAGTTCGGCGAACCCGAAAGGCTTGGGCAGGTAGTCGTCGGCGCCGAGGCCGAGCCCGGCGACGCGGTCCTCGATCGTGCCGGAGGCGGTGAGCATCAGGACGCGGGTCGGACAGCGGCCCTGCGCGAGGCGCCGGCAGATCTCGTCCCCGTGGACGCCGGGCAGGTCGCGGTCGAGCACCACCACGTCGTAGCGGGTGGCGGCCAGGCGGTCGAGGGCGGCGGTCCCGTCCAGGACCACGTCGACGGCCATGCCCTCGCGACGCAGCCCGGTTCCGATGGAGCGGGCGAGGATCTCGAAGTCCTCCACGACCAGGACCCTCACCGCCGTTCACCGCCGGTCATCGTGCGGGCGGGGCGGCCGGGTCGAGGTGCCATGGCTCAACGATGCCAGGTCCCCGGTCTCAGCCGGGTCGCAGCCCGTGCGACCCGGCCGAGACCGGGAGCCGCGTACAACCGTCGGCATGAGTCCATCTTCCAACCCGACGAGCCGGCCCGTCACCGGCCCGCGCGAGCGATATGGGGCGACCCTGGCGGGCCGGGCGCTGCGCGAGGAGTGGGTCAGGTTCCGCACCGGACGCGGCCGGGCGCTCGCCATGGCGGCCTCCGTGCTGGTCACCGTGTCGCTCGGACTGCTGATCGCCGGGGGTACCCGCAGCACCTGCGTGACCGGGAAGGGCGAGGGTCCCTGCCCCGCGCCTCTGGTGGGACCCGACGGCACGGCGGTGCGGGACAAGTACTACTTCGTGCACCAGCCGCTCAAAGGGAACGGCGGCATCACCGCCCGCGTGTCGGACCTGACCGGCCAGATGCGGATGCCGGACACCGTACCCGGGGTGCGCAACGTGAAGCAGGGGGTGGTGCCGTGGGCGAAGGCCGGGCTCCTCGTCAGGCAGAGCCTCGAGCAGGGCACCCCGTACGCCGCCGTCATGCTGACCGGGGACCACGGCGTGCGGATGCAGAACGACTTCACTCATGACGTGCCCGGCGGCCCTCACAATGGGCCGCAGTGGCTGCGGCTGACCAGGTCGGGCGACACGATCACCGGGTACGAGTCGGACGACGGCACGACGTGGAGCGAGATCAGCACGGTCAGGCTGACCGGGCTGCCGGAGACGGCCGAGATCGGGCTGTTCGTCACCTCACCAGGCGCCCTGTGGGAGAGGGCGATGGCCTTCGCCCAGGCCACCGCCACCTTCGACCAGATCAGACTGGAGGGCGCGAACGGTTCCTGGCGCCACGACGACGTCGGCGTCGTCATGGAGTCCGACGGCAGGACTCCGCATCACCCCGGCGGAGTCGTCGAGTCCGGGGACAAGCTCATCGTGACCGGAGGCGGCGACATCGGCCCCGCCACGGCCGAAGGCGGCGTCCGCGCCGACCTCCTCCTACTCGGCGGAGCCCTGGGCCTGATCCCGCTGCTCGTGATGGCGGCCACGTTCATCACTGCGGACCACCGGCGCAGACCACCCAGAACCGGTCCCCCGACCGAACCCAACCCCCCGACCGAACCCGACCTCCCGCCCAGAACCGGTCCGCCGACCAGAACCAGCTCCCCGGCCAGGACCAGCACCATCCCGCCGAACGACACCAGTTCTCCAACCGCAATCAGCCCCCCGACCAGACCCGTCCCGCCGACCAACGCCGGCTCACCGACCAGCACCAACCCGTCGAGCAGCACCGACTCCCCGCCGCAACCCAGCCCGGCGATCGGAACCGGCCCGGCGATCGGAACCGGCCCGGCGATCGGAACCCGTTCGGCGATCGGGACCGGTTCGGCGATCGGAGCCGGTTCGCCGCTCGATACCCGCTCCTCGGGTGCGCCGGATCCGACGCGGGCGCTTGCGGCGAAGGGCGCGGTGGTCGGCGCGGCCGGGTTCGTGACGGGGCTGGTGGCCTCAGGTGTCGTGATCCCTGCCGGCCTGGCGCTGTTGCGTGCGCACCAGAACCCGATCCAGCCGATCACCCTCGGCACCGAACTGCGGATGATCGTCGGCTACGCCGCGCTGACCGCGCTCGCCGCCGTACTGACTCTGGCCCTCGCCGCGCTCGTCAGGCGCGCGATCGTGACGGTCGTGCTGGCCGTCGCGCTGCTCGTCGTCCCCTACCTGCTGGGAACGGCAGGCCTGGCGACCTGGCTGCTGATCGTCACCCCCGCCGCCGGCTTCGCGATCATCCAGAGCATCCCCACGTTCGCGCACGTGGACGTGGACCCGTCACTGCTCGTCGGCTACTACCCCCTCCCCCCATGGGCCGGCCTGGCCGTGACCTGCGGCTACGCCACCCTCACCCTCGCAGCCGCGATGGCCGCGCTCCGCAGGAGGACCGCACGCCGGGCTGCCCTCTCCTAAAGCCGCGACACTGGGCCGGCTGGTCCTCCCATGCGGCGGACGGGGTGATCGGCCTGGCGTACGACTCCACGTGCCAGGTGTCGCTCGGGCTGATCGGGGCATCGGATCTTGGTCGACTGCCGTCTCACCGGGAGCCCTCCCTCATCTCAACCACCTTTTGCTTGCCGGCCCTGAGCTGCGCGATCAAGTTGGAAATGGCTCAAGCCTCCGGAGCGAGAGGGCGTCCGGAGGCTCGGCCGGGATGAGAGGGTGCCGGGTCAAAGCGGGAAGGGTTGTGAGACAGAGTTCTGCTGGCCGCCGACCCGGATCCAGAAGTTGTAGGGGGTGCTGAAGCTGCTCAGATCGCCGCTGATCGCTCGTCGTCCCCTCGGCGAACATCACACGAGCGACATCCGCGGTCCATGACGAGCGGGCGCTGGGGGAATTGCGTGAGCGCTGACACCGAGAGGCCTCAACCTTTCAACGTCTGTACAAGAACTCCGACCGGCTCGATGCGCGTCGATATTCGGAGGGAGATATGCCGTAGGCGGACTGGAACGCGCGCGAGAAGTGAGGCTGCACGGTGAAGCCCCAGCGGGCGGCGATGGCGTGAATGGGCCGATCAACCAAGGCCGGGTCCGCGAGGTCGTGTCGACAGCGATCCAGGCGACGTGTCTGAATCCACTTCGCGACGGTGCATCCGTTGGATTCGAAGAGCCTGTGCAAGGTGCGAACGGAGACGTGATGAGCTTCGGCGATCATCGCCGGTGTCAAGTCCGGCTCCCCGAGCCGCTGTTGAATGAATGCTTGGACTTGCAGGTATAGCACCTGCCGGCCGGACTCGGTTGGCAACGCCGCCGGGCTTTCCATCTCATGGGCGATGAGGGCGGCCACCAAGTCGACGAGTATGGTCGAGATGCGGATGGCGTCCGACGGCGTATAGCCGCTCAGAGATCCGGCGGACTGGGTCGCGACGTTCCATAGCAGCGCCCCGATCCCGGTACGCCCGGACAAGCGAGCTCCGATGAGGCCGGCGGTGACCGCGGGTGGGACGGGCAGAAGCATTCGCGGCACCTGTAACCGCAGATATCGGGCGGCACCTGATTCATGCCATCCCTCGTAACAACGAGAGCTGTCGAGCAGAGAGATATCCCCCGGACGAGGCTCGGTCCGACGCTCATCGCACGTCAGAACCGTGGAACCCTCCTCGTACAACACCACATGGTACAAGCCGGGATCCGAACGGCGGATCATCTCGGCACTACGATGCAGGCCCCGACGAGCCGTACTGCTACTGACCATCTGCGCGATGGTCAACGCGCCTAGCCTTCCTAAAGCTATCCGGCCCGAGAAACTCTCGCTCCTGTCACCGTACACATCCACCGGCTCGCCCTCTCGGAGAATCGCCTCCCGGAAGTAAGGCAGCCGATCCGACGGCGCAACACCCTCCGTGGTCACCACCGTATCCAAAGCCGCTCTCCTCTTGAATCAGCTCTCTGACCGGTCGACACCTGCCATATGGAACAGCCGACCTGATCCCATAGCACTGAAAGGTGTGCGCCGAAACCATCCAGGCGATGCTCGGCCGGCGCCGGCGGGACGGCGTCGGCAAGGCCGACCCCGTGCACGCCGAGTGTGCGGCCGCCGCGTACGCAGGTCAAGAGCCGTTGATCGGGTCGGTATGATGCAGCCGTATATCACCAGGGCGGCGGCCCCTCACCGTGATCGCGAATCAGTCGGACACCGCTTCTATGTTTGTCAATCCGCTTCTAGAGCTGTCTCGAAGTGTTGATCAACGGCGTGTCGGAGCCGGATAAGGAGAGAGGTCTCCGGTAGCACGCCCAGCCTGCGCGACCCGGCCGCCGGCCTGGCACACCTGCTCGGCTGAACCAACATCGCCTCCGCCGCCGACCACCACCGCGGCCACCCAGCCGATGGCCTTCACCTACTCGGTCTCACGATCCGAGAACGCTTCGGCCCTGCTCCACGTGCGGCGGTCCCGGCACGGCCGAGGGATTCCGGGTATCCGGCACTCCGGCGCGAGGCTCGGTTTCTTCGATTCGGCCCGCGTGATCGCGCGGTCCACCGTCAGGAGCATTCACCGCGCGGTATAGCGCGACGAAATGCCATGTCCCAGACGACCCGGCAATCTGGTGAAACTTTCCGCGTGGTCGCGTGACGACCCGCGTTCAACCGACTGGAAGTGCGCTGTTGACATTCATCCGGAATCGATGGTCAATCGATGGGCTGATCCGTGGGCGATCACCGAATTCCGGCCGGACGGAAATCACGCGTGGCGCCGACGGGGCCGAGGCGTAATCGCGACAGAAGGGAAACGAGATGAGGCTTGCTCATCGATGCGCGCTCACCGTGCTGGCGCTGGCCGCGCTGCTGGTGACGCCGCTCGCCACGGGCGCCGCGTGGGCTTCGCCGGCTGCCGGGACGACGTCCGGCGGGTTCGGCGTCGCCGCCTGGCAGGAACTGCCCAAGGGCGTCGCCGCGACCAGGTCGGCACTGGAGGCGGAGACGAGTTACTGCATTCCCGTGGCCGGGCCCGGCGTGAAGATGACCTTCTACTGCGACATCAAGGAACTGAGCACGCTCTACGTCTACTGCGAGGGCGTGACCGTCATCATCACGCTGAACCCCGGGAAGTGGGCGCCGTCGGGAAGCTGTCCCGGGTATCGCGGGTACCGCCTGACACCCAGGGTCTAACAACCGCCGACTGAAAATTTCAATAGCTCACCGAGGTTGACCAGGGGATGCGCGAAAGGTCCACGTGCGGCCACTGGACCGGTTAAGGCGGGAGCAGCAGCATCTGACGGATAGCCGCCACCGGCCCCGCCGGAGGCACGTACTGGCTTCGAGGAGGGCTCCCGCCATGCCACCGCACCGGACCTGGCTCACCCTGGCCGCGACGGCCCTGCTGGCGACCACCGGAACAGCCCTGCCCGCGCGAGCAGCCGGCGGCGCGGCGGGCACGGGTTCCGCCGCCGAGGCCGGGCCGGCGCTGGCCGTGGATTTGAGCGCGCCGACCCATCCCATCAGCCCGTATGTGTACGGGATGAACTTCACCGAGGAGGCACTGGCCAAGGAGGTGCGCCTCCCGGTGCGGCGCTGGGGCGGCAACGCCACCACCCGGTACAACTTCCGGCTGGACACCCCCAACCGGGCCGCGGACTGGTACTTCGAGAACATCGCCGGCGACAACGCCGACCCCGCCGCGCTGCCGGACGGCTCGGAGACCGACCGGTTCGTCGACCAGGACAAGCGCACCGGCACCGACAGCGTCATCACGCTCCCGCTGATCGGCTGGGCCCCGAAGGAGCGGGCCAAGGCGTGCGGGTTCAGCGTGGAGAAGTACGGCCCGCAGCAGTCGACCGACCAGTGGGCGCCCGACTGCGGCAACGGCGTCCGGCCGGACGGCACGAACATCACCGGCAACGACCCGCACGACACCAGCGTGGAGGTCGGGCCCGAGTACGTCACCGACTGGATGGCCCACCTGCGCGGCCGGTACGGCGACGCCTCGCACGGCGGCGTGCGCTTCTACAACCTGGACAACGAGCCCGACATCTGGCATTCGACGCACCGCGACGTGCACCCGGCCGGCGCCTCCTATGACGAGATGCGCGACAAGACCTACGCGATCGCGGCCGCGGTCAAGGCCGCCGATGCCAAGGCCCAGACCCTCGGCCCGGTCGGCTGGGGATGGTCGTCGATCACCTTGTCCGGCTCCGACCAGCAGCGCTGCTCCATCGAGGGCTGCTGGAGCAACCCGCCGGACCAGGCCGCGCACGGCGGCGTGCCGTTCGGGGAGTGGTACCTGCAGCAGATGCGCGCCTACGAGCAGGCGCACGGCGTGCGCATCCTGGACTACTACGACAACCACTGGTACCCGCAGGCCGGCGTCTTCGGCGGCGACCCGAGCGACCCGGGCGACGCGGCCAAGCAGGCGCTGCGGCTGCGCCAGACCCGCACGCTGTGGGACCGCGCCTACACCGACGAGAGCTGGATCGGCCAGCCGGTCTACCTCATCCCGCGAATGAAGGACATGGTCGCCCGCAACTACCCGGGCACCAAGGTGGCCGTCACCGAGTACAACTTCGGCGCCCTCGGCTCGCTGAACGGCGCGCTCGCGCAGGCCGACGTGCTGGGCATCTTCGGCCGGGAGGGCGCGGACCTGGCGACCCTGTGGTCGCCGCCCACCTCGGCCGAACCCGGCGCCTACGCCTTCCGCATGTTCCTCAACTACGACGGCCAGGGGGGCCGCTTCGGCGACACCTCGGTGCTGTCCACCAGCGAGGACCAGGGCCGGCTCGCCGTCTACGGGGCCAGGCGCGGCGCGGACGGCGCGCTGACGCTGGTGGTCGTGAACAAGACCGGCTCGGACCTCACCAGCCCGCTCACCGTCAAGGGCGGCGCCCCGGGCACCTCGGCGCAGGTCTACCGGTACAGCGGCGCCGACCTCACCGCGATCGCCCGCGCCGCGGACCTGCCGCTCACCACGACGGCCACCTCGGCCACGGCCTCCACCACCTTCCCGGCCAACTCCATCACCACGCTCGTCGTGCCGGACTCGGTGCCGCCCACCGCTCCGGCCGGGCTGAAGGCGGGCCGTCCCACGGCGCACGCGGTCACGCTCACCTGGTCCGCGGCCAGGGACAACGTCGCGGTCAAGGGCTACCAGCTCTCCCGGCAGGCGCCCGGCGAGCCGGTCAGAACGCAGGACCTCACCGCGACCCGGGCCGTCGTGACCGACCTGGCGCCCGGCCGGCGCTACACGTTCTGGGTGCGCGCCCGCGACCTGGCCGGCAACCTCGGACCGAAGTCGCAGTCCGTCCAGGTGACCACTCCCCCGCGCTGACGCTCCGCAGGGCCCGGCGGCCGGGCGGCGCGCAGTATGCTCGCTGCGTTCCACCCGGCCGCGGGCCCGCGTGCACACGCTCGCGGTGCGACGCCCGGCGCCCCGTCCGGGTGCCCTGCCGGGTCCGAGATGATCGCGTGGGGAGGGCACCGATGGGCGACGACGGGGCTTTACAGGCCAGGGTGTTCATCTCCTATTCGAGCGCGGACCGTGAGTTCGCCCGGTTCCTGGACGGCTCGCTGGCCGCCGCCGGTGTCGCCACCTTCCTGGCCGAGCGCGATCTGAAGGTGGGCGACTCGATCCCGGAGCGGATCTTCGGGGAGATCGCCGCCGCCACCAGCCTGATCTACGTCGTCTCCCGCGCCTCGGTGCGCTCACCCTGGGTGCGCGAGGAGCTCGGCGTCGCCAAGATCCGCGCGATGGAGGGCAAGGGGTTCGGCATCCTGCCGCTTCTGCTCGACGACGTGACGCTCCCGCCGAGCGTCAGCCACATCAAGTACGCCGACTTCCGGGACTGGCGGAACGCCACGTCCTACCGCAAGACGGTGCTGGAGCTGCTCCAGTCCCTGGGCGGCGCTCCGGTGCTGATCGGACAGCGGCAGATCCTCTGGTACCTGGACAACCTCGACACGCTGAAGTTCGTCAAGCACGCCGTGTCGGTGCTGCACACCCGCACCGACACCGCCACCGGCTACTTCCAGTGGTTCGACAGCTGGCACTGGTCGGTCAAGTACGCCGCCAGCGACGACGACCCGCCGTTCCTCTCGGCCATGGACCGGCTGGAGGAGCTGCTGGCCCCGGTGGCGGACGGCGACCAGCGGCTGCGGGCGCTGCGAGACTGCATAGAGCCGGCCAAGAAGGCCGTGGTGCGGGGCTCCAGGGATCCCGGCGACCGGGGCAAGTCGAGCCGGCGGATCCGCGAGGTCGTGGAGGTCTGCGCCCGGATGCTCGCCATCCTGAACGATCTGGAGGGCGACTTCGAGGCCTCCGTGCACGCCGCGATCGCCACCAGGATGGAGCGCCCGTGACCCACGGCGCGGGACCGCCGGCGTTCCCCGCGGGACATCCGCTCCGGACGCCGCGCGGCGTCCCGGCTCAGGTCGCGGGCCGGGCTTCGGGCCGGGGGACGCGCAGAGCGCTCGCGATGTCGTCGATCCGCCGGTCGTACTCCGGCGGCGCGGCGTCCCTGAAGTCGGCGTAGTAGCGCGTCTTCGCGAACGCCGGCAGCTCGACGTCCTTGATCACGACGGGGATGAAGCGCGACCCGTTCTCGATGGCCCTCTGTACCAGCGCCGCGTACTCCTGCCGCGCCCACCCGCTGGCCATCGACGCCGGGCTGCAGACCAGGATGCCGGCGGCCGAGTCGCGGATGGCCTGCTCCACCGCGTGCACGAGCACGTCGCCGGGCACGAGGACGACCTGGTCGCGCGCGATGCGCAGCCCCCTGGCCTCCAGACGCCGGGTGAACGCCTCCACCCACTCGCCGTCCTCATGGGAGTAGGCGACGAAGGCGTCGTAGGCGACCCGCCCGGACCGTCGCGGGGACGACCGCGTCCGCCGGAGCGGTCCCGTTCCCGCCGCCGAAGGTCCACTCTCCTCAGCCGGTCCCGTTCCCGCCACCGAAGGTCCCTCAGACGGTCCCGTTCCCGCCGCCGGCTCCGTCTGCTCGGACGGTGCCGTTCCCGCCGTCTCCTCGGGCGGCAGGGCCTCGGGCGCGGGTGCGGAGGCGGCTGGGCGCGGGGCCGCGCGACGGGCGGGCCGCACCGCCACCCAGGCGTAGTAGGCGGCCACGACGCCCGCCACGGTGCCGACCGCCGTCAACGCCAGCGCCACCGCTTCCATGCCGCAGATCCTAACGCGCGGGCTCCCCGCACCGGCCTCAGGCGAACAGGTCGCGCAGGGCTGCGGCGAGGCGTTCGTAGTCCTGTTCGCGGTTGTAGACCTGGGCGGACAGGCGCAGCAGGCCGGCGCCGGGCCATCCCTTGATCCCGGCTCGCACGCCGTGCCTGCGCAGGATCTCGGCCGACAGCGCCTCGGCGCGCGGCTGGGTCTCGGCGACCCCGTCCGGCAGTCGCAGAACGCACATGGCCAGCTCCGGGTCCGCGCGCCAGGGCCGCAGGCCGGCGGTGTCGGCGACGATACGGCGGCCGGTCGCCGCCAACTCGGCGTTGCCGGCCCGGACGGCGCTCGGCCCGACGTCCTCCAGCACGCGAAGGCCCTCGGGCGCGGCCAGCCAGGCCGTGTAGTCGCGGGTGCCCTGGAATTCGAGACTGCGGGGGAAGCCGTCCGGCTGGTAGAAGGAGGGGATCAGCGGCTCGACCCGCTCGCGCCAGGCGGGGGCGACGGCCAGCACGCCCGCGGGCCGGGGCCCGAACGCCCATTTGTGCAGGTTGCCGGTCCAGAAGTCGGCGTCCAGCTCGCCGAGGTCCACCTCCAGCATGCCGGGGGCGTGCGCGGCGTCCACGATCGTCGTCACGCCCAGGGCGCGGAACCCCGCCACCAGCTCGCCCACCGGCAGCAGGCGGGCGGTGTGGGAGGTGATGTGGTCGAAGACGGCCGCCTTGGTACGCGGTGTCACCGCGCCGAGGTAGGCCCGCGCGGCGTCCTCCCCCGACCATTCGCCGTCGTCGCGCCCGGGAAGGTCCACCACGACCACCTCGGCGCCGGTCCGCTCGGCCGTGCGCCGAACGGCGATCTCGACGGCGCCGTAGGTGTGGTCGCTGATCACGATCTGGTCGCCGGGCCGCAGCGTCAGGCTGTTCAGCGCGACGGCGACGCCCTCGGTCACGTTGGAGACGAACGCGACGCCGCCGGGCTCGGCGCCGAGGAAGGCCGCCACCTCCTCGCGCGCCTTGGCGACGCGCTCGGTCACCGTGGCGAAGAACGCGTCGGGAGCCCGCTCGGCCTCCCGGCGCAGCTCGTCCTGCCTCTCCTGCACCCGGCGCGGCACCGCCCCGAACGATCCGTGGTTCAGGTGCACGACGGCGGGGTCCAGGCTGAAGTCTTCGATATCCACAACCGGACACTAACCGCCGTCGCCCGTACGCTCCTTCGCCGCCCCACCGTTCCATCTCGCGAGTCCGCTCCGGCCTCGTCCATGCCCGAAAAGGGCGCCCGTGCACGGCCGGGCGGCGGTAATGCGCGGGTTCGCCGCTCATCGGGTTTCACGCATTCACCTGCTCCTCGGGAACCCGGTGGCGCGGATCGTCTCGCCATATGGAACAAATCGGCCACGGTCGGGCGCCCTTTGGGCCCCCAGCCGATAAAGCTCGCAAAACAGTACGAATCACGCCGATAAAGCTCGCAAATAGGGACGAAACAGCAGGACAACCCGATCGGCGGGACAGGGAACGCATTGATCACGACAAGGGCAACTCTGGAGACAACCAGGATGATCATCCATAGAGAGGCAGGGAAGCCAACGTTTCTCCGGAACAATTCACCTCCATTCCGGATTTCTGGTGAAATTTCATGTCAACGTATTTTTTTGGGCCCCCACTGGCGGTTAGGCTCCCTCCGGAATGTCACCC
This sequence comes from Sphaerisporangium sp. NPDC005289, assembly GCF_040607455.1. Classification (NCBI taxonomy): domain Bacteria; kingdom Bacillati; phylum Actinomycetota; class Actinomycetes; order Streptosporangiales; family Streptosporangiaceae; genus Sphaerisporangium; species Sphaerisporangium sp. NPDC005289. Next base: position 488,123 of record NZ_JBEXGS010000002.1, read on the forward strand.
ACAAGAGGAGCAGCTTTGTCGTTACGGTTGAGGCGCCTTGTTTCGGTGATCGCCGCGGGGGGGCTCGCTGTCCTGGTGACGGCGAGTCCGGCAGGCGCTTTCGATGCCCCCTACGACCCCGAACCCATCTCTCCCTACGCGCAGCCGGCGGACGCGAGCGTCCCCCAGCGGGGCTGCGCCGCGACGCTCGCGGACCCGAAGAACGCCAGCGGGAGCATCCCGGCGGTCCAGGTCATCTACGCCTGGCACGACGGCATCGGGAACAGGTACGAGCAGCAGGTCGAGAAGATCGCCAAGATCGTCGACCGGATGGACTGGTCGCTGGACGAGTCCACCAACTACGACCAGCACATCAACCTGAGCTGCAGAACCGGGTACAGCACCAGCACCTACTCCGGGTACGCCCACGCCCTGGTCGTGCCTGAGAAGATCGAGTCCGGCGTCATCGGCGGCGAGACCCCGGTCCAGACCATCACCCACGATCTGGCGGACTCCGGCTACGACGTCGACAACCGCAAGTACGTGGTGTTCGAGGACTTCAACGGCACGGCCAACGCCTGGTGCGAGCCCGCGTGCGCGGCGACCGCCGACGCCTGGGCCAGCGGCACCGTGCTGCACGAGCTGGTCCACCTCGCCGCGGACGGCTTCTACGTCGACCACCCCAAGGTCACCGAGGGCTCGGAGATCCTGAGCTACCCCGACCTGATGGCCAACCCGTACTACGACTGGACGCTGGACCACGACTTCAACAACTACTACGACCCCAGCGAGACCTCGGCCACCTTCTACCAGGGCAACTATCCCGACACCCGCAAGGCCAACGCGGCGAGCTGGCCGTACTTCACCACGGCGACCTGCTGCGACGTCGGGTACAGCAACGACCTGCTGACCGCGCAGGAGCGCACCGTCGAGGCGCAGGCGCCCTACGCGACGCCCGCGGGCTTCAGCGTCTCGGGCGGGGGCTGGATGCAGGTCACCCCGCCGGGGTCCGACAGCCAGGTCTCCGCGCGGTACTACGACGGGCGGCGGTCGCTGACCATGAACGTCCAGTCCTACGCCGAGGGATCGGTGTCGGTGACCCGTAAGCCGGCGGTCACCGCCGGGCAGCGCTACAAGTTCTTCGCCAAGCTGACCACCGGCACCTCGGGCAACGTGAAGCTGCGGCTGGGCTGGTACAACTCCTCGGGCACGCTGATCTCCAACAGCGACGGCCCGGTCACCGCGCTGACGACCGGCTGGCAGGAGTACTCGGTGTCGGCGGTCGCGCCGAGCGGGACGGCCACCGCGCAACTGTCGGTGGTCAGCCCCTCCGGGCAGAACTTCGCCTACGTGCTGGACGGGCTGCAGCTCAACCAGTGCAACAACGGCAAGACCAGCGACGGCTGCCGCGTCGGCAACAGCTGAATCTCGCCCCCACGCCCGCCCGGCCGCACCCAGCGGCCGGGCGGGTTCGCGTCGCGGCCACGCGGGAGGTCAGAAGGTGAAGGGCTGGGAGGTGACGCCGTTGTCGAAGTTGGACAGCAGCAGGCCGGGCTCGCCGGTGGCGCGGATGCCGGGCAGGCGGGTGAACAGCTCCCGGTACATGATCTTGATCTCCTGGCGGGCCAGGTTGGCGCCCAGGCAGAAGTGCGGGCCGGGACCGCCGAAGCCCACGTGCGGGTTCGGCTTGCGCGTGATGTCGTAGCGGCCGGGGTCGTCGAAGACCTCCTCGTCGCGGTTGGCGGAGCCGTAGAACAGCACCACCTTGTCGCCGGGGACGAGCCTGACCCCGCGCATCTCGTACTCCTCGGTGACGGTGCGCCGGAACTGCATGATGGGCGAGACGTAGCGGACGGTCTCCTCGATGGCGCCGCCGATGTGGGCCTCGAAGTCGCCGGTCAGCCGCTCCCGTTCGGCGGGGTTGTCGGTGAGCAGCTTCAGGCCGTGCGCCATGGTGTTGCGCGCGGTCTCGTTGCCGGCCACCAGCAGCAGCGTGAAGAACGAGCCGAGCTCCCTCGGCGTCAGGCGCTCGCCGTCGACGTTGGCCGTGACAAGCGCCGACACCAGGTCGCCCGCGGGCTCGCGCTCACGCTGACGGCCGAGGTCGATCACCATGCGCTGCAGGGCGAACAGCGCCGCCATGTTGCGCCCGGCCATGGCGACCGTGCGCGGCAGGCTCATGCGGACGCCGGTGTAGGCGGTGGAGACGTCCACGTGCTGGTGCACCTTGGCGCGGATGCCGTCGGGGATGCCCATCATGTCGCAGATGACGTGGATGGGCAGCCGGGCGGCGACCTGCGAGACGAAGTCGCGCGGCCCCTGCTCTACGACGTCGTCGACGATGCGCTCGGCGGCCCTGGCGATGCCGTCGTTCAGGCCGCTGAGCATCTTCGGCGAGAACGCGCGGGACACGATGCGGCGCAGGCGGGCGTGGCGGGGGTCGTCGAGGTTGACCATCGAGTCGCCGAAGACGTGCTTGACCCAGCCGGGCGGCTCGGGGTTGGTGACGGCCGGCTCACTGGAGAACACCTTGGCGTTGCGGCTGGCCTCCACCACCTCGGCGTGCCGCACCAGAGCGTGGAACCCCTTGCCGGAGCGGAGCAGGGGCACCCGGCGCTCGGGGAAGAACACCGGGTGGGGAAGGCTCCGCAGCCGGGCGAAGTCGCGCTCGCGCTCGTGCGGCGGCCGGCGCCAGAACGCCAGGTCCGCCAGGTCGATGCCCGTGTCCACCGCCGTTGTCACGGTCCTATCCTGGCACGCCCGCGGCGGCGCCGCCGCCGCGCGGGGATCGTCCCGCCTCAGCGGTAGGGCTGCCACCGGGTGGTCAGGTCGCGGGCGCGGAAGGTGCGCATGCGGTGCTCCCACTGCAGGCGGATCGCCGGGTTGCTGCGCAGGATCGGCAGCACGCTGGTGACCAGCTTCAGCTCGCGCAGCCGGCGCAGCACCGGGAAACCCTCCCAGGCGGTGACGTCCACGCCGTAGTGCTCGGCCAGCAGGGCGTGGTCGTCGGTGGCGTAGTCCAGCCGCAGCCGCCCGACGGCCACCGGCGCCAGGTCCCACTCGCGCGGGCCGACGCCGGTGCCGTCGAAGTCGCACAGCACCGGGCCGCGAGGTCCGGCGATGACGTTGCCGAGGAAGGCGTCGCCGTGGATCACGCCGGGCGGCAGCGCGAAGCGCAGCCCGGCGAGCTGCTCCTCCACCTCGTCGCACTCGCGCAGCAGGAACGCGTGGTCGGCGGCGCCGAGGTCCTCGGGCTCGGCCAGCCGCTGCCGCACCTCGCGCATCGGCCGCCAGCGCGGCAGGCCGGCGGGCGGGCCGGGGAGCCGGTGCAGGCGCCTGAGCAGGACGGCCAGGGCGGCGCCGTCCGGGCGGGGGCCGACCTCGGGGACGTCCTCCCACAGCGTGATCATCTGGCCGTGCAGCCGCAGCGGCTGCTCGAGCCCGGACAGCAGGCGCACCGCCGGGTAGTCGTGGTCCCGCAGCCAGCGGGCCACCCGCACGACCAGCGGAACCCGGTCGCGCGCGGCGGTGGACCCGGCCACGCGCACCACGACCGGAGCCGTGCGCAGCCGGAAGACGGCGTTGTTGGTGAACTTGATCAGCTGGGCCCCCGCGGGGTCCAGACCCGTCTCGGCGTGCAGGGCGCCGAGCAGGAAGTGGAGGTTGTCCCTGGTGAGCCCGCCGGAGGCGTCGACTGTGGTGAGGCTCATACGGCGCGCAGCTCCGCGATGCGCCTGCGCAGGTCGCGGGCGTCGGCGCTGTCCGGCCGGGCCGCCGCGGCGGCCTCCAGGGGCGCGAGACGGTCGATCGTGCGCACGGACCTGATCTGGGTGATCAACTCGACCGCCTCGCGCCCGTCGGCCAGGCCGTCGTCCATCTCGCCGAGCTGCAGCCGCACGGTGGCCAGGCCGATGAGCTCGAACACCTTGCTGCGCGCCATCTCGGGCGCGCGCCGCCGCACGCTGCCCGACAGCAGCTCGGCGGCCCTCGGCAGGTGACGGGCGTCGGCCTGGGCCAGGCCCAGGTAGGTCATGCCGCTCGCGGCCATCAGGTCGGCCTCGGTGAAGAACCGCACCCAGCCGGGCACCTCGTCGGTGTTGGCGCGGTTGAACTCGTCACGGGCCCGGTTGATGGACTTGGTCGCCAGCCGCTCGTCGCCGAGCAGCGCGTACGCCCACGCCTCGTTGGCGCACAGCATGGCGACGGTCAGCTCGCAACTGGCGTCCTGGGCGCAGATCTGGCCGAGCTGGAAGAACCGCAGCGCGTCCTCCACCCGCCGCAGGTGCAGGTGAACCCGCCCCATGCGGTACAGGATGTTCGCGGCCAGGGAGGAGTCACCGGCGTGCTTGGCCTGTTCCAGGGCCCGGGCCAGGTGGCGGCGGGCGGCGCCGTGCAGGCCGACGTCGAAGGAGGTCCACCCCGCGAGGTTGTGCTGGTCGGCCAGGGCGCGGTGCAGACGGCGCCCGACCCGCTCGGAGCAGGAGGCGCGCAGCAGGGCCTGCGACCAGGTGAGCTGGGCGACCACCGCGTCCCTGCACACGCCCCCGCCGTAGCGGTAGTCCAGCGCGCGCAGCGACCGGGTGACGCTCTCGACCTGGTCGACCTCGGCGTCGCCGATGCGCCCGGGGGTGGGGGTGTCGACGCGGGCCAGCGGCCGGCGCCAGTCGTCGGCGCAGGCCACCGCGGCGCCGATGGTCACCTGCGCGGCGTGGGCCAGCAGCCGGCGGACCTGCTCGTCTTCGTCCAGGTCGTCGTCGTGCCCGCCGGGCGCCGGCACGGCCACGAGCTGGGTGCCGTCGTCGTAGGCCAGGCCCATGTAGCCGCGCGGCACGCCGAGCCCGTCGGCGATGCGGACGAGCACGTCGTAGGCCATGACCTGGCGGCCGTTGAGGATCTCGGAGATCTCGGACTGGGACTGCCCGGTCAGCGCGGCGATGCGCCGCTGGGAGATGCCGACGCGCTGCAGGAGCAGGTAGACGGTGGCGATGTCGCGCCCCGCCAGCGCCTGCCGCATTTGGGGACGTTCCCAGACGGCGAAGCTGATCGCCTGCTCACTCGGCTGAGTGACGTTCATGCCAACCTTCCACTGTGGGCTGCGCTGGCCTCTCAGGTAACCAGGTGACCATGGGTTTCGGTGGGGATAACGGTCGGACCGATCGCCCGGGCTGATCGGCTCGGACGATCGCGGCAGACCCGGGATGGGTATCGGTGAGGCGGCTCCCTGTCTCCCGCGCCGCTCCCGCAGCATGGAGGCCAACCTCGGGGGGATCACCGCGCGCTTCCTCCGCCGGCACAACGGTCGACATGCCAAGGAGTGATCAGCTCATGCGCGCCGAGCAGCCCGTCCCACAGGAGGCTCACCACCGCACCGGGGTCCTGGCGCGGGAGCGGCGGCCGGGTGACCACCCGTGCGCCCCTTATGCTCCCTCGCCCGCCGAGGACGCCTTCCAGGTCGTGGTCACGACGCTACGGGCGGGGTCGGCCTCGCGCTGCGCCCGGGCGGCCGTGCGCGAGGTGCTGGCCGCGGCGGGAGTGGACGGCGACGACATCGGCGACGCCGAGATCATCGTGGCCGAGCTCGCCGCCAACTCCGAGACCCACGCGCGCGGGCCGTACGAGGTGCGGGTCCACTGCCTGAGCGGCATCCCGATGTGGTGCGAGGTGGTGGACGGCGGGCGCGACCTCGGCCACGTCACCGCCGTCCTGGCCCGGTTGCAGCAGGACGACGACGCTCGCGAGAAGGACGACGACCCCGGACGGGCTCTCGGCCTCGGGGAGGACGAGGGCCCCGGACGGGCCGCCGGCCCTGGGCCGGAGGTCGTGGACCTCGCGCCGTTCTCCGAGAGCGGCCGCGGGTTGCTGCTGGCCCACCGGCTGTCCAACGGGCACTGCTACGCCTACCCGACGACGATGTCCGCCGGCGGCGGGGCGGGCAAGGCCGTGGCCTTCGCCCTGCCCGCCCCCGCCGTCGCGGTCAGCGGGGCTTCGGCGCCCCCGTCACCGTGACGGTGGCCGAGGCCGACCGGTCGGCGGAGGCGACGGTGAGCGTGGCGCGTCCGGCCCGGACGGCGGTGAGCCGGCCGCTGGACAGGTCGAGCACCGCGACCACGCGGTGGTCGCGGGCCGCGTCCCGCGCGTCCTCGGCGGAGCCGGCCACCGCGAGGGCCCGGTCGCCGCTCCAGGTGACGCTGGCCGGGTAGCGCAGCGGGAAGGTCAGGCCGAAGCCGGTGGTGGTGCCGGTGGCCGACACCTCGGCGCTCGCGCCGGCGGTGAGCGTGCCGGGCGCGGTCAGGGTGAGCTCGTCGAACAGCGGGTTGACCCGCGCGGTCAGCCAGTCACGGGTGCCGGGGCTGGGCAGGTCCGCCTCGACCCTGCCCGGCGTGGCGTCCACGCCGACCAGCATCCAGCCGAGGAAGCCGCCCTTGTCGGGCGAGCTGTAGGGGGTCTTGCCGACGGCCGGGGTGGTGACCTCGGCCACGCCGTCCACCCGGGTGACGGCCGCGGTGTGGGCGTGCCCGGTGAACAGCGCCACCGGCTTGCCCGCGCTCTCGCGGAACCCGGCCAGCCACCGTTCGACCAGCCCGGCTTCGAGCTGGTCGGCGAACTGCGAGCCGCCGGCGCCGGAGGGGTCGTGCAACGGGTGGTGGAAGAGGACCGCGAGCGACTTCACCGAGCGGTCCTTCGCGGCCCTGGCCAGCTCCTGCTGGAGCGCGGGGACCTGCGTCCAGTCGGAGGCGCGCAGCCCGCCGAGCGTGGTGTTCATCAGCACGAAGCGGGTGCCCTTGTGGTCGAAGACCTGGTGGGCGGGGCGGCCGGTGGCCAGGAAGGCGTCCAGGGTGCCGGTGGCGGTGGCCCCCGACTCGTGGTTTCCCGGCGTCCAGTACACCGGGACGCCGGCGGGGACGTTGTCCTTGAGCACCTGCTCGGCGAAGGCGATGTCGGCCGGCGCGTTGTTGTCCACGAAGTCGCCGTTGACGACGATGAAGTCGGGCTCGGCGGCGACCGCCTGCCTCAGCGCCGCCGCCGCCTGCCGCGCCGGGAACGAGGACGGCCCGGCGGCGGCGCTGACGTGCAGGTCGGACATGACGGCGAAGCGCCAGCGGCCCGCGCCGACGCCCTTCTGCTCAAGGACGAACGGGTCGGACCCGATGGCCGTCTCGGGCGCGACCTCCTGGCCGACCAGGGCGGTGAGCCCGTCGAACCTGATCTCGCCCGCGTCCTTGGCGAGGTTGGAGGTCTCCACGACGTACACGTTGGTGAGGGTGAGCGGCTCGGAGAAGCCCGCGGGCAGCGTGCCCTCGACCCACTTCCAGCCGGTCCAGTCGACGACCTGGGCGAAGGTGAACGGCACGTTCGTGGTGCCCTGCGAGCGCAGCGTGGCGCGCAGCCAGTGCCGCCTGCCGTCGCCGTAGGCCCACACGCCGATGCGCCGGGTGCCGTGCGGCAGGGTGAGGGCCGCGGGCTTGGCGACGGCGTAGGCGGCGGAGGTGCCCGAGGTGCCGGCGAAGTCGTAGCGCAGCGCGAGAGCCTGGTTGCCCGCGGGGGCGCCCGGCCGGTCGGCGGCGTCCACGGACGCCAGGGTGGCGGTGGCCTTGGCGGTGGAGACCCCCCAGCTCTCGGCGGGCTCGAACTCGGCGAGCGACGCGCGCTTGAGCCCGACCACGACGGGCAGCCGCGCCGACTTGCCCTGGACGGTGGCGGTGACGACGGTGGCCGTCCCCCCAGGCGCGTCCAGTCCTGTGATGGTGAACGAGCCGTCGTCCCGGGGCTCGACCTTCACCACGGCCTTGTCGTAGTCGAGGGTGAGGTCGCGGACGGCGACCGGCGCGCCGAAGCCGTCGGCGTCGTACCCGCGCACCCCGGCCACGGCCGAGTCGCCGCTCTCCAGGGTCAGGCTCGGGACGGTGAACCCGGCCTTGGCCAGCTCGCCGAGCACGCGCACCCGCGCCCGGCCGTGGGCCCGGCCGGCGTGGGCGCTCACCTCGCCCTGCCCGGGCCGCGCGGCGCGCAGCAGGCCGCCGCGCACCTCGCCGAGCCGGCCCGCCTCCCAGGCGACCCGCTCGCGGCCGAGGCCGGCGGGGGCGTAGGTCTCGTCGTACCCGGCGGCCGACAGCTTCAGGGTGAGGCCGGGGAACACCCGGTCCGCGGGGGTGCGCACCGACAGGCCGGTGAGCCTGCCGGAGCCCTTGGCGGTGAACAGGCCGACGCCGCTCGGAATGGAGCGCTCGCCGCCGTCGGAGGGGGTGTTGACCACGCTGACGCGGCCGTCGCCGGGGGTGCGGGCGACCAGGTCGGAGGAGCCGCCGCCGTCGAGCATGAACGCCTCGCGGGCGCCGAGCCGCACCAGCAGCCTGGCGGTCTCGTCGAAGCTCAGGCCGGCCGAGAAGTTGGCCGAGCCGTCCACCGTCACCAGCAGCAGCCGCCTGCCGCCCTGCGACCAGCCGATGGCGGTGCGGGGCTTGGGCGCGTCGTTGCCGGTGGAGGGCGGGAAGTCGATGGCCTGGCCGTCACGCACGAGCACCTCGCCGCTGCCGAGCGCCGTGCGCAGCTTGGCCGGGGAGTCGGTGCGCAGGGCGACGTCCAGCGTGACCGGGTCGCCCGGCTTGGCGGCGGCGAGCGCGGCCGCGGCGGTGCCCTGGCCGACGACGACCAGCCCGCCGTCCGGGACGGGGGTGGCCGTGACCGTGTCGGCGACCGCGGTGACGGCGCCCGCGGCGACGACCAGTTCGGTGATGGCCCCCGAGTGGCCGATCAGGGTGCGCGCGGCCGGGCCCCACTGGTCGGTGAAGACCGACACGGCGTTCGCCGGCAAGGACGGCGAGTTGAGGTTCGCGACGGGGTGCGAGGTGCCGGCGACGGTGACGCCGCCCTCCAGCAGCGCGCTCGCCAGCCGGGCCACCTTGTCCTCGCCGACGGTGGCGACCGTGCGGGCGTCGGCGGTGGCCTTGCGCAGCTCGCCGTCCCTGACCTCTGGCCCGATGACCGCGTCGGTGTTGTTGATCTCGTAGTAGTCGCCGTTGACGGCGGCCACGGCGCCGCGGGCGTCGGCCGACTCCGACAGCGGCCGGGTCTCGGTGAGCCTGCCGCCCACGAGCCCGACGTCCACGCCGGGGCCCGACAGGTCGGCGTTGAGGACGTGCGCCCGGGTCCAGCCGTCGCGGCCGAAGGTGTCGAACGTCGTCAGCACGACCCCGGGCGCGATGGTGCGGTCGGTGCGGCCGGCCTCGACCGACTCCCCCGGCACGGTCGTGTGGTAGTCGGGCCGCGTCCCCCCGGCTTCGTGGTCTCCCGCGTACGCGGTCGCCTGGACCAGCCCGGGAAGGCCGATGGCCAGCGCCACGACGACGGCGCGCGCCAAACTACGCATCACTACCTCCAAGTACGAACGGGCATGAAGGTAGACAGGCACGGAGCTGATCTCGGGTCCATGTCATGACATACCGATGACGTCTCGACGAACTTCGTGACGATCAAGTTGTAGAGGTTCCCCGCCGTCCTGACAATGGGCTTCCGGATCAGTGGACACGCCGTTCAGACGACCGACGCGGGGACTTCACGCTGCGGTAGGGCGGATGTCCTGGCAGGCGGGGACCATCCGGAGCATGAGTGCCTCGCGCGCGTTCCGCCTGCTCACCGCCGCGACCCTCGTGGTCGTCCCCGTCCTGCACCAGCCCGCCGCCGAGGCCGCCGCCTCCCGCGCCGCGTGCGCCGACGCCGCCGACCTGGTCGTGGCCACGCCGTACGACACCGTGGACGGGCGGCGCCGGGCGGGCACGGTGACGCTGTACCGCGGCGCCGACCGCACCGCCGTCCTCGCCCAGGGCAAGCACGGCATCCCGGGCGAGCCCGAGCGCGGCGACTCCTTCGGATCGGCGGTGGCCTCCGGCGACTTCAACGGCGACGGGTGCGCCGACCTGGCGATCGGCGCGTCGGAGGAGTTCGCCGGCACCCCCGTCCCTGACGGCGCAGACGGCAACGGCGTGGTCCAGTTGCTCTACGGCTCCGCGGGCGGCCTGAAGCCGGCCGGGACGCTGGACGTGACCCGCCTCGGCCGCGACCGCGACACCGACCGGTTCGGCGGCGCGCTGACCGCCGGCGACCTGGACGGCGACGGGGACGACGAGCTGGTCGTCGGCATCCCCGGTCTGTCGGAGGGCGGCGGAGTGGGGGTGTTCGGCCTCAAGGGACGCGACCCCAAGGGCAGGGGGACGCTCGTCACCCAGGCCACGCCGTGGGTCGCGCAGGACCACCTCGAGAGCGACCAGTTCGGCGCCGCCGTCGCGGCCGGCGACTTCGACGGCGACGGCAGGGCGGAGCTCGCGGTCGGCGCCCCTGCCGACACCGTCGGCACCACCACCTCCGGCGGCGGGTCGGTCACCATCGTCGACCTGCGCGCCCGCCAGGCCGGCATGTACACCCAGAACAGCCCGGGAGTGCCCGGCGAGGCCGAGAAGTGGGACGACTTCGGCGCGGCGCTCGCCGCCGGCGACTTCGACCGTGACGGCCGCGACGACCTGGCCATCGGCGTACCCGGCGAGGGCCTGGACGCCTTCCAGGACGGGCCGATGTACGGCAACGGCGGCGTGCACGTCCTGTACGGGACGCGGCGGGGCCTCAGCGCGGTCGGCGGCGAGTTCTGGTCGCGCAAGACCAAGGGCATCCGGGGCAAGAGCCTCAACACCGACCGGCTCGGCTCGGCCCTGGCCGCCGGCGACCTCAACGGGGACGGCGACGCCGAACTGGCCATCGGCCTGCCCGGCGGCGACCGCGTCCTGGTCCTGCCCGGCACCCGCGCCGGCGGCCTCACCGCCAAGCACGCGGTGGTCCTGACGGGCCGCGCGGGGCACCCGGGCGACCTGTACGGCTCCTCGGTGGCCGTCACCGGCGCCGGCCTCGCCGTCGGCTCTCCAGGAAGCGGGCGCGTCACCCTGGTCCCCTCCTCGGTCCGCAAGGGCTCCTACACCGGCCTGCGCACCGGCGCCGCCCGCACCCTCACCGGCCACCCGGCCGGCCTGTTCGGCTTCGCCGTCGCGCCCTGACGCATCCGGTCGCGAAGACGCGAAGACGCGAAGACGGCGGCGGCGGGCCGGGGCCCGCCGCCGCCGTGCCGGCGCCGCGCGGCGCTCAGGTGAGGGCGCGCTCGCCGGCGGGGATGGTGAAGGTGGCGGCGGTGCGGGCCGGGGCGCCCTTGCGGCTGATGTAGTCGAGGGTGCGGAAGTCGGCCCTGAGCTCCTGCGGCGTGGCCTGGCACATGATGTAGCCGCGGCGCTCGTTGACGAACCTCAGGTGCGGGTTCTCCTCCAGCAGCGCGGCGTCCCTGGCGGCGTCGTGGTAGCCGTCGCCGTCGCTGGAGATGGAGGTGGCGACCAGTTCGACGCCGACCCGCTCGGAGTCGGGGTCGTCGAAGTCGGCCAGCAGGTCGGAGGCCGAGGCCACGTGGGCGTCGCCGGTGAGCACGACCGGGTTGCCGGTCGCGGCGCCCGTCAGGGTGCGCAGCAGGCGGTCGCGCTCGGCGGGGTAGCCGTCCCAGGCGTCCACGTTGAGCTCGCGGCCGGGGCCGAGGTGGTAGTCGCGCTGGCCGACGATGACCTGCTGGGCGATGAGGTTCCAGGCGGCCGGGGCCGAGCGCAGCCCGCCGGCCAGCCACTTCATCTGCTCGTCCCCGAGCATGACCCGCTCCTGGCCGAGGCGCTCGTCGCAGCCGGAGCGCATGCCGTCGTCGCAGGGCTGGTCGTCGCGGAACTGGCGGCTGTCGAGCAGGTGGAAGGTCGCCAGGGAACCCCACGCCACCGTACGGTTGATCTTGATACGCGGCCCGCGCGCCACCGCGGACCTGCGCAGCGGCATGTTCTCGTAGTACGCCTGGAATCCGGCCGCCTTGCGGGTGGCGAAGTCCGGGACGAGCGTGCCGGGGTTGTCGCCGGCCCAGTTGTTCTCCACCTCGTGGTCGTCGAAGATCACCAACCACGGGCTGTTGAGGTGGGCCAGCCGCAGGTCCGGGTCGGTCTTGTACTGCGCGTGCCGAAGCCGGTAGTCGGCCAGGGTCTGCAGCTTGCCTCCGGCGTGCTCGCGCACGTTGCCCTGCGCGGCGGTGTAGATGCCGCCGGAGTACTCGTAGATGTAGTCGCCGAGGTGGACGACCAGGTCGGGATGCTGCTCGGCCATCCGCCGGTAGGCGGTGTAGTAGCCGTGCTCGTACTGGGCGCAGGAGACGGCCGCGAAGGTGAAGGACGTCTCCGCGGTGCCGGGGGCCGGCGCGGTGAGGGTGCGCCCGGCCTCCGACAGGTGACCGCCGGAGCGGAAGCGGTAGAAGTACTCGCGGCCCGGCTGCAGTCCCTGCAACTCGACGTGCACCGAATGGGCCGAGCCGGGGCGGGCGGTCGCCGTCCCCGTGCGCACCACCTGGCGGAAGCCCTCGTCGGCGGCGACCTGCCAGCCGACCTCGACGTCGCGGGACGGCATGCCGCCGTGCCCGTCGGGGGCGAGGGGCTCGGGCGCGAGGCGGGTCCACAGCACGAACCCGTCGGCCGCCGGGTCGCCGGAGGCGATGCCCAGGGTGAACGGGTCCCGTGCGGCGCGGCGGGCGGGCGCCGCGCTCGCGGCGACGGCGGACGCGGATGACAGCAGGCCACCGGCTCCCGCGGCGGTGGCGGCGATCAGGAACGCTCTGCGTGATGGCTTGTGGTCCACGCCCGCAAGTGCAGACGGCCAGGCTGACCTGCAGGCGAGTGCCGGATGTCGCCCGCGTGAACACCTTCGGGCCAGGCGGGCGGATTACCCACCGTGATTGAACACCCGCCGACGACCAGGCGACCGGTTCCGGCATTCCAGGCGAAGTCTCCGGGTTCGCCCCCGAATCGGGCGAGGGGGGAGGCCCGGCGGATCAGGTCACTTTGCGTTTGCTCCACAGGGCGCTGGCGATCAGGACGCCGATGACGGCGAGGATGATCTGCAGGATCAGTTCGATCCAGTCGATGCCTCGGGTGTTGGCGACTCCCAGGCCGCCGGCGATCGCGGTGCCGATGAGGGCCGCGATGATGCCGATGACGATGGTCAGCCAGATCGGGATGTTCTGCCGTCCGGGGATGAGAAGCCGCGCGAGCGCGCCTATCACCAGGCCGACGACGATGGCGCTGATTATGCCGCCTACATGCATCTTCACCCTCCGTTATTCGGTTGTCGCACTTATTCCCGTATACGGAACCTCCGATACGTCGGCGCAGGTCAGGGCATGGAACAGCGGCGTGTTACGGATATGCGGGTCAGGACGCGCCGAGGGCAACCTTGAGGTCGGCGCGCAGCGTCCCGGCGTCGTGGAAGTGGATGGCCGTCATGCCGGCGGACTCGGCCCCGTTGACGTTCACCAGCCGGTCGTCCACGAAGACCACGTCCTCGGGACGGACCCCGAGCGCCGCGGCCACCCTCAGGTAGATCTCGGCGTCCGGCTTCACCAGGCCCATGTGGCCGCTGTAGAAGCGGGCGTCCATGGAAGCGATCCAGGGCAGCCGCTCGACGCCCTCGGCCAGGCACGCGGGGGCGTTGGACAGCAGCGCCACCGGCCGCCCCGACGCGCGGAACTCCTCCAGCAGCGCGACGGCGTCCTGGTTGGCGTGGGTCCAGCTCTGGACGTCCAGCTCCACCAGCCGCTCGACCTCGGCGTCGCGCGCGCGGCGGTCCAGCACCTCCGACCAGTAGGCGCCCGGCGTCAGGGTGCCCCGGTCGAACTCCAGCCGGTGCTCCCAGTAGCCGCGCCAGAACAGGTCGGCGTCGACGCCCGCCGTCCGCACCATCCGCTCGCGGTCGGCCGCGGGCTGCGCGTGGCACAGCACTTCCCCGTAGTCGAAGAGCACCCACTTCATGATCGCGATCCTACCCAAATCAGGACGCGACGTAAGGGCGCACGTGCTCGTTGACCGCGCCGCAGGCCAGATAGTTGCGCACGGTGTGGAAGTCGGCCCAGTTTATGTTGACGGTCTCGTCGCTGGTGACCCCGTCGAAGAACTTCTTCAGCCGGCCAGGGATGGCGGCGATGTCGTCCTTGTCGGCGATGTTGACCCACCTGGTCACCCCGGCCGGGCGCCGGCCCCGCCCGGCCGACGGCAGCGGCTGCAGCCGTTCGAACACCACGTTGCGCATGGCCAGCGGGCTGCCGAGCGTGATGAACAGCTCCACCGACAGCTCGGGATGGGCGCACAGCGCCTCGTAGGCGACCACGCTGCCCAGCGAGTGGGCGATGAGCACCTTGGGCCGGTTGCGGCGGATCGCGTCGGCCACGGCGTCGCGCGAGCGCACCCGGGCCGCGGCGTCCGCCCCGGCGAGGTAGGCGGCGACCTCGGGGCAGAAGTCCTCGGCGAAGTCCTTGGCCTTGGGCCCGAGCCGCATCAGCAGCCACTCGGCGAAGCGGTGGATCACCCCGGTGAGCGTCTCCCCCGCCCGCGTGCCGACCCCGCCCATCTGCTCCATCCACCCGGCGAGCACGAGCTGGGAGGCCGGGTCCATCTTGCGCAGGTCGCGCTTGGTCGCGGGCGGCGCCTCCTCGCGCAGCAGATGGGCGTAGTAGGCCACCTCGCCGACGTAGGACTGGCCCGCGTACGGCACGCCGCCGTGCAGCCCCTGGTGCAGGTAACGGTTCCACTTGGCCCGCATCGTCTCGGCCGCCCCCTGCGCCGAACCGGCCTCCAGGAAGTAGCGGTACTTGCCGATGCCGTGAACCCCCACGATGCCCGCCACCGGACGGCCTCCCCTGTCACGACGCACGGCCCGGCCGCGTCGTCCCTGGAAAGGGGCCCGATCGCGCCGGCCCCCGCAATCCCCCGCAGTACAGGGACACTGTGCTCCAGCCCTGCGATCTTCGCAAGCGACTCCCGCGACGCCACAACACACTGACCAACCGGAAAGCAGGCCACAAACCAGTTGATCCTCGGCAGGGGCCGGCGGCTACGCTGGGAGTATGCCCGGTCCCCTTCACGTCCGCGGCTCGGTCGTCATCCCCGAGGCCGAGCTCTCCTGGCGTTTCTCGCGTTCCTCGGGGCCCGGCGGGCAGGGCGTCAACACCACCGACAGCCGGGTCGAGCTGAGCTTCGACCTCGGAGCCACCGAAGCCTTGGCGCCGCCGCTCAAGGCGCGCGCACTGGAACGGCTGGCCCCGCGCCTGGTGGACGGCGTCATCACCATCACGGCCTCGGAGTACCGCTCGCAGCTGCGCAATCGCGAGGCAGCGAGGGTGCGCCTGACCCACCTGCTGGAGCAGGCCGTCGCGCCCCCGCCCGCCAAGCGGCGGGCCACCAAGCCCTCGCGCGGCGCCGTCGAGCGGCGCATCACGGCCAAGAAGCACCGCTCCGACATCAAGCGCCTGCGCCGCACCGACGACCACTGATCCCCCGGACGCGCCGGGGGTGCCGGTGGCTCCGTCAGAGCCGGCGGTCCTCCATCTCCCAGATGTGGTCGATGACGTGCCAGGCCATCCGCCGGGCCGTGTACCGGGCGGGCCAGCCGCCGGCCTCGGGGGACCAGCCGCCGGACGGCTCGGCCAGCACCGCGGCGATGTCCTCGCGCAGCGCGTCGCGCGCGGCGAGGTCGGCCATCGGGAACGGCTTGTGCCGCACGCCGATCTTCCTCGCGTAGGCCCGCTCGGCCTCCACGACGTGCGCCACCATCTTGTCGCGGTCGCGCCCGCCACCGCGCGGCCCCTTGCGCAGTTCCTCCGGCGAGGCCGCGGCGACCTCGTCGAACACCGACCAGGCGGCCCGCAGCAGCGCCGCGTCGCGCTCGGCCGTCGCGGCGTCGACCGGCCGGGCGTCGATCGCGGGGATTGCCTCGGGCGCGCCGAAGTCGGTCGTGCTGCCGCCGGGCGCCCGCTCGACGACGGTGAAGGCGTCAGGCTCGAACGGCAGCCCGGCCCGATCGGCGATCACCCGGTAGCGCGGTATGTACTCGGCCAGCGCCTCCAGGGCGGCCTCCTCACCCTTGGCGACGCGGCACCACCCCGGCCAGTCGCAGGCACACGCGAAAACCCTTTTCGGGCCGATCTCAAGATAGACGTCGGTCATGCCGTCATCCTGCCCCCTGAGCCTGACAGGACATGGCAGTCATTCCGGCATTCCGGCGAACCCGGTGCGCCGCCATCGGGACGGCGCACCGGCAACGGAGTCAGTCGACCAGCTCGATCAGGTCGGCGACGGAGTTCACCACGCGCGAGGGGCGGAACGGGTAGCGGTCCACCTGGTCCTTGGCGGTCACGCCGGTGAGGACGAGGATGGTGTGCAGCCCGGCCTCCATGCCCGACACGATGTCGGTGTCCATCCGGTCGCCGATCATGGCGGTGCTCTCGCTGTGCCCGTCGATGGCGTTGATGGCGCTGCGCATCATCATCGGGTTCGGCTTGCCCACGAAGTACGGCTCGACGCCCGTCGCCTTGGTGATCATCGCGGCCACCGCCCCGCAGGCGGGCAGCGAGCCCTCGTTGGACGGGCCGACCGCGTCGGGGTTGGTGGCGATGAAGCGGGCGCCCGCGTCGATGAGCCGGATGGCCTTGGTGATCGCCGTGAAGCTGTAGGTGCGGGTCTCGCCGAGCACCACGTAGTCGGGCGCGGTGTCGGTGAGGATGTACCCGACCTCGTGCAGGGCCGTGGTCAGGCCCGCCTCGCCGATCACGTACGCCGTCCCGCCGGGCCGCTGGTCGGAGAGGAAGCGGGCCGTGGCCAGCGCGGAGGTCCAGATCGACTCGGCCGGCACCTCCAGCCCGGCCCCGCGCAGCCGCACCGACAGGTCGCGCGGGGTGTAGATGGAGTTGTTGGTCAGCACGAGGAACCGCTTGCCCGAGTCGCGCAGTTTGCGGATGAACTCGTCCGCCCCGGGCACGGGGCTCCCCTCATGGACGAGGACGCCGTCCATGTCCGACAGCCAGCATTCGATCGGCTTGCGCTCGTTCACCGTTCCCCCGCGTTCGGGCGTCTTCTGTGCGTACGCCCCCAGGATGACAGGTGCCGGCCCCTCCTTCACCTGACGGGCGCTGAACAGGTGGCGTCGCCCCCGGCCCGGGAGTCATGCGGACGCTTCGGGACCCCTACGAGGGCGTGTCGTGAGAGGTGATTCAGGCGCCGGGGGCCAGGGCCTCCAGGGCCTCCTCGGCGCGGCGCATCGAGGCGGCCGGGTCGGCCTCCGGGTCGCCGATCTCCGGGTCGAAGTTGAGGTCGTGGAAGAGCTCGGTGACCCCGGTGGCGGCCAGCGCGGCGACGTCCGCGCGGATCTCCTCCAGGGACCCGGTCAGGGGCGCGCGGTCGTCCTGCCCCGCCTGGCGGACCCTGGTGACGCCGCGGCAGACGAACCGCAGCGCCTCGGGGTCGCGCCCGGCGGCCCGGGCCGCGTCCTTTACAATGTAGATCTGGTCATCGATCGCGGCCAGGTCGGCTCGGCTGGAGCTGATCCACCCGTCGGCCAGCTCGCCCGCCCGCCGCAGCGCCACCTCGGCCGTGCCGCCGAGCAGCACCGGCACCGGCGAGGGCTTGGGATCCTGGTGGGACGGCGCCACCTCGTAGAACTCCCCCTTGTGGGAGACGATGTCGTCCTGCCAGAAGCGCCGCATCACCTGGAGATACTCCACGGCGCGCCGCCCCCGGCCCCGCATCGGCACCCCCGAGGCGACGAACTCCTCGGGGAGCCAGCCCAGGCCGAGCCCGGCCTCCAGCCGCCCGCCCGACACCTGCTGCAGCGTGGCGAGCTGCTTGGCCAGCAGGGCGGGCGAGAAGAACGGCATGTTGAGCACGGCGACCCCGAGGCGCGCGCGTTCGGTCACCCCGGCGAGGTAGGCCAGGGTGATCAGAGGGTCCTGGACGCTGCGGTACACCGGGCCCATGGGGTGGCCGACCGGGTAGAGCAGCCGCTGGAAGGTCCACAGCGAGTCGTAGCCGAGCTCCTCGGCGCGCCGGGCCACGCGGAGCATGTTGGCGGGCGTCGCCCACGAGCCCGAGACGGGCACTCCGAAACCGATCCTCATGGTCCCACCCTACGCAGCACGCCTCTACATTGGTCCGGTGACCGTGCGCGACGAGGATGGGCGAGCGACACCGGCGGGCGCGCAACGGGAGGACACGGCGCCCGGCGGCCGGGATGCCCCCGCGCGCGGCTTCGCCGGAGGGCGGGACACCACCGCGGACGCCCCGGACGCCGCCGCACCCGGTCTCGCTCAAGGACAGGAGACCACCCCGAACGGACCGCACATCGGAACACGCGGTTCGGCCGGAGAGCGGGAAACGGCGGTAGAGGGCCTGATCGAGGGGCTGGCGCGCCTGGCCCGGGCGCACGGCGGCGGGCCCGCGACGTCCGTGCTGAAGGACACCCGCGTGACGGTCGTCCGGGCCGGCGGCGTGGTGGCCAAGGCCCACCCGCCGGGCACCGACGAGCCGGCGCTGACAGCGCGCCTGCGGGCGGCGTCCGCGCTGCCCGGGGTGCTGCTGCCGCCACTGTCGACCCGTCCCGAGCGCCTGGACGGGCGCCTCGTCACGCTGTGGCCGACCGGCGAGCCGGTCGACCCGGCCGACCCCGAGGGCGCGCCGTGGGAGAGCGCCGCCGTGCTGCTCGCCCGGCTGCACGCCGCGCCGCCGGACGCGCCGGCCCTCCCCCCGGCCGGCGGCCCCGCCCGGCTCGCGCGCGCCGTCGCCCTGCTCGACGGCCTGGACGGCGCGCTCGCCGGCCCCGTGGCGACCGTCCTCGCGGCACACCGCAGCCTGCTCCCCCAGATCACGCCGAGCCCGGACAACCGGGGATCGGCCCCGGTGGGACTCGACCACGAGCGCGCACCGAACCCGGACGACCGGGGGCCGGCCCCGGTGGGACTCGACCACAGGGGCGCGCCGGACCTGGACGGCAGGGGGCCGGTCCCGGTACGACTCGACCACGAGGGCGCGCCGGACTTGGACGGCCGGAGATCGGCTTCTGGGATGCTCGCGCACGGCGACTTCCATCTCGGGCAGGTCATCCGGTACCAGGGCGAGTGGCTGCTGATCGACGTGGACGACCTGGGCACCGGCGACCCGGCGTGGGACCTGGCCCGTCCCGCGGCCTGGTACGCGAGCGGCCTGCTGTCCCCCGGCCTGTGGGAGCGGTTCCTGTCGGCCTACCTCGGCGCGGCCGGGCCGGCCCTGCCCGCCGGTGATCCGTGGCGGGAACTCGACGTGCCGGCCCGCGCGTTGACCGTCCAGTTGGCGGCCACAGCCGTGGCGGCGGCGGGCGCGGAGGGCCGTCCTCTGGACGAAGTGGAACAGGCCCTCGTCTCCTCCTGCGGGAGGATCGCGCACGCCGCGGCCCCGCAGTAGGGTCGCCCCGAGACCACCCTGAAGGAGACCGACTCCATGCGTTGCCCGAAGTGCAGCGGTACCATGCGGACCTACGACCGCAACGGCGTCCACATCGAGCAGTGTGAGAACTGCCGCGGCATCTTCCTCGACTACGGCGAGCTCGAGACCCTGTCGCGGGTCGAGGGCCAGTGGGCCCAGCAGCAGTACGCCGCCCCGCCGCCCCCGCACGGCGGTCCGGCCTGGGGCGCGCCGCACCACGGCCGCCACGGCCACCACCAGCGCAGCTGGGTCGGCATGCTGTTCTCCAGCTGAGCCGTAGCCTCGGCCGTCGCCGCGAGCCGCCGTCACGCCCGTGACGGCGGCTCGCGCGTACAGCGGACCGGACAACCGGACGGAACCTGCAGCCGGGCGGCCCTCGGCCATACGGGACCCGCGGTCAACGGGAGCCGCGATCAACCGGACCCGGCGGTCGAACGCAGGGGCGGTCCAACGGACGCGCGGTCCAACGCAGGGGCGGTCAGGCCGCCGGGGTCATCAGGTGGAGGGGCGGAAGACGAGCAGGGTGCGGGGCCGTTTGCTGAGCACCACGGGCCCGGGCGCGGTGAAGGTCTCCCCGTCGCGGGCCAGCCTGATCTCCCCGCGCGGGTCCCCCGGGGCGGCGACCCGCAGGGTGTCGGCCCGCCACTGGGTGTAGTGCCGCGACACGCCCGCCCCGCCGCCGATCGTGCTCAGCATGGCCCGCAGGCGCGGCAGGCGCCCGGCGGCGGTCAGCATGCGGATGTCCAGCACGCCGTCCTCCAGTCGGTTCCTGCGCGTCGGCGCCACCCCGCGCGACTCGTAGGCGCAGTTGCCGGCGAACAGCAGCCACACCCTGCGCCTGACGCCGTCCACGACCAGCTCCAGCGGCCGGCGCTCGTGCATGAGCACGTCGGCCATGGCCAGCACCAGCGCCGGCCACTTGCCGATCTTGTTCTCCCATTCCTCCCTGCGGTCGACGACGAACGGGTAGATGCCGATGCTGGCGGTGTTGAGGAACACCCGTCCGGCGATCTCGCCGACGTCCACCGCCACCACCTGGCCCGACCGGTAGGCCGCAGCGGCCTCCTCGATGGTCTCGATGCCGAGGGTGCGGGCGAAGTGGTCGAACGTGCCGGCCGGCACCGGGAGCAGCGGGACGCCGTGCTCCATCGCGGCCTGGGCGCCGCAGTTCATCGTGCCGTCCCCGCCGGCGACGGCCAGCACCCGGGCCCGCTTGGCGGCGTCCTTCAGCCGTTCCATCAGGTCCTCGCCGGGCTCGGTCTCGACGACCTCCGCCCGGGGCAGGGCCTTGCGCACGGCGGCGGCGGTGCACGGGTCGCGCCCGGCCCCGTTGTTCACCACGGCGACGACCCCCTCTCCCTCGGGGTCGAGGTCGTGCAGCGGCGCGGTGGTGGCGCCGCGGGCCTCGCCGATGACCGTCTGGCCGGGCCACAGGCGCTTGGTGACCAGCGCCGCGGTCACGCCGAGCGCCGTCCCGGCGAGCACGTCCCCCGGGTAGTGGACGCCGGTGTAGACGCGGGAGAAGCAGACGGCGCCCGCCGCGACCGCGACCGGCACCGCCACCCTGGCCGGCGCCTCCAGCGCCACGGCGGTGGCGAAGGCCGCCGCGGAGGCGGAGTGGCCGGAGGGGAAGGAGTGCGAGGAGGGGATCTTGCCGAGGCGGGCCAGCGGGAAGTCCACGATGGAGGGCCGGGCCCGGGCGAACGCCTGCTTGCCGAGCAGGTTGACGACGGGGCTGGCCAGGCTGATCGCCAGCAGCCCTCGCGTCGCGGCGCGGCGCATGCGCCTGCGGCCGGTCAGCGCCAGGCCGCCCGCGACGGCGGCCCACAGCAGGGAGTTGTCCGCGGCGCGCGACAGGCGCGGCAGAACGTGGTCGAAGCCGGGCAGGTGTGCGTCGGCGACCGATCTGAACAGGCGCCGGTCGAGGGCGCCGAGCCGCTTCCTGATGCCCGTACCGCTGGAGCTGGCGTTCCACATGCCTTCGTTAGTGCCCACACATGCCCAGCTCAGTCCCCCGTCCACCGGTCGCCCACCGCACGGCGGCGCCGAACCCGCCGTCCCCCCGCCCCGCCGCCCGGCGCAGGAAAAGACCGCCCATGGCCGGGAGGGGATCGTGTTCGGCGGAGCCGGGGGCCGGGGCGTCAGCGGCCGGAGAGGGTGCGCGGCTCGGGGCCGGGGGCGCTGAGAGTGCGCGTGCCGAGTGCGGCGCGCAGGACCTCCTCGACGTCGAGCTCCAGCACGCGGGTGCGCTCGCCGACGGCGGCCTCCCGGGGGTGGACGCCCGCCTCGCCGAACGCCGCGCGGAAGAAGCGCTCCTCGCCGAGCAGGCGGCACAGAGTGACCACCCGGGCGTACAGCGGCGGCGGCTCCTGCCGACCGGCCGGCGGGCGGCCTTCCCCGGGCGACCGTGGGCCGGCCGGCCGCGGTTGCGGATCACTGCTCAAGCGCGCACCTCCCGTTGACTCGGTGTGCCGCCATGGTGACACCTCGGGCGCGGGCGGCACGCCGGATGGCTCCCCCGGGAAGAGAAATCTTCTATCGAGAGTCACCGTCGTACCGCCGCGAGTAACGACGGCGGTGACGCGGCGGGCACCGGACGGGGCGGGGATGCCGGGGCCGATATCCGCCAGCGCCCCGCGGAGGGCTCCGGCACCGTGGACCCATGACCTCGAACGACGACATCGGCTCGGTGACCACCTCTCCCGCCGTCACGGCTACCGTTCCAGGCCAGGACGGCGGGGCGCGGTTCGGCGTCCGCGTCCTGGCGGCCGCGGCGCTCGCGCGGGCGCGTGCGGGACGGGACGCCTCGGGCAACCCTCCCGAGCGCGTCACCGCCGGGGGCGGGGAGCCGTTGCGCTGCTGCCTGCGCGACGCGGCCGCAGGCGAGGAACTGCTGCTGTTCGGTTACGAGCCGCCGATCCCGGCGAGCCCGTACCGCGAGATCGGCGCGGTGTTCGCCCACGCGCGTCCCTGCGCGGGCCCCGCCGCGCTCGACCGCTACCCGGCCGGCTGGTACGGCCGGCCGCAGGTGCTGCGCGCCTACGACGCGCGGGGCTGGATCCATCCGGCCACCCGGGTCCACGACGGGAGCGACCCGGAGGCGGTGATCGCGCGCATGCTCGCCGAGCCGGAGGTCGTGGAGATCCACAGCCGCAACGTCGCCTACGGCTGCTACATGTTCACCCTCACCCGGCCGGACGCCGCCGGCGACGACGCCTGACCGCCCGCGTCCAGCGCCCCGGCCGCCTTCACCGGCGGTGGCCGGCGGCGTCCGGCGGTGCGGGGCGGTCAGCCGGAGTGGTCGAAGGCCGACAGGATGCGGTCGGCGGCCAGTGAGGGGGTGAGGGTGCCCTCCAGGACCTCGCGTTCGACCTCGGCGGTGACGGCGGCCACGGCGGGGTCCTCGGTGAGGCGGGAGAGCAGGCGGTCGCGCACGAGCGTCCAGGTCCAGCCGACCTGCTGGCGGCGGCGCTTGGCGGCGAGCTCCCCGGAGGCCTCCAGCCGGTCCTGGTGGGCGACGATGTGCCGCCAGAGCTCACCCAGACCCGTGCCTTCCAGGGCGCTGCAGGTGAGCACCGGGGTCTGCCAGGTGCCGCCGCCGCCGCGCAGCAGCCGCAGCGCGCCGGACAGCTCGCGGGCGGCCTTGCGGGCGTCCATCTCGTGCGGGCCGTCGGCCTTGTTGACGGCGATGACGTCGGCCAGCTCCAGAACCCCCTTCTTGATGCCCTGGAGCTGGTCGCCGGTGCGGGCGAGGGTGAGCAGCAGGAAGGTGTCCACCATCTCGGCGACGGCCGTCTCGGACTGGCCGACGCCGACGGTCTCGACCAGGACCACGTCGAACCCGGCGGCCTCGACGACGACCATGGCCTCCCGGGTGGCCCTGGTGACCCCGCCGAGGGTGCCGGAGGTCGGCGAGGGCCGGATGTAGGCGTTCGGGTCGGCCGACAGCCGCGCCATGCGGGTCTTGTCGCCCAGGATGCTGCCGCCGGTGCGGGTGGAGGAGGGGTCCACGGCGAGCACGGCGACGCGGTGCCCCTCGCCGGTGAGGTGGACGCCGAGCGCGTCGATGAAGGTGGACTTGCCCACGCCGGGCACGCCGGTCACCCCGACGCGCCTGGCCTTGCCGGCCGGCGGCGTCAGCTCGACGAGCAGCCGCTGGGCCAGCGCCCGGTGGTCGGCCCGGGTGGACTCCACCAGCGTGATGGCGCGGGCGATCCACCCGACGGCGCCCGCGCGGACGCCCTGGACGTAGTCCTCCAGGGACGGCACCGCCCGGCCGCCCTCAGATGGCATGCCCGAGCCGGCCGGACAGCTCGCGCAGCAGGTCCACGGCGGCGTCGGCGATGACCGTGCCCGGCGGGAAGATCGCGCTCGCCCCGGCCTCGCGCAACGCCGGGAAGTCGTCCGGGGGGATCACGCCGCCCACGACGATCATGATGTCGTCGCGGCCCAGGTCGGCCAGGCGCTCGCGCAGCTCGGGCACCAGCGCCAGGTGGCCGGCCGCCAGCGAGGAGACGCCGACGACGTGCACGTCCGCCTCGACGGCCTGGCGGGCCACCTCGGCCGGGGTCTGGAACAGCGGGCCCACGTCGACGTCGAAGCCCAGGTCGGCGAAGGCGGTGGCGATGACCTTCTGGCCGCGGTCGTGCCCGTCCTGGCCGATCTTGGCGACGAGGATGCGCGGCCGGCGGCCCTCCTCGCGCTCGAACGCGGCGCAGGCCGCGCGGGCCTTCTCGATGCCGGCGGCGTCGCCCGCCTCCTCGCGGTACACCCCTGAGATGGTACGGACCTGCCCGGCGTGCCGCCCGAAGACCTTCTCCAGGGCGTCGGAGATCTCCCCCACCGTGGCCTTGGCGCGCGCGGCCTCGACGGCCAGGGCGAGCAGGTTGCCGTCGGCCGCGGCGCCCCGGGTGAGGGCGTCCAGGGCGTCGCGGCAGGCCCGCTCGTCGCGCTCCTCGCGCAGGCGGCGCAGCTTGTCGACCTGCTGGGCGCGCACGGCGCTGTTGTCGACCTTCAGCACCTCGATGTCCTCGTCGGTGCCGGTGCGGTACTTGTTGACGCCGATCACCGGCTGGCGCCCCGCGTCGATGCGCGCCTGGGTGCGGGCGGCGGCCTCCTCGATGCGCAGCTTGGGCAGGCCGGCGTCGATGGCCTTGGCCATGCCGCCGGCCCGCTCGACCTCCTGGATGTGGCCCCATGCGGCGCGGGCCAGATCGTGGGTGAGCCGCTCGACGTACGCGCTGCCGCCCCACGGGTCGATCACCCGGCAGGTGCCCGACTCCTGCTGCAGGAGCAGCTGGGTGTTGCGGGCGATGCGCGCGGAGAAGTCGGTGGGCAGCGCCAGCGCCTCGTCCAGGGCGTTGGTGTGCAGCGACTGGGTGTGGCCCTGGGTGGCGGC
This sequence comes from Sphaerisporangium sp. NPDC005289, assembly GCF_040607455.1. Lineage (NCBI taxonomy): Bacteria > Bacillati > Actinomycetota > Actinomycetes > Streptosporangiales > Streptosporangiaceae > Sphaerisporangium > Sphaerisporangium sp. NPDC005289. Next base: position 512,834 of record NZ_JBEXGS010000002.1, read on the forward strand.
CATGGCCTCCACGCAGGTGCGCACGACGTTGTTGAAGACGTCCTGGGCGGTCAGCGACCAGCCGGAGGTCTGCGAGTGGGTGCGCAGCGACAGCGACTTGGGGTCGCGCGCGCCGAAGTCCTTGACCAGGGTGGCCCACAGCAGCCGGGCGGCGCGCAGCTTGGCGACCTCCATGAAGAAGTTCATGCCGATGCACCAGAAGAACGACAGGCGCGGCGCGAAGGCGTCGATGTCCAGCCCGGCGCCGACGCCGGCCCGGAGGTACTCCACCCCGTCTGCCAGGGTGTAGGCCAGCTCCAGGTCGCAGGTGGCCCCGGCCTCCTGGATGTGATAGCCGGAGATCGAGATGGAGTTGAACTTCGGCATCCGCCGGGAGGTGTAGGCGAAGATGTCGGAGATGATCCGCATCGACGGACCCGGCGGGTAGATGTAGGTGTTGCGGACCATGAACTCTTTGAGGATGTCGTTCTGGATGGTCCCGGCGAGCTGCTCGGGGGCCACGCCCTGCTCCTCGGCCGCGACGATGTACAGCGCCAGCACCGGCAGCACCGCGCCGTTCATGGTCATGGACACGCTCATGCGGTCGAGCGGGATGCCGTCGAACAGCTGCCGCATGTCGTAGATCGAGTCGATGGCCACGCCGGCCATGCCGACGTCGCCGGCCACCCGCGGGTGGTCGGAGTCGTAGCCGCGGTGGGTGGCCAGGTCGAAGGCGACCGACAGGCCCTTCTGCCCGGCGGCCAGGTTGCGCCGGTAGAAGGCGTTGGACTGCTCGGCCGTGGAGAACCCGGCGTACTGCCTGATCGTCCACGGCTGGTTGACGTACATGGTCGGGTAGGGGCCGCGCAGGTACGGCGCCATGCCGGGGTAGGTGGACAGGAAGTCCAGGCCGACGAGATCGTCGGCGGTGTAGAGCGGCTTGACGCCGATGCCCTCGGGGGTGTCCCACACCAGGTCCGCGGGGTCTTTGCCGATCTGGTCGCGCACGGCCTCGGCCCAGCGCGCGACCTCGCCGCGCGGGTCCGCGGATGATCGCTCGCCGGGTGCTCCGTCCGGCGTCAGCGGCGTCTGCGTGAAGTCGGGAATCACGGGGCGACCCCCAGGTCGTCGAAGGTGGTGCGGAGCACGTCGAGCACGTCGCAGCCGGCGTGCAGGACGGCGTCCACTCCCTCATAGTGGCCCCTCCCCGCCAGCCACACCTTCCTTGCCCCCGCCCCGGCGAGTGCGGCGGCGACCGCCTCGGCGTGCTCGGCGTACAGCCGGTCACTGGAGCACAGGCAGGCGACGGCGGAGCCGCTGCGGGCGAACTCCCCGGCGATCGCCGCCGGGTCGGTGCTCGCGCCGCCGGTGAGGGTGGCGATGCCGCCGGAGCGGAACAGGTTGGCGGCGAAGGAGGCCCGCGCGGTGTGCGCGGCCACCGGGCCGATGGTGGCGAGGAACACCAGCGGCCGCTCGCCGGCGCGGTCGGCGCGGTCGCGCAGCGCCTCGAACTCCTGCGCGTAGTGGACGCGGGGCAGGCCGCCGCCGGCCGGCTCGGGCGCGGGCTCGCGCACCGGGCGCCGCTCGTCCAGGTGGGGGAACTCGCTGACGCCGGTGATCGGCCGCACGCGGCGGGCGACGTCGCGGGAGCGGCGGGCCCAGGTGGCGGCCAGGTGCTCGGGGATCAGCCGTCCGAGCGCCGCCTCGGCGCCTCCGGCGCGCTCGATCTCCTGGAACCACTCCCACGCCTTGCCCGCCAGGTCGGCGGTGAGCCGCTCGGCGTACCAGGAGCCGCCGGCCGGGTCGGCGACGCGGGCGACGCCGGCCTCCTCGACCAGCAGCGACTGGGTGTTGCGCGCGATGCGCCGGGCGAAGGCGTCGGGCAGGCCGAGGCGGGCGTCGAAGGGCTGGACGGTGACGGCGTCCGCGCCGCCGACGCCGGCGGCGAAGCAGGCGAGGGTCGTGCGCAGCATGTTCACCCACGGGTCGCGTGCGGTCATCATCGCCGAGGAGGTGACCGCGTGCTGGAGCTGCCCGCCCAGGGCGGGCGCGCCGCACACCTCGGCGACGCGGGCCCAGAGCATGCGCGCGGCGCGGAACTTGGCGATGGTGAGGAACTGGTCGGCGGTGGCGGCGTACCGGAACTCGAGCTGCCCGAGCGCCTCCTCCAGCGTCAGGCCGCCGTCGGTGAGGGCGCGCAGGTAGGCGACGCCGGTGGCCAGGGAGCAGCCGAGCTCCTCGGCGTCGGAGCCGCCCGCGTCGTGGTAGGGCGTGGCGTCAACGGTGATCGCGCGCAGCGAAGGGACGTCCTTGGCCCGCCGGGCGAGGGCGACGGCCTCGGGCAGCGGCGCCGGCGTGCCCGTGCGGGCCCGCAGGCCGATCGGGTCGGCGCCGAGGTTGCCGCCCGCCGGGGCGGTGCCGCGCTGGTCGGCCAGGCGCAGGTAGACCTCGGCGGCCTCCGTGGTGGCGGCGCCGGCGGAAAGGACGACGGGGGCGAGGTCGAGGTAGACCCCGTCCAGCATCCGGGGCAGCGCGGAGGGGGGCGGGCCGCCCTCGCCGAGGACCAGCCACAGCGAGGTGACGCCGTTCTCCAGGTCGGCGAGCACGGCCTCGCGGGTGACCGCGGGGTCGGGGTGGGCGTGGCGCTGGCGCACGTCCCAGCCGGACAGCGCGCCGCCGAGGGGGCGGGCGCCCCGGACGTAGGGGGCGAACCCCGGCAGGCCGGGATCGCCGGGCAGGTCGGAGGCGTCGTACAGCGGTCTGAGCGTCACCCCGTCGTAGGTCGTGTGCGCCAGCGCCTCCTCAGGGGAGTCGACCTCCGCGCCGGACCTGCGCAGCACTCCGACGGCCGCGCGCCGCCACTCCTCCCGGGTGCCGGGCGCGAAGCCCGCCCCCGGGCGGAACTCCTCATGCTCCACCGTCATGACATGGATCGTAATGGCCCCCCGTCATGACAGGAATCGGCGGTGGCGGCCGGCCGTGCCGTCCCCGGGACCGCGTCACCGGACCGCGCCGCCGGGCGGGCTCAGGTGATGGGGGCCTCGAAGGAGGCGTTCCAGGTCTGCCTGCCGACGATGCCGTCGGCGTCGAGCTTCTGCTGCTTCTGGAAGTCCAGGCAGACCTCCCGGGAGGCCGGGCCGTAGGCGCCGTCGGCGTCGATGGTGAAGCCGCGCTTGTCCATCTGGGCCTGCCAGGTGCGCACGTCGTCGCCGTGCATGACCGGCGGGTACTTCAGCAGCCTGCCGGGCCACTGCGGGTGCTGCTCCGGGGGGTTCTGCGGGCCGGGTCCGCCGGCGCCGCCGGGGCGCGGGGCGCCCTTGCGCACCCACGCGTACAGCGGCTCGCCGGGGCAGTCGGTGGAGTAGCCGTCGCGGTGCCCCTTGATCTCGGTGCCGGCCTTGCCCTGCTTGCGCAGGTATTCGATGGCGTCGACTATGCCCTCGAGCATGGCGTCCGGCGGCTGGACCAGGCCGCTGTTGCCCACCAGGCCGAGGACGGCGTAGTGGTCGCTGTTCAGCCCGGCGCCGTTGGCGGCGGGCAGGTGGTGGGGGCCGCGCCCGACGAAGACCTTGCGGTGGGGGCAGGCCACCATCGAGTATCCGATGTCGAGCCAGCCGTTGCCGTCCATGTGGAAGTTCTGGATGGACTTCACCATGGCGACGCATTTGGCGTGGTCGTTCACGATCGCGGGGTCGACCCGGCCGCCGGTGTAGTGCACCTTGACGCCACGATTCTCGGTCACCGTCGAATAGGAGCCGCGCGGGGCACGGGCGCCCCAGGCTTCGCGCGACACGAGGTCGATTGCCACAGAGTTCTCTCCTGGTGGTGCGACGTGTATGCGGACTCAGGGCCACTGTCCACCGGAAGAGACGTCAAACTGTCTCCGAAGGGTTCCCAGCGCATCGAATCCGCATGGACACCCTAGCTACCGACACAACACCACATGGGGTGATTTACCAATCACGCATCGGGAGTGGGCGGTTTCGGACAGGCGTACGGGAAAATCCGTGGACTCGCCCCATGGGCGGCCGGAATCATGAATATATGTCCGTTGTGGAGGAGGTCCGTTTCCCCGCCGCCGAAGCCCTGCCGATGAAGGTATGGCTCGACGACGGCGACTCGCCGGTCGATGTCATCGACGCGCTCGCGCTGTCCCCGTTCGCCACGGGGAACCAGCCGTGGGCGCGCACCGCCAACCTGGAGAGGGTGCGCCCCGACGCCCCGCTCATGCCCGCACGCGCCCGGCTCACCCGCTCCGCCAAGGAGGACGACGGCCGCGACTCGCGGCTGGCGTGCGGCGACGGCTGGACGCTGCGGGTCGTACGGTTCCGCAACCGCACGGCCGTGCTCACCGTCACCGCCGTCAGCGACGAGCTGGCGCGCTCTGTGCTGGAGGAGTCCACCAGGGACGCCGTCGAGCCGCTGCCGCAGGACACCGACCACGTGGAGATGGGGTTCTGGTGGACGGGCGCCCACGGCCCGCGCCGCACGCAGCGGCCGATCAGCGCGCCACGCTGGCCGTCGATCAAGGAGAACTACACCCGCGGGGCGGGCGAGTCGCTGGAGCGCCTGATGGCGGTCACCCCCACGGAGATCAACGGCCGGCTCATCCTCCTGCACGGGCCGCCCGGCACCGGCAAGACGACGGCCCTGCGCGCGCTGGCCAGGCAGTGGTCCGGCTGGTGCCAGGTGGACTGCGTGCTGGACCCCGAGCGGCTGTTCGCCGAGCCCGGCTACCTGATGGAGGTCGCCGTCGGGTACGACACCGACGACGACGACCACCGCTGGCGGCTGCTGGTGCTGGAGGACTGCGACGAGCTGATCCGCGCGGAGGCCAAGGAGGCCACCGGCCAGGGCCTGTCGCGGCTGCTCAACCTGACCGACGGCCTGCTCGGCCAAGGCAGGGACGTGCTGGTGGCGGTGACCACCAACGAGGACCTGGCCCGGCTGCACCCGGCGGTCGTGCGCCCCGGGCGGTGCCTGTCGCAGGTGGAGGCCGGCCGCATGTCGGCCGAGGAGGCCGCCGCCTGGCTCGGCGCCGCGGACGGCGTGCCGCGCTCGGGGGCGACGCTGGCCGAGCTGTACGCCCTGCGCTCCGGCCGCGCGCCCGCCGCGTCGGCGGCGCCGGCGGAGTCCACCGGCCTGTACCTGTGACCCTTCTGGGCGGGCGCCTCAGGCGCCCGCCCAGAAGGGCCCGACGAGGCCGAGCTCCTGGAACAGCGCTCGCGCCTCGTCGGGCGTGCGCCGGCGGTACTCCCTGGTGAGCCGGCCGGCGTACCAGCGGGTGGCCAGCAGCCACAGCGTGCGCATGTCGAGGATCGCGCCGCGCGGGCGGCGGTTCTGGCGCAGCCACCGCCCGACGTGCTCCTCCGAGCAGAACAGCGCCTGGTGCGCGCAGGTGTAGACCACGTCGTCCCACATGCGCGGAATGGGGACCAGGAAGTGGGCGACCAGGTCGACGGCCGGGTGCTCGTCGGGGCACACGTCCACGGCCAGCGCCCTGCCGCAGCCGGGACAGTGCGTCGCCACCAGGCACTCGCGGCCGACCAGCGCGGGGATGGCGAAGGAGTCCCAGGCGCAGCCGCCCCACCACTTCACCCGGTCGTCGGTGACGACGAAGCCGAGGGACACGGCCGACCACGGGTGGGCCATGAGGATGCCGCGCCGGTCGGCGTCCAGGACGATCAGGTGGCCGTCGTGCAGCGCCCCGAGCGCCTCCAGCGCCACGGGCACCTCCAGCCCGAACTCCCTGGCGACGTCCTGCGGGCGCGGCGGCTCCCCCCGCTCGGCGAACCACCGGTAGACGAACATCCGCACGTCGGCAAGATCGCGCATGGAACCGACCTACCCGCTCCGACCGGCCGCGATGCCACCCGGCCGGCCTAAAGGCCACTCGACCACAGCGCGGCGGCCCGCTCGTAGGCGTCGTGGACGTCGTCACCGAACCCCGGCGAGTAGATCCGGTCGAACCGCCGGTCGCCGTCGGCGTCGGCGTATCCGGCGACGACGCCCGCCACGTACCCGAGATGTTTCCCTTTGTCGTACCGGATGAGCAGGGGTCCGCCGTCGGCGCCGGGAGTGAACGGACAGGACAGCACATCTCCCCGCGGGATCCTGCCGGAGGAGGAGGCGGCCCGGATGGTGCCGGCACACCACTTGGGCGTCACGCCCGTGTAGCCGCGGTCGCCGTCGGGATGCGCCCCCGCCGGATACCCGAAGGCGTACGCCGAACTGTCGCCGTCGAGGTTCCAGGCCAGCCCTTGCCCGCCCACGGTGTCCCCGAGCCGTTCGCCGTTCGTGCCGTTGTACACGACCACGAAGGCGACGTCGTGCGCCTGATCCCCCGAACGCAGGAAACGCGTGTCCACCGAGGCCGCCCTGCCGACGTAGAGGCCGTAGGGCTTCCTGCCCTCGTAGAAGCCCGGGACGAATGCCCAGCCCTCGCGCGCGCGCCCCGTCGCCGGGTCATAGACGCAGTGGGCGGCCGTGAGGACCACGTTGTGGTACTTGGACTGCACCGAGGTGGCGGAACACCAGTGCCGCTCGCCCCCCACCCGGAAGAAGACCTTGCCGAGAGTTTTCGGGAACCGCACCTCGCCCGCCTTGTCGCGTAGCGGCGGCGCCACCTCCAGGCCCGTCTTGTAGGGGCGCACGCTCGGCGCGTAGGCGAAGTACGTGGCGGTCCTGAGCGCCGGGTCGGTCCACTCGGCCACCACGTCACGCCCCGCCTGCGTGGTGGCCGCCAGCGCGAGGGTCCCCTTGGGCAGGTCGGAGGCGGAGGTGTGGGAGGGCGAACCGCCCGGGGAGGGGGTGGAGGAGGGGTGGCCGGACGAGGTCGTGGCGTTCGGGCCGGGAGTACCGGCGAGCACGGTGGACAGCATTCCGGGCAGCACCGTCCACGCGGCCACCGCGGCCGCGGCGAGGGCACCCCCGGACGCCAGCAGCACCGGCACGCGTCGCCCCGGGCGGCCCCGTCTCGTCCCGGCGAGGAGCGCCGCCACGCCGAATCCGCGCCGGGCCGTGACGCGCCGGCCGGTGTCCCCGGCTCGGCCGCCGTGCACGGGTGTGCGCGTCTCCGAGTCCCGGCCGGACTCGCCGGACGTCCCGCTCTCCCCGGCCGGAAACCGCCCGGACTCAGGCTCTCCTGGCCTCCAGGGCGCCCGCGAGGGGCCGTCGTCCCCTCGCACGTGAGGTCTCGGGCTGCGGGCGACGTGGAGGGTGCCCTCGATGTCGCCGCGCATCTTGGGCGTCTGCTGCGGGAAGCCGGCGCGGACCCGGTCGTAGACGTAGTCGTACAGCTCCCCGACGTCCACGTAGCCGTCGCCGTCCCGGTCGGCCTCGCCGCTGCGCAGCCCGTGGATGAGCGCCTCGGAGAAGACCGACGAGGCGCCGCCGGCCAGGCGCGTGACGCCTGCCGGCCTGTTGCCGTCGTCCACCTCGAAGGCGTACTCCAGCTCGGAGGTGGCCGTGAGCACGACCCGCCCCCGCCCGGACAGGCGCTCGACCACGTCCACCGGGGCCGCGCCGCGGTGCCGCGTGCCGAAGGGGAACGCGCCGGAGTAACAGCAGTCCAGCGCGACGACGATGCGGCGCGAGCGCGACCGGTGCATCTGGGCGCGCACGAACTCGGCGGCGACCGACGTGGAGGCCATACGGGTTCTGAGCGAGTCGCGGGCGGCGAAGGACAGCACCCCGAAGTCGTCTTTGTACCCGTGACCGGACAGATACAGGAACAGCAGGTCGTCGCGTCCCCGGCCGTCGAAGAAGTCCTCGACGGCCAGGTGTAGTTCCCCGGCCGGCCGGTTGTGCAGGACGCGCACGGCGTAGCCGCCGATCAGCGGGTCCGCCAGCACCGCGGCGAGCGCCGCGGCGTCGCTGCCGGGCGTGCGCAGGTGGCCGAAGGCCGGGTCGTCGTAGTGGTCGGTGGCGATGAGGAGCGCGTACGCGCGGGTCCCGCCGGACGGGCTAACCACGCCGGTCCCGCTCCTGTCCGGCCTCCAGCGCGTCCGGCTTCGCCTCCGCCGCGTCCTTAAGCGCCTCCGCCGCGCGCCGCGTGGTCTCCGCGTCCATCGCGAGCAGCATGGCGTCGATGATCCGCCGCTGCTGCTCGGCGGTGAGGCCGGTGACCTCCAGCGACCGGTCGCCGTCGCTGATCTTCGCCTGCCGGCCGGCGCCACGCGTGGTCCATTCGCGGACGGCCTGCACGACCGCGACCAGGACGGCCGAGTTGGCCAAGGTCACGACCAGTGTGCCGATGAGGGACCCGTCGCCCTTGGCCCCGGCGGGCGCCCGCCCGGCCGGAAAGGCCACGTCGTCCACGGAAAGCTCCAGCAGGTGCGCCCGCAGGCGCGAGGCGGCCTCGTACACCTCCTGATCGTCCGCCCCTGCCATCAGCAGGTCCACCAAAATGGCATGCAAAATCGAACTCCCTATCACATGCCCCCGAATCACATCAAACCGACTGAAAGTAATGACGGCGCCAAAGAGTCAAATAAGCAGATAAACCGTCCCCTTTGCCTCCCTTGTCGCGCCGCGACACCGTAATGGACGGCCGAGAACGGAGGGAGGTTGCCAAGCGGCGCCCACCACCGGGCGGCTGGGCTCGCGGCGAGGTGTCAGATACGTAAACCATCCGATGCGCCGCACTGCGGGCGAAACCACAATCGACAGCGTGGTCAAGCCGTCCGCCGACACGCTTCCCGTGGCCTTCCACCGATGGACCGACGTGGTCCCCTCGGAGAGCGGCGTCACGTCCTACCTCGACCCCTTCGGCGGTTCGGCCACCACGTGGCCCTACCGCCGCTGGACCTCCGAGGAGCGCGAGATCGGCTTCCCGGCGACCGAGCTGGTGCCCTCGTGGACGGCCGCCGCGCCGCCGGGCTCCTGGCTGCGCGTCGAGCTGCGGGCGCGCACCGTCACCGGCGGCCTGACCAAGTGGTACGACATGGGGCGCTGGGCCGAGGGCGGCGGCGACATCCACCGCACCTCGCTGCCCGGCCAGGGCGACGAGGACGGCGACGTCGCCGTGGACACCTTCGTCGCCCGGCGGCCCGTCTCGAGCTACCGGCTGCGCGTCACGCTGCACGGCCCCGGAGCGGCGGTGCGCTCGGTCGGGGTGATGGCCTCGGCGCTGCCCACGCGCGCCGGCGTCCCGCCCAGCGTGCCCGGCCCCGCGGCCGGCGTCGAGCTGAGCGTGCCGCCGCGCTCGCAGCGCCTGCACGCCGGCCACTACCCCGAGTGGGGCGGCGGCGGCGAGGCGTGGTGCAGCCCGGCCTCGACGACGATGGTGCTGCAATACTGGGGACGCGGGCCCAGCGCCGACGACCTGCTGTTCGTCGATCCCGGCGACCCGTGTCCCGCCGTGGACCACGCGGCGCGCGACATGTACGACCACAGCTACCAGGGCACCGGCAACTGGCCGTTCGGCGTCGCCTACGCCGGGCGGTACGGGCTCGCGGGGTTCGTCACCCGCCTGCGCTCGCTCACCGAGGTCGAACGCCTCGTCGCGGCCGGCATCCCGGTGATCACCTCCCAGTCGTTCAAGGAGCACGAGCTGCCGGGGTCGGGCTACTCCACGCGCGGCCACCTGATGGTCGTCACCGGGTTCACCGCCGATGGTGACGTCATCGCCAACGACCCGGCCGGCGCCTCCGACGACACGGTCAAGAGAACCTATCCGCGGGCCGCGTTCGAGAACGTGTGGTTACGGACCACGAGCAGCGGGGGAATCGTCCATGTCGTCCACCCGCACGACATCCCGCTCCCATCCTCGGAGGGCAACTGGTGATCCGGTCTCCCATCACTGCCGTTGACGTCGCACGCGTGGACGCCCGCCCGTTCTGGGTGGAGATCGTGCCCACCGCCGGCGGTGAGGAGGTCTGGTGGGACGAGCCGCGCCCGGCCGAGGGCGGGCGGCGCTGCGTCGTCCGGCGCGGCCCGGACGGCGAGATCCACGACGTCCTGCCGCCGGGCTGGAACGCCCGCAACCGGGTGATCGAGTACGGCGGCCGCTCCTGGCGTCCACTGCCCGGCGGCGGCCTGGTCTTCACCAACTGGCAGGACCAGCGGCTGTACCTCCTGCGGCCCGGCGCCGGCCCCGTGCCGCTCACCCCTCCCGGCCCGTCGCGCTACGCCGACCTTGTCGTGTACGGCGAGGAGGTGTGGTGCGTGCGCGAGACCGAGGACGAGCGCGACCTGGTCGCCGTCCCGCTGGAGGGCGGGCCCGCGCGCGTGGTGGTCAAGGCGCAGCACTTCATCTTCAACCCGCGGGTCTCCCCCGGCGGCGGCCAGATCGCCTGGATCGGCTACGACCACCCCGCCATGCCCTGGGACGGCACCTCGCTGTGCGTGGCCCCGCTGCGGGAGGACGGCACCGCCGGGCCCCACCGCGTGGTGGCCGGCGGGCCCGAGGAGGCGGTGGCGCAGGCCGAGTGGCGCGACGACGGCGCCCTGTACGCCGTGACCGACCCGACCGGCTGGTGGAACCTCCACCTGGTCACGCTGGACGGCGCCCCGCCGCGCAACCTCACCCCGCGGCCGCAGGAGTTCGGCGACGCGGCCTGGAAGCTCGGCTACCAGTGGTTCACCCTGGCCGGCGACCGCGTCGTGACCGTGCACGGCACCGCCGACGGCAAGCGGCTGGGCGTGCTGGACCCGGCCACCGGCGAGATCGCCGACGTGGGCGGCGCCTACACCTACTGGGCGCCGGCGCTGTCGGCCTCCCCCGGCGGCGGCGCCGTCGTCGCGGTCGGCGGGTCGCCGCTCAGGCCGTTCGAGGTGGTCCGCGTCGAGCTGTCCACCGGGGCCCACGAGGTGCTGTCGCGTGCCAAGGAGCTGCCCGACCCGGCGGTGCTGCCGGTGCCGCGCGCGATGGAGTTCGACGGCGTGCACGCCCATGTGTACCCGCCGGCCGGCGCCGTGGAGGGCGTCGCCTCGCCGTACGTGATGTTCGTCCACGGCGGCCCCACCGGGTCCAGCCCGATGGTGTTCGACCTGGAGATCGCCTACTTCACCAGCAGGGGAATCGGCGTCGCCGAGGTCAACTACGGCGGCTCCACCGGGTACGGCCGGGCCTACCGCGAGCGGCTGCGTCACAACTGGGGCATCGTGGACGTGCGCGACAGCGAGAGCGTCGCCCGCGGCCTGATCGCCGCCGGGCTCGCCGATGCCGGGCGGGTGGCGATCAGGGGCGGCAGCGCGGGCGGGTGGACGTCGGTGGCCGCGCTGGTGCACAGCGACGTCTTCCGCGGCGCGGTGGCCCACTACGCGATCACCGATCCCGAGGGCTGGGCGCGGGAGACCCACGACTTCGAGTCGCGCTACCTCGACGGGCTCATCGGCCCGCTGCCCGAGACCCGGCAGCGCTACCTCGACCGCTCCCCCACCCTGCACGCCGCCCGCGCCTCCGGGCCCGCCCTGCTCATGCACGGCCTGGAGGACGCCATCGTCGACCCCGGCCAGGCCGAGCGCTTCATCGCCGCGCTGGACGAGCACGGCGGGCGGTGGGCGTATCTCACCTTCCCGGGGGAACAGCACGGCTGGCGGCGGGAGGAGACGATCGTCGCGGCGCTGGAGGCCGAGCTGGCGTTCTACGGGCTCATCTTCGGCTTCCCCACCGACGAGGTGCCGCCGCTGGCACTGAAAGGAAGAACGTGAGCGAGGCGAGGACGACCGGAGCGTACGGGGCACGGGCGAACGGGGCGGGGCCGACCGGCCCGGGCGCGGACGGCGCGACCGGCGTCGCGGGCATCTGCTCCGATCTGCTCAGGATCGACACCACCAACGACGGCACGCCCGGCGGCTCGGGCGAGCGCCAGGCCGCCGAGTACGTGGCCGGGCTGCTGTCGGAGGCCGGCGTGGAGCCGACGGTGTTCGAGTCGGCGCCCCGGCGCACCAGCGTGGTGGCGCGCATCCCCGGCGACAGCCCCGACGCGCTGCTCATCCACGGGCATCTGGACGTCGTCCCGGCCGACCCGGCCGAGTGGCGCACGCACCCGTTCTCCGGCGAGATCGCCGACGGGTGCGTCAACGGGCGCGGCGCGGTCGACATGAAGGGCTCGCTGTCGATGACGCTGGCGCTGGTGCGCGAGTGGGCCCGGCGCGGCGCGCGGCCGAAGCGTGACATCGTGCTGGCGTTCCTGGCCGACGAGGAGGCCACCGGCGAGTACGGCGCCGGGTACGCCGTCACCCGGCACCGCGACCTGTTCGAGGGCTGCACCGAGGCCATCAGCGAGTCCGGCGGCTTCAGCGTGACCGGCCCCCACGGAGGGCGGGTCTACCCGGTGGCGGTCGGCGAGCGCGGCACGGCGTGGATGAAGGTCACCGCGCACGGCGTGGCCGGGCACGGCTCCAAGCCGCCGGTGGACAACCCGGTGGCCGAGCTGTGCCGGGCGCTCGCCCGCCTGGCCGACCACCGGTGGCCGGTGCGCCTCACCCCGGCCGTCGCCACGCTGATCAGCGACCTGGGCAAGGCGCTCGGGACGAGCATCGACCTCGACCGGCTGGACGAGGAGGCCGAGCGGCTCGGCCGGGCCGGCACCCTGTTCAAGGGCGTGATCCGCAACTCGGCGAACCCCACCATGCTGGAGGCCGGCTACAAGGTCAACGTGATCCCCGGCACGGCCGAGGCGCACGTGGACGGCAGGTTCCTGCCCGGCTTCCGCGAGGAGTTCCTGGAGACCGTCGACCGGCTGCTCGGGCCCAAGGTCACCCGGGAGTTCGTCAGCTTCGGCGACGGAGTGGCCTCGCCCACCGAGGGGCTGTTCGACGAGCTGTGCGGGGCGCTGCTGGCCGAGGACCCCGAGGGGCGGCCGGTGCCGTACGTCATGACCGGGGGCACCGACGCCAAGTCCTTCGCCACGATCGGCATCCGCGGGTACGGCTTCGCGCCGCTGATGCTGGACCCGGGGCTGGACTACTTCGGCATGTTCCACGGCGTGGACGAGCGGGTGCCGGTCGCCGGACTGGAGTTCGGCGTCCGCGTGCTGGACCGCCTGCTCACCTCTCCCGCCGCCTGAGCCGTCCTGCTCGAAATGGACTAATCCCGACATTACGGGGGAATACTCCAAGCGAGATTTCCCGTAATGTCGGACATGTAGAACAAGGCGCGTTCTGTGCACGACGTGCCCTCGGAGAACAGGCCGAACCTCTCGCACACCTCGCGCCGGAAACGCCCGCCGCCCCTTCTCTCAGGCGGATCGGGCGGCGTGAGACCTCCATCCCTTCCACCGCCGCGCCCTTCGGCATGCGCGCATTCACCGGCGCCCACCGGGACACGTGGCGGTCCTCACCGTTGATCGGACGACGCGCGGATACGTTTGCTGCAGATCCACATCGGACGGGAGCACACGATGGGCCTTCATCGACATGGGCGGGCGTCGCTCCGCCTGGCTCTTGCGGCCGCCCTCGGCTTCGCCTCGACCGGCGCCGCCTCCCCCGCCATAACCTCATCCTCCGGCCCCGCCTCGCCCTCCGGCGCCGTGGCGGCCGCCCCGGGCCAGGCCCCGGCGCCGGCGGCGGCCATGCCCTTCCACACCGCGGACCTCGCCGCCTTCGCGCGCATCCGGCGCGCCCAGGAGGACGCCTGGGCGCGCGGCGACGGCAGGGCGTACGCGGCGCCCTACGCGCCCGACGCCGACCTGATCAACATCCTCGGCGAGAACCTGCACGGCCGCCAGGGCATCGCGGTGGCCCTCCAGCGCTACTTCCAGGGGGCGCTGCGCCACACGCGCGTGCTCGTCAACCAGGAGCGGGTGCGGTTCGTGTCACCGGCCATGGCCGTCATCATCCGCCAGGGCTGCGTGCTCTACGGCGCCGAGAAGGCCTGCCGTCCCGACACCCTGTCGATCAACACCAGCGTCGCGGTCAAGCAGGCCGGCCGATGGCAGATCACCTCCTTCCAGAACACCCTGGTCAGCCCGGCCGCACGAGAGCGGTTCCCGGCCAAGCCGCCTCCCTCCGGCTGACGGCGCGCCACCGGGCAGGCGTCCCTCCCCCCGCCCCTGACGGACGGACGCGCGCCGCCACGCGGCGGCCCGAGCGGACAGGACATCCCTCGGGACCGGTGGATCGACGCGCACGGACCGCGCACGTACGCGTACGTACGCGCACCGACGCGCGGCGGCCGAGCAGAAGAACCAGGCGGCATCGGACAGGAGGACAGCAGGTGTGAGGGCCTACCCCCGCAGGTGGGCGCCGGTGGCCGCCGCCGCCGCGCTGGCGGCCGGCGTCCCGGCGGCGGCCGTTCCCGCGGGCGGCGGCCCGGCGGCGGCCCTGCCCGGGGCCGGCGGCTCGGCGGCGGCGGACGACGTCGTCTTCCCCACCTCCGAGATGACCGGCCTGTCCGCGGTGAGCGGCGTGGTCACCCGCGACGGCGCCGCCCTGCCCGGGGCCGACGTGCTGGCCGTCGCCTACCCGGCCGGCGACGCGCTGGACGTGCCCGAGGGCCGCGCCGTCGGCACGCTGGTCGCCGGGGCGGCGAGCACCGACCGCCTGGGGCGCTTCTCGGTCAACATCGACCCCGCCGCGCTGCCCGCTCCGTACACCGGCGAACGGGGGCAGCTCAACCTGGAGGTGGCCATCTCGGACGGCGCCCGCGAGGTGCGCTGGATGACCACCGCGGTCCGCTCCTCGCACGCCCGCCCCATCGGCGGGACGCCCGCGCGGTGCGGCGCCGCCGTGGGGCGGAGCTGCGATCCCGGCGCCCCGGGCGACCCCGGCGACCCCGTCTATGTCGTCTCCGGCGCCGGCGGGTCGGAACGGCTGGTGGTGGTCGTCCCCACGGCGGAGGGGCGCCCGGTGGTGCCCGTCTGGTCCACCGCCTCCAGCGAGGCGGCCGGGGTGTCGGTCCCCCGGCAGCTCCGCGTCGACCTGGGCGCCGATCCGACGGCCGCCGACGCCAACGACGACCCGGCCGCCTGGGTGTCCGCGCCCGCCGGGGAGGAGGTCACCCCCGAGGGCGAGGCCGGCGGCCGGACGCCTCCCGGCACACCGTCCCCTCCCCCGTCACGGCCGTCCTCCGCACCGCCAGAACCCACCTCCACACCGTCACGACCGACCCCCGCCCCCTCACGGCCGGCCTCCACCCCCTCACGGCCGACCTCCACCTCGTCACGACCGACCCCCGCCCCCTCACGGCCGGCCTCCGCCCCCTCACGGCCGCTCTCCGCCCCGTCCCCGCCGCCGGCCCCGTCGCGGCCGTTCGGCGCGGCGGCGGCCCGGGGGATCGGCCGCGCGCTCGTCACGCCCCGCGCGCCCGCCTTCCCCGCCATCGCCGCCGCCCTGAAGGACGGCGCGGTCACCGCCGCGCAGATCTCCGCCGGGCGGCTGGCCGCGGCGCGCAGGTCGCCCGGTCCATGCATCCCGCGCGTGGTGAAGCGCCACGACGGGCGCGAGGAGACCTACATGGGGGTCTACGCCTGGTCGGGGGCGCTGGCGACGGTGACCCAGGCGAACGGCGCCGACCACACGCTGAGCACGGGCGCGGCGCGGGCCGGGGGCCGGTGGTCCTCCAACGGCTCGCTCACGCTGACGGTGCGGGCCGGCGACAGCCACACCGCCTCGCGGGTCGCCGACGCGTGGGCCATCGGCACCGTCAACTACGGCGTGCTCGCCAACGGCTGCGACGGCCGGCGGAACCTGGTGCCGCTGAGCCTTGGAGACCCGATCAAACGTTTCGCCCGCGCTTATCATCCGTCGCTGAAAGCGCAGTGCATAACCCTTTATGGGCATTCTTCGGTTTGGGACAAGGACCAGGCGAGAAACGTCGTCATCGGCGGCGGCGTCAGCGTGGCGGGTTTCACCGCTTCGGCGCAGAGCGGATACGATGTCCGCTCGAAACTGTCGTTCCGGCCGACGAAACTCACCCGCCTCTGCGGGAACAGGGGCGCAGGCGTCCGGCTTTCCTCCATCGTCGAGGCGCACAAGGGCTGAACACCATTCCGAGAACACCGCCGGCGACCCGTGGCAGGGGCTCGCCCCGATGGTCCTCCACCGTGGCGCGGTGCCTGGTGCTGCTGTCCGTGGCCGCCTGCGCGGGGCCGGGCGCCGCGCGGAACCCGCAGACGGTCCGGCTGATCGCGCCGCCCGGTGACGGCGGCCGGCAGTCCCTGACGCTGCGGCGCACCGTCCAGGGCATGCCCTACCTGTTCGGGAGCTTCGCCGTCTGCCTGGACCGCGCCGGCGCGGTCGAGGTCACCGGGGTCCGCTTCGAGAACTCGCGCGGGGGCCTGGCCGTCCAGGAGTTCGCGCTCCGGCCGTTCTACCGCGGGTTCGGCGAGGACGGCGTCGGCTGGGGCGAACCCGTCGGCCTTCGGCAGCGCGGCGTCTCCACCGCCTCCCGCACGGTCACCCAGGTCTGCCTGCCGGAGGACTACTCAAGGGTGGAGTTCAGCGAGGTCGTGCTGCAGATCTCCCGCCCCACCGCGACCAGCGCGTGGAGCCCGGGCTTCGTCATCACCTACGACAGCGGGGGCGCCGAGGGCGCCTTCCGAATCCCGTTCGGCATCACCCTGTGCGCGCCGACCGACCGGACCCTGCCCAACTGCCGGCCCGACGCCTGACCGAGCGCCACCCCGCGCTCGCGTGCGCACGAGGCGGGCGCCCGATCCGGCGCCATCCGCCGAGATCGGCTCTGCGAGTGTGGACGGGGCTCCGGCCCGGCGGGCGTGGACGGGCGCCGGCCCCGCCGCGCGCGGCCGGCGCCCGTCCCGGAGCGGTCGCGCTCATCCTCCGGGCTTGAGGACCGAGTCGATGATGTAGACCGTGGCGTTGCGGGTCTGGATCGGCCCGCAGGTCACCTTGGCGTTGTTGACCTTGTAGGTGTCATCGGACTTGCCGACGGTGAGCTTGCCGCCCTCCAGCGACGTGAGCGGGCCGTTCTCCAGGTCGGCCGGGGTCTTGCGCCCCTGGACGACGTGGAAGGTGAGCAGCCGGGTCAGCTGCTGCCGGTTGCCGATGATCCGGTTGAGCTGGTCCTGCGGCACCTTGTTGAACGCGGAGTTGGTCGGGGCGAAGACCGTGATGTCCTTGGCCGAGTTGAGCGTCTCCACCGCGCCCGCCTTCTTCGCGGCGTCGGCCAGCGTGGACAGGTCCGGAATGTGCGACACGGCGGTCGCCAGCGGCTCGCCGGCCAGCTGCGCCGGGCTGCCTGGGCCCGAGGTGGGCAGGGACGCGCAGCCCGGCCCCGAGGGCGAGGCGGCCGGAGCGGTCGGCGAGGGCGACCCCTCGCTCGGCGACCCGGAGGGCGACTCCGAGGGGATCGGCGACCCGGGAGACCCCGACGGCGAGCCCGGTGGCGTCGAGAAGGTCGAGGTGGGAGAGACCGGCGAGGGCACCGGCGTCCGCACCGCTCCCGGCGCCAGCGTGCCGGCTCCCGCGTCCCGTCCGCTCGTGGTGGCGCCGGCTCCGGCGACGGAGGCGGCCGTGAACGACAGTGCCGTTGCGAGCGGAAGGACGAGTAGACGAGTGTTCATGGGTTTCCCCTTTTTGCGCTCTCGTGACGGGCGGTCACCGGGCAGTGGCCACCCCGCGAAGGACGGGCCACCGGGCAGTGGCCACGGCTTCGCTGCCTGGACGGCGGCATGGGAGATCGGCAGAACGGAACGGTGTCGGGGCCGTGGCCGCGGCGGGCGCCCGGCCGGTGGTCTCACCGGCCGGTGATCGGGGCGGCGCGGGTTCGGCCGGCCTGATCGTGAGCCGGCGATCGTCACCGGCTCGCCACGGGCGGGGGTCGCCGGCCCTTCACACCGGCGACGCGACGGTCGGGCGCCGCTCCCGGCCCGCGCCTTCACGGGCCTCGTCCTTCGACGGCCCGCCGGCCGCGTCCGTCGCGGCCCCGGGTGTGTCAGCGGGCGCCCCGTCCCTCGCGCAATCCCCGCGGCGACGGCTTGTATGAGAGGGCCGCACGCGCGTGCCCTCGCTCAGTCAACTGCGCCTTGCGCGCGATCGTTTCGGCAGGCCCCGCGCATCAGCGTCCCTCTCATTATCACCGAGCGCCCTCCCCTCCACCCAAGCCGGCGACCTTGAACCGACAAAAGCTCCGCCATGTCGCCCGCGGCCCGACCGCGCATCACCGGCCACCGGCGTCGTCCGGCGTACCGCCGGTCCCACCGCTCCCATGCGCGGGAGGGCCGGAGCGGGCCGACGACCTTCCGGCGGTTGACCCGGCCGGTCCCCGGCGGCGCGCCGCACCCGAGCCGGCACGCTGCGGGGGGGACCTCGCCCGCTTCGCCACCTGATTCCGCCCGCTTCGCAGGTTCATGGAGGACGATCTCCTCCTCGGAACCTCCACCGCCGCCGGGCGGTAGTGAGGGCATGACGACACCTTCGATGTTCATCGCGGCCCTGGTGGTGGTCCTGACGGCGGGGGCCTGCGCCGATGGCGGCGCCGTGCGGGCCGCGCCCGCGGACGGGGCCTGCCAGGACCGCGCCGCCGGCTCATCGGCCGGGACGCGGGCGCCGGTCCCGTCGTGGGCGAGCGTCAACGCCCCGGGCGGGCTGCCCGTCAGGATGGGCGTGCGAGGCGACGCGCTCGGCTACCTGTTCGCCGATCCGCTGCGGGCCGGGCGGCCCACCGACCCGGCCAACAAGATCCTCTGGTACGTCCGGCAGCCCCGCGACGGCCACCCGCTGGAGATCACCGCCCGTCCGAAGGGCGCCCGGGCCCCGGTCGTCCGGGTCAGCGTGCCTGCCGACTCCGGGCCCGGGGAGATCTACCCGTCCATCGTGGAGGTCCCGTCGGCGGGCTGCTGGGCCCTGGACCTCTCCTGGGGCTCCAACCACGACTCCCTTGAACTGACCTACCTCTGAAGCGGCCTCCGCCTTGTGAGATGACCCGCGCCCTCCGGACC
Organism: Sphaerisporangium sp. NPDC005289; assembly: GCF_040607455.1. Taxonomy (NCBI): domain Bacteria; kingdom Bacillati; phylum Actinomycetota; class Actinomycetes; order Streptosporangiales; family Streptosporangiaceae; genus Sphaerisporangium; species Sphaerisporangium sp. NPDC005289. The sequence goes on from NZ_JBEXGS010000002.1 coordinate 531,661, forward strand.
GGGCTCCGGCCGCCACGGACGGCCGGAGCCCGGTCCCGCCGGCGGCGGGCGGGGAAACTAACGTCGGAGGCATGACGACGCGGCCGCGAGACGGGGTCCGCCGGGTGGTCACGGGATGGCGGCGGATGGCCGCCTCCACACCGGCGGGGCGTGACCGGCATGTCGACCTGATCCGCGCCGTCGCGATCGCGGCCGTGGTCACCGGGCACTGGCTGGTCGTGTACGTGACCTGGGGCCCCTCGGGGCCGACGGGCCGCAGCATCCTGGAGCTGGTGCCGTGGACGCACCCGCTGACCTGGATCTTCCAGGTCATGCCGCTGTTCTTCCTGGTCGGCGGGTTCGCGAACGCGGCGTCGCTGACCTCCCACCTCGCGCGCGGCGGGAACGGCACCGGCTGGACGCTGGACCGGGCCGCCCGGCTCGTCCAGCCGACGACGGTCCTGCTGTGCGGGCTGGCGGCCGGGGCCTTCGTGGCCCGGTCCCTCGGCGCCCCGCCGGCGACGGTCGGCACGGCGGTGTGGCTGGCGTCGATCCCGCTGTGGTTCCTGGTGGCCTACATCGCCGTGGTGTTCCTGACCCCGTTCATGTACGGGTTGCACCGGCGGGCGGGGCTGGCGGTGCCCATCGTCCTGGCCGCCATGGTCGGCGCGGACGACGTGGCGCGGCTCGGCTTCGGCGTGCCGTATGTCGGGACGGCGAACTACCTGCTGGCGTGGCTGGCGGTGCACCAGCTCGGCTTCGCCGTGCAGGACGGGCGGCTGCCGTCGCGGTGGCGCGTGGCGCTGCCGCTTGCCGCCGCCGGGCTGGCCGTCCTGGTACTGCTCACCGTGGCCGGCCCCTACCCGGTCAGCATGGTGGGGGTCACCGGGGAGCGCACGCAGAACACCGCTCCGCCGACGCTGGCACTGCTCGCCCTCGCGGTTACGCAGACGGGCGTCGCGTTGTCGCTGCGCGGCCTCGGCAACCGGTGGCTGCGGCGTCCGGGCCCATGGACGGTCGTCGTCGCCGTCAACTCGGTGATCATGACGCTGTTCCTGTGGCACATGACCGCCGTCGTGTTCGGCGTCGCGCTGCTGTACGGCACCGGCGTGCTGCCCTCCGCCGCGCCCGGCTCGGCCTTCTGGCTGCTCCTGCGGATCCCGTGGGTCGCCTGCCTGGCACTGATCCTCGCCGTCCTGGTCGTGGTGTTCGGGCGCTTCGAACGCCGCGCGGACCGGCGGTCCCGCCCCGTCGAGCCGATCCCGGGAGTGTTGCCCGCCACGCTGACCGTCGCGGGGGCCGGCGCCGTGGTGGCCGGGCTGCTCGGCGTCGCGCTGGCCGGTCCCGGCCCCCACGGACCTGCGGGGCTGCCCGCGGGCGTCCTGGCCACCTACCTCGCAGGCGCCGCCCTCCTCGAACTCGTCCGGAGACATCGGCGCCCGGCATCCCGATGCACGACCGTCTCAAGATGATGACCATGGGCTGGATGGCCCAAGGCATCTACTCCCCTCGGGCCGGCCTACGGCCCCTTGGCCGAACTGGATCGAGTCCAGGTTCGCCGCCTGCGGCACTTCGCGCTGAGCGGTACCGACCACCATGATCTAGCACCTGGAGAAGGTGCGTTTCCCGTCTCCGTTGTCGTCCTTGAGGGTGCTGTGGAGGTTGTCGGCCGACATCCAGCCGTAGGTCGAGGTGCCCGCGACGCGAACCCACCACCATAGGTTGCCGTACGAGTTGGGGATGAAGCACCAGTAGTAGACCGTCGTGTACCGGCTGAGATGCCTGACGTTGCCGCACGCGGCGTAGGGCGACACCTTGAGATTGGCGGCGATCTTCATATAGCCGGACCCGTCGCCGTTGATTCCGTGGCCGGGTCTGGGGCAGGACGTCGCCGAAGCCTGGGCCGGCGCTGCCATTGCCGTTCCGGCCAGCAAACCCAGGCCGGCCACCAAGGCCGCTGCCCCGCGCCGGCCCTTTCGACGCCGGGCGGATCCGAACCTCTTCGCCCACATGCTGTCGGTATCCGTGCCGCCTGTCTGTCCCATCACGTTCTCCTTCCTGCCGTCATAGATCGAGACGTGGCACCCCTGGGTTCCTCCCGGGTAGGGCCTGGGGCGACGTGAGCGATCCAGAAGGTCGGTTCCGGCGACGGCCCGCGTACGGGCCGGTCGGCGCTGTTCTGCGGTCTCGGCCACCATCGCGCATCCGAGCGCCGGGAGGCGTCCACCGCAGGGTTGAAGAGCGCGGTAAACCTGCGCGGTACAACAGAAGATCACGGATGCCGCTCGCGGACCCTGACGGCGCACCGGCTTACGAGCCCGGGCGCCGGTGGGCCGTCAGACGCCGGCCAGGTCCGCCAGGATCCGGACCGTCCGCATGACCCGGCTCGCGCCGTCCTGGACGCCGTGCTCGACCGCCCACAGCGCCGTCTCGACGCGCCGGGCCACCGCCCACGCCTGCAGGCGCCGCGTGTCCTCGCCGAGGGCCCCGGCGACCAGCGCGAACCGTTCGCCGGTCACCCGAGGCGCGTCGGAGTGCGCGAAGGGGTCGTCGATCTGCTCGACCAGCGGCCAGGGGTCGTAGCCGGGGTCGCCGATCATGGGCTTGGCGTCGATGGCCAGCCAGGGTCGGCGCCGGGCGGCCAGCACGTTGCCGGGGTTGAAGTCGCCGTGCAGGACGACCCGGCGGGCGGCGCTGCCGGGCAGCTCGCGCAGCAGCCGGACGCCGTGCGCCACCAGCCCGGGGTCGAACCCGGGGCGCAGCCGCTCCATGCGCTCCTCCACCAGATCGGCCCATTCGGCGGTGACGTCGCCGAGGCGCTCCAGCGCCGTCTCGGCGGGCGGGGGCACCGCCCACAGCTCGTTCAGCACTTCGGCACCCAGCAGCAGACGCTCCTCGACTGCGAGGTGGCCGGCGTCGCCGAGCGGGTCGCCCGGCTCGCACCGCTCCAGGAGCAGCGCGTACCTGACGTGGTCGTGGCGGTGCACCCGCACGGCGCCGTGCCCGTCCCACCATCGCAGGGCCTCCGCCTCACCTGCGGCCTCCCGGTGCGGCCAGCTGATCTTGAGGACCGCGGGGCCGCCGTCCGGCAGCCGGGCAGGAGCCGCCCACGAGCAGCTCCCGCCGTGGAACGGCGCGCCGAGCCGGAGCGACCACTCTTCGCGCAACCCGTTCACCAGCGACGGAAGCACCGCCAGCCACGAGCGCCCGTCATCGCTCCTGCCCATCGTCTCCATGATCGGCAGCGAGTGCGGGAAGAGGTCCACGCTAGTCGGAGATGGCGATGCGGAGGCGGCGGAAGCCCTTGCCCTTGCTCTCGATCTTGGTGACCACGATGCGGCCGATCTGGGCGGTCGTCGCCACGTGCGTGCCGCCGTCGGCCTGGGTGTCCAGGCCCACGATGTCGACGATGCGGACCTGCTCGGCGTCCTCGGGCACGAGGTTGGTGGCCGTGCGGATGATGTCGGGGAGCGCGAACGCCTCGGCGCGGGGCAGCACCCGGACGTCGATGCGGCGGCCGGCGGCGATCTCGGCGTTGCAGGCGTCCTCGACGGTCTGCTTGAACCCGGGCGGCACCTCGGGCAGGTTGAAGTCCATGCGGGCGCTGAACGGCTCCATGTTGCCGCCGGTCACCAGCGAGCCATAGTCGCGGAAGACCACGCCGCACAGGACGTGCAGCCCGGAGTGGGTGCGCATCAGCGCCGAGCGCCGCTCGTCGGCGACGGCGGCGCGCACCTCGGTGCCCGCGGGCGGGATCGGGTCGCCCTCGGCGGGGATCAGGCAGAGGTCCTCACCCTTGCGGGCGCCCACGATGCGGGTCTCGACGCCCTGCCACACCAGGACCCCGTGGTCGGCCGGCTGGCCGCCGCCTCCGGGGTAGAAGGCCGACCTGTCCAGCACGATGCCCTCGGGCGTCGCCGCGAGGACGACGGCCTCGAAGGCGCGGAGGTTCTGGTCGGACATCTCGAGCCGCTGCGTTCGCCCGTGGAGATCGACGCTCATGACCGGACAGCCTAGGCCCTTTCCTCCCGGCAGTGCCCCTGGTACGACAACAGCCGGCCGATCAAGGGCAACGCGACCTCCACCTCCAGGCGGAAGCTCGGCGGACCGCCGTCCGGATCCTCCGGTCCGGTCCAGGCGCGGGCGTGGACGCGGGGCGCCAGGCGCGCGGGGACGGGGATCTCGTGCCGGCCGGCGCGCAGGACGGCGCCTAGCTGGACCACCTCGACGTCCGCGGCGCCGGCCACGGTGCGCGTGCGGACCTCCAGCGGCCCGTGCCGCTCCCACCCTCGCTCGCCGAGGCGGATCTGGTGGCTGAGCAGCCTGCGCCCGCCGATGACGCGCTCCCAGCGCTCCACCACGGGCACTTCCCGCCTGCCCGCCTCCCCGTCCGGGACGGGTCGCTCTAGAGAACCGGGGGCCGTCCGTTCCGGCCGGTGCGGTTGTGCGGGGGCCGTCCGCGCGGCCGTCAGGCGGGTCACGGTGACGTGCAGCGGGACGGCCGTGCCCGTGCGGGGGAGGCCGAGCAGGGCGCAGGCCAGCCGCGCCGGCGGGCCCGGCCCCCGGCGCACCGTCAGCACGCCGGTGCCCCGCACCGTCCGCTCACCCAGGTGGAACCGGAGCATCCACGCGTACGACCCCTCGTCCGGCTCCCCCACAGCGCCCCCTCACGTCCCTGATCCCATCGTGGCATGCGCCGACTCCGGGCGGCGCCCGCGCGGACTCCGGTGCGCGCCGTGGGTCCGCGCGGGCGCCCCGGGGCCCGGGATGGGCCGGGCCCCGGGCTCGGGGGTCACCTCAGGCCGAAGGCCCGGACGATGGTCTGGCCGACGGTGTTGCCCTTGGTGTCCTCGGCGTGGGTGCGCAAGGTGACCGCGTGGGCCGTGCGGGGCGCGTCCAGCCTGGTCCTCCAGCCGTCGCCGGAGCGGGCCAGGCGGGCGCTCCGCCAGGTGGCGCCGTCGTCGTAGGAGACCTCGACGGTGACGGCGCTGATCGGCCCGGCGTCCACCGCGTACGGCAGCTGCCGGGGAGTGACCGTCAGATCGGCCTTGCGCTGGGCCCGGCCGTCGGCGTCCACGTCGACGTCGTAGTCCACCTGGATGATCGGCAGCGTCAGCGTGTGGTCGGTCTCGACGTATCCGCTGGTGAAGCCCCACTCGGTGAGGGTGCGCGTCGAGTACGGGTACAGCGACGCGTCCCGGGCGGCCTCGTTGACCAGGCGGTAGGGCAGCCGGTCGGGGCTGACGATCGGGGCCAGGACGACCGAGCGGTCGGTGCGGTCGTTGGTGACGCGGTCCACCAGGGTGTCTCCCTGGTACAGCGACGCCGTCTGGGTGACGTGCTCGTTGAACAGCATCTCCCCCTGGTGGTCGCCGCCGGAGCTTCCCCAGGCGGGCAGGAAGAAGACCAGGGCGTCGCCGCCGCGCAGGGGGAACCAGCCGTTGGCGTCGTTCATCCGCGGGCGCACGATCGGGCCGAACCAGCGGGAGTCGCCGGTCGCGCCCGCCTTGTAGGTGACCAGGTCGGACTGCTCCTGCGCCCCGCCGTCCAGGGCGAGCGCGTACTCCATCCAGCGCACGCCGCCGTCGGCGGACACCCAGTCGGTGCGGGTGCCGCGCGCCGGCCCTTCGGTGAGGTAGCCGCTGAATCCGCGGGGCCAGTCGGGCAGCACGTCGGTGCGGAAGTCCCGCGCCGTGGCCTGCTCGTGGTTGGCGAACGACATCTCGACGCGCGCGAGGTCACGCTCGCCGGGCCGGTAGACCGGGTCGGCGGGCACCGCGCCGGTCCACCTGTGCACCAGGTCGAAGAGGTAGCCGGCGGCGGGGTGCGAGGTCACCTGCAGCGGGGCCTTGCCCTTGTTGAGGATGCGGCCGATCAGGCGCTCGCCCTCGTCCATGGTGACCGAGGCCACCGGCATCGGGGCGGGGGTCTGCACCGCGTCCCAGGCGTCGAGCCTGCCGCGGCCGTTGCCCACCAGGAGCAGCAGCCTGGCGCCGGCGGCGCGGGCGGCCTCGGCCATCGCGACCGGGTCGGCGGCGTCGCTCCAGCGCACGACCGCGACCTTCCCCTTGACCTTCGCCGCGGCCAGCTCGGCGGTGCTCCCCTGCCCGGCGAAGACGGCGTCGAAGGAGTGGCTGCCCTCCGGCAGCGGGGTGTACCGGGACTGGATCAGCAGGTCGTCGAAGTCGTCGTCCTTCGAGGAGACCGCCAGGCGGGGCTGCTCGTCGCGCCAGCGCGCGGCGAGGTCCAGCCGGCCGCCGGTCACCTTGCCGCCGGTCGGCAGCACCCACATGCTGTCGTGCTGGACGCCGAGGAGGCGGCTGTCGGCGACGGCCTCCTCGCCGCCGAAGCCGCGGACGAAGTCCACGCGGGTGTCGACCGTGGTCCGCGGCCGGTCCATGCCCTTCGGCAGGACGGAGGAGAGCTGCCGGGCGCCGCCGGCGTCCAGGGTGACGGTGGTATCGGCCTTCAGGTCGACGCTGGGCTTGGCGAGCAGGGCCACGCCGAGCGAGTGCGGGCCGTTCGCGCCCTGCACCTCGCCCCACATCCAGATGGAGTACGTGCCGGTCGGCAGCCGCAGCGTGCGGGTGCCGGACTCGTCGATCGCGTACGCGTCGAGGCTCTGGTGCCCGTTGGGAAGCTGACGGGTCACGACCATCTCGCCGGCGAGCGGCTTGCCGGACCGGTCCTTGGCGTGAACGGTGAGCTGGGCCCGCTCGCCCTCCTTGTAGTAGCCGAGCACGGTGTGGGCGCGCAGCACGCCCTCCTGGTCCACCGCGTCGAGCCGCGCGGCCAGGTGGCCGTCCAACTCGGCCCGGTCGACGTCCAGCGTCACCTCGGCGGTGGCGGTGCCGTGCGCGGGGACGGTGACCGTGCCGGCCGACGGCTCGAACAGGCCCTCGGGGGCGCCTCCGGTGACGTTGAGGTTCAGGGTGACCGGGGCGTCGCCGGTGTTGGTGTAGGTCACCTGCCGGGTCGCCTTCTGGCCGGTGGTGTAGGGCCAGTGGGTGGTGATGTGGGCGGTGCCGGTGGCGAAGACCGTGCCGCCGACGGCGGCGCTCGCGTCCACCAGGCCACCGCCGGCCTGGTAGGGGCCGAACTGGAACAGGACCTTGCTGCTGCTGATCAGCGCGTCCTTCAGCCGCTGCCCGGTCCAGTCCGGGTGCGCGGCGGAGAGCAGCGCGGCGACCCCGGCGACGTGCGGGGTGGCCATGGAGGTGCCGCTCATCGTCTGGTAGGCGCCCTCCCCCTCGGGGGCGTACTGCGAGCGGGCCGCCAGCACGTCCACACCGGGCGCGGAGATCTCCGGCTTGAGGCCGTAGTCACCCACGCGCGGGCCCCTGCTGGAGAAGGCGGCGAGGGAGGTGCCCTTGCCGCCGACGCTCACCGCGGCGACCGAGAGCGCGGCGTCGGCCGTGGACGGCGCGCTGACGGTCTCGTCCTCGGGGCCGGAGTTGCCGGCCGCGATGGTGAACAGCGCGCCGGTCTCCTCGCTGAGCCGGTTCACGGCCTGGCTGAGCGGGTCGGTGCCGTCGGACGGGCCGCCGCCGAGGCTCATGCTGACGACCTTGGCCTTCTGGTCGCGGGCGGCCCACTCCATGCCCGCGATGATCCAGGAGTCCTGGCCGCTGCCCGCGTTGTCGAGCACCTTGCCGATCAGCAGGTCGGCGCCGGGGGCGACGCCCTTCTCCACGCCCTCGGACGCGGCGCCGGTGCCGGCGATCGTGGAGGCGACATGGGTGCCGTGGCCGTTGCGGTCGGTCACGTCCTGGCCGGGGACGAAGGTGGCCGTGCCGGTGATCCGGTCCTTCAGGTCGGGGTGCGCGGCGTCGACGCCGGTGTCCAGCACGGCCACCTTGACGCCGGTGCCGGTGTTCCCGGCGGCCCACACCTCGGGGGCGTGCACCTGGGCGACGGTGTCGGCGAGGTCGGCCTTGGCCTTGCCGTCCAGCCACACCTTGGCGATGCCGCCGGCGAGAGCCGTGCCGGGCGCGGCGCGGCGGGAGGAGGCGCCCGCGCCGGCCGTGCCGGTGAGGGAGTTCCAGAAGTCCGCGGCCCGGTCGTGGCCGGCGGTCAGCGCCGCGCCCTGGATGCTGCTGAGCGTACGGACCTTCGCCGCGCCGCCCGGCACCGGCTCGGCCCGCTTGCGGGCGGCGGCGTCGGTGTAGGTGACGATCAGCGGGATGTGGTCGCTGCTCGCGTCGTCGTAGCCGTAGGCGGCGAGCTTGGTGACGTCGAACAGCGACCGGTCGACCAGTCCGGCGGTCACGTACGGGGCGGCCGTGTCCGGCACCACGTACACCTCGTCGCCGACGGTGGTGATGCGGGCCGCGGCGCGGCCGCCGTGCGGTCCCTGGACGGAGACGATCGCCGGGGTGTCGCCGCCGGACCGGTAGGTGACCTTGTCACCGCTGATGAGCGTGACGGTCCGCGTGCCGGCGGACGGGCCGGTCGCGGCCCGGGAGGCCGTGGCGAGCCGGGAGGCCGTGGCGGGCCGGGAGCCGGGGCCGTCGGCGGAGGCGGTCCCGCCGGTGAGCGGCGAGGCCGCCATGACGAGGCTGAGTCCCGCGGCCAGGGAGGTGAACCCGAGCCGTAGGGAAGGGGGGCGCTGCACGAAGCCACTCCAAAAATTAGGCAAATCGCCAGAAATCTCTGCAATGGTGACGAAGCGCATGTGACGCCAGCAACGGGAGCGACTTGTCGGAAATATGACATGTCGTATCTGCGACAGCCGCCCTGGTGCGGCCCCGGCCGTCAGGCGTGTAGAGCACGCCGGCGACCGGCGAAGGGGATCGCCGCGCAGGCCGGGTGCGTCAGCGCAGCTTGGGGTCGAGAGCGTCGCGGACGACGTCGCCGAGCATGAGGAAGCTGAGGACGGTGGCGGTGAGGAACAGGGCCGGGAACAGCAGCAGGTGGGGATACTCGGCGAAGAACGACTGGGCGACGTTGAGCTGCAGGCCCCAGGACACGTCCGGGTACTGCAGGCCGACGCCCAGGTAGTCCAGGGTCGCCTCGCCGGAGATCACGTTGCCGATGTTGAGCATGGCGACCACGAACACCGGGGCGATCGCGTTGGGCAGGATGTGCTTGACCATGATGCGCAGGTCACCGGCGCCGAGCGCGCGGGCGGCCTGCACGTAGTCGGAGTCGCGCACCGCGATGACCTGGCCGCGCATGAGGCGGGTCATGGTGGTCCAGCCCAGCAGCACCAGCACCGCGGTCATCGCCCAGATGCCGTGCCCGGGGAAGGCGACCAGGACGACGGTCGCCCCGAGGACGAACGGGATGCCGAAGAACACGTCGGTCACCCGGGCGATGATCGCGTCCAGCGCGCCGCCGTAGTAGCCGCCGACCAGGCCGAGCAGGACGGCGATCAGCAGGGCGAAGACGGTGACGGCGATGCCGATGAGCACCGAGGCGCGGGTGCCGTGCACGATCTGGGACCAGTAGTCGCAGCCTTGCAGGTCGTAGCCGAACAGGGCGCCGCCGCCCGGGCCCTTCTTGGACATCCGCAGGTTGCAGTCGTCGTTCGGCCCGAACCGGGCGAACAGCGAGGGGAAGGCGGCCATCGCGCAGGCGAGCAGCAGGATGGCCATCGAGATCCAGAACACCACCCGGCCGCGCAGCTCCAGCCACGCGTCGTACCAGAGGGAGCCGCGCTCGCCGCGGCGGGCCTTCGGGCCCGGGGCGGCGGACTCGACGGAGGCCTTGAGGTCAACCACGGCGGATCCTCGGGTCGAGCACGCCGTACAGCAGGTCGACGAGCAGGTTGGCCAGAATGAAGATCATCACCAGCAGGGTGGTGACGCCGACGACGACCGGTCCCTCCTGGAGCTGGATGGACTGGAAGACCTGCTGGCCGATGCCCGGCAGGTTGAAGATGCCCTCGGTGACCACCGCCCCGGCCATGAGGTTGCCGAAGTCGACGCCGAGGTAGGTGACCACCGGGATCAGCGAGTTGCGCAGGGCGTGCCTGCCGATGACCCGCGAGCGCCGCATCCCCTTGGCCGTGGCGGTGCGGACGTAGTCGGCGCGCAGGTTCTCCACCACGCTGGCCCGGGTCAGCCGGGCGACGTACGCCAGGCCGAACGAGCCGAGCACCATGCCGGGCAGCAGGTAGCTGACCGGCCAGCCCTCGTCGGTGCCGGCGGTCGGGAACAGGCCGAGGTTCAGGCCGAGCAGGATCTGCGCGGTGTACCCGACGACGAAGACCGGGACGGCGATGACGAACGTCGTGCCGGCCAGCACCGCGGTGTCGGCGAGCCTGCCGCGCCGCAGCGCCGCCAGCACGCCGAGCCCGATGCCGACGACCAGCTCGAAGACCCAGGCGGTGACGGCGAGCTGCGCGGTCACCGTCCAGCGGTCGGTGAGCAGCTCGCTGACCTTCTGGCCGGTGAAGGTCTCCCCCAGGTCGCCGCGCAGGAACACCCCCGCCATGTAGAGGCCGTACTGGACGATCAGCGGGTCGTTGAGGTGGTAGTGGTCGCGGAGCGTCTGCAGGACGTTCTCGGGCAGCGGCTTGTCACCGGCGAGCGCGAGGATGGGATCGCCCGGCAGGGCCCACACCATGGCGTAGATGAGGAAGGTGGTGGCCACGAAGACCGGGACGGCCTGCAGCAGCCGCTGGACGGCGTACCTCACCGGCGGCCCTCCCCCTCGCGCGCGGCCGGGCACCCCGCCCGGCCGCGGGAGATGACCAGGTGCGGAGTGCCCATCGCGTGCATTCTTGCTCGACCATGCCTTACTAGACGGTGCCTTGCCCGACCCGCGCCTGCTCGTCGGTGCCTTACTTGACGGTGATCGTGTCGAGGTTGGGGCTGTAGGCGTCGATGCGCACGTCGCCGACCTTGTTGCTGAAGCCCGCCTGGTCCTGCCAGTTCCACAGCGGGATCATCGGCATCTCGGCGAGCGCGATGTCCTCGGCCTGCTGGTACAGCGGGATGCTCGCCTCCATGCTGGGCGCGGCGTTGGCCTTGGCGACCAGGTCGTTGAACTGCTTGTTGTCCCAGCCCATCCGGTTGCCCGCGCCCCACATCGACTCAAGGTAGTTCTGCGGACTCGGGTAGTCCATGACCCAGTTGTTGCGGTAGGGACCGTCCTCCTTCTTCTCCCGCAGCGTGGACAGGTAGTCGGCGGCCGGGATCTTCTTGAACTGGATGTCGGTGATGCCGAGGTTCTGCTTGAGCTGGTTGGCGACGGCCTGCATCCACTGCTCGTAGCTGGGGTCGGCGTTGGAGAAGTAGAGGTTGAGCGTGCCGGAGAACCCACCGGCCTTGTCGAACAGCGCCTTGGCCTTGGCGGCGTCGTAGGTGCACGCCTCGCCGCAGGGGTTGTCGCGGTAGCCGGGCACCAGCGGCGCCACCAGCGAGGCCATGGGCTTGAACGCGCCGTTGTAGACGGCGTCCACGATGCCCTGCCGGTCGATGGCCATCGAGATCGCCTTGCGCAGGTCGGCGTTCTGGAACCGCTTGTCGAAGGTCGGGAAGCCGAGGTAGTCCATGGTGCCGCTGGGCGTGGGCACGAAACGGTCGCCGAGCAGCTTCTTGGCCTCGGACGCGCTCGCCGGCGGGATGGTCTGCAGCAGGTCGACCTTGTTGGCCCGCAGGTCGGTGTACGCGGTGTCGCGGCTGGCGTAGATCTTGAACAGGACGGCGCCGGACTTGGCCGGGCGCGGACCGGCGTAGCCGTCGAACTTCTTCAGCTTGATCTGCTGGTTGTGCGCCCAGTCGCCGTCCAGGGCGAAGGGGCCGTTGCCGATCGGCTTCTGGTCATAGGCCTTCAGGTCGGTGAAGGCGGCCTTGGGCATCGGCGCGAAGCCGGTGTAGGCCAGGGTGATCGGGAACTGGCTGAAGGGCGCGGTCAGGTGGACCTCGAGGGTGGCGGGGTCGACGACCTTGAGCCCGCTCAGCTTGTCGGTCTCGGGCTTGGCGCCCTCGGCCTCGGGGTTGAGCTTGTCGTAGCCCTCGATGTTGGCGAAGTAGTAGTTGTTGGTCCACGCGTTCGGGGCGTAGGCGGCGGCGTTCCACGCGTCGGCGAAGCTCTCGGCGGTCACCGCCTCGCCGTTGTGGAACTTCTGCCCGGTCTTGATCTTGATGGTCCAGGTCTTCTGGTCCTGGCTGGTCACCGACTCGGCCGCGCGCATCTGCGGCTTGCCCTGGGGGTCGATCACGACGAGCGTGTCGAACAGCGCCTGCAGTACGGTGATGGAGTAGCTGCTGGAGGTGTTGCCGGGCGTCAGGTGGTCGGGCTCGTTGAGCGCGACGGAGAACTGCTTCGGCCCCTGTCCGCCCTGGTCGCCGCCCGTGCTCCCGCCCGAACCGCCGCACGCGCTCAGCGCGAGCGTCGCCGCGAGGAGGACGGCGGCACCTCGCGCCTTGTTGTGGACCGTCACTGTTCCTCTGCCTCTCCGTCGCTCCGGCGTGATGCCGGAGAGGCTAAATAGCAAGGCAGTGGTCTGCATCGGATGGTTTACGTATTCCGTGAAAAGATCTGTGTCGGGCAAGCTGAGCGCGGAGGACTGATGGATCAGATCACCCTGAGCGCAGGTCACCTCCACGCGTTCACCGAGGTGGGGTTCCAGGTGGCCGGAGGGTCGGGGGCCCACGGCGCCATGACGGCCCTGCGGAAGATCATCCCGGTGGAGGCGTACGAGTTCGTCGCGTTCGACCCGGCGACCGGGCGCCACCGCAGCCTGGTCTCCTCGGGGTACGCGCGGGTGGACGAGGACGCCGCCGAGGAGTACGCCGGGCTTGATCCCTATCGGCGCGCCATGAGCTCGCGCGTCCCGCTGTCGATGGGCTCCCCGGGCACCGAGCTGTACTACCGCAGGCACCTGGAGCCGTACGGCTGGCGTTCGGGGCTGACCGCGCCGCTGTTCGTGAACGAGGGCCGCTACACCGGTCTGCTGCACGTCAGCAGCCGCGACACGCTGCCGCCCGAGACCGCGACGGTGCTCAGCGCGGTCTCGGGCACCCTGGCCCACGTCACCGACCTGACCAGGTGCGTGATCGACCCGATGGGCCTGCCGCCCGGCTTCCACGCGGTCGCCTTCGAGCGCGGCGGGCGGCGCCGCTCGGTCGCCGGATGGCCCCCGTCGCGGGCCCTGGAGCACGAGCCGGCGATGGCCGAGCTGGCCCGGGACTTCATCGACTCCCGCGAGCTGTCGCGGCGGGGGCTGTGGCTGGACTCCTGCGGCCAGTGGCGCGAGGTGCGGGTGCACCGCGCGGGCGTCGGCTTCCACGGCGCGATCCAGGGCGCGGTCATCGCCGAGCGGCCGTGCGCCCTGCCCTACGACCTGACCTCGCGGGAGGTGGAGGTGCTCACCCGGGTCGCGCTGGGCGACTCCAACCCCCAGATCGCCGCGGCGCTGGTGCTCAGCGTGCGCACGGTGACCACGCACCTGGAGCACATCTTCGCCAAGCTGGGCTGCGACAGCCGCACCCGCCTGACCACCAAGGTGCTGGCCGAGGGCCTGTGCCGCCTCGACCTGCCCTGACCCGCCCCCGACCTGCCCTGACCCGTCCTCGCCGGGTCAGCGGGCGACCCGCAGGGAGCCGTTGGAGGGCGCCGAGGGGTTGAGCAGGTCGATGTGCATCTCGAACCAGACGTTGTTGGTCCCCGCCTCCCTGATGAACCCCCAGCGGTGGGCGAGCGCCTCCAGCAGGAGCAGGCCCCGGCCGCCGGTGTCGAGCGGCGAGGAGGGCCGCCACCCGAACGGCGGGTCGAGGGAGCCGGCGTCCTGGACGGCGATGCGCACCCAGTCGGCGGAGTAGGACACGCTGAGGGTGAAGGTGCCCCCGTGCCCGGAGTCGGAGTGCACCACCGCGTTGGTGGCGATCTCGCTGGTCAGCAGGACGCAGTCGTCGTGGAGCGGGTGGCCCTTGCCCAGCGCCGAGGAGACCAGGCGCCGGGCGCGGGCGACGGCGTCAGGGTCCCCGGCCAGGTGCAGGACGCGGTCGCTGTCCGGTTGCGCCCTGCCAAAGCCTGATGAAGTCATGCGACCCCCCGGTAGTCATCTGCCCGCACCGTGTTAAGGACGCCCGGGTGGCGTTGTGAGATGTCGCCGAAAGGTAGGAATGCCGTCTCCAACGCGGTCGCTCCCACTCACCGGGCCGCGTTCGCGGCGGCGCGGGCGGCATGGGCGGCATGGGTGGCATGGGTGGCATGGGTGGCATGGCGTGGCGTGGTCATCTCGCTTTCCCGGTCTCGGCGGCGGGCAGGTCCAGCGGGCCCCCTTCGCGGTCCGACTTGTCCTCATCGACGATGTCGGCGGCCGAGCGGACGATGAGCGGGTCGGGGGCGCCGACGACCTCGTGGTCCTTGTTCGCGTACTCGAACAGGCTGAGCACGTGGCGCATGGCCTCGATGCGGCCGCGCTTCTTGTCGTTGCTCTTGATGACGGTCCAGGGCGCGTCCTCGGTGTCGGTGTTGAGGAACATGTCCTCCTTGGCCCTGGTGTAGTCGGTCCACTTGTCCAGCGACTGCAGGTCCATCGGTGACAGCTTCCACTGCCGGACCGGGTCGACCTGGCGGATGACGAACCGGGTGCGCTGCTCGCGTCGCGACACCGAGAACCACAGCTTGACCAGGCTGATGCCCTCTCGCACGAGCATCCGCTCCAGCAGCGGGGCCTGGAGCATGAACTCCTGGTACTCCTCGGGGCTGCAGAAGCCCATGACCCGCTCGACGCCGGCGCGGTTGTACCACGACCGGTCGAACAGGGCGATCTCCCCCGCGGCGGGCAGGTGGGCGATGTACCGCTGGAAGTACCACTGCGTGCGCTCGCGTTCGCTGGGCTTCTCCAGGGCGACGACGGTCGCCCCGCGCGGGTTCAGGTGCTCCATGAACCGCTTGATCGTGCCGCCCTTGCCCGCGGCGTCGCGGCCCTCGAAAAGGATCACCAGGCGGCCGCCGGTGTCCTTGATCCAATATTGGAGTTTCAGCAGCTCGATCTGCAGCAGCCGCTTGGTCTGGTCGTATTCCGAGCGCGACATCCGCTCGGTGTAGGGATAATGCTCGCGCCAGGTGTCCACGGTGCGCCCGTCGGCGTACAACAGGACCGGATCGTCGTCGTCGCTGGCGTCCACCCACAGGCCAGGGGTGCGGTCGAGCAGCTCGCTCGACTCGATGGACTGGGGATAGGCGGTTTCCGAAGGTGCCGACTCCATATCGTCAGCATTACATATAAAAATGACCCTGCTGGCGTACGGTGCGATACCAGGTCTCGATCCAGGTACATAGCGCGCCTAAGGGAGCCGGAGGCGATGGCCCGATGCGACGATGGAGAACGACAGGAACGATGACAACCCCGTCCATGTGAGCTGACGCTGCCGTCTTCGACGTTCGGCAAAGGGAGCGGCCGGATGCCTTTGAAGCTGGCGATCGTCCCCCACCGCGACCCCGCCTGCACGGTGGTCACGCTGGATGGCGAGCTCGACGCGACCACGCGGGCCAAGACGGGCCAGGCTCTGGACGGCCTGCTGGCGCAGGGGTGCGACCGCGTCATCCTGGACGTCGCGGGGCTGCGGTTCTGCGACTCGGGCGGCGTGTGGCTGCTGCTGGACCTCCGCCAGCGGGTGGCCGCGTCGGGGGGCTGGGTGCGGCTCGCGGGCGCCGAGGGGTTCCTGCGCCGGCTGCTCGCGCTGACCCGGCTGGACACGGCGTTCGCCCTCGATCCGGACGTGGCCGCCTCGATCGCCGCCGTCGCGGGCGGCGCGCCCGGCTCCCCGCGCGACGCGCGAAGCTGAACCCCGGGACGGGGCCCGGGCTCCCCGTGACCTCGGTGGCCGGGTGGGCGCGAGGCTTCGGTGGCCGGGTGGGCGCGAGGCTTCGGTGGCCGGCTGGGCGCGAGGCTTCGGTGGCCGGCTGGGCGCGAGGCTTCGTCAGATGGGCAGGCCGGTGACCGGGCGGGGGTCGTCCTTCTCGCCGGGCCGGCCCCGGACGCGGCGGCTCTCGCGGGCGGCGCTCAGGCGCAGCACGGCCCAGGCGCCCGCCGTGCTGGTGAAGATCGACCCGGCCACGTCCGTCGGGTAGTGGACGCCCAGGTACAGTCGGGCCAGCGCCTGCGCGACCACCAGCAGCACGCCCGCCGCGGCGACCACGGGGAAGTACCGGGTGCCGTGGGCGAGGTAGGCCGCGGCGAACGCCAGTGACATGGTGAGGGCCACGTGGCCGCTGGGGAAGCTGTCGTGCCCGAGCTCGGGGACGAGCTGGAAGGCGACCGGCGGCCGGGGCCGGTCGATGAGCGCCTTGACCACCGAGTTGACCGTCCATCCGACGGTGACCAGCAGGAACGTGACGACCGCCGTGCGGGGCCGCCGGACCAGCAGCAGGACGGCCGTGAGCAGCGCGATCATGGTCACTCCGGCGGGCGGGGTGAAGGCCGCGTGCAGGGCGTGGGCCAGCTCGGTCAGCGGGGCGGACCGCGTCGCGCGCACCGTCTCGTCCAGGCGCAGGTCGGCGCCGGTCCACTCGGAGGTCCGGGCGGCCAGGCCGAGGGCCGGCGCGACGGCGAGCAGCAGCAGGGGCGGCCCCAGGATGTCGAGCGCTCTTCTGATCACCGGCGGTGCTTCCGATCTGGCCGTGTTCGTGCCCGGAACGCCTGGTGCGCCCGGCTACCGCCACGTTAGGAAGACACCGGTCACGCACCGGCCAATTCAAGGTCATCCCGCCGCCCTGCTTCACCCAACCCCCGCCGCCGGGCCGCGACCGGGGTCAGCCGCCCGGGAGACGGGAGCGGTCGCCCGGCGGCGGGCGGTCAGCCGTCCGGGGAGAAGGGGACCGGTCGCCCGGCGGGTGGTCAGCCGCCCGGGAGAAGGGGACCGGTCGCTCGGCGGCGGGCGGTCAGCCGGCCGGGAGGAGGCGGACGGCCTCCAGGGCCAGGGCGAGCTCGACGATGTCGCGGGGACGCGACACCGAGCGCCCGGTGAGCCGCTCGACGCGGCGGATGCGGTTGAAGACCGTGTTGCGGTGGCAGTACAGCTGGCCGGCGGCGCGCACGGCCGAGCCCTCGCAGCGCAGCCAGGCCGACAGGGTGGCCAGCAGCACCTCGCGGTCGGCCGCGTCCAGCGCGAGCAGCGCGCCGAGCACCTCGCCGGTCAGCCGGCCCGACAGCTCGGGCTGGGCGACCACCAGCGCGGCCGGCAGCCGCCGGTCCAGCCGGGCGATCTCGGGCCCGCATCCCGCGCAGGTGCGCATGGCCAGCTCGGCGAGCTTCCTGGCCGAGGCCAGCTCCTCCAGCCCCTCCACGACCGGGCTGACCCCCGCCGGGCCGCAGACCACCGGGGCCATGCCCTCGACCAGGCGGTCGAGGGTGCCGTCGCCGAGCGCCACGACGGCGACCTCGTAGTGGGTGCGCATGCGCCAGACCAGCCGCATCGCGCCGAGCGTCTCGGGGTGGGAGTCGGCGCAGGGGGTCTGGCGGACCGGCAGCCTGATTGTGACGACCGCATAACGCCCCCGCTCGGGCAGGTCGAGGGCGGCCGCGGCCGAGCGGGCGACGGCGGCGTCGCCGGTGCCCTCCAGCAGGTCGTCCAGCAGCGCGTTCACCCGCTCGGTGCCGCGGCCGAGCAGTTCCTTCTCGCGCCGCCGGTAGGTCTCGGCCGCGGTCAGCGCCTGCCGGTCGATGGCGTGCCAGACGTGGGTGGCGGTGCGCACGAGCGCGCCGAGCAGTTCGGGGTGCTCGCGCTCGACCAGGTCGACGAACCCGGCCCAGGTGACCTGCGCCGCCAGGCGGTACATGCGCATGAGGGAGTCCATGGGCAGCCCCTGCTCGGCGCGGCGGCGGGCCATGGACCGGGCGAATTCCAGGTCGCGGCGCTTCTGGGGCCGTTGCAGGATGGCGGAGATGCCGATGCGCAGGCCCTCTTCCGTGCTCTGCCGGTGCTCCTCCGGCGAGACGAGCCTGCGGTAGGCCTCGTCGCCTTCGCGCACCCGGGCCACCAGCTCGTCGGCCAGCTCCGGGAGCCGTTCGAGCAGCCGGGCGGCGACGATGCGCAGGACGTGCCGCACATCGTCGTCAACGTGCTCGTTTCGCTTGGCGGGCATCTTTCGTAGATTGCCATCCGCCGCCCGGACGGAACAAGGTTCGGTTTCGTTTCGTGACGCGCCGTTGTGCGGGCGCACAACGGCCCTCCCGCGGCGGTGGGCACCGGTTGCGACTTCACCGCCGCATCTGGACGACGGTGCGCGAGCGGCGTTCGTATGTGGCTCACCGACCCGAAGGAGGAGCGATGGCGGCCACGGCGCCCCCGGCCGACGCCGGGCTCACGGTCAGCGGACTGGCGGTGAACTACGGAGCGGTGCCCGCGCTGCGCGGGGTGTCCTTGAGGGTGCCTCCCGGGGCGATCGTCGCCGTGCTGGGCGCGAACGGCGCGGGCAAGAGCACGCTTCTGCGGGCCATCTCCGGGACGCTGCGCTTCCACCGGGGCGCGATCGGAGGCGGGACGGTCCGCTGGGCGGGGACACGGCTGTCGGGGCTCGCGGCCCCCGCCGTGGTGGCGCGCGGGGTGACGCAGGTCCCCGAGGGCCGGCGGGTGTTCGCCCGGATGACCGTCGAGGAGAACCTGCGCGCCGGCGGGCTCGGCGGCGGCCGGCGCTCGGCGGCGGCGCGCGAGGAGGTCCTCGGCCTGTTCCCCGTGCTGGCGGAGCGGGCCCACCAGCGGGCGGGGCTGCTGTCGGGCGGCGAGCAGCAGATGCTCGCGATCGGCCGGGCCCTGATGGCGCGCCCGTCGATGCTGCTGCTGGACGAGCCGACGCTGGGCTTGGCGCCGATGATGGCCGCCCGCATCGCCGAGACGGTCAGGGAGATCAACGCGCGCGGCACCTCGGTGCTGCTGATCGAGCAGAACGTGGCGCCGGCGCTGTCGCTGGCCTCCTACGCCTATGTGCTGGAGGTCGGCGAGGTGGCCCTGGAGGGCCCCGCCGCCGAACTGGCCGCGGGCGACGAGGTGCGGCGGCGCTACCTCGGCATGGGCGACCCGGCGGACGGCCGGCCCCTGGACGGCCCCGCCGGACGGCGGGCGATCGGGAGGTGGCAGGGATGACCCCGTCATACCAACCGGACGGTATCCCGGACCGAAGCGGCATGACCCCCTCGCCCCTACCGGACGACGTGACGGACCGAAGCGGCATGACTTCCTCGCCCCTGCCCGACGACGTGACCGACCGAAGCGGCATGAGTTCGTCGCCCCGACCGGACGGCACCACTGACCGAAGCGGCGTGACCGGGTCATACCAACCGGACGGTATGCCTGGGCCGCGGGACGGGACGAGTGACCCGGCGCTGCTGGAGGTCCGGGAGGTGACGGTGCGGTTCGCGGGGCTGACCGCGCTGTCGGAGGTGAGCTTCACCGTGGCGCCGGGCAGCGTCCACGCGGTCATCGGGCCGAACGGGGCGGGCAAGTCCACCTGCTTCAACGTGCTGTCGGGGGTGTACCGGGCGGCCTCGGGCAGCGTCCGCTTCGCCGGCGCGGAGCTCACGGCGCTGGCGCCGCACCGCATCGCCGCGCTCGGGGTCGCGCGGACGTTCCAGAACATCGCCCTGTCCGGTCACCAGCCGGTGATCGACAACCTGATGCTCGGACGGCACCGGCTGACCCGGGCCGGGTTCGTCTCCTCCGGCCTGCGACTGCCCGCCGCCCGCCGCGAATGGGCCCGGCACCGGGAACGGGCGGCCGAGATCGCCGAGTTCGCGGGCCTCGGCGGCCTGCTCGGCACGCCGGTCGGGCTGCTGCCCTACGGGGTGCGCAAGCGCGTGGAACTGGCCCGCGCCCTGTGCATGGAGCCGCGGCTGCTGCTGCTGGACGAGCCGGTGGCCGGGATGAACGCCGGCGAGCGGGCCGAGATGGCCGGGCTGATCGCCGAGGTCCGCCGCGGCCTCGGCATCTCGGTCCTGCTGGTCGAGCACGACATGGGCATGGTCATGCGCCTCGCCGACCGGATCACCGTGCTCGACTTCGGGCGCCGCATCGCCGACGGCACGCCCGGACAGGTGCAGGACGACCCCGAGGTCATCCGGGCCTACCTCGGCCCGAGCGCCGACCAGGAGGACAAGTGATCACATTCCTGGAGCTCCTGCTCAACGGGATCTCCATCGGGGCCGTCTACGCGCTCATCGCCCTCGGCTTCGTCGTCATCTTCAAAGCCACCGAGGTGGTGAACTTCGCCCACGCCTCGCTGCTGCTGGCCGGCGGCTACCTGGTGGCCCGGCTCCAGCCGGTCACCGGCTTCTGGGCCGCGCTGCTGGTGGGCGTCGCCGCCGCGGCGGCGGTCGGGGCGTTGATCGAGTTCCTCATCATCCGGCGGGCCGGCGCCGGGTCCCACAACGTGCTGGCCATCGTGACGATCGGCGTCGACATCGTCCTGACCACCGAGCTGACCCGCCAGATCGGCACCGAGATCCTCGCGCTCGGCGATCCCTGGGGCGACGCGGTCGTCCACCTCGGCCAGGTGACCGTCGCCGAGACGCGGCTGGTCGCGCTCGGCACGGCCGCGACGCTGATCACGCTGTTCCTGCTGGCGTTCAAGTACACCGGCTGGGGCATCGCGATGCGCGCGACCGCCGAGGACGCCGAGACCGCCGCCCTGATGGGCATCCGCCTCGGCCGGGTCTCGCTGAGCGCGTGGGCGGTCGCCGGGGCCCTCGCGGCGGTGGCCGCGCTGTTCCTGTGCGTGTTCCCCACGCCCGGGCTGGACCGCGGCACCTCCCTGGCCGCGATCAAGGCGTTCCCCGCGGCCATCCTCGGCGGGCTGGACTCCACCACCGGCGCGCTGGCCGGGGGTCTGATCGTCGGGGTCACCGAGGCGCTGATGAGCGGCTACCAGAACCAGCTCGCCTTCCTCGGACGCGGCATCGGCGACGTCGCGCCGTTCCTGGTCATGGTCGTCATCCTGCTGCTGCGCCCGGCCGGCCTGTTCGGCACCAGGGAGACCGTCCGTGTCTGACGGCCGCTCCCGGGCGCGCCGGGCACTGGTGTGGGCCGCCGGGGCGGCGGCCGCGATCGCGATGCCCTTCTACCTGGAGGGGTTCTGGCTGCAGACCGGGCTGTTCGCGATGTCGGCGGCGGTCGGCGCCATCGGCATCGCCCTGCTGACCGGCTCGACCGGGCAGCTGTCGATGGGCCACGCCTTCTTCCTCGCCGTCGGCGCCTACTCCTACGTCTACTTCGCCGACGACCCGGCCGCGGGCGCCTCGCACGCGGCGGCGGGTCTCGGGCTGCCCACCCCGCTCGCCGCGGCGCTCGCGGTGCTGACGGCCGGGGTGGCCGGCGGGCTGTTCAGCCCGATCGCCGGGCGGCTGAAGGGCGCCTACCTGGGCATCGCCACGCTGGCGCTGATCTTCCTCGGCCAGCACGTGCTGTTCAACGCCGAACCGCTCACCGGCGGGTACAACGGGCGGGCCGTCCCGCCGATGGAGCTGTTCGGGCTGGTCTTCGCCGACACCCCGTCCCTGGTGCTGTTCGGCGTGCCGTTCGGCTCGCTGGAGCGGCTGTGGTTCCTCGGACTGCTGCTCGTGCTCGGCGCCGCGGCGTTCGCCCGGGGAGTGCTGCGGGGACGGCCCGGCCGGGCGATGAACACCATCCGCGACCACGAGATCGCCGCCGGGGTCATGGGCGTCCCGGTCGCCCGCTATCGGGCCGGGGTGTTCGTGCTGTCGTCCATGTACGGCGGGCTGGCCGGGGTGATGCTCGCCCTGGTGTTCCAGCGGACCGTGCCGGACTACTTCGGCGTGCTGCTGTCCCTGGACTACCTCGCCATGATCGTCATCGGCGGCCTGGGGTCGGTCGGCGGCGCGGTCCTCGGCGCGGTGTTCGTCTCGGTGCTGCCCCAGCTCCTCACCCGCTACAGCGACGACCTGCCGCTCATCGCCGAGCCGGGCTCCGGCGGCCTCTCCCCCGCCGAGGCGGCCCGCATCCTGTACGGCGCCGCCGTGGTCGCCGTGGTGCTCTTCCTGCCCGGCGGCCTGGCCGGGCTGCTCGCCCGGCTGCGCGCGGCGGCCGGAGCCCGGGCGACCCTCCTCGCCCGCGCCCCGCGGGCGCCCGCCCCCCACTCCCCCACTCCCTCTCCCTCCCCCGACACCAGGAGCTGACATGGGCAGATCCGGCATGCGTACGGCAGGCGTCCCACTGGCCGTGCTCGCGCTCGCGCTGACGGCCGGCGCGTGCGCGAGCGGCAAGGCCACGGGCGGCGAGCCCGCCACCGGAGGAGACGGGGTGAAGACCGGCCCCGGCGTGAGCGCCGACGCCATCACCCTCGGCATCCTCACCGACCTGACCGGCCCCTACGCCTCCTTCGGCAAGAGCCTCACCCAGGCGCAGCAGCTGTACTTCGAGCAGGCCAACGCGGCGGGCGGGGTGTGCGGGCGCAAGCTCGCGGGCATCGTCCGCGACCACGGCTACGACGTGCAGAAGGCGGTGGCCGCCTACACCGAGATCGCGCCGAAGTCCGCGGCCGTCCCCCAGTTCATCGGCTCGCCGATGGTCACGGCGCTCAAGCGGCGCATCGAGGACGACAAGATGCTGACGCTGCCCATGGCCTGGGCCACCAGCCTGCTCGGCGGGCAGGCCGTCCAGGTCACCGGCACCACCTACGACATCGACATGATCAACGGGGTGGACTTCCTCGCCAAGGACAAGGGCATCAGGTCCGGCGACAAGATCGGTCACCTGTACTTCGAGGGCGACTACGGCGAGAGCGCGCTCAACGGGTCCAAGTACGCCGCCGGCAAGCTGGGGCTCACCGTCGTCGAGCAGAAGATCAAGGCCACCGACCAGGACATGAGCGCCCAGGTGTCGGCGTTCAAGGACGCCGGCGTCAAGGCGATCATGGTGTCGGTGGGCCCGAGGCAGGCGGCCTCCCTGGTCGGCGTGGCCGTCGCCAAGGGCATGGACATCCCGTTCGTCGGCAGCAACTCGGCCTACAGCCCGCAGCTGCTCGGCACCCCGGCCGCGCCCGCGCTGCTGAAGAGCTTCTACGTCATGACCGCCGCGGCGCCCATGAGCGCGCCCATCCCGGCCGTCCAGAAGCTGGTGGCCGACTACCGGGCCAAGTACCCCGGGCAGCCCGTCGACAGCGGCGTCGGCGCGGGCTACGGCGCGGCGATGATCGTGGGTGACGCGCTGAAGCAGGCGTGCGCGAACAAGGACCTCAGCCGTGACGGCATCGTCAGGGCGCACCGGTCGCAGCCGTCCTGGGACGGCGGATTCGGCCGGCCGATGGACTTCTCCCACGTCGACCAGCCGGCCTCCCGCGCCTCTTACGTCGTCGTCCCGGACAAGATGGCGGTCGGCGGCACGGTCATCCTCAAGGAGGCCGCCGTCTCCGACCTCGCCAGGGACTACCAGGTCCCGGTGGGCTGAGCGCCGCGGCGCGGGCGTCTTACCGGAAGACGCCCGTGTGGCCGAGGGAGTGGGCGCCCGGCTGGGGGTAGACGGCCAGGCCGTGGGGTCCCGCGTCGACGCGGATGGTGTGGATCAGCCGGCCCTTCTCGGTGTCGAAGACGTAGACGACGCCGTGGTAGCGGCCGGCCAGCCACAGCCTCCGTCCGTCGGCCGACACCCCGCCCATGTCCGGCGAGCCCCCGCCGGGGATGCGCCAGGTGTCCACCGGACGGCGGCGGGCGAAGGACACCACCGACACCGAGCCCGCGCCCCGGTTGGAGACGTACAGGTTCCGCGAGTCGCGGCTGACGTAGAGCCCGTGGGCGCCGGCGCCGGTCCTGACGAAATCCTCCACCTTGAAGTCCCGGGCGTCCACGAGCCACACCCCGCCCGCGGCCATGTCGGCGACGTAGAAGGTCGTGCCGTCCGGGGACAGCTTGACGTCCTGCGGCATGTTCGGGTGGTGGGCCATGCCGCGGTGCGGCAGGCTCACCACCTCGCGCACCTTGCGCCGGGCCAGGTCGATCGCCACCAGATGCCCGGAGAACTCGCAGCTGGCCAGCATCGTCTCGCCGTCGGCGGTGAAGTCGGCGTGGTTGATCCCCCGGCACGGCATCGGCAGCGAGCCGCGCAACGCGAAGGTGTGCGGGTCGCGGAAGTCCAGCCGGTTGAGCCGCTCGGCCATGACCAGCGCCGATGCGCCGTCCGGGGTGAAGTACAGGTTGTAGGGGTCCTCGACCCGGATCGGCTTGCCCGGCTCGCCGGTCGCCGGGTCGATCGGCGTCAGCGTGTTGCCGTCGTTGTTGTTGACCCACAGCGTCTTCAGGTCCCAGGAGGGGACCACGTGCTGGGGCCGGCGGCCGACGTGGAAATGGCGCACGACCTTGTAGGTCCTTGGATCGATGACGCTGACCGTGCCGCTCTCGCTGTTCGGCACGTACACCAGCGACGGGAAGGAGGCGACGACCGGACTGAGCATCCCGGCCCGATCCCCGGCGTAGACGTTGCTTGCCGGCGCCTTCTTCGCGCCGCCGTGCGGCACGGGCGCGGCGGCGGCGGCCGTGGGCGCCGGGGCGGACGGCGTGGCCGCGGGACGCGGCCCCTCACCGGCGCAGGCCGACATGGTCGTCGTCAAGGTAAGGGCGCAGGCGGCCAGGAGCGGCCGGGCGGCCCCGCGTCGGGCCTCCCGCATCAGCTACGACCCCCGGGCGACCGAACCGGCAACGTGCGCCGCTGCATGACTCCCCTTCGCGCTCCGAGCACCCGGCTTACGGCCGGCCATCGAATCGAAACGCTAGGGGGAGGAAGGTCAGCCGACGATCAACGCCGGGTCATCGGACGGTCGGCGTTCACCGGCCGCCCGCACGGCCGGCGCCGCCCGCGTCCCACGCACGGCGGGCGAGGGCCGGCGCCGGGCGGGACCGTCGGGCGGGGCGGCCGAGGGGGTCAGCGGGCAGGCAGGTCGTCCCGGGTGACGACGCGTTCGCGGACCTGCCAGGTGTCGGCGCAGGGGGTCAGGAGGTCCTCGCACACGGTGCTGCGGTGGACGCTGGACGCCTTCCCCAGCGGGGTCTCGATGACCAGGGCGTAGGAGCGGGCGCGGACGGTGCCGTCCTCGCCCGGCTCGACGGTGAGCATGCCCATCCAGTGGCGGTGGACGACGCCGGCCGCCGCCCGGGCCCTGGCCGCCTCCCGCGCCCCCGCGGCGATGGCGGCCCGGCCACGGACCGGCTCGGCGAACGTCGGCACGCTGAAGGTGCCGTCCTCGGTGAACGTCTCGGCCCACTCGCCGGTGGCTCCGGTGTCGAGGAGGCGCATCTGCTCGGCGTAGAAGCGCTGCACGCGCACGTGCAGTTCGTCGATCGACAGGGTGCCGATGACCGATGGCAACACCATGGGGCCGTCCCTTCCGCGGTGGTGGCGTGACCCGCCCAGCGTGACCGCGCCGGCTGGAGACCGCCTCGAGCGCCTTTCGAGCAGCACGGTGGACGGTGACGGCTGTGAGCCCCGGCTCGCCCGAGCCGGCCGCCGACCTGTGACGCGGGAGTTGGAATGCGGCTGATCGACCTGTCCTCGCCCATCGACGCGCGCTTCTGGGAACCCGACCCGGTCCTCCACACGGCCATGTCCCCGGCCGAGGGGGCGCGCCACATGAGCGAGGAGCTGCGCGCCCACATGGGCATCGAGTTCGACGTGGACGCCCTGCCCGGCGGGGAGTTCCTCAACAACGACACCCTCTCGCTGACGGTGCACACCGGCACCCACGTGGACGCGCCCGCCCACTACGGCTCGACCGCCTCCTACGGCACGCCGAGGACGATCGAGGCGATGCCGCTGGAGTGGTTCTTCGCGCCCGGGGTGGTCCTGGACCTCACCTCGTTCGGGACGGGCGCCGCCGGGCCGACGGTGATCGAGAAGGAGCTGGCCAGGATCGGGTACACCCCGAGCCCGGGCGACATCGTGCTGCTGAACACCGGTGCGGCGGCCCGGGTGGGCACACCGGCCTACTTCACCGACTTCACCGGGCTGGACGGGCCGGCGACGCGGCTGCTGCTCGACATGGGCGTGAAGGTGATCGGCACCGACGCCTTCAGCCTGGACGCGCCGTTCCCGCACATCATCAGGACCTACCACGAGACCGGCGACACGAGCGTGCTGTGGCCCGCGCACTTCCTGGGCAGGCAGCGCGAGTACTGCCAGATCGAGCGGCTGGCGAACCTGGACGCGCTGCCCGAGCCGTTCGGCTTCCAGGTCGTCTGCTTCCCCGTCAAGATCGCGGGCGCGGGCGCCGGCTGGGCGCGGGCCGTCGCCGTGCTGAACGACTGAGCGCTGAACGACCGAGCGCTGAACGACCGAGGGCTGGACGACCGAGGGCTGGACGACCGAGGGCTGGACGACCGAGGGCTGGACGACCGAGGGCTGGACGACCGAGGGCTGGACGACCGAGGAGGCACGGCGATGCGCGAGGCGACCCTGGGACAGGGACTGACGGTGCCGGCGGTGGGCCTGGGCTGCATGGGCCTGGCCACGCCGGCCGGGCGCGGGGAGCGGGCGGCGGCCACCGTGGCACGCGCCCTGGACCTCGGAGTGCGGATGTTCGACACCGCCGACTATTACGGCGGCGGCGCGGGCGAGGAGGCCCTCGGACGGCTGCTCGGCAGCCGGCGCGAGCAGGCCGTCGTCGCCACCAAGACCGGCGTCGTGCACCGCGACGCGGGCCCGCCCGGCCTGGACGGGCGCCCTGAGGCGGTCCGGCGATCCTGCGAGGCGTCGCTCAAACGGCTGGGCACCGACGTCATCGACCTGTACTACCTGGCGCGCGTCGACCCCGCGGTTCCCGTGGAGGACTCCATGGGGGCGATGGCGGAGCTGGTGGCGGAGGGCAAGGTGCGCCACGTCGGGCTGTGCGAGGCCGCCGCGGCGACGATCGAGCGGGCGCACGCCGTCCAGCCGCTCACCGCCGTGCAGACCGAGTACTCCCTGTGGGAGCGCCACGTGGAGCGGGAGATCCTGCCCGCGTGCCGGCGGCTCGGCATCGGGTTCGTCGCCTACCGCCCGCTCGGCCTGGGCATGCTCACCGGGGAGCGGCCCGACATGGACGCGCTGCCGCCCTACGACTGGCGTCACCGCGACCCGCGCCACCAGGGCGAGGCGCTGGCCCGCAACCTGGACCTCGCCGCGCGATTCGCCGCCCTGGCCGCGGAGCTGGGGCACGGCGCGGCCGAGCTGGCGCTGGCCTGGCTGCTGTCCGGGGGCGGCGACGTCGCGGTCATTCCCGGGACGCTGGACCCGGGCCACCTTGGGCGCGACGCGGCGGCGGCCGCGATGCCGGTGACCGCCGCCGAGCTGCGCCGGGTCGAGGAGCTGTTCCCGCCCGGCTGCGCCGCCGGCGAGCGTTACGCCCCGCCGATGATGCGCATGGTCGACCAGGGGTGACCCGGCGCGGCGCCGGCCCGACGCCGTCCGGTGCCGCCGCAGGCTGGCCCCCTACCTGGTCAGCGCGCTGTCCAGGAACGCTCACCGGCTCAGGCGCCGCAACCGGCGCCGACATCGCCGTACCACGACCCGCCGGCCCGGCGCCGATCATCTGCGGCACGTGGCGGGGGGAGAGCCGCGCCCGGTGAACATAGGTGGTCACCGCGCCAGGTACCGGCCCGTCCCCGGGCGCGGGTGCCGGTCGGCGCCGGCTCAGCTGGCCAGCGCCGACCGGGCGGACGGGGAGGGCGAACGCAGGTGGTCACCGCGCCAGGTACCGGCCCGTCCTCGGCGCGGATGCCGGCTCAGCCGGTCAGCGCCACCGGTGGGACGGGGAGGGTGCACGTAGATGGTCACCGCGCCAGGTACCGGCCCCTCCCCGGCGCGGGTGCCGGGTCAGCCGGTCAGGGCGACCGGGCGGACGGGGATGTTGGCCATGCCCTTGACGGGCATGGGGAGCACGGTCAGCCGGGCGCCGTGCTCGGGGAGCTCGCCGAGCCGGGTGAGCTGCTGCACGACGCACATGCCCGCGCCGAGCAGGAGGTTCTGCGCGGGCTTGTGGTTGTCGGTCCCGTCGTCGATGTTGTGGGAGTCGATGCCGACGAGCACCGGGTCGGCCGCGATCACGTGCTTGACCGCGTCGGCGGTCAGGAAGGGCGAGGCGGCGAAGAAGGCCTCGCCGCCGTAGTGGCGGTCGTGGCCGGTGTTGATCAGCAGCGCCGCGCCGGAGAGGTCGCCGAGCTCGCCCAGCGCCTCGGGGTCGATCGCGACGACGCCCTCGGGCACCCGGACGACCCGCACGGGCAGGTCGACCAGGCGCGCCAGGTCGAGTGCGGCCAGGTCGGGGCCGTCCTGGTGGAACATGTACGGGGCGTTCAGGTAGGTGCCGGTGTTCCCGACCACCTCGATCTTCGACATCAGGCACGACACCCCCTCGGCGAGGAAGCGGGCCGACTGGGCGCGGTCGAGCATCGCGCCGATGACGGGCCTGGGCATGAACGGGCTCACGACCATGTCCTCGGCCACCACGTGCGCGAGGTCGACGATTCGGCGTTCCACGGCTTTCCCTTCGGCCGTTCCGGTGGGAACCACATGCTCACAGCGGCCTCTCGAAAGCCGGTCGAGGATCAGCAGGCGAGGCACTTACGGCTGAAGATGGTCTTGCCGTCCACCTTGCCGACGAAGACGCCGTCGTCGTCGTGGGAGTCCTCGGCCACGTTCTTGGCGGTCAGGGTGGCCTTCTTGCCGTCCTTGGTGCGGCCGGTGCAGTCGACGTCGTACTTGACCGCGCCCTTGGACTTGGCCGTGCAGTCGAGCCCGTGGGCCAGGGGGTGGCCGGCGTCCGCGAAGGCGTCGGCGCCGATGCGGGCGACCGAGTCGGCGGTGATGGCCGCCCCGGCGCCGCAGCCGCCCGGGGCGGCGAGGAGCACGAACAGCAGGGCCGC
The DNA here is from genome assembly GCF_040607455.1 of Sphaerisporangium sp. NPDC005289. Classification (NCBI taxonomy): domain Bacteria; kingdom Bacillati; phylum Actinomycetota; class Actinomycetes; order Streptosporangiales; family Streptosporangiaceae; genus Sphaerisporangium; species Sphaerisporangium sp. NPDC005289. The sequence continues at coordinate 560,438 of NZ_JBEXGS010000002.1, forward strand.
CGCCATGGGGGTCGTCGTACGCAACCGCATGATGCGCATGGTGATCGTCCTTCCTTGCCGGGGGCGCTAGCGGCCTCCGGCGACCGTGAGGAGCTGACCGGTGATGTTGCCGTTGGCCGGGGAGCCGAGGAAGGCCACCGTCCGCGCCACGTCTTCGGGCGAGCTCAGCCGGCCGGTCGGCGTGCGCGCCGCCTCGGCCTCCCTGACGTGGTCGGGCAGGCCGGTGCGGGCGCGCTCGGTGAGGGTCAGGCCCGGGCACACGACGTTCGCCAGCACGCCTTCCCCGCCGGCCTCCCAGGCGAGGCTGCGGCAGAAGCCGTGCAGCGCCGCCTTGGCCGCCCCGTAGAACTCCTGGCCGGGGTGGCCGTTGAGCGCGACGTGGGAGGAGATGAGCACGACGCGGCCGAAGCGCCGGGCCGCCATGCCGCGGACCGCGAGCTGGACGGTGCGCAGGGTCGGCGCGACGTTGTGGCCGATCACCGGCTCCCAGTCGTGTTCGGGCACCTCCCAGAGCCGCTGCCCGAGGGCGCGCCGGGTGCCCCAGCGGACCGCGTTGGCGACGAGCACGTCCGGGCCGTCCCAGCGTTCGAGGGCGGCGACGGCGGCGGCCACCGTCGCCGGGTCCTCCAGCGAGTAGCGCACGGTCATGACGTCGGCCGCGCCGCTCCGGGTCAGCTCCTCGGCGAGCTTCTCGGCCCGTTCCGCACCGGTGTGGTAGGTCAGGGCCACCTTGGCGCCCTCGGCGGCGTAGACGCGCGCGATGGCCTGCCCGATGCCGCCGCTCGCCCCGGTGACCAGCACCGACCGGCCCCGCAGATTCAGATCCATGTCCGCTCCTGTCGTCGTGGGTCCTGTCACGATGCCGGTCGCCGGTCGAGCCCCGCCGGAGGCCCGCGGACGAGGTCAGCGGGCGGGGTCAGCGGGCCATGGCGTTGCGGAAGCGGTGGATCGCCAGCGAGGCGAACACCGCCAGCAGCACCGCCGACCAGGCGAAGGTGGCAAGGACGGGGTGTTGCAGCGGCCAGGCGGGGGCGCCGCCCTGCGGCATCACGCTCGGGTTGCCGAACAGCGTGCGCGCGCCCGCCGCGGCGGCGCTGATCGGGTTCCACTCGGCGATGGGGCGCACGAGCGCGGGCATGCCCTCGGTCGGCACGAAGGTGTTGGCGACGAAGGTCAGCGGCAGCAGCACGGCCATGGTCACGCCGGTCGCGGCCTCGGGCCCGCGGGTGACCAGGCCGACGTAGGTCGCCACCCAGCTCACCGCGTAGGCCAGCACGAGCAGCATGGCGAACCCGGCGGCGGCCGAGCCGAGGTCGGTGTGCACCCGCCAGCCGACGATGAGCCCGCACAGCGCCATGATGACCAGGCTGATGGCGCTTTCGAACAGGTCGGACACCGTGCGGCCGAGCAGCACCGCCGACCGCGCCATCGGCAGCGACAGGAACCGGTCGTTGATGCCGCGGGTCATGTCCAGCGAGACGTTCACCGCCGTGCCGCCGGCGGTGAAGAAGATGGACTGCACGAAGATGCCGGGCACCAGGTACTCGCGGTAGTCGCCCCCGCTGATGTGGATGGCGCCCGCGAAGACGTAGGCGAACAGCAGCACCAGCATGATGGGCTGCAGGGTGACGTCGATCAGTTGCTCGGGCACCTGCCTGATGTGGCTGAGGTTGCGCCGGGTGATGGTCAGCGAGTCGGCCACCGTCCAGCGCAGGCGCGAGCGCCAGCCGCGCGGGGGCAGCGGCAGGACCAGAGTGCCGGGGATGCTCATCGTGCCGCTCCCTGCGAGGTCAGTTCGTCGGTGGTGGGGGTGTCGCCCGACCGGTCGGCGAGCCGCCCGGTCAGGCGCAGGAAGACGTCGTCGAGGGTGGGGCGCCGCAGGGAGATGTCGTCGATGCCGACCGAGCGGGCGTCCAGCTCGCGGACCGCCTCGACCAGGGCCGCGGGCCCGCCGGTCACCGGGACGGTGATGCGCCGCAGGTGGCGCTCGACCCGGGGGCGCGCCGAGGCCAGGCGGGCGAGGGCGGCGCGGGCGGTCTCGACCTCGTCGTCGCGGCGCACGACGACGTCCACGTGCTCGCCTCCGGTGGCGGCCTTCAGCTCGGCCGGCGAGCCGGTGGCCAGCACCTTGCCCGCGTCGATGACGACGATCTGGTCGGCCAGGCGGTCGGCCTCCTCCAGGTACTGGGTGGTGAGCAGGACCGTCGTGCCGGCCTCGACCAGCTCGGCGATCAGCGTCCACATGCCCGCGCGGCTGCGCGGGTCGAGGCCGGTGGTGGGCTCGTCCAGGAACAGGATGGGCGGCTCGACGGTGAGGCTGGCCGCCAGGTCCAGGCGGCGGCGCATGCCTCCGGAGTAGGTCTTGGCCAGCCGCTCGGCCGCGTCGGTGAGGGCGAAGCGGTGCAGCAGCTCGTCGGCGCGCCGCTGGGCCTCCTTGCGGGGCAGGTGGCACAGGCGGCCGATCATCTCCAGGTTGGCGCGGCCGGTGAGCAGCTCGTCCACCGCGGCGTACTGGCCGGCGAGCCCGACGCGGTAGCGCACGAGCTCGGCCTGCTTGACGGTGTCGTAGCCCGCCACCCGCGCGGTGCCCCCGTCGGGGCGGAGCAGGGTGGTGAGGATGCGGATCACGGTCGTCTTGCCCGCGCCGTTCGGCCCGAGCAGGCCGCAGATGGTGCCGGGCTTTATGGCCAGATCGACGCCGTCGAGCGCGATGGTCTTCTTGTATCGCTTGCGCAGGCCCTCCGCCTCGATCACGGGAGCCTCTGTGTCCGCCATCGCCTGCCTCCTCTCCGCCATTGCCATGCGTACTTAGTACGCTTTATGATACGAGCGTACGCCCCAGGGTGCGGTGTACGCAACCCGGATAATGGACGGTGGGGGAACTCGCCGGAGCCGCAGGGCGTCCGGGCACGTGAAGGGAGATGCGCATGGGCGAGCGACAAGGCGGGGGGCCCGCGCCGCGCGCGGGGCTGGTGTGGTCGCGCCTCGGGCGTTCCGGCTCGGCCCGCCGCCCGGCGCTGACCAGGGAGCAGATCGTGGCCGCGGCGATCGAGATCGCGGACGCCGAGGGGCTGGGCGCGCTGTCGATGCGCGCCATCGCCGTGCGGCTCGGCGCGGGCACCATGTCGCTCTACCGGCACATCCCCGACAAGGACGACCTGCTCGACCTGATGGTCGACGAGGTCTACGGCATGATCGAGCTGCCCGAGAGGTCCGCGGGAGACTGGCGCGCGGCGCTGGTGCTCATCGCCACCCAAACCCGCGCGGTGCTGCGCAGCCACCCGTGGTTCGTCGCGGCCGCCTCCTCGCGGGCGCCGCTCGGCCCGCACGCGCTGCGCCACCTGGAGTACACCCTGGCCGCCCTGGACGGGCACGGGCTGCGCCTGCCCGAGATGGCGCGCATGGTCGGCGCCACGACCAGCTACGTCACCGGCTTCGTCCTGCAGGAACTGGCCGGCGAGGAGGCCAAACGGCGCAACGGGATGACCGAGGAGCAGTGGGCGGCCACCGTGCAGCCCTACATCGAGGAGGTGGTGGCCGGCGGCGGCTACCCCACCTTCAGCCGCCTCATCGAGCAGGAGGGCGAGGAGAGCGATCCCGACCTCGACTTCGCCTACGGGCTCGACTGCCTGCTCGACGGCTTCCTGCCCCGGCTGCGCGGCGCCGCCGCCCGCCCTTCCTGACCTCCCCGCCGGCGCCCGGGGACGGCGAAGGGCCCGCGCCGCCCTCTGCGGGGACGCGGGCCCTGGTCGCGTCTAACGGCGGGTGAGCCGGAGCACGTCCCAGTGGGTGGGCGGGTCGGGCAGGGTGAGGGTGTCGCTGATCTGGAAGCCGGCGCCCTCGATCAGCGCCGTCCACTCCGCCAGCGTGCGGATCTTGCCGCCCGACTGGGCGAGCATGTTGAAGCTGCCCAGGTACAGGCCGATGAGGAAGTCCTTGTTGCCGTAGGCGTCCGCCGGCATGATCCAGTCGATGAGCAGCACCTCGGTGCCCGGCGTGGTCGCCCGGTGCAGGTTGGCCAGGATGCGCGCGACATGCTCGTCGTCCCAGTCGCACAGCACCGTCTTGATCGTGTAGAGGTCGCCGCCGGAGGGCAGCTCGGAGTGGAAGTCACCCGCCACGAACTCGGCGCGGTCGGCCAGGCCCTGCTCCTCCATGTACTTGCGTGCCCCGGCCACCGTCTCGGGCATGTCGAACACCACCCCCGTGGTGTGCGGCGCGGCCTCCAAGATGCGGCTGAGCAGCATGCCGTGCCCGCCGCCGATGTCGATGATCTTCCGGTAGGGGCCGAAGTCGAAGGTGGTGGCCAGCGCCTCGGCGCAGCCGTGGGTCATCAGCGCCATCATCTCGCCGAACCGGGCGCCCTCGACCGCGTTGGCGGCGTAGTAGTCGTAGAAGTCCAGGCCGAAGGCCGACTTGGCGACCGGCTGCCCGGTCATCACCACCTCGGTGAAGTACTCGCCCATCCGGTACATGCCCGGGCCGGCCGCGCCGAGCGCCACCTTGGAGATCGCCGAGCCGGCGTGGGTGTCGGTCCGCAGGAACTCCCCGAGCGGCGCGAGCGCGAACCGCTCGGGCTCGGGCTCCTCCAGCAGGCCGATCGCGGTGCACGCCTTGAGGAAGCGGCTCAGCGCGTCGAGATGGCCGCCGATCTCCTCGTTGAGCTCACCCGCGGTGCGCGGGCCCCCGGCGAGCCGGTCGGCGATGTTCAGCTCCACGGCGCTGCGCACGAGCTGCGCCCGGGAGTAGTTCATGATCATGTCGATGAGCTTCTCGGCTGTCGCCTGGTCTGCGGTCATGCCGCGTCCTCCTGAAAGGGCCGTGGATTCGCCTTCGGTCTCTGCTGCCGCATGGTGCGGCGCCGCTCTCGAGCCCTCCTGGAGGTAGAGCCGAGGACCGGACGGGAGCGCGGGCTCGAGCGGGAGTCGAACCCCGCCCGAACGGACCTCCGGATGCTCGACCGAGACCGTTGAGCGCGAGGAGTGAGCCGGTGGAGATCGTCGGGCGCGGGTTCGTCGCGCGAAATCTGGAGCCGATCGCCGGCTCGCACCCCGGGACCGTGGTGTTCGCGGCGGGGGTGTCCAGCGGATCGAACGCCTCGATGGAGGACTTCGCGCGCGAGGCGACCATGCTGTACGAGGTCGTCGAGCGCTGCCGCGCCCGCAGGCGCCGGCTGGTCTACCTGTCGACGGCGTCCAAGGGCATGTACGGCACCCACGGCCCGCCGGGCCGTGAGCGGGGCCCGGTCTTCCCCAGCACGCCGTACGCGCGGCACAAGCTGGCGATGGAGGCCGTACTGCGCGACTCGGGGCTGGACCACCTGGTCCTGCGGCTGACGCACCTGGTCGGCCCGCACCAGAGGCCGCACCAGTTCCCGCCGGCGCTCGTGCGGCAGATCCTGTCCGGCACCGTGTACATCCACCGCGGAGTGTGCCGGGACCTCATCGACATCGCCGACGTGGTGATGTGCCTGGACCGGCTGCTCGCCCTCGGCGTGCGGCGGGAGGTCGTCAACGTCGGCTCGGGCGTGGCGATCCCCGTGCAGACCGTCGTCGCCCACCTGGAGGAACGGCTCGGCATGGTCGCCGACAAGCGTCTGGTCGAGGTGCGCGACGAGGGAAGGCACGACATCTCCATCGCCAAGCTCACCGAGCTGGTGCCCGAGGTGAAGCTGTGCGGATTCGGCCCCGGCTACTACGCCGGGGTGTTCGAGAAGTACCTGCCGGGCTATGTCGCCGAGGCACGGCGCGGCACGGCGGACGCCCGGGCCGGGGCCCGGTGAGCCGACCTTACGCGGAGGGAGCCCCCATGACAGACCAAGCGCCGAGGACCGCACTGGTGACCGGAGCCACCAGCGGGATCGGGCTGTGCGTGGCGCGGGCGCTCGCACGCTCGGGCATCCGGGTGTACATCTGCGCCCGCACCGCCGCCGACGTGGCCGCCACCGTCAAGGACCTGGCGGAGGAGGGCCTGGAGGTGGACGGCACGAGCTGCGACGTGCGGTCCGCGCAGGAGGTGCGGGCCCTGGTCGCCGCCGCGACCGACCGGTACGGGCCGGTCGACATCCTGGTCAACGCGGCCGGGCGCAGCGGCGGCGGGGTCACCGCGGAGATCCCCGACGAGCTGTGGCACAGCGTCATCGACACCAACCTCACCGGGGTCTTCCTGGTCACCCGGGAGGTCCTGTCCGCCGGCGGCCTGGCCGGCCGGTCCTTCGGGCGCATCGTCAACATCGCCTCCACCGGCGGCAAGCAGGGCGTCGTGCTCGGCGCGCCGTACTCGGCCTCCAAGCACGGCGTCGTCGGCTTCAGCAAGGCCCTGGGCCTGGAGCTGGCCCCGACCGGCGTCACCGTCAACGCGGTGTGCCCCGGGTACGTCGAGACGCCGATGGCCGAGCGGGTCCGGCAGGGGTACGCCGCCCACTGGGGGATCTCCGAGGAAGAGGTGCTGCGCCGCTTCGAGGCCAAGATCCCGCTGGGCCGCTACACGACCCCCGAGGAGGTGGCGGCGATGGTGTCCTACCTGGTCAGCGACGCGGCGGCCCCGGTCACGGCCCAGGCGATCAACATCTGTGGCGGGCTCGGCAACTACTGAGGCGCGGAAAGGGCGAGCAGCTGTGGAGACCACGTACGTCACCGAACACACCGTCACGATCGCGGCGCCCTCGGACGCCGTCTACGGGCTGATCGCCGACGTCGGCGCCTGGCCTCTGCACTTCGGGCCGACGATCCACGCCGAGCGGGCCGAGGGCGACGACACCGAGGAGCTGATCAGGATCTGGGCGACCGCCAACGGAGAGGTGCGGAGCTGGACCTCCGCCCGGTCCCTGCGCCGCGAGGAGCGCCGGGTGGCCTTCCGCCAGCGTGACCCGCGCCCGCCGGCCGCGTCCATGGGCGGCGAGTGGGTGATCCGCCCCCTGCCCGGCGGGCGGACCGAGGTCGTGCTCAAGCACGACTTCGCGGCCGTCGGCGACGACCCCGAGAAGGTCGAGTGGATCCGGCGCGCGGTCGACCGCAACAGCGACAAGGAGCTGGCCGGGTTGAAGGAGTCGGCCGAACGCAGCCTGGCCTTCGGCGAGCTGATGCTGTCGTTCGACGACACCGTGCTCATCGACGGCCCGGCGAAGGACGCCTACGACTACATCTACCGGTGCCAGGACTGGCCGGAGCGGCTGCCGCACGTGGCGCGCGTCGAGCTGACCGAACAGGTGCCGGGCCTGCAGGTCATGGAGATGGACACCAGGTCCCCCGACGGGTCGACGCACACCACCTCGTCGGTGCGGGTGTGCACGCCCTGCTCGCGCATCGTCTACAAGCAGGTCGTCGTGCCCGCGATCATGACGGCGCACACGGGGTGCTGGTCGTTCCGCGAGAGCGGCGAGGGCGTCGAGGTGACCTCCTCCCACACGGTGGTGATCCGCCCCGAGGCGGTCAAGGAGCTCCTCGGCCCGGACGCCACCCTCGCCGAGGCCCGCACGCGGGTGCGGCAGGCGCTGAGCGCGAACAGCACCACGACGCTGCGGCACGCGAAGTCCTTCGTCGAGTCCCGGACGGGCGCGGGGGCGCGCGGTGAGTGACCCGCTCACCGCGCCCGACCCCTCCGTGCGGCTCGACGGGAGGGTCGCGCTCGTCACCGGGGCCACCCGCGGCCTCGGGCTGGCCATCGCGCGCAAGCTCTGCGCCTCCGGCTGCGATGTGATCCTCAACTACGCCCACTCCGACAAGGACGCCGACGAGGCGCTGCGCGGCCTGGCCGGGCTGCGCGGCACCGCGCTGACCATGCGGGCCGACATGACGGCCCGCGACGCGGTGGCCCGCCTGCTCGGCGCGATCCGCCGCCGCTTCGGCCGGCTGGACGTGTTCGTGCACAACGCGGCGTCCTGGCGTCCCATGCCGGCCATCCGGCCCGACGTCGCGGCGCTGCACGGGGACGTCGCCGCCGCCCTGAACCCGCTGCTGTTCGCGGCACCGGCCTTCGAGGGGCTGATGGGCGACGACGGGCGGGTCATCGCCGTGTCCAGCGTCGGCGCGCACAGCGTGATCCCCATGTACGTCAGCCTCGGGGTGGCCAAGGCCGCGCTGGAGAGCCTGGTGCGCTATCTGGCGGTCGAGCTCGGCCCGCACGGCGTCACCGTGAACGGCGTCTCCACCACCAAGCTGGACAAGGGGCCCGACACGCCGAACCCCGAGGCGATCCGCTTCCTGGCGCGGCGCACGCCCGCCGGGCGGCTGACCACGCCGGAGGACGTCGCCGCGGTCGTCGCCCTGCTCAGCACGGGCGAGGCCGCCTGGATCAACGGCCAGGTGATCAACGTGGACGGCGGCCTGGGGCTGCTTTCATGACCGGGGTTGGGCCGGGCGGCCCCGCCGCGGTGACAGGAACGAGGACGGCGATGACGGACACCGGCCGACACACCACGGCGGACACCACGGAGGACACCACGGCCGACACCAGGCGGGACACCACGGCGGACACCAGGGTGGACGCCGATCAGGACACCGATCAGGACGCCGGGAAGAGTCCCGAGAGGCAGATCGAGACCGACTTCTGCGTGGTCGGCGGCGGTCCCGCCGGTCTGACGCTGGCGCTGGTCCTGCTGCGCTCGGGCGCGCGGGTCACGCTCGTCGAGCGGGCGTCGTCCTTCGACCGCGAGTACCGCGGCGAGATCCTGCAACCCGGCGGGACGGCGCTGCTGGACTCGCTCGGCGTGCTCGCCGGGGCCCGCGAGCGCGGCAGCCACGAGCACGACAGGTTCCAGCTCGTGGACCGGGGCAGGGTGCTGCTGGACGGCGACTACCGCCGGTTGCCCGGGCCGCACAACCACCTGCTCGCCATCCCGCAGCCCCACCTGCTCCAGGAGCTGCTGGAGCACTGCCTGCGCCACGACCGCTTCACCTACCTCGGCGGGACCCGGGTCACCGGACTGCTGGAGGAGGACGGCGCGGTGAGGGGCGCGCTGTGCGAGGGACGGGGCGGCCGGCACGCGATCGTCGCGCACTGCGTGGTCGGCGCGGACGGCAGGTACTCCAAGGTGCGCCGCCTGGCCGGCATCGGCTACACCCGCCTTGACGTCTTCGACCAGGACGTGCTGTGGTTCAAGCTGCCCGCCGCCGGGGCGCCGCCCCGCGTGGTCAGGGTGTTCCTGGACGGCGGAAACCCGGTGCTCACCTACGCCTCGGTGCCCGACGGCGTGCAGGTCGGCTGGACGCTCCCGCACAAGGGCTACGCCGCTCTGGCCGCCGAGGGCGTGGACCACGTCAAGCGGCAGATCTGCGCGGCGATCCCCGAGTACGCCGACCTGGTGCGCGAGCGCATCGGCGCGCTCACCGACCTGACCCTGCTGGACGTGTTCGCCGGCGGCGCCGACCGGTGGGTGCGGGACGGGCTGGTGCTGATCGGCGACAGCGCGCACACCCACGGGCCGATCGGCGCCCAGGGCATCAACCTGGCCATCCAGGACGCGGTGGCGGTCCATCCGATCCTGCTGGCCTCCCTGCGGTCCCACGACGCCCGGGCGTCGTTCCTCGGCGCCTTCACCCTCAGGCGCAGGCCCAGCGTGGACAGCATGACCAGGATCCAGCGCGCGCAGAGCAGGGTCATGCTCTCCACCGGCGGGTTCGCCTCGATGGTGCGGCCGGCGCTGGCGCGGGTCGTGTCGCGCTCCCCCGTCTACCGCTCGATGCTCAAGAAGATCGCCTACGGCGACCCGGGCCTGCGCGTCTCGGCGGAGCTGTTCGTCCCCGGCGCCGCCTCACCCGCCTCACCCGCCTGACCCGCCCGTCCGACCGACCAGGCCCCGGCCCACCCGGCCGGGGCCTTCCGCCGTCTCCTAGGACTCTTCCCGGTCGACGGGTTCCTCCCGCTCGGCGGGCCTCTTGCCGGTCGGCGGGTCCCTTCCGGCCGGCGGGGCTCTTCCCGGGTGCAGGGCTTTTTCCTGGGGGGACGTCCGGCCGTTCCGGGCATGGGTGAGGGGGCGGGCACGATCCGCTCGTGCCCGCCCCCCTCGCCTCCGTCCCGCGCCGCGCGGGTCAGGCGCCCGGCACGGTGCTCTCGATCATGTGCAGGTACGGGCCGACCCGGCGCAGGCCGGTGACCTCCAGCCCGGCCTGGCCGATCAGCCCGACCAGCCCGTCCTTGGTGTGCCGGCGCCCGCCGACGTTCAGCAGCAGCAACAGGTCCATGGCGGTGGCGAACTTCATCTCAGGGCTGCCGTCGACCAGGTTCTCGATGACGACGACCTTGGCGCCGGGACGCGCGGCGGCCCTGACGTTGCGCAGGGCGCGCAGCGTGCTCTCGTCCTCCCACTCCAGGATGTTCTTCAGCACGTACACGTCGGCCCCGGGGGTGACCGACTCGCGGCAGTCGCCGGGCACCAGCCGGGCGCGCCCGGCCAGGGTCCCGCCCTCCGCCAGCCGCGGGTCGGGGTTCAGCAGCACCTTGTGCAGGTCGAACAGCACCCCCTGCACCGTGGGGTGGCGCTCCAGGAGTGTGGCCAGCAGGTAGCCCTGGCCGCCGGCGATGTCGGCGACCACGCCCGCCCCGTCGAGGTCCAGCATCTCGGCCACCATGCGCGCGGACATGACGCTCGACTGGGTCATGGCCCGGTCGAACACCTGCGCCGAGTCCGGGGCGTCCTCGTGCAGGTGGGTGAAGAAGTCCTTGCCGTAGACCTCGCCGAACACCTCGCCGCCCCGGCGCACGGCCTCGGCGAGCCGGCCCCACAGCGCCCACGTCCAGGGCTCGGTGGCCCACAGCACCATGTAGAGCATGCTGCGCGGCGCGTCGGCCCGCAGCAGCCGCGACATCTCGGTGTGGGTGTAGCGTCCCTGCCCGTCCTCGGCGAAGACGCCGTGCACGGCCAGCGCGCGCAGCAGGCGGGCGAGGGCCTCAGGGTCGGCGTCCACCTCCAGGGCCAGTTCGGTGACCGTGGCGGGGGCCTCGCCGAGGGCGTCGGCGAGCCGCAGCTCGGCGGCGGCGCGCAGGATGCCCGCGTAGCCGGCGCTCAGCGCCAGCTCCCGCATGAGCATCACCGTGTGGAGCCCGGCGTCGGTGGTCATCGGCGATCAGTCCTCGACCGTCTGGTAGAGGTCGATCTCGGCCTTGGCGTGCTTGATCAGCTCCGGGAGGACCTCCTGGAACCCGCTGCCCATCACGGCCTGCTGGTGGGAGGCCATGTCCTCCCACTCGCCGGTCTCGACGAACACGTTGGGGTCCTTCAGCGAGCGGTACAGGCGGTGGCTGACGAAACCGGGGCGGCTCTTCATGTAGCCGCTGATCTTGCCGAGCAGCTGCTCGAACTCGATCGGGTCCCCCGTGACGGTGAGCTTGTTGATGATGGTGACCACGGACTTGCTCCTCTCATCGGTGCCACGGCCCTCCGGTCGCCCGGCGCCCCGGCTCTGCGGTGCCGCGCCGGCACCGGGCCCGTCCAGCAGCCGGGCGCGCAGCTCCCGGCGCTGGATCTTGCCGTTCTGCGAACGCGGGATCGTCTCGACGAGCTCGACGTGCCGCAGCCGCTGGTAGTAGGGGACCTGGTCGTCGACGAAGCGGGCCAGCTCCGCCGGGTCGGTCCCGGGGACGCAGCTGACGACCAGCGCACAGGCCACCGCCCCGCTGAACTCGTCCGGCCGGTCGAGGACCACGCAGTCGGCGACGGCGGGGTGGCGGGCGAGCACCCGCTCGATCTCGGTGGGCGAGACGAGGAAGTTGTCGCACTTGAAGACGTCCTTGAGCCGGTCGACCACGAACAGGCGGCCTTCGGGGTCCATGCGGCCGATGTCGCCGGTGGAGAACCAGCCCTCCTGGTCCAGGTGCGCCGACGGGGGCTCGCCCAGGTACCCCAGCATGAGCTGCGGCCCGCGCACCTGGATCTCCCCTTTCTCGCCCACGGGAAGCACGCGGCGGGTGTCCACGTCCACGACGCGGCACGCCGTACCGGCCGACGGCGGCCCGCACGACCCCGCCCGGGGGTCCTCCAGCAGGTCGAAGTGGGTCTGCGGCGAGGCCTCGGCCAGGCCGTAGCCCTGCGCCACCGGGACGCCGAAGTGGGCGGCGAGCCTCTTCGTCACCGCGGGCGCCAGCGCGGAGCCGCCGGACAGGATGGCGCGCACGCCGGGGAGCCGCATCTCGGCCAGGCGCGGGTCCGCCGCGAGCCGCGTCAGCCGCATGGGCAGGCTGTAGTAGTGCGTGACGCCCTGGCGGACGGCCGCCTCGGGGGAGGCGGACACGTCCGGGTCCTCGTGCAGGATCTGCGTGCAGGCGGCGTGGACGGCGATGTTCAGGTGCATCAGGTGGAACGTGGGGAGGTAGTTGAACATCACCGAGCCGGGGGTGAGCCGGTGGGCGTGCGCGGTCTGGGCCGCGTTCACCGTGAGGTTGCGGTGGCTGAGCCGCACCGCCTTGGGCGCGCCCGTCGTGCCGCTGGTGAACAGCAGCGCCGCCACGTCCTGCCCGCCCGGCTCCGGCGCCCGGGACGGCGGAGGCGCGACGGGGGCCCGCGCCATCAGGTCGTCCAGCACGACGGCCTCGGGGCGGGCCGGGTCGGGCCTGGTGAGCAGGACGTGCCGCAGCTCCGGCAGGCGGTCGAGCGCCGGGTCCAGCGCGGCGCGCACCTGCGGGCTCAGGACCGCCGCCACCGCGCCCGAGGTGCGCAGGATGTGCTCCAGCGCCTCGGCGCGCATCAGCGGGTTCACCGGCACGCTCACCGCCCCGGCGCGGGCGATCCCGTAGTAGCCGACGGCGAAGAGCGGGTCGAGCACCGCGGCGACCGCCACGACGTCGCCGGGGCCGACGCCCAGGCCGGCCAGCGCCGCGGCGCACCGGTCCACGCGGGCGTCGAGCTCGGCGTAGGTGATCTCGCCCCCCGTCCAGCGCAGCGCGGCGCGCGAGGGCGCCCGCGCGGCCGCCCTGCGCAGCAGGTCGTCCACCCGGGGGCCCGCGATGTCGCCGGCGGCCGCGAGCGGCTCCCCCTCCGCGAGGCTGATGTCGAGCGTGCGCGACTCCGAGATGGACTCCGGGATGGACATGGTGGACGCCTCCCATGCTGCGACCGCGGTTCGGACCGGCATCCGAAACCTCGCAGCCCCTCCTCGGGCCCTCCTCGGGCCCTCCTTGAGCCCCGATCGAGGGCGCGCGGACCGCGCGCGGCGAAGCGCGGAGCAGGGGGACGAAGGGGACGGACGGGGACGCCGGCGAGCGCCAGGGGCGGCGACGGCGGGGCGGCCATGTCCGATCTCACACCCCGGCCCGCCCCCTGGAGGGGCTTCCGGTAACCCGTATTCAACATCTTAATTATTCCCTAAGACTGCGCGCCCCCGCATTGACCGGCAAATATCCCCGAACTACGTTTGACACGCGGCAGGGAGCTCCGCGCAGGACGGCCGTCAGCACGGCATTGCACCCGTCTTTGGAGGGTTCCGGTGAGATTCAATCTTTTAGGTCCGCTCGAAGTGGTCAGCGGTGGCCGGATGTGCACGCCGACATCCAGCAAGCAAAGGCAGGTTCTGGCGCTGCTGCTCATGCGCGCCAACCAGGTGGTGAGCCTGGACGCGATTATCGAGGAGCTGTGGGGGGACCACCCCCCGCACAGCGCGGTCACCACCGCCCAAACCTACATCTACCAGCTACGGAAGTCCTTCTCCCGCGAGCTCGGCGAGGCCACCTCCAACCGGATGCTCGCCACGTCGCCGCCGGGGTACATTTTCAGAATCGAATTCGAGGCGACCGACTACCTGACCTTCGAGACCCTTGTCGGGCAGGCGCGTGCGCTGCGTAATGACGGCCGTACGGCGGGTGCCGCCCTCAAAACGGCGGACGCGCTCGCGCTGTGGCGCGGGGCGCCGCTTTCCAACGTCAACTACGGCCGGCTTCTGCATGGTTATGCCATTCATCTGGAAGAAAGACGTATCGCCGCCCTGCAGCTCCGAATAGAGGCGGAAATGGAATTGGGGCACCACCACGAGCTCATCGCCGAGCTGCGCGCGCTGGTGACCGCCCACCCGTTCAACGAGTGGTTCCACGCGCAGCTCGTCGTCGCGCTGAACCGGTGCGGACGCCGCAGCGAGGCGCTGCACGCCTACCAGAACGCCCGCGGCCTGCTCAGCGAGGAGCTCGGCCTGGACCCCTCCCCCGAGTTGCAGCACGCGCACGAGGACGTGCTGCGCACCGGCGCACGCGCCCTGGTCTAGCCGGCGACCACACCCGTCCACCGGGCACGGCTCTCCACCCCGGGCCATGTTTCGCAGTGCTCGGCGCAGGGTCGGCGGGTCGTGGTACGGCGATGCCGGCACACGCGCACTGGTCCAACGCGGTGACCACACCCGTCCACCGGGCACGGCTCTCCACCCCGGGCCATGTTTCGCAGTGCTCGGCGCAGGGTCGGCGGGTCGTGGTACGGCGATGCCGGC